>NZ_SPQP01000010.1 GCF_004571075.1 Blastococcus sp. TF02A-35
GATCTTGGGCGGCCTGCGGCGCGGCGGCCGGGGCCGGTGCGGGCGGCGGCGTCGTGGCCACGGGCGGAGCCGCGACCGACCGGCGGTGCGTCGCGAACGGGGACGCGGCACCGGCCGACACCCCACCCGGGACCGTGCCGGGGGTGGCGCCGTCCTTGCGCACGTTCGGCCGCCCGCCGTCGAAGCCGGCGGCGATGACCGTCACCCGCACCTCGTCACCCAGGGCGTCGTCGATGACGGCGCCGAAGATGATGTTGGCGTCGGGGTGCGCGGCGTCGGACACCAGCGAGGCGGCCTCGTTGATCTCGAACAGGCCCAGGTCCGAGCCACCGGAGATCGACAGCAGGACGCCGTGGGCGCCCTCCATGGAGGCCTCCAGCAGCGGGCTGGCGATCGCCTGCTCGGCGGCGAGCAGCGCGCGGTTGTCACCGCGCGCGCTGCCGATGCCCATGAGCGCCGAGCCCGCACCGGACATGACCGACTTCACGTCGGCGAAGTCCAGGTTGATCAGGCCGGGCGTGGTGATCAGGTCGGTGATGCCCTGGACACCGGACAGCAGCACCTGGTCGGCGGTGCGGAAGGCGTCCATGACGCTCACGTTCCGGTCGCCCAGCTGCAGCAGCCGGTCGTTCGGGATCACGATGAGCGTGTCGCACTCGTTGCGCAGCTCGTCGATGCCCGACTCGGCCTGCACCGCGCGCCGCTTGCCCTCGAAGGCGAACGGGCGGGTGACGACACCGATGGTCAGCGCTCCCAGCTTGCGCGCGATCGACGCGACGACGGGCGCGCCACCGGTCCCGGTGCCACCACCCTCGCCGGCGGTCACGAAGACCATGTCGGCCCCCTTGAGGACCTCCTCGATCTCCTCGCGGTGGTCCTCGGCGGCCTGGCGGCCCACGTCGGGCTGCGCACCCGCCCCGAGGCCGCGGGTCAGCTCGCGGCCGACGTCGAGCTTCACGTCGGCGTCGCTCATGAGCAGCGCCTGGGCGTCGGTGTTGATCGCGATGAACTCGACCCCCTTGAGGCCGACTTCGATCATGCGGTTGACCGCGTTCACCCCGCCGCCGCCGATGCCGACGACCTTGATGACCGCTAGATAGTTGTGCGGAGGTGTCATGCGGCGCTCCCCAACTGGACCCTCATCCTCAAGTTCAGCCTTACAGTTATGTCAACTCGGTCGACGTGGAGAAAGCTAGGTGTGGTCACGGAGGGGTCACAAGCACCCCGTCCGGCTCGGCGTGTCGGTGCGAACGGATCGCACCAATCGCTGACGACTCACTGGTCACAACCGCACCACTGGGTGTGACGACTCGCGCCCGAAACGTCTCATGCCGTGGTCGAGGGCGGCTGGACGCGCAAGACGAGAAACATCGCGGACCGTGGTGCGTGTCGGGCGTGTCGCAGCGACCGGCGTGTCGGTGGCCGGGCCGGTCAGCAGCCCTCTGGAGGCGCGGCGCCACGGTGCGCTACGGCCCCGGGCGGAGACCCGCCGGGGCGTGCGCCAGGGCCTAGCGGAGGACGACGGCGTCGGGCGCGCTCACGTCGATGAGCCCGGCCGGCTCGAGCTGGCCGTCACCGATGCGGTCCAGCAGGGCCACGACCACGCGGCCCTTGGTGGCGGACTCCTCCGCGCTGCCCCAGCGCACGACCGTGCCGTCGGTCATCGTCAGCTCGATCGACTCCGGGGCGGGGACGGCCACCCGGGTCACGTCGTCCCGCAGGTCCCGCGGCAGCGCCCGGATCGCCGCGATGCCCGCGCGCGTGGCCGGGTCGTCGGTCCCGGGCTCGGCCACCTCGAGAGGCACCACCCCGCGCGGCGGCTCGCCGGTCACGGTGTCGAACAGCACTCCGTCGGCGTCGACCAGCGACCGCCGTCCGCGCTCCCCCACCACGGCCACCGGGATCCGCTCCGACACGGTGATCACGATGCGGTCCGGCCAGCCGCGCGCCGCCTGGACCGACCGGATCTGCGGCAGCTTCCCCACCCGGCGCTCCACCGCCGCGACGTCGACCCGCAGCAGGGGCTCGCCGTCGGGGACCTGGGCGGCCTCCCGCACCCGGTCGGCGCTGAGCGTGCCGAGCCCGTCGACCTGCACCGTCCGCACCGCGAGCACCGGCCCCAGCCAGAGCAGCCAGCCGAGGACGGCGAGCACGGTCACCGCGCTGGCCGCCTGGAGCGCCCGGCGCTGCGCGGGCCGCAACGGCGGCCGCCGGCCGGACGCCGAGGTGACACCTCCGCGCCGCCCCGCGGCCCGGCCCCGGCCACCGGTGCGGTCCCGGGTGGTTCTGCCGGCCCGGCTCACCGTCCGGCGTCCGGCGCGGAGTCCTCCTCCGCCGGCGAGCGGTCGCCCCCGGGCGCCGCGTCGGCGGCCCGGAGGGCGTCGAGGACCTCCGGACCGACCATCGACACGTCCCCGGCGCCCATGGTCATCACCAGGTCGCCGGGACGGGCCCGCGCGGCCAGTGCCGGCCCGGCCGCCGACCAGGACGGCTCGAACAGCACCCGGTCGGCCGGGAGGGGGACCGCGTCGGCGACCATCGCGCCGGTCACGCCGGGCACCGGGTCCTCACGGGCGCCGTACACGTCCATGACCACGACCTCGTCGGCCAGGCCCAGGGCGGCCCCGAACGCCTGCGCGAACTCCTGCGTCCGGCTGTAGAGGTGCGGCTGGAAGGCGACGACCAGGCGCCCCTCCCCCGCCACCGCGCGCGCGGCCCGCAGCTGGGCGGCGACCTCGGTCGGGTGGTGGGCGTAGTCGTCGTAGACCCGGACGCCGCCGGCGACGCCCTTGAGCTCGAAGCGGCGGTGCACCCCGCCGAACCGGCCGAGGCCGTCGATCAGGGCGTCGGCCGGCAGCCCCAGCTCGAGCCCCGCGAGCAGCGCGGCGGCGCTGTTCCGGGCCATGTGCTCGCCCGGCACCTGGATGCGCACCCGGCCGAGCTCGGCGCCGTCGAGCACCGCGGTGTAGCTGGTCCCGTCGGCCGCCACCTGCAGGCCGGTGAGCCGTAGGTCGGCGTCCTCCGCCGTCCCGTAGGTCCGCACGCGCGCGGGCGTCGGCACCGTGCGCAGCCGCGCCGCGCCCGGGTCGTCGAGGCAGAGCACGACGAACCCGGCGGGGTCGACCGTCTGGAGGAAGCGGTCGAAGGCGGCCTCGACGGCCGCGAGGTCGCCGTAGTTGTCCAGGTGGTCGGCCTCGACGTTGGTGACGATCCCGCCGAAGGGCGCCAGCAGCAGGAAGGAGCGGTCGCTCTCGTCGGCCTCGGCCACGAAGACGTCGCCCTCGCCGGCGTGCGCGTTGCTGCCCGACTCGTTGAGCGTCCCGCCGATGGCGAAGGAGGGGTCGACCCCGCAGGCCTGCACCGCCACGGTCAGCATCGAGGTGGTGGAGGTCTTGCCGTGGGTGCCGGCGACGGCGATGCTGCGCCGCCCGGCCATCACCGCGGCCAGCGCCACCGCGCGCGGGAGGACGCGCAGCCCCCGCTCGCGGGCGGCCACGAGCTCCGGGTTGTCCGGGCGGATCGCGGTGGAGACCACGACGGTGTCGGCGTCGCCGACGTTCTCCCCCGCGTGGCCGAGCTCGACCCGGGCGCCCAGGGCCCGCAGCGCCAGCAGGGTGGGGCTGTCCCGGCGGTCGCTGCCGGAGACCCGCACCCCGCGGGACAGCAGGATCCGGGCGATCCCGCTCATGCCGGCCCCGCCGATGCCGATGAAGTGCACCGCGCCCAGCTCGGGCTGTGACGGCACCGGGCCGCTCCAGGCGGCCACGTCGGACGCGCTCATGCGCTCCCCACCTCGCAGACGATGTCGGCCAGCCGCTCGTCGGCGTCGGGCACCCCGGCCGCGGCGGCGTGGCGGGCCAGGGAGCCCAGGGCTGCCGGGTCGGTCAGCAGCGGCAGGAGCGTCGAGGCGACCCACTCCGGCGAGAGGTCGGCGTCCTCGACCAGGAGCCCTCCCCCGGCCTCGATCACCGGCAGCGCGTTGCGCCGCTGCTCGCCGTTGCCGATCGGCAGCGGGACGAACGCGGCGGGCAGGCCCACCGCGGAGAGCTCGGCCACGGTGACCGCGCCCGAGCGGCACAGCGCCAGGTCGGCCGCGGCGTAGGCGAGGTCCATCCGGTCCAGGTAGTCGACGACGACGTAGGGCGCGCGGCCGGCCGGGCGCTCGGGCACCACGACGCCGGTGTTCTTCGGGCCGCGGGCGTGCAGCACCTGCACCCCGGCGTCGGTGAGCGAGTCGGCGGCGGCGACGGCGGCCCGGTTGAGCGACTGGGCGCCCTGCGAGCCACCGAAGACCAGCAGCGTCGGGCGGTCGTCGTCCAGGCCGAAGGTCCTCCGGGCCTCCGCCCGCAGCGCCGCCCGGTCGAGCGTGGAGATGCTGCGGCGCAGCGGCATGCCCACGTGCTCACCGCGGTGCAGCGGCGTGCCCGGCGAGGTCACCGCAACGCGGGCGGCGATGCGCGCCCCGATGCGGTTGGCCAGCCCGGGCAGCGCGTTCTGCTCGTGCACGACGACGGGGACCTTCGCCCGGCGAGCGGCGAGGTAGGCCGGCAGCGCGACGTAGCCGCCGAAGCCGACCACGACGTCGGCAGCCACCTCGTCCAGGACCGCCCGCGTCTCGGCCACCGAGCGGCGCACCCGGCCGGGGACGCGGAGCAGGTCCGGCGTCGGCTTGCGCGGCAGTGGCACCGGCGGGATCAGCCGCAGGTCGTACCCGCGGGCGGGGACCAGCCGGGTCTCCATGCCGCGGGCGGTGCCCAGGCAGGTGATCCGGAGGTCCGGGCCGCCCCGGCGGCGCAGCGCGTCGGCCAGGGAGAGCATCGGCTCGATGTGCCCGCCGGTGCCGCCGCCGGCGAGGACGACCGACCGGGGGCCGCTCACCGGTCACCGCCGGGACGACGGCGCGGCGCGGGGTCGCGGCGGGCCGGCGCCCCGCCGCGCGTGGTGGCGCCCGACCCCCGGGCGGGGGCGCCGCGGCGCGCCGGCTCCGTGCGGGCCGGGGACCGGCGGGCCGAGGTCCCCCGGCTGTGCAGCAGGGTGCGGGCGGCGCCGGTGGCGGGCGGAGGGCCGGCCGGCTCGTCCGGGAAGCGGCGAGGGCGGGCCGGCTCCACGGCGCTCGCGGGGGCCGGCAGGAGCAGCCGCGCCAGACGGCTGCGGTCCGCGGCGCGGAGGTGCTCCACGGCGGCCGGCTCGGAGCAGGCGAAGCGGGCCAGCAGGCCCACGATGAACAGGGTCAGGATCAGCGAGGTGCCGCCGGCCGAGATCAGCGGCAGCGTCACGCCGGTCACCGGGAGCATGCCCACCACGTAGCCCATGTTCATGGTGGCCTGGCCGATGAGCCACACGGTGATGGCGACGCTGGCCAGCTGGACGAACCGGTCGGCCGAGCGGCGGGCGATCCGGAAGCCGGCGTAGGCGAGCACGCCGTACAGGGTGACGACCACCAGGCAGCCGAGGAAGCCCAGCTCCTCTCCGATGATCGCGAAGATGTAGTCGGACTCCGCCTCCGGGAGGATGTTCCACTTCATCTTGCTGTTGCCCAGGCCCACGCCCCAGAGCCCGCCGCTGGCCAGCGCGTAGAAGCCGCGGATCGCCTGGAATCCGGTGTTGGTGGGGTCGGCGAACGGGTCCATGAAGGCCGTCACCCGCTCCATGCGGTACGGCGCGACGAGCACCATCAGCGCGAGCAGGACCGCGCCGGCCGCGGCGAAGGCGCCGAACCAGCGCAGCGGCAGCCCGCCGGCCCACAGCAGGCCGACCAGGACCAGGCCGAGGCTCACCACGCCGCCGAAGTCGGGCTCGGCGATCAGCAGCAGGGCGAGCACCCCGAACACCGGCAGCACGGGGACCAGCAGCGCCCGCGTGGTCATGTACCGCTCGCGCAGCGCCAGCATGTGCGCGCCCCAGAGGGCGAAGACCAGCTTGCCCAGCTCGGAGGGCTGGAAGTCGGTGACGCCGAGCGGGATCCACTGGCGGGCGCCGTTGCGCTCCAGGCCGATCCCCGGGATCAGCACGAGCAGCAGCAGGGCGAAGACGACGACCAGCGCCTTGGGGGCGTGCCGCCGGACCAGGCCGACGGGCAGCCGCATGCCGACCACCAGCGCGCCGAGGCCGATGCACGCCAGGACCAGCTGCTTCACGCCCGGCGCCCAGGCCGGCTGGTCGTCCAGCGCCGCCTCGATCGCCGACGCCGAGAAGACCATGACCAGCCCGATGAGCAGCAGCAGGCCGGCCGAGCCGAGCACCAGGTGGCAGCTCGTCATCGGGCCGTCGAGCCAGGCGGGGCCGACCCGGCGGCGTGCGGGCCGCCGGCCCCCCGTCGGGCGCGAGCCGGTGCGCTCCCGGTCGGCGCGCGCCGTCCGGGGTCGGGTCTCGGTGCTGGTCATCGCGTTCCCCACGTCATCGGGTCAGCCCAGGGCCCGCACCGCGTCGGCGAAGGCCTGGCCGCGGTGACCGTAGTCGCGGAAGACGTCCATCGACGCCGCCGCGGGCGCGAGCAGCACCGTGTCACCGGGGCGGGCCAGCTCGGCGGCGGCGGCGACGACGCGGGTCATCGTCGTCGCGGCGTCGGGCCGGCTCGTGTCCATCCGGCCATCGTCGCCGCTGGCGATCTCGACGACCGGGACCGAGGGTGCGTGTCGCGCCAGGGAGCGGGCGATCTCGGCGCGGTCCCGGCCGAGGAGGACGACGCCGGCCAGGCGGGGCGCGACGGCGGCGACGAGCGGGTCGACGTCTGCACCCTTGAGCAGCCCGCCGGCGATCCACACCACCCGCGGGTAGGCGGCGAGCGAGGCGCCGGCCGCGTGCGGGTTCGTGGCCTTGCTGTCGTCGACGTAGTCCACGCCGTCGACGGTGGCGACCAGGACGTTGCGGTGCGCCCCGCCCTGGAAGCCCCCGAGGCCCCGCGCCACCGCGTCGGCCGGCACGCCGACGGAGAGCGCCAGGGCGGCGGCGGCCAGGGCGTTGACGGTGTTGTGCGGGCCCGGCACCGGCAGGTCGGTGCGCTCCATCAGCACCTCGCCCGCCGGGTCGCCGGCGAACGCCCGGTCCACCAGGACGCCGGCGCGGACGCCGAGCTGCCCGGGCGCCGGCTCGCCGAGGGTGACGGTGACCGGCCGGGCGTGCCCCGAGACCAGCCGCGCCGCCACCGGGTCACCGGCGTCGGCCACCGCGACCGGCGCCCGCTCGAGGATGCGCGCCTTCGCGTCGCGGTAGGCGGCGAAGGAGCCGTGCCAGTCGGTGTGGTCGTCGGCGACGTTGAGGACCGCGGCGGCGGCGGGGGCCAGGGACGAGGACCAGTGCAGCTGGAAGCTGGAGAGCTCGACGGCGATGGCGTCGTAGGCCGGGGTGCCGTCGTCCGCGCGCGCGGTGACCACCTCGACCAGCGGGCGGCCGACGTTGCCGGCGGCCACCGCGCGCCGGCCGGCCGCCAGCAGGATCGCCTCCAGCATGGTGACCGTCGTCGTCTTGCCGTTCGTGCCGGTGACCGCCAGCCACGGCGCGGGGGTGCCGTCGGGGCCCGGGATGCGCAGGCGCCACGCCAGCTCCGGCTCCCCGACCACCTCGATGCCGCGCGCGGCGGCGTCGGCCAGCAGCGGGTTGTCCGGCCGCCAGCCGGGCGAGGTGACCACCAGGTCGACGCCGTCCGGCGCCGAGTCGGCCGCCCCCAGCCAGGTCGCCCCGGCCGCGGTCAGCTCGGAGACCGCCGGCACCTGCGCGGCGTCGGTGAGCAGCACACGGGCGCCCTGGTCGAGGAGCACGCGGGCGGCGGCCACCCCGGAGACGCCGAGACCGGCGACGAGGACGGTGCGGCCGGCGAGGTCCCCGCTCACAGGCCCACGAAGCTGAGCCAGTCGGCGTAGAACAGGCCGAGCCCGAAGGCGACCGCCATGCCGGTGACCAGCCAGAACCGGACGATGACGGTGCTCTCCGTCCAGCCGGCCAGCTCGAAGTGGTGGTGCAGCGGGGCCATGCGGAAGACCCGCCTGCGGGTGGCGCGGAAGAACGCCACCTGGATGACCACCGACAGCGTGACCGCGACGAAGAGGCCGCCCAGGACCACGAGCAGCAGCTCGGTCCGGGTGACGATCGCCAGGCCGGAGAGCAGGCCGCCGAGCGCCAGCGAGCCGGTGTCGCCCATGAAGATCCGCGCCGGGCTGGTGTTCCACCACAGGAAGCCCAGGCAGGCGCCCATGCCGGCGGCGGCGATGAGCGTGATGTCCAGGGGGTCGCGCACGGTGTAGCAGCCGTCGATCAGCTCGTTGGCGCAGTCGTGGGTGAACTGCCAGAACGAGATCACCACGTAGGAGGCCAGCACCATGGCCGAGGAGCCGGCCGCCAGGCCGTCGAGCCCGTCGGTGAGGTTCACGGCGTTGGAGAACCCGGCGATGAAGAGGTAGGCGAGGATCACGAACGCGACCGGGCCCAGCGTCAGGGGGGCGATGTCGCGCACGTAGGAGACGACGGTCGACGCCGGCGTGACGCCGTTGTGCGGGAAGTTGATCGCGAGCACCGCGAAGGTGACGCCGACGACGAGCTGGCCCACCAGCTTGGCGGTCTTGTTCAGGCCGAGGCTGCGCCGGTGCCGGATCTTGAGGTAGTCGTCGAGGAAGCCGACGGTGCCCATGCCGACCATGAGGAAGAGCAGCAGCAGGCCGGTGGCGGTGAAGCCCCAGCCGGACTGCCCCACGAAGACCAGGTGCGCGACGACGTAGCCCAGCACCGTGGCCCCGACGATGACGGTGCCGCCCATGGTGGGCGTGCCCTTCTTCGACAGGTGGCTCTCGGGCCCGTCGTCGCGGATCTCCTGGCCCAGGCCCTGCCGCCGGAACGCGCGGATGGCCAGCGGCGTCGTCAGGATGGAGACGATCAGGCCGACCGCCGCGGCGATGAGGACGCTCCTCACTGCGCGGCACCGCCCAGCAGGTCGGCCGCGAGCAGCTCCAGGCCGTAGGAGCGGCTCGCCTTGACGAGGACGACGTCCCCGGGGCGCAGCACCTCCGACAGCTTCGCGAGGCCAGCGGCCCGGTCCGGCACGTGCACCGACTCCTCTCCTGCGCGCCGCCCCGCGGCGGTCGCGCCTTCCGCTATGCCTACCGCATCGGCACCCACGGCGATGACCAGGTCGACCCCCGCCGCGACGGCGTCCCGGCCCAGCCGCTCGTGCTCGGCGGCGGCGTCCGGACCGAGCTCGGCCATGCCGCCGAGCACCGCGATCCGGCGCTGGCCGGGCAGGCCGGCCAGCGCGGCCAGGGCGGCGCGCATCGACTCCGGGTTGGCGTTGTACGCGTCGTTGACGACGGTCACGCCGTCGTCGCGGCGGGCGACCTCCATCCGCCAGCGGCTGCGCGGAGCGGCGGCCGACAGCCCGGCCGCGACCTGCTCCGGGGTCAGGCCGACGGCCAGCGCCGCCCCGGCCGCGGAGAGCGCGTTGGCCACCTGGTGCTCGCCGACGACCTGCAGCGCGACGGGGTGCGCCTCCCCCGCGGCCACCAGCGTGAACCGGGGGCGGGCGGAGTCGTCCAGGGCGACGTCGGTGGCCCGCACGTCGGCGTCCTCCCCGCGGCCGGTGGCCAGCACCCGCGCCCGCGTGCGCGGCGCCATGCCGATCACCCGCGGGTCGTCGGCGTTGAGGACGGCGGTGCCGTCCTCGGGGAGCGACTCGACCAGCTCGCCCTTGGCCAGCGCGATGCCGTCGGCCGAGCCGAACTCGCCGAGGTGCGCCGAGCCGACGTTCAGCACGACCCCGACCTGGGGGCGCGCGACGCGGCACAGGCGGGCGATGTGCCCGACACCCCGCGAGCCCATCTCGAGCACGAGGTAGCGGGTGCCCTCGTCGGCCGAGAGCACGGTGAGCGGCATCCCGATGTCGTTGTTGTAGGAGCCCGGCGGGCTGACCGTCGGGCCGACCGAGGCGAGCACCTGGCCGAGGAGGTCCTTGGTCGAGGTCTTGCCGGAGGAGCCGGTGATGCCGACGGTCCGCAGGCCGCCGGCGGTGAGCCGCCCGTGCACCAGGGCGGCCAGCCGGCCGAGGGCGACGACGGGGTCCTCGACCACGACGCAGGGCAGGGCCGGGTCGGGGCGGGTGACCAGCGCGCCGACCGCGCCCGCCACCGCGGCGGCGGGCAGGAAGTCGTGCCCGTCGACCCGCTCGCCCGGCACGGCGACGAACAGGTCGCCGGCCTCGACGGCGCGGGAGTCCAGGGTGACCCGGCCGGTGACGACGACGTCGCCGGCACCCTCCAGGCGCCCGCCGGTGGCCTCGGCGACCTCGGCGAGGGTGAGGGTGATCATGCCGGGGCCCCGGCGTCGGTGAGCAGCTCGCGCAGGACCGAGCGGTCGTCGAACGGGTGCACCGTCCCTGCGACCTCCTGACCGGTCTCGTGCCCCTTGCCCGCCACGAGCAGGGTGTCCCCCGCCCGGGCCAGGCGCACGGCGGCGGCGAGCGCATCCCGGCGTCCGGCTACCTCGATGATCTCCGCCCGGCGGTCCTCCGGCACCTCGGAGGCGCCGGCGAGCATCGCGGCCCTGATCACGGCGGGGTCCTCCGAGCGCGGGTTGTCGTCGGTGACGACCAGCACGTCGCTGGCCTCGGCCGCGGCCGCACCCATCCCCGGCCGCTTGCCCGGGTCGCGGTCGCCGCCGCACCCCAGCACGGTGATCAGCCGGCCGGAGGTGGCCGGCCGGAGCGCGGCCAGCGCGGTGGTGACGGCGTCGGGCGTGTGGGCGTAGTCGACGACGGCGACGAACGGCTGGCCGGCGTCGACCGGCTCCATGCGGCCGGGGACGACGGTGGCCGCGAGGCCGGTGAGGGCGTCCTCGACCGGGATCCCGACGCCGTCGAGCAGCGCGACGGCCAGCACGGCGTTGGCCACGTTGAACCGCCCGGGCAGCCGCAGCCGCGCCGGCCAGGCCCGCCCGCCGGGGCCGTGCAGCGTGAAGGTCGACCCGCCACCGGGGGCGGTGGCGACGTCGGACGCGGTCCAGTCGGCCGTCGCGCCCTCGCTGGTCGCGACGGTCACCACCCGCCGCCCGGGCCGCTCGGCCAGCCGGCGGCCGTGGGCGTCGTCGACGTCGACGACCTCGACGGCCGCGCGGCCGTCGAAGAGCAGCGCCTTGGCCTGGAAGTAGTCCTCCATGTCGGCGTGGAAGTCCAGGTGGTCGCGGCCGAGGTTGGTGAACCCCGCGGCGGCGAACCGCACGCCGCCCACGCGGCCCATGACCAGCGCGTGGCTGGACACCTCCATGACGACCGCGGAGACCCCGGCGTCGACCATCCCGGCCAGCAGGGCGTGCAGCGCGGGGGCCTCCGGGGTGGTCCGGACGCTGGGCAGCGCGGTCACCGAGCCGTCGGCGGCCCGGGTCTGCGTCTGCACCGTCCCGATGAGGCCGGTGGAGCGGCCGGCGGCGGCGAGGCCGGCCTCGACGAGGTAGCTGGTCGTCGTCTTGCCGTTGGTCCCGGTGATGCCCAGGACGGTCAGCCGGGCGCTGGGCGCGCCGTAGACCCGGTCGGCCACGGCACCGAGCACGGCGCGCGGGTCGTCGACCACGCAGACCGGGAGACCGGTCGCGAGGGCCTCCTCGCGGCCGGTCGGGTCGGTCAGCAGCGCCACGGCGCCCCGCGCGGCCGCGTCGGCGGCGTACCGGGCCCCGTGCGTGCGCGCGCCCGGGAGCGCGGCGTACAGGTCCCCGGGGCGGACCTCGTTCGAGGCGAGGGTGACGCCGCTGACCGCGGGGCCGTCGGCGGCTGCCGGACCGACCGGGTCGCCGACGAGGTCGGCCAGGGCGGCGAGGGACAGCGTGGTCACGGGGTTCCAATCTACCGGCGGCGGTCCGCAGGTCAGCGCCTTCCCACGGGCCCGGCGTGGTGCCGGGGCCCGGCCGTGCGGCGCGGACCGCCGCCGGGGCCGCGAGCGGGGGCGGCGGGCGCTCAGCCGGTGAGGTCGAACTCGGGTCGCGGGGTGCCGGAGGGGACGACGGCGCGGCCGGTCAGCGCCGCCCGCATGATGTCGGCGAACACCGGGGCGGCGACCTGCCCGCCCTCGGCCGAGCTCGTCGGCCGCTCCAGGTCGACGGCGACGACGTACTGCGGGTCGTCGGCCGGGGCGAAGCCGACGAACGTCGTGATGTAGCCACCGCCGGCGTAGCTGCCGGTCTCGGGGTTGGCCCGCTGGGCCGTGCCGGTCTTGCCCGCGACGCGGAACCCCTCGACCTGCGCCAGGGGCGCGGTCCCGCCGGGGCCGACCACCGCCTCCAGCATGTACGCGAGGTCCTCGGCGGTGGACTCGCTGACCACGCGGGTGCTCTCCGGCTCCGCCGTCGGCGTGACCTTCCCGCCAGGGCTGGTCACCGACCGCACGATCCGCGGCTCCACGCGGACGCCGCCGTTGGCGATCGCCTGGTAGATCGAGGCCATCTGCAGCGTGGTCACCGAGACGCCCTGGCCGATGGGCACGTTGGCGGCGCGGCTGGCGGTCCACTCGCCGGACTCCTGGAGGATGCCGCGGCTCTCCCCGGGGAGCTCGATGCCCGTCGCCTCGCCGACGCCGAAGGCGCGCAGGTACTTCTCCAGCACCGCGTCGCCGACCTCGCGGGCCAGCATGATCGTGCCGACGTTGCTGGACTTGGCGAGGATGCCGGTCACGGTCCAGTCGACCGGGGCGTGGTCGTGCGCGTCGGTGACGACGCGGTCGCCGGCGTCGATGTGGCCGTTCACGGTGAGCACCCGGTCCGGGGTCGCCTTGCCCTCCTCGATGGCGGCGGCCAGCGTGACCGCCTTCATGATCGAGCCGGGTTCGAAGACGTCGGACACGACCGGGTTGCCGAGCAGGTCCGGGTCGGTCTCGGAGTACCGGCCGGGGTCGTAGCCGGGGCAGGACCCCATGGCGACGACCTCGGCGGTGCGGACGTCGAGGACGACGGCGGAGGCCTGGGTCGTGGCGCCGTCCGAGCAGGCCTGGCCCAGCCGCTGGTCGGTGACGAACTGGAGGTCCTGGTCGAGGGTGAGCGTGACGTCGTGGCCGTCGGTCGCCGGCGTGGACTCGTCGATGCCGGACGGGATCGGGTGCCCGCCGCTGCCGACCTCCACGGTGCGCTTGCCGTCGGTGCCGGAGAGCTGGTCCTCGAAGGTCCGCTCGATCCCGGCGAGGCCGGCGCCCTCGCGCCCGACGAAGCCCACGACCTGGCCACCCACCGCGCCGGCCGGGTACAGCCGCTCCGGGTCGTCCTCGAGGAACACGCCGGACAGCTCCAGCTCCTCGATCGCGTCGCTGGTCTCCGGGGGCACCCGGCTGGCGAGGACGACGTAGCGGCGGTCCTGGGACAGCTTCTCGGTCAGCTCCGGTACCGGGACGTCGAGCAGGGTGGTCAGCGCCAGCGCGGTGCGCCGGGGGTCCTTGACGACCTCCGGGTCGGCCACCACGCGGGAGGCGTCGACGGTGTAGGCCAGCGGGTTGCCGTCGCGGTCGAGCACCTGGCCGCGCAGCGCGGCGATCGTGTAGTTGCGCAGCCGGTCCTGCTCGGCGGCGTTGGCGTAGGCGCCGCCGTCGATGCCCTGGACGATCACCAGCCGGCCGACGACGAGCACCAGCAGGGTGATCAGGCCGGCCAGGCCCCACCGGTTGCGCCGGCCGCGCTGGTCCACCGACAGCCCGGCGCCGCGGGTGCGCCGGGTGCCGGGGGCGCGGCGGGAGACGAACGGCCCGGTCTCGCCGCGCACGCCGACCGTCGACCGGACCGGGCGGGAGCTGCCGCCGGGTCCGCGCACGCTGTTCGGCACGGGTCAGTTCCCGCCCGGCGCGCCCGCGGGCGGCTCCGGCAGCGGCTCCGGCTCGGGGGCGGGCTCGGGGGTGCCGCGCATCGCCGTCGCCTCGGGGCCGATCACCAGGTAGCCGGCCACCCCCGCGGGGACCAGCCCGGCGGCCGCGGCGGCGCGGGCCACCTCGGCCGGCGTCTCGGCCCGGACGACCTCCTGCTCGAGCCGCTGCACCTCCTGGGCCCGCTCGGCGTTGGCCTCGCGCAGCTTGCTGGCCTGGAGGGAGTCGACGGCGATCGCGGTGTTGAGCACGAGCAGCCCGACGGTGGTCAGGCTGAGCAGCGCCACGACGAGCAGGACGAAGGTCGCCTTGCGGGACAGCAGGGCCCCGCGGGCACGGCTGCGCGGCCGCGCGGTGCTCCCGGTCGGGACGAGCCTCAGCTCGGGACGCGCGGTGGCCCGCGGGGAGCGGGCACCGGTGACCCGGGCCGCGCCCGACGAGGGCACGCGCGGTGCCACCCGTGGAGTGGGGGTGCGGACGGCGGCGCCGACGGCGGCGGTGCGGCTCATGCCGCGCGCCGGATGCGCTCGGCGGCCCGGACCCGGGCGGAGGCGGCACGGGAGTTGGCGGCCGTCTCGGCGTCGCCCGGGGCCTCTCCCCCGCGGGTCAGCAGCTTCAGCACGGGGCCGTACTCCGGCAGGGGCACCGGCAGCCCCGGCGGGGTGCGGTCGGCCGCGCCGGCGGCGAGGGTCTGCTTCACGATCCGGTCCTCCAAGGAGTGGAAGGTGATGACTGCGATGCGGCCGCCCACGGCCAGGGCGTCGATCGCGGCGGGGAGGGCGCGCTCCAGCGCGCCGAGCTCGTCGTTGACCTCGATCCGCAGCGCCTGGAACGTGCGCTTCGCGGGGTGCCCGCCGGTGCGGCGGGTGGCGGCCGGGATGGACTCGCGGACCAGCTCGGCCAGCCGGGCGGTGCCGGTGAACGGCTCGCGGGCGCGCTCGCGGTCGATGGCCGACGCGATGCGGGAGGCGAAGCGCTCCTCGCCGTAGACGCGCAGCACGCGGGCGAGGTCCTTGGGCGGGTAGGTGTTGACCACCTCGGCGGCGGTGCGGCCGGTGGTGGGGTCCATGCGCATGTCCAGCGGCGCGTCGGCGGAGTAGCTGAAGCCGCGGTCCGGGCGGTCGAGCTGGAGCGAGGAGACGCCGAGGTCGAACAGGACCCCCTGCACCTCGTCGATGCCGAGGCGCTCGAGCACCTCGGGCAGCTCGTCGAAGACGGCCGGCACGAGGGTGGCGCGGTCGGCGTGCCCGGCGGCCTCGATCCGGCGGGCGGCCTCGGCACGGGCCTCGGGGTCGCGGTCGAGGCCCACGACCCGGAGGCCGGGGTGGGCGTCGAGCATGGCGATCGTGTGGCCGGCGAGGCCGAGCGTGGCGTCGACGAGGACGGCGCCGTCGGCCTCGCAGGCCGGGCCGAGGAGCTCGGTGACGCGGTCGAGGAGGACCGACACGTGCACCGGCGGCGGCGAGCCCGCCGCGGCGGGGCCGGTGCTGGTCATCGTCTGCTGCCTCTCGGGGGTCCGGGCGGTACCCGCGATGGTGCCGCGCGCTGCGGGGTCCCGGGGGGACTTCTCGCCGCGCGCTGTGCGGGATCGGGCGGGTGGGGCGCAGGGGGGCGGTGGGGCGCTGCGGCCGGGGGCCGCGCCGCGGGTGGGGCGGAGTGGGGTCGGTGGGGCGGAGTGGGGCGCGGGAGGTCGGTCCGGGATGGTGTCCGGCCCCACGGGGTCCGCCTGGCGTCGGGGAAGAGCGTCAGGTGGCGCCCCGCGGGGCCGGTGGGGTCACCCACGCCGGTGGAGGCCGGCGGTTCCCGCTGTCCTGGCGGACCTCCGCTGGTGGGACCGAGCCGCGGGGAAGGCGGCTGGGGCCCGGGCCGGTCGAGCCGCGGGGAAGGCGGCTCGTTCGGCGGCTCGGAGGGCCGGTGGGGGCGGGTGGGGCTTGCCCGGGATCACGACAGCGTCGGCATCCCCTCGCTCTCCAGGTCGGCGTAGGCGGCCTCCAGCTCGGCCACGTAGGCCTCCCAGTTGCCGGCGTCCCAGATCTCGAAGCGGGTGTCGACACCGACCACGACGACGTCGCGGTCCAGCCCGGCGTACTCGCGCAGGCTCGCCGGGATCGTGATGCGGCCGGTCTTGTCCGGCTCGATCTCGACCATCGACCCGAAGCTCATGCGGGCGGCCATGCGCGCGCGGGCGGTGTCGGAGGGGGCCATGGCGGCCATCGCGGCGCTCTGCTCGGCGACCCGGGCCATGGTGAGGCCGTAGACGCAGCGCTCCTGGCCCTTCTTGATCACCATGCCGTCGGCCACCTGGTCGCGGAAGCGGACGGGCAGGGCGAGCCGGCCCTTCTCGTCGAGCCGCAACGGATAGCTGCCGACGAACACCGGATCACCCCCTGCATCTGTCCTCCCGTGGCCTGCACAGGCACCCTGGACGGCCCCTGCCTCTCCACCGGTCGCCACACTAACCCACTAGCCCCCACCAGACACCACCTGAGGCCGTGTCGTGACCCACCGGCCCACACCCGGCCCCCTCCGGTTCCGGAAGCGGTCCGCAGCGCGATCGCGACAGCCCGTCACGGCCCGTTCCCGACGTACGGTGGGGCGGTGACGGAGACGACACGGGCCGCGGACGGGACGGCCGACGCGTCGGCCGACGTCGCAGCGGAGGGAGCCCGGATCGCGGCGAGCGTCGGCCGCGTCGTGCAGGGCAAGGACCACGTGGTGCGGCTGGCCCTGGTGGTCCTCCTCGCCGAGGGGCACCTGCTGATCGAGGACGTGCCCGGCGTGGGCAAGACGACGCTGGCCAAGGCCCTGGCCGCCTCCGTCGACGCCAGCGTGCGGCGCATCCAGTTCACCCCGGACCTGCTGCCGAGCGACGTCACCGGTGTGGCCGTCTACGACCAGGAGACCCGGGAGTTCGAGTTCAAGCCCGGCGCCGTCTTCGCCAACATCGTCGTCGCCGACGAGATCAACCGCGCCTCCCCGAAGACCCAGTCCGCCCTCCTGGAGTGCATGGAGGAGCGCCAGGTCACCGTGGACGGCGTCAGCTACGAGCTGGCCCGGCCGTTCCTGGTGATGGCCACCCAGAACCCGCTGGAGATGGAGGGCACCTACCCCCTCCCCGAGGCGCAGCGCGACCGGTTCACCGCCCGGGTCTCCATGGGCTACCCCGACCCCGCCGCCGAGCTGGCCATGCTCGACGACCGCGCGACGACCGACCCCCTGGCCGACGTGCGGCCGGTCGCTGACGCCGCCCTGGTGCGCTCCATGGTCGCGGCGGCCGGCCGGCTGCACGTCTCCGAGGCGGTGCGGCGCTACGTCGTCTCCCTGGTGGAGGCCACCCGCCGCTCCCCCGACCTGCGCCTGGGCGCCTCCCCGCGCGCGGGGCTGCAGCTCCTGCGCGCCGCTCGGGCCTCGGCGGCGCTGGACGGCCGCGACCACGTGCTTCCCGACGACGTGCAGGCCCTGGCCGTCCCCGTCCTGGCCCACCGGCTGCTGCTGGGCAGCGAGGCGGCGGTCGGCCGGCGCAGCACCGAGCAGGTGGTCGCGCAGCTGCTGGCGACGGTCCCCGTCCCCCGCGGGCGCTGACGGGTGCGGAGGGCTCCCGGGCGGGCGCTGTCCGCCCTCACCGGCCGCGGCCGCTGCCTGGTCGGCGGCGGCCTCGCGCTCGGCGCGGCCGGTGCGGTGCTCGGCGAGGGGTCGCTCGTGCAGCTCGCCGTCTTCGTCCTCGCGCTGCCGGTGCTGGCCGCGCTCAGCGTCGCCCGGGGGCGGTTCCGCATCACCTCCCGGCGCACGACGACGCCGGCACGCGTTCCCCGCGGGACCCCGGCGCAGGTCGTCGTCGAGCTGGGCAGCACCGACACCCGGCGCGGGGGGCTGTGGCTGCTGACCGAGCAGCTACCGCCCGCCCTGGGCCCCTCCCCGCGCTACACCGTGTCCGGGCTGCCCGCCGGCGGCAGGACGGCGCTGCGGTACGCCGTCACCGGCCGCTCGCGCGGGCGCTACGAGCTCGGGCCGCTGCGCCTGCGGGTGGTGGACCCGTTCGGCCTCGTCGAGCGGACCGCGGCGGGCACGGGCACCGCCCCGCTCGTCGTCGTCCCCCGGGTCCGCCCGCTGGGCCCCGGCGGTCCCGGCGCCGAGCAGGGCCGGGGTGGGGACGGCGCGCGGCGCTCGATCGCCGTCCACGGCGACGACGACGTCAGCGTCCGGGAGTACCGGCGCGGCGACGACCTGCGCAAGGTGCACTGGCGCGCGACCGCCCGCACCGGCGAGCTGATGGTGCGCATGGAGGAGCGCCCCTGGCACCCCCGGGGCACGCTGCTGCTCGACACCCGGGCCCGGGCGCACCTGCTGACGCCGTCCCGGCCCGACGCCGCCACGGTCCCCGGCCCGCCCGGCGACGACTGCCCGCCCACCGACAGCCTGGAGTGGCTGGTGGAGGCGGCGGCCAGCATCGGCGTGGCGCTGGCCCGCCGCGGCTCGACCGTCCGGGTCCTCACCGACACCGGCGAGCTGTCGCCCGGCCCCGGCCGCTCCGGGCTGGGCGCCGACGAGCTCCTCGACCGGCTGGCCGTCGTCGGGCCCTCCCGCGCGGCCGACCTCGGCGGGGCGTTCGAGGCGGCCTGCCGGGCCACGGGCGACGGACCGCTGATCTGCCTGCTCGGCGCCGTGGGCCCCGACGACGTGGCACCGCTGACCCAGCTGCGGCACGGGACGGGCCACGACGTGGCCGTGCTCCTGGACGTGACCGGGTGGGCGGCGCCCGCGGGCCGGGGCCGGCGGCCCGTCCAGGCGCACGACGCGCTGGCCCTCCAGCGGGAGCAGGCCGCGGCGCTGCTCACCGAGGCCGGCTGGCGGGTGACCGTCGCCGGAGCCGGCTGCGGCGTCGCCGACGCCTGGGCCGCCGTGACCGGAGCGCCCGCGGAGGTGCCCGCGTGACCCGCGCCGACACCCGCACCGCCTGGGCCGCCGGGGCCGCCACGCTGCTGGGCGCCTTCGCCCTGACGCCGGTCTTCACCTCCTCCGACTGGTTCCCCCCGGTCCTCGCCACCGTCCTCGCCGTCGTGGTCGGCGGGCTGCTGGTGCGCGCCGCCGCCGGCAAGGCGGCCGACGGCCGGGTCCGCGTGCCGGACGACGCCTGGGCGGTCCTGGTGCCGGTCGGGCAGCTCGCGCTGGTCGCCTGCGTGCTCACCGCCGTCTTCGCCCCGGACGGCGCCGTCGCCGGGGTGGTGCCGACGCCGGAGAGCCTGCGCGGGCTGGCCGAGGTCCTGGCCGACGGCGCGGCGGAGGTCCGCGAGCAGGCCACGCCGGCCCTGCCCCTGAACGGGCTGCTCGCGCTCACCACCCTGTTCGTCGGCCTGGTCGCGGTCGCCGTCGACGTCCTCGCCGTCTCCGCGCGGCGGGCCGCCCCGGCCGGGCTGGTCCTGCTGGTGCTGTTCTGCGTACCGGTCGGGACCATCACCGGCTCGGTCGGGCTGGCTGCCCTGGTGGCCCCGGCCGCCGGTTTCGCGGTGCTGCTCTGGGCCGACCAGCGGCGCGCGCTCATCGGCCTGCACGGGTGGGCCGGTGGTGGCGCGGCCGCGGTGCGGATCGGCGCCGTCGCCCTGGTGGCCGGGGTGCTCCTCGGCCCCCTCGTGCCGACCCTGGAGGAGGGGTCGTTCGGGACCGGGCTGGGCGGTGGCAGCGGTGGGGCGACCGGGACCGCGCTGGACCCGGTGGCCGAGCTGCGCGGCGAGCTGAGCCGGCCGCAGCCGATCGAGCTGCTGCGCGTCGACTCCTCCGTCGAGGACCTGGGCTACCTGCGCTCGGTGGCCCTGGACGAGTACGACGCCGAGGAGGGCTGGACGCTGAGCAACCTCGACGGGGAGCGCGCGGTGGCCGGCGACGAGGCCCTCTCCCCCCTGCCGCCCCGGCAGCCCGGGCGGCCGGTGACCACCGACGTCGAGGTGCTCGAGCACGACGACCGGTTCCTGCCGGTGCCGAGCTCCCCGCTGTCCGTGCGCGTGGACGGCGACGAGGGCGGCTGGCGCTACGACTCCGCCACCGGGACGGTGTTCGGCCGCGGCGTCTCCAGCGAGGACCTGCGGTACCGGGTGACCGCGACCGAGCCGCGCCCGGCCCCCGAGCTGCTCGCCCGCGCCGACCCGCTGCCGGCGGACGACCGCCTCCAGCAGCGCTTCGGCGCGCTGCCGGCGATGGCCCCGGAGATCGGCGGGCTGACCGCGGAGCTCACCGCTGGTGCGGCGAGCCCGTACGAGCGGGTGCGCCGCATCCAGGACTACCTGACCGACCGGGCCAACGGCTTCACGTACAGCCTCGCCACCACCCCGGGCACCAGCGGCGACGACCTGCTGGACTTCCTCCGGCTCAAGCGCGGCTACTGCGAGCAGTACGCGGGGGCGATGGCGGTGCTGGTGCGCCAGGCGGGCCTGCCCTCCCGGGTCGTGCTCGGCTACACCCCCGGGGAGGTGCAGCGCGACGGGAGCCGCCTGGTGACCAGCGACGACGCGCACGCCTGGGTCGAGGTCTACTTCGACGGCTACGGCTGGGTGCCGTTCGACCCCACCCCCATCGCCCTGGACCGGCGGGTGGACCTGCCCTGGTCACCGCGTGCGACGGACCGGCGCGAGGAGGTCGAGGAGACCCCCACCGAGGCCGCGCCCACCCAGGCGCCGGCGGTCGAGGCCCCGCGCGAGGACCGGGTCCCCGAGGCGGTGCCGCAGGCGCAGGCCGCGGAGGAGGGCACCGGCTCGCTGCGCCCGCTGCTGGTCGGCGCCGGCGCGGTGGCCGGCGCTCTCGGCCTGCTGGCGCTGCCGGCCGGCCTGCGGACGGTGCAGCGGCGCCGGCGGCTCGCCGACGGGTCGGCGTCCGGGCTGTGGGACGAGCTGCGGGCGGGCGCGGTGGACCTCGGGGTGCCGCTGGACCCCGCGTGGACGCCGCGGCGGGTCGCCGAGCAGCTCACCGCCGCCGCGCGTCCCGGCGCCGGCCCGGCGTTCGCCGCGCTGGCCCGCGCCGAGGAGGCGGCGAGCTACGGCCGGCCAGGCGGGCCGGGCGCCGGCCCGGACCTGCGGTCGGCCCTGGGCACGGCGCGGGAGGCGCTGGCCGCGGCCCTCCCGTGGCGCCGGCGGCTCGCTGCCCGGGTGTGGCCGGCCTCGCTGCTCGACGGGCTGCGGGACGCGCTGGGACGGCGGCCGGGAACGACGCCGGCCGCCGTCCCGTGAGGACGGCGGCCGGGGTCGGAGTGGCTGCGGGCTACTGGTCGTAGCGGCGGCGGAAGCGCTCCTCGAGGCGGTTCTTCATCGGCTGGCGGCCTCGGCCGCGGCCACCACGGCCGGGGGCGGAGGCGCCGCGCGGGCCGGCGGGCCCGGCCGCCTCGACCGCGCCGGTGGCGGCGCGGTAGTTCAGCACGCCGAGGGTCACGCCGCCGAAGGCGACGAGGAACCCCAGCACGCCGAGGGGCACCGAGCCGGTCGCCGGGCCGGCCACCAGGACGGCGAGGCCGACGACGACCAGCAGGGCGCCCAGCTGCAGCTTGCGCCGGGCCTTCAGCCGGCGGTCGCCGGTGCGGACCGAGGAAGCGAACTTCGGGTCGTCATCGACGAGGGCGCGCTCGATCTGCTCCAGCAGACGCTGCTCGTGCTCGGAGAGCGGCACGTCGACCTCCAAATGCCAGTTCCGTCGAAGGCTTCCTCCGACGGTGCCACCGAGGATACGAGCCGATTGCAGGCTGCGAAAGGCGACGAGACCGCGACCCGCCGAGCGCGTGGGCCGATCACTCGTCCGAGTGGGCGGCAGGGCGCGTCCGTGCAGGTCAGCGGCCCGCGCCTCCGGGGCGCCCGGAGCGGTGCAGCAGAGTGGCGGGACGGACGGCGCCGGCCCCGAACCGGCGGGCGGCGCGGTCCGCGGCGAGCTCGGCGTCCCGGCGGCCGTGCTCGCGGGCGCCGAGCTCCAGCTGCTGGGGTGCCTCGGCGGCGTCCACGAGCCGCTCGGCGCGCACCCCGACCAGCCGGATGCGGGCCCGCTCCAGCCCCAGGGCGTCGTAGAGGGCGCGCGCGGTGTCGTAGAGCTCCTTGCCCACGTCCGTGGGCGTGCCGAGCGTCCGGCTGCGGGTGATCGTGGCGAAGTCGGCGAACCGCACCTTGATGGTCACCGTGCGGGCCAGGCAGCCGATCGAGCGCAGCCGGCCGGCGGTGCGCTCGGACAGGTGCAGCAGCTCGCGGTGGATGACGGCGGGGTCGTCGACGTCGGTGGAGAACGTCTCCTCCGCGCCCGTGGAGCGCTCCGGCTCGTCGGGGACCACCCGCCGGGGGTCGCGTCCCCACGCCAGCTCGTGCAGGTGGCTGCCGGCCGCGGGGCCGAGCGCCCGCTGGAGCGTCCGCGCCGGGACGTGCGCCAGGTCCCCGACGGTGCGCAGGCCCAACCGCACCAGCGTCTCCTCCGTCTTCGGCCCCACCCCCCAGAGGGCGCTGACCGGCAGCGGGTGCAGGAAGCCCATGACCTCGGGCGGGCGGACGACGAGCATCCCGTCGGGCTTGGCCCGGGTGGAGGCGAGCTTGGCCACGAACTTGGTCCCGGCCACGCCGACCGAGCAGGTGATGCCCTGCTCGTCGTAGACCCGGGCCCGGATGTACTCGCCGATCTCGGCGGCGTCGCCCAGCCGGCGCCCGGCCCCGGAGACGTCGAGGAACGCCTCGTCCAGGCTCAGCGGCTCCACCAGCGGGGTGATCGAGCGGAACAGCGCCATGACCGAGCGGGACACCTCGGTGTAGAGCGCCATGTCCCCCGGCAGGACGGTCGCCGTCGGGCACAGCCGCAGCGCCCGGGCGGTGGGCATGGCCGCGTGCACGCCGTAGCGGCGGGCCTCGTAGGTGGCCGAGGTGACCACGCCGCGGTTGCCCGCCCCGCCGACGATGACCGGCGTCCCGGCCAGCTCCGGCCGCCGCCGCACCTCGACGCTGGCGAAGAACGCGTCCATGTCGACGTGCAGGACGGTGCACCCCGCCGCTCGGTCCACCGCTCCCCCTCTCCTGTCGAACGCGTGTTCGACAGGGTAGCGCCCGGCCCGCCGGCCGACCCGGTGCCGCGCGGGAGTGGTGCCGCACGCCTCATCGGGCTGGTCGCGCCCCAGGTGTGAGGTCGTGATCACCGAGGTAAGCAGCCCGCAGGGGCCGCCGTCCGGCGGCCCGGACCGACCTGATCGGAGGAGCCATGGCTCTGGACGACGACATGACGACCGGCGACGCCGGCGCGGACGGCGGTGCCGACGGCGGCGCTGACGGCGGCGCGGACCGCGGTGCCGACGGCGGCGTGGGTGGCGGTGCCACCGGCGCCGACAACGGCCACGAGGGCCCCATGGACGCCGGTTCCGGCGGCGGGACGCCCGGCGTGAGCGACGGCGGTGCTGACGGTGGCGCCGACAGCGGTGCCGACGGCGGCGCTGACGGTGGTGCCGACGGCGGCGCGGACGGCGGTGCCGACGGTGGCGCCGACGGCGGCGCGGACGGTTCGGCCTGACCGAGAACCCGACCCCGCAGGGCGGGGCGGAGCAGCTGCTCCGCCCCGCCCTGCGGCGGTGCACGAACATGCCGGCCGAGGAGTTCGGCGAGCGGTACTGGGCGCAGCGGCCGCTGCTCACCCGCGCCGAGGAGACCGGCAACTCCTTCACCGACCTCCTCGACCTGCCCGCGGTCGACGAGCTGCTCTCCCGCCGGGGGCTGCGCACGCCGTTCCTCCGCATCGCCAAGGACGGCGCCGTCGTCGACGCGAAGCGCTTCACCACCTCCGGCGGCGCCGGCGCGGAGATCGCCGACCAGGTGAGCTCGGACTCCGTGCTGCGGCTGTTCGCCGACGGCAGCACCGTCGTGCTGCAGGGCCTGCACCGCCTGTGGCCGCCGCTGATCGAGTTCGCCGACCAGCTCGCCGCCGACCTGGGCCACCCAACGCAGGTCAACGCCTACGTCACGCCGCCGTCCTCCCGCGGGTTCAGCCCGCACTACGACGTGCACGACGTGTTCGTGCTGCAGGTGGCCGGCGAGAAGCACTGGACGATCCACGAGCCGGTGCTCCCCGCACCGCTGCGCACCCAGGTCTGGACCGACCGGGCCGCCGAGGTCGCCGCCGCCGCGGAGCGCGAGCCGGTCATCGACGCCGTGCTGCGCCCCGGTGACGCGCTCTACCTGCCGCGCGGCTACCTGCACTCGGCCCGGGCGCTGGGCGAGATCAGCGCGCACCTGACCGTCGGCATCCACTCCGTGACCCGCTGGGCGGCCGCGGAGTCGGCGCTCGACCTGGTCCGCACGCTGGCCGCCGAGGACCCGCAGCTGCGCGGGTCGCTGCCGCTCGGGCTGGACCTCAGCCGCCCCGACTCGGTCCGCGACGACGTCGCCGCCGTGGTCGCCGGCCTGCAGGAGTGGCTGGGCCGGGTGGACCCGACCGAGGTGGCCGACCGGCTGCGCGCCCGCACCTGGGCGCAGGTGCGCCCCGAGCCGGTGGCCCCGCTCGCCCAGGCCACCGCCGCGGCCTCGCTGACCCAGGACACGGTGCTCCGGCTGCGGGCCCGTCTCCGCTGCTCCCTGCGCGACGGCGCCGACGGCCAGGTCCTGCTCATCGGCGGGCGGCGCACCCACGCCTTCGGCGCCTCCGAGCGGGCGGCGCTGGTCGAGCTGCTCGCGGTCGGGGAGCTGAAGGTCGGCGACCTCCCCGGGCTCGAGCCGGACGAGCGGCTGTCCCTGGCCCGCCGGCTGGTGACCGAGTCGATCGCCACCGTCCCCGACGCGCAGGTCCCGAGCCCGCCGCCGTGACCGACCCGCTCCCCTCCCCGGCGGACGACTTCTGCCGGACCGACCTGCCCGCCGGTCCGCTGGGTCGCCTCGACGAGGGCCGCTGCTCCGTGCAGGCCCTCGCCCGCGCGGACTCCGGCGTCGCCACCGCCTCGCCGGTGGACCGCTGGCTGCTCATCGAGCAGCCCGGGCCGTGGGGCCGGCAGGCGCTGCCGCAGTCCCGGTTCGACGCCCGGGTCGCGCCGCTGCTGGCCGAGCGCGCTGCCCGCGAGGGCGTGCGGGTGCTGCTGGTGCGCCGTCCGGGCGACCGGCTGGCGGACTCCGCCCGCCGCTGGGCCTACGCCGACAGCCGGCCGGGCCGGGAGGGGCTCTGGTGGTCGGTGCGCTCCTCCGACGCCGACCTGCTGACCGCCCCCTGGGACGGCTCGGTCGGCGAGCGGGCCGCGGGGCGGGCGTACCTGGTGTGCACGCACGGCGGGCACGACGCGTGCTGCGCGCTGCGCGGGCGTCCGCTGGCCCGCAACCTGCCGGCGCGCGGCGCCGACGAGGTGTGGGAGTGCAGCCACCTCGGCGGCGACCGGTTCGCCGCCAACCTGCTGGTGCTGCCGCACGGCTTCTACTACGGGCAGGTGCCCGGCGACGGCTCGCTGGTGGTCGCGGCGCACGACGACGGCCAGGTGGCGCTGCCGTGGCTGCGCGGCCGCGCCGGGCTGGCCGCGCCGGTGCAGGCGGCCCAGCACTACGCGCGCGAGGAGCTGTCGCTGCTCGGCGTGGACGACCTGCCGCCGCTCGGGGTGCGCGCCCTGGACTCCCCCGGCGACGGCGCCGAGCGCTGGGAGGTCACGCTCGCCGGCCCGGGCGAGGCCGTGGTGGTCGTGGTGGAGAGCCGGCCCTCGCCCGAGCTGGTGCACCTCACCTGCCAGGCCGCGCGGCCCGGCCGCGTGCGCACGTGGCACCACCTCTCGCTGGCCACCCGCCCGCTGCAGCCCGCCGGCTGAGGCTCAGGCCAGCCCACGCCCCCGGGCGACCAGCAGCGGGATCGCGAGCTCGGTGGCGGTCAGCGAGCCGTGGTAGGCCGCGAGGCGGCTGGGACCGGGCTCCAGGCGCGGGGTGACCAGCGCCCAGCTGCCGCGGGCCAGCGCCACCACGTCGCCGATGCGGGCGGCGAGGCCGTCGTCGACCGGGCCGAAGATCCCGCTGGCGACCGCCTCCTCGCGGGACACCACCCAGGCGCGGTCGCCGAGGACGCCGCGCCAGCGGTCGAGCAGGTCGGCCTCCGCCCCGGGCTCGGCGTGGACGTAGCGGGCCCTCGGCTCCCCGGCGAGCAGCCGGACGCCGTCGGCGAGGTCGGGCTCGTCGTCGAGGTCGAAGCGGGTGTGCGCCGGGACGTCGACCATCCCGTGGTCGGCGGTGACGAGCAGCGCGGCGTCGTCGGGGAGGCCGTCGACGAGCTGGGCGACGAGGGCGTCGACCTGCTGGAGCTGGGCGCGCCAGCTGGGCGAGTCGACACCGCGGACGTGGCCGGTGAGGTCGAGCTCGGCCAGGTAGCCGTAGACCAGCGCCCTCGGGCCGGCGTCCAGCGCGGTGCGCATCAGGGCGGTGAGGTCGCCCGGGCCGACGCTGCCGGTGTAGTTGCCACCGCGGTAGGCGGCCTCGGTGAGCCCGGAGCCGGCGTAGGCCCACGGCCCGACGGCGGTGACCGCGATGCCGTCGGCAGCTGCCCGCTGGAAGACCGTGGGCTGCGCCATCCAGTCGGCCGGGTCGGGGTCGTCGGCCCACTGGGTGTGGTTGAGGGTGCGCCCCTTCCCCGGCACCTCGGTGACGAAGCCGAGGACGCCGTGGCTGCCCGGCGGGAGGCCGGTGCCCAGGGTGGTGAGGCTGACCGGGGTGGTGCTCGGGCAGGGGGCGGCGAGGTCGCCGGCCGGGCTGGACAGGGCGGCGAGGGTGGGCGCCAGGTCGGCGTGCGCGCGAACCAGGTCGGCGCCCAGGCCGTCCACCAGCAGGACCGCGACGCGACGGGCGCCGTGCAGCGCGTCGGTGAGGCCGAGCGGGTCGGCGGGGAGCTCGCCCCTGGGGACCGGCGAGCCCAGCGCCGCGACCGCGCTCGGGAGGACGTCGGCCAGGCTGGCGGCGCCGTAGGCGGGGCGCCGCAGGTCGGCCGGGAGGGTCACGGGCGGGTGGCCAGCAGGTGCAGGCCCGCAGCGACCTCCCGGTAGGGCGAGGTCTCGGCGAGGGCGAGCTCGAGGTTGCGGACGGCGGTGGGGTCCGCGCCCGAGGCCGCCTCCAGCAGGTCGGCGACCACGGAGACCCCGCGCCACTCCCCGGCGGTGAGCCCGGCGCCGTCGACGAGGACGAGCAGGTCGCCGTGGGTGAACCGGCGGCGGCCGCCCCGGCCGGGGACCGTCTCCTGGTCGCGCAGGACGGCGAGCGCCTCGACCGGGTGGCCGGCGACGGCTCGGGCGAGGACGGCCCCGGCCCGGTTGGCGACGGCGAGGCTCACCGTGCCGCCGGGCCGCAGGGCGCCGGCGACCTCGCGGAGGGTCACGGCGGGGTCGTCGACCACCTCGAGGACGGAGTGGCACAGCGCCAGGTCGTAGCCGCCGTCGTCGGCGAGGACCTCGTGCAGCAGGTCACCGTCACCCTGGACGCCTCGGACCCGCTCCCCCACGCCGTCGGTCTGGGCGCGGCGGTGGAGGGTGGCGAGGGCGTCGGCGCTGGGGTCGACGACGGTGACCGAGTGCCCCAGGCGGGCCAGCGGGACGGCGAACATGCCGCTGCCTCCGCCGACGTCGAGGATGCGCAACGGGGTGCCCGCGCCCACGAGCGGGTCGAGCGCGGCCCACACGGCGGCGGTGCGGGCGGGCAGCTGCGCCGCGGTCGGCGAGGTGGGAACTGTCGGCACCCACCGGAGCCTAGTGGCGGGCGCGCTGCCCTTCCGCTCAGGCGGGGACGGCGTCGGCGGCCCGGCGGATCTCGGCGATGTCGATGCGGCGCATCTGGAACATGGCCTGGGCCGCCCGCTGGGCGCGGCCGGGGTCCGGGTCGCCGAGCAGGGCCGGCAGCTCGGTCGGGATGACCTGCCAGGAGACGCCGAAACGGTCCTTCAGCCAGCCGCACATGCTCTCCTCGCCGCCCTCGGTCAGCCGGTCCCAGTAGTGGTCGGCCTCCTCCTGGTCGGCGCAGATGATCTGGAAGCTGATCGCCTCGCTGTGCGGGAACTGGGGACCGCCGTTGAGCGCGACGTACTCCTGGCCGTCGAGGGTGAAGCTCACGGTCATCGCGGTGCCCTCGGGCATCGGCTGCCCGGGGCCGTAGCGGGTGACGTCCCCGATGGAGCTGTTCGGGAACACCGAGGTGTAGAGCGTCGCGGCCTCCTCGGCCGTGCCGTTCATCCAGATGCAGGGGATCTGCTTGGGCATCGCGGGTCTCCTTCGCGGGGCGCCGGCCGGGCGCCGGTGAGGGTGGGGCTGTCGGAGGTGAGACCACGGCCGGCCCGAGAACTCATCGGTGGCCCGGCACGCCCGTCCAGGCCGACCAGACCGGCCACACGAGGTCGGTGAGGCGCTCGTACCCGGCCGCTCCGGGGTGCGCCCCGTCGCCCGCCGCCACCTCCCGCCGCCAGGTCTCGCAGCCCTCCAGCGACGGGAGCACGGGGACGTACGGAACGCCCCGGGCGGCGCAGAGCTCCCCGAAGCGGAGGTCCAGGTCGGCGATGCGGCGGTTCTGGCCGGGGTCGGCGACCGGCGGCGGGCCGACCACGAGCGCGGACCAGCCGGCGTCCTCGGCGCCGTGCAGGACAGCGGTGAGCGCCGCGACCGACTCCTCGGCCGCAACCCTCGGGAGCCCCGCCTCGACGGTCGTGTCGTTGACCCCGCAGGAGACCACGATCCGGCGGTCGTCCCCGGTGGAGAGCCGGGGTGCGCACTCCCCGCGCCAGCGACGGAGCACGTCGGTGCTCGTCTCGCGGCGGACGCCCAGGTTGTAGGCGGTCAGGGGCAGGCCGGTGCGCGCGCTGCGAGCGCACAGCCGGCCAACCCAGCCACGGTGCTCCGGGTCCCCGACCCCGGCGACGAAGGAGTCCCCGAGGAAGCACACACGCAGGTCACGGGGCTCGTCCACGGAGCCATCCTCGTCCGGGCGCCCCTCGGCTGTCGCCAGTGGTGCCGACCGGTGCGGCGGCTCAGAACGGCGGCGGGTCGTCGCCCTCGCCGTCGGGCCCGGCGGACGGCGGGAACGGCCGGCGGTCGAGACCCGGCGGTCTGGTGACGCGCGTGACGCCGCTGGGCGTGGTCACGGTGAGCACGCCGTCGTCGTCCATGACGAAGGACCACCCCGGCGCGAAGGTCTTCAGCCGGTGGTGCCGGCGGCACAGGCAGCAGAGGTTGTCGCAGGAGGTCTCGCCGCCCTGGTCGTGCGGCACGACGTGGTCCAGGTCCGCCCAGCCGGGTCGGGTCGAGCAGCCGGGCATGCGGCACCGCTGGTCGCGGACCCGGAGGAAGCGGCGCTGCGCGGGGGTGGGCCGGTAGCGGCCGGGCGCAGCCGGCTCGGCGAGCAGCGGGCAGCCGCAGTCGGCAGCGGGGTGCTGCGGGCACCCGCGGCGGGCCCGCGTCTCCAGCTCGCGGCGGGTGACGGTCGCCCGCAACCGCCCGGTGACCGGGTCGGTGAGCGCCAGGAGCAGCGTGCCGCCGCTGGGTGCCTGCAGACCGCCAGGGCACAGCGAGTCCAGCTGCTCCAGCACCCGGCGGAGCCCGCTCGCGGTGATGGGTCGTCCCTCCACCTCGGCGACGCCGTCGTCCCCCGCGAGGACGGGAAGCGGGGCGAGGACGGTCAGGTGGGCGGTGACCGGTGGGCGGCTGGTGTCCCAGGGCCGGAGCGCCAGGTCCGTGACCGCCCGGGCGCGCAGCACCCCGATGGGCTCGGCGGAACCGGCCTCCTTCTCCAGGCGGGCGTACCGGTCCGCGGTGTCGAGGACGGCTGCGGCGTCCGGGGCGGGCAGGAAGACCGACAGCTGGGCCATCCCGTCGGGCGCCGGCCGGAGCACGACGTCGGCGGCCCGCTGCGCCCGGCGCCGCCGCCGCTCGGCCGCCCGCGGGTCGCGGCGGACGAGCTCGCGCTCGGCCAGGGCGCGCAGCCCGGTCACCGACAGCTCCTCGGCCCGCGGCAGGACCGCGGCCTCCACCTCCGCGAGGACGGCGGGGTCGACGTCCTCGCCGGGGAGGCCGAGCTGCTGGGCCAGGCCTCGGGCCCGCGGCCAGTCGATGCGACCGTCGGCGAGCGCCGCCCAGGTCCGCGGGAGCAGGTGCACGAGGGTCAGCGCGTGCACGGCCACCGTGGTGGCCTGCGCCCGCGAGCAGCGGAGCACCTGCGCCAGCTCGTCGGGGAAGAACTCGCTGACCCCACCGAGCCGCGCCAGCTCGGCGGCGTCGGGCGCGCACCACCGCTCGGCCGCGGCGCCCGGTGCACCGGCGGGGAGGTCGGCGGTGGCCGGGCGGTCGGCGGCGAGCCCGGCGATGAGGTCCGCCTCGTACGCGGCGATCGCGGACTTCAGCTGCTGGACCCGGCCGAGCTCGTGCACCTTCCCCTCGGGGCTGCGCACGGCGACCGGGAGGACGTCGGACAGCCGGGCGGGCCTCCCCGGGGCATCGACGGGCGCGGCGGGCCGCAGCTCGGCCACCGCCAGCCCCACTCCCCAGCCCTCGAACACACCCCGAACCTACGGAGGGGGTATGACAGTTCCGCGTCTCTGAGCTGGGCTTTCCTGGTCCGGGGGCCGTGCCTCAGTGGCCGGAGCTGCCCGGGCTGGAGTGCCACAGCTTGCGCGGCGGCGCGGCGGCCGCGCGCCGGGCGGCGGTGGCGGCGTCGTCCCCGGCCGGCTTGATGTCGGCGTAGGGCGACATGCGGAAGCCGGTCGGGTGCACGAGCACCGGCCGCACCACGACCGGCCGGCTGCTGCGCGATGCCGCCGCCCCGCTGATCGCCTGCTCGGTGATCTCCCCCGGGGCCGCCATCAGCTCGGCCACCTGCTCCAGCCCGCCGGCCTCCCACGCCTCGTGCAGCGCCGGCAGCTCCCACGCGCCCGTCGCCCGGAGCGACACCCCGCGCGGTCCGGTCCGGCGCAGCACCCCGCGGACGACCAGCAGCCACGAGTGGAAGACCGTCGCCGCGTAGGGCCCCTGCGCGTCCTCGAAGAACGTCGAGTCGGTGCAGCCGCTGCCGTCGTCGAGGGTCACGAACACCACCCGCCGCCCGGAGCGGATCGGCGGCGTCTGGGTGGCCACCTTCACCCCGGCCACCAGCACCTCCGAGCCGCTGCGGCAGCCGAGCAGCTCCCCGGCCGGCACCGCGCCCAGCGCGGAGAGGAACGGCCGGTAGAAGTCGACGACGTGCCGGCTGGCGTCCAGCCCGAGCACCTCCAGCTCGGCGCGCACCAGCTCGGCGTCGGTGAACTCGGGCAGCCCGCTGCCCTCCGCCCACGACGGCCCGACCGCGGCGGCAGGGCCGTCCGGCCCGGCGAGCTCCAGCCCGGGGATCTCCGGCTCGGCGTCCTCCATCCCCATGAGGTCCAGGCTGAGCTGACCGTCGGAGCTCGCCCGCGCACCGCTGCGGCTCCACCGGTCCAGCTCGCTGATCTGCAGCAGCAGGTCGCGGCGGGTCACCTGGTGCCGCCGACGCGTCGGCCGGCCGGCCTCGCGGTCGCGCATCCCGAAGCCGTAGAGCGAGTCGAACCCGCCGGCCAGCACGAGCCGCTCCACCACCGGCCGGGACACCGATGCCCGCGACCAGAAGTCGGTCAGCGACCGGTAGGGCTGCCCGCTGACGATCCGGGCCACCTCGTCGTCGGAGATGCCCTTCACGTCGGCCAGCGACAGCCGGATCCCGTACCGGGACGGGTCGGGCATCGCCGTCGGCATCCACTCCGGGCGGCGCCAACCCTCACCCTCCACCTCAGGGTCCAGGTCGAGGCGTTCGACCCGGTAGGAGCCGGCGGAGGCGTTCACGTCCAGCCCGAGCACCCGGATGCCGAAGTTGCGGGCGTCGTCGAGGATCAGCCGCTTCGGGTACATGCCCGGGTCGTGGGTGAGCACCCCGGCCAGGAACGCCGCCGGGTGGTGGGTCTTCAGCCACGCCGACTGGTACGTGGGCAGCGCGAAGGCCGCCGCATGCGCCTTGCAGAAGCCGAACGACCCGAAGGCCACCAGCACCTCCCACACCCGCCGGGCCACCTCCACCGGGTAGCCGGCGTCCAGCACCCGGGGCATGAACCAGGCCCGCACCTCGGCGTGGGCGTCCTTCTCCCCCAGCGCCCGGCGCACCTCGTCGGCCTCGGCCAGCGTGCAGCCGGTCATCCGGGACACCACCTGCAGCACCTGCTCGTGGAACACCACCACCCCGGCGGTCTCGGCGAGGGCGAACTCCAGGTCGGGGTGCGGGTACTCGGCGTCCTGCCAGCCGTTCCGGGCCAGGAGGAACGGGGTGACCATGTCGCTCTTCACCGGGCCGGGCCGGAACAGCGAGATGTCGATGATGATGTCCTCGAACGTCTGCGGCCCGAACTTGCCGACCAGCTCCCGCTGCCCCGGCGACTCGATCTGGAACATCCCGAGCGTGCGGGTCGAGCGGATCAGCTCGAAGGTCGTCGGGTCGTCCCGGGGGACGGCGTCGATGTCCACCTGCTCGTGGTCCACCCGCTGCACCTCGGAGAGCGCGTGCGCGATCGCCGACTGCATCCGGATGCCGAGCAGGTCGAGCTTGAGCAGCCCGAGCTCCTCGACGTCGTCCTTGTCGAACTGGCTCATCGGGTAGCCGAGGTAGCTGCTCTCCACCGGCGTGCGGTCCAGCAGCGTGGTGTCGGAGAGCAGCACGCCGCACGGGTGCAGCGCGATGTGCCGGGGCAGCCCGTCGAGCCGGGAGACCAGGTCGAACAGCAGGTCGAGGTCACCCGTGCCCCCGGCCCGGCGCGACCCGTACCTGCTCGCCTGCAGCTCGGGCAGGTCGCGCAGCGCCGCGTGCACCTGGTTGGCGCGGATGTGCGGGAACGCCTTGGCGACGGCGTCGACCTCCGCCTGCGGCAGCCCGAGCGCGGCACCGACGTCGCGGATGGCGTGCCGCACCCGGTAGGTGTCCATCATCGAGATGCAGCTGACCCGGTCGGCGCCGAACCGGTCGATGACCGCGTCGTAGACCTCCATGCGCCGTGCGGACTCGACGTCGATGTCGATGTCGGGCAGCTGGTGGCGCAGCGGGGAGAGGAACCGCTCCATCAGCAGCCCGTACCGCAGCGGGTCGACGTCGGAGATGCCGAGCAGGTAGGTGACCAGGCTGCCCGCACCCGACCCGCGCGCCGCCGCCCGGACCCTCAAGCTCTTGATGAGGTCGACGACGTCGGCCACGGTGAGGAAGTAGGAGGGGTAGCCGAGGGACTCGATGACCCCCAGCTCCTCGGCGAGCCGCTGGCGCACCCGCGCCGTGGGCGCCATCCCGCGGCGCCCCAGGCCGGCCTCGCACCGGGCCCGCAGCACCTGCGCGGAGCTCATCCCCCGCTCCGCCGGCGTGGTGACGACGTCGAGCTCCGGGTAGCGGACGCTGCCCACCCCCAGGTCACCGGCGACGTCGACGGCGCACTGCTCGGCCAGCCGCGCGGTGCGCTCGAGCAGCCGCAGGGCGGCATCCCGGTCCGGGCCCATCAGGTCCTCGGCGACCTCGGCCATCTCCTTGCCCGACTTCAGGTACCCCTCGGCCGTGGTGCGGCCGACGTGCCGGTCGCCGAGCGGGACCAGCCGGCGGGCGGCGTCGAGGACGTCGGCGGTCGGCGCGTCCAGCGCGTCGACGTAGCGGACGGCGTTGCTGAGGACCACCGGCACCTGGTGCTCGGCGGCGAACCGGAGCATCGCCTGCGCGCGCTGCCGGTCCCCCCGGCCGCGGTGGTGCACCACCTCCACCGCCAGCCCCGAGCCGAAGACCGCCCGCCACGCGTCGAGCACCGCCGCGGCGAGGTCGGCCCGCCCGGCCGCCAGCGCCCGGCCTACCGGCGACCCGGGGCCCAGCAGCGGGGCCAGGCCCTCGGCGTGCTCGGCGGCGAGGGCCAGCGAGCTCACCGGCTCACCGCGGGTGCCGCGCAGGTGGGTGGCGCTGGTCAGCCGGCACAGCGACCGCCAGCCGGCGCCGTTCCGGGCCAGGAAGGTGACCCAGGGCAGCCGCGGGTCGACGCTCGCCCCGCCCCGGGCGGGGGCGCGGCGAGCAGCCGGCCCCGTCGCGCGGGACCGCGGGGACCGGGCGCCGGCCGCCGTGCCGTCCAGGGCACGGGCCAGGGACGGCGGGACCGTGGTCTCGACCGTGGGTGCCACCGCGAGGTCGACCCCGAAGATCGGCCGGATACCCGCCGAGCGGCAGGCCAGCGCGAACTTCACCGCGCCGTAGAGCCCGTCCCGGTCGGTGAGGGCCAGCGCCGACATGCCGTGCTCGGCGGCGCGGGCCACCAGGTCGGCGGGGTGGTTGGCCCCGTACCGCATGGAGTAGCCGGAGGCGACGTGCAGGTGGACAAAGGGGTCGCTCACCGCCGGGTGGACCGGGAGGAGCTTCCGACCACGTGCGGCCGGGGGTACCGCGGAGGCTCGGGCAGCGCACCCAGCCCCGCCTCGACGACGGCCAGGAAGCTGCGGACGTCGCGGACCAGGTCGTCGGCCTCCCGCTCGGTGACCGCCCGGGACAGCCCGGCCTCGGCCGCGGCGCGCTTGGCCGCCCCCGCGGCGAAGAAGGTGGCCCACTCCCCCAGCTCCGGGGCGACCTGCCCGAGCAGGACCCAGGCGCTGCGCGGCCGGCGACGGCCGCCCTCGGGGCGGGTGCGGGCGGCCAGCACCGCAGCGGCGGCACGGAGCGCCGCCAGGTGCGCGGTGGCGTAGCGCTCCCGCGGGTCGGTGGCCGACGCCGCCTCGCCCAGGCCGCGGTGCGCCTGGTCGAGCAGCGCGGTGGCCGCGGCGGGGAGTGCGGGAGGCAGCGGCAGCTGGCCGGCCGGCACGGCTCGTGCGGCGCCCATCAGTCGTGCACCCGGACGAGCCACCAGCGGTTGGCCGACGCGTCCCACGTCAGGTCGAAGACCCCGGCGAAGCTCATCCGCGACCGCCCGGCCCGGACCGCCTCGACCCGCCAGACCTCGCGGGGGGCCACCAGCTCGGCCGAGGCGCCACCCGCGGCGTCCCCACCGCGCAGCCACCACGGCGCCGTCTCGACCCAGGAGTCGAGCAGCTCGCCCACGACGTACCGCGACTGCCCGCGCCAGAACTGCACCGGCCCGAGCGGCCCCCGCTCGACCTGCACCTCCTCGCCGGTCCGACCGACGACCTCACCGAGCACCCGGCTCATGACAGCCTCCCCACGCCTCGCCCCGCGCGTACACCGGCCCGGGCGTCCGCCCGGCGGGGAAGAGCCGGGTCGAACGGGCCGAGCATCGTTCGAACGCGTGTTCGAACGATGTCCAGTAGACCGGAGCGCCCTGCCGCCGTCAAGCCGCGGCACGGCCGGGCGCGCCGCCGCGGGGGCGGTGGCAGGATCAGCGCATGAGCCGACCACCGCACCCCCGGGTGGCCGCCGTCGCCCGCGCCCTCGCCGAGGCCGGCGCCGGGGGTGAGGTGCGCGTCCTCCCGACCGAGGTGCGCACCGCCGCGTCCGCCGCCGCGGCGCTGGACGTGCCCGTCGGCGCGATCGTCAACAGCCTGGTGTTCCTCGCCGACGGCTCCCCCCTGCTGGTCCTGACCAGCGGCGCGCACCGCGTCGACGTCGCCCAGGTCGCCGCCCTGCTCGGCGTGCTCTCGGTGGCCCCGGCCCCCGCCGACGAGGTCCGCCGGCACACCGGCCAGCCCGTCGGCGGCGTCGCCCCCCTGGGCCACCCCGCCCCCCTCGGCACGCTGGTCGACGTCGAGCTCGCCCGGTACGACCGGGTCTGGGCCGCCGCCGGGCACCCCTCCGCCGTGTTCCCCACCAGCTACGAGGAACTGCTCCGCATCACCGCGGGCACCGCCGCCGAGGTGGGCGACGGCCTCGTCACCGAGACCCCGGAGGTGGTCGCCCCGTGACGGGCACCCGCCCGACCACCCGCATCCTCGAGCTCCCCGCGCCGTGGATGCGCGAGCACATGCACGAGGTGCTGGCCATCTACGGGCTGGCGATGGGCTACGACTCCGGCATCGTCGCCGGCCGCTACGGCTACGCCGTCCAGCACACCGAGCGGCCGGGCTTCCGCGCCGTGGGCGCCTTCGCGCAGACCCCGGAGGGCGAGCAGCTGGTCGGCTTCGGCTACGGCTACCTCATCGCCCCCGGGCAGTGGTGGCACGACCAGGTGCGGGCCGCGCTGGACCGGCGGACGGCGAAGAAGTGGCTGCCCGGCGCCTTCGAGGTCTGCGAGCTGCACGTGGCCCCGGCGCACCAGAGCCAGGGCCTGGGCCGGCAGCTGCTGCACGCGCTGGTCGAAGTGCCGCACCCGGTCGCCCTGCTCTCCACCCCGGACGCCGACACCAAGGCCTTCCGGCTGTACCAGGCCGACGGCTTCGTCGACCTGGCCCGGAACTACCACTTCCCCGGTGACAGCCGCCCCTTCGCCATCCTCGGCGCCCGGCTGCCGCTGCATCCGCGCGACGGCTCCCCGGCGAACACCCAGGCGTGAGCACCGCACCCGACACAGCCGATGCCGTCGTGGATGCCGTCGTCGATGTCGTCGTCATCGGCTCCGGCCACAACGGGATGGTGGCCGCCTGCTACCTGGCCCGCGAGGGCCTGTCGGTCGAGGTGGTCGAGTCCGACGACGTGCTCGGCGGCGCCGTGTCCACGGTCGAGCGCTGGCCGGGCGTGCAGGTCGACCGCGGCTCGAGCGCGCACGTGATCGTGCGGCACAGCGGCATCGTCGAGGAGCTCGACCTCGCCGCGCACGGGCTGCGCTACATCGACTGCGACCCGTGGGGGTTCGCCCCGGCCCCGCGGCCGGGCGACCCCGGCCCCGACGGCCGGCCCCTGGTGCTCTCCGTGGACCTGGACGCCACCTGCGCCTCCATCGAGGCCGCCTGCGGTGCCGACGCCGCCGCCGCCTACCGCCGCTTCGTCGAGGTGTGGGGCCCGCGCAGCCGCGCCGTCGTCGCCTCCTTCGGGCGGGCACCGGACGCGCGCGGGCTGGTCCGCTCCTTCTGGCCGCTGGGCGCCCCCGCCGAGGGCCGCACGCGCACCCCGGGTGCCGAGCTGGCCGTCGACTTCCTCGGCTCCGGCGACGCGCTGCTGGACAGGTGGTTCACCAGCGAGCGGCTCAAGGCGGCGCTGGCCTGGTTCGGTGCCCAGTCCGGCCCCCCGATGTCGGAGCCGGGCACCGCGGCGATGGTCGCCTGGGTGGCGCTGCTGCACGACGTCCCGCCCGGTCACCCGGTCGGCGGCTCGGGAGGGCTGACCCGCGCGCTGCGCCGCCGGCTGGAGCACGACGGCGGCCGCGTCACCCTCGGCGACGGCGCCGAGCGGCTGCTGGTGGAGGACGGCCGGGTCACCGGCGTCCGCACCCGGTCCGGCCGCACGGTGCGCGCCGGCGCCGTCGTCGCCGCCTGCCACGTCGACGTCACCCGGCGGCTGGCCGGGGACGACGCCCCGCCGGTGCTGGCCGACGCCGCGCCCCCGGTCGGCAATGGCTTCGGCCTCGTCGTCCGGGCGCTGACCGACGCGCTGCCCGCCTACCCCGGCGTGGACCCCGAGCTGGCCCTGCAGGGGCTGCAGCTGCTGTGCACCGACCGCGGGCAGCTCGCGGCCGCGCACGGCGACTGGGGCGCCGGCCGGGTGCCACGGGAGCCGGTCCCCCTGGCGATGTCCTTCTCGGCGAGCGACCCGACCCTGGCCCCGCCCGGGCAGCACGTCGTCACGATCTGGGGGCAGTGGTACCCCTACGCCCTGGCCGACGGCGGCGACTGGGACGCGATCGCCGACGCCGAGGCCCGCCGGCTGGTCGACGCCGTGGACCGCTACGCCCCCGGCTTCGCCGCGTCGGTGCAGCGGACCTACGTGCAGACGCCGCTGGCGCTGGAGCGGGAGCTGTCCCTGCCCCGCGGCAACGTCATGCACGTCGAGATGGGCCTGGCCAGCATGTTCATGTTCCGGCCCGCGCCGGGGCTGTCGGGCTACAAGGTCCCCGGCCTGCCCGGGCTGTACCTGGCCGGCGCCTCCACCCACCCCGGTGGCGGGGTGTCGGGCAACTCCGGTCGGTCGGCGGCGCGCGTGCTGCTGGCCGACCGGGCCCCGCTGCGGCGGGCGGCCGGTCGCGCGCTGCAGCGGCTGCGGGCCGTGCGCGGATGACGGCCACGAGGACCCCGGCACGGCCCGCCGCCCTCGGCCGCCTGGTCCCGCTCGCCCTGGCCGGTGCCCTGGTGGCGACCGCGATCGCCTACCCGCTGGTCTCCGGCACGGCCCGGAACGTCGTCTCGTGGACGATCGTGCTCCTGGGCGCGACGCTCTCGGTGGCGCACGCCGCGGTCAGCCGGGGGCTGCGCACCGGCGTCGGGGTGCTGGTGGTCGTCGCGCTGACCGCGATCGCCTTCGAGTCCGTCGGCCTGGCCACCGGCTACCCGTACGGCAGCTACACCTACAGCGACGCCCTGGGCCCGACGCTCCTCGGCGTCCCCTTCCTCGTGCCGCTGGCCTGGCTGATGATGGCCTGGCCCAGCTGGCTGCTCGCCGGCCACCTCGCCGACGGGCGGGTGGCGCGCATCGCCTGGGCGGCCGCCGTCTTCGCCGCCTGGGACGTCGTGCTCGACCCGCAGATGGTCCAGGCCGGGTACTGGACCTGGGCGCACCCCTCCCCGGGGCTGCCGGGGATCGACACCGTGCCGCTGACCAACCTGGCCGGCTGGCTGCTGGCCGGCGCGGTTCTCATGACGCTGCTCGACCTGCTGGTCGCGCGCACCGGGCAGCCGCCCCGGACCGGCCCGGCCGGCCCGCTGCTGGCCCTGGGCTGGATGACCCTCGGCGGGGCGCTGGCGCACGCGGGCTGGCTCGGCCTGCCCGGCTCGGCCGCCTGGGGCGCCGCGCTCGCCGTGCCGGTCCTGGCCGTGCTCGCGGCCCGGCGGCGGCGCCGGTGAGCCGCGCCGTCCGGGCGCTCGCGGCGGCCGCCGTGGCCGGGGCCGTGCACGCCGCCGTCAACACCGTGCTGCTGCGCCGTCCCCCCGCCGACCCGCCGCCCAGCACGCGGCCGGTGACCGTCGTCCTGCCGGTGCGCGACGAGGCCGGCCAGGTGGCCGGCTGCCTGGCCGCGCTGCTGGACCAGCGCGGGGTCGACCGGCTGCGCGTGGTGGTCGTCGACGACGGCTCGACCGACGGCACCGCCGACGTGGTGCGGGCCGTGCACGACCACCGGGTGCGGCTGGTGACCGCTCCCCCGCTGCCCGCGGGCTGGCTGGGCAAGCCGCACGCCTGCGCCACCGGGGTCGCCGCCGTGGAGCCGCGGGAGGACGAGGTGCTGGTCTTCGTCGACGCCGACGTGCGCCTCTTCCCCGACGCCGTCGCCGCCGCCGTCGCGCTGCTCGACAGCAGCGGCCTGGACCTGGTGTCCCCCTGGCCGCGGCCGCTCGCCGAGGGGGCGGCGGAGCGCCTGGTCCAGCCGCTGGCGCCCTGGCTCTGGCTGACGACGCTGCCGCTCCGGACCGCCGAGCGCTCCCCCCGTCCCTCGCTGGCCGCGGCCAACGGGCAGTTCCTCGTGCTCCGGCGGGAGGCCTACGAGCGGGCCGGCGGCCACGCCGCGGTGCGCGGCGAGGTGCTGGAGGACATCGCCCTGCTGCGCGCGGTGAAGCGGGCCGGCGGCCGCGGCGCGCCCGTCGACGGGTCCAGGCTGGCCGCCTGCCGGATGTACGAGGGCTGGCCGCAGGTGCGCGACGGCTACGCCAAGTCGCTGTGGGCCTCCGTCGGTGGCCGCCCGGCCGCGGGCGTCGCGGCCGCGGCGGCGCTCACCGCCGTCTACGTGGTCCCGCCGGTGGCCGCCCTCGGCGGGTCCCGCGCCGGGGTGGTCGGCTACCTCGCCGGCGTCGCCGGCCGGGTCCTCGGCGCGCGGGCGTCCGGGAGCCGCGCGTGGCCGGACGCGCTGGCGCACCCGCTGTCGGTGCTGGTCCTCGACCTGCTGGTGCTGCGCTCGGTCCACGGCCGGCGGCGGGGCACCTTGCGCTGGCGCGGCCGCGACCTGTAGTCCCTGGTCCGTGACCCCGGCCCGGCAGGCGCTGCTGCGCGCCGCCCTGCTGACGGTGGCCTGGCACCTGGTGCTGTTCGCCGCCGCCTTCGAGCTGCCGCCGATGGCTCCCTCGTGGTTCCCCGACCTCGGGCCGACCGTGGTCAACCTGGTCGCCCTGCTCGTGCCGCTGGCGGTCATCGCGCGGAGGGGCTGGTGGCGCCGACCCTGGCTGCGCTCCGTCCGGCCGCGGAGGCCGCTCCTGCTGGTGCCGGTCCTCCTGGTGGCGCTGAGCTACGCGCTGCCCGGCATCGAGGGCTCCCGGACGGTCCTGCTCTCCAGCGCCGCGCTCTTCCTCGCCGTCGGGCTCAGCGAGGAGCTGCTCAGCCGGGGCACCGTGCAGGAGGTGCTGGCGCCGCTCCGGCCGCGCGCCCGCGTGCTGTGGGTCGGCGTGCTGTTCGGCCTGGGCCACGTGCTCTCCGCGGTCGCCTTCGGCCGGCCGGTCGACGACACGGTGGTGCAGGTCATCTCCACGACGGCGTTCGGTGCCGGGTTCGCCGCGCTCCGGCTGCACACGGTCTCGGTCTGGCCGCTGGTGCTGCTGCACGGGCTCGACGACTGGTGCCAGGTCAACTCCCCCGGCGCCGCGCCGTGGCCGTGGCAGCTCGCGGTGGCTCTCGGGTTCGGGGCGGCGGCCTGGTGTCTCACCCGTCCGGCTGCCCTGGCCGCGCCCGGTCCGGAGCGCTCGGCGACGATGGGCCGGTGACCTCCCCCGACCCGTCCCGGCCGCGCACCTCGTTCGACCCCGCAGAGATGGAGGTGGGCGCCTTCTACCGGGTGCTCAACTCCGTCGTCGTCCCGCGGCCGATCGCCTGGGTGTGCAGCCGCTCGGCCGAGGGCGTGCACAACCTGGCGCCGCACTCCTTCTACACGGTGGCCTGCGTGGACCCGCCGGTCGTGCAGTTCACCTCGGTGGGCCGGAAGGACTCGCTGCGCAACGTGGAGGCCACCGGCGAGTTCACCGTCAGCCTCACGCCGGAGGCGCTGTTCGAGCGGATCAACGCCACGGGCACCGACTTCCCGGCCGACCGGAGCGAGGCCGAGGAGGCCGGCGTGCGGCTGGAGCCGGCGGACAAGGTCGGCGCGATGCGCGTGGCCGACTCCCCCGTGACGCTCGAGTGCACGCTGCACTCGACGCTGCGGCTGGGTGACAGCACCGTGGTGTTCGGCCGGGTCGTGCACGTCAGCGCCTGGACCGAGGCGGTGCGCGACGGGCGCCCGCGGATCGAGCACCTCCGCCCGCTGGCCCGGCTGGGCGGCAACGAGTGGGCGACGATCGGCGAGGTGCGCGAGATCCCGCGCATCCCCTACCGCACCTGGGCCGCCGACCCCTCCATCGGGGAGCGGCTCAGGGAGGGCTGATCAGCCCGGTAGGTGGGCGGCGATCTCCGCGGCGGCCTCGGCGCCGAAGGCCTCGGCGAACCGGGCGAGGAAGCTCTCCCGCGGCAGGTCGTACTCCTGCGTGCCGACCACCTCGACCGCCGCGGTGGCGACGGCGGACCCGAGCTGGGTGGCGCGCTCCAGGGACAGCCCCCACATCCGGCCGGCGATGAACCCGGCGCGCAGGGCGTCGCCGCCGCCGGTCGGCTCGACCGGCTTGGTCTCCGGGACCGCGATGACCTCCAGCGGCTCCTCGCCGGCCCGGCGCACCAGGACGCCGTCGGCCGCCCGCGTGGTGACCCAGCAGCCGACCCGGTCGAGCACCTCCTCGGCGGTCCACCCGGTCTTCTGCAGCAGCAGCGCCGACTCGTACTCGTTGGTGAACAGCACCTCGGCGCCGTGCACCAGCTCGCGGATCATCTCGCCGTCGGCCCAGGCCAGCTGCTGGCTCGGGTCGGCGGCGAAGGGGTAGCCGCGCTCCCGGCACTCCTGCGTGTGGCGCACCATCGCGGTCGGGTCGTTCGGGCCGACGACGACGAGGTCGGGACCGCCCACGCGGGCGACCACGGGGGCCAGCTCGATCTGGGACGCCTCGGCCATCGCGCCCGAGTAGAACGACGCGATCTGGTTGTTCGCCTCGTCGGTGGTGCACACGAACCGGGCGGTGTGCTTGAGCTCCGACCAGTGCACGCTGCCGGTGTCCACCCCGTGCCGGGCCAGCCAGGCCTCGTAGTCGGCGAAGTCGCTGCCGACGGCGCCGACGAGCACCGGCGACTGCCCGAGCAGCCCCAGCCCGTAGGCCATGTTCGCGCCCGCACCGCCCCGGTGCTGCACCAGGTCGTCGACCAGGAAGGACAGCGAGACGTTCTCCATCTGCCCCTCCACGAACTGCTCGGTGAACAGGCCGGGGAAGGTCATGAGGTGGTCGGTGGCGATGGAGCCGGTGACGACGACGGGCACGGGAGGCACTCCTGGGGGGTGGCCGGCGTCGGCGGCGGAGAGCCGGCTGCGAGGGCCTGCGAGGGGTTTCGGGCAACGCACACCTTAGGAGTTCCGGGCCGGGAACGCGGTGCCCAGGTGCCTCAGAGGGGTGGTGCGCTGCCCGCGTCCTCCGGCCCGGCCAGCTCCGCGTGCAGCCAGCGCCCCAGCTGCGCGGTGCCCAGCGCGCCCAGCAGCGCACCGACCGCGGTGCCGGCGGTGACGACGACGACCGCCGCGTCCAGGCCGGCGACGTCGAGCCCGGAGACCACGCCGGCCCCGCCGAGCGTGAAGCCGGCCATCGCGACCCGGGTCGGGCGCTCCCACACCGAGATGGGGCCGGTGCGGCGCAGGCCGGCCTGCCCGGCGCGGGCGCGGAGGTAGTCGGGCAGCCAGCACAGCGCCCCGAACACCACCGCCAGCCAGCCCGGCGCGCCGGCGGCCCACAGCGCCGCCGCGTAGGCGACCTCGGTGAGCCGGTCGACGACGGAGTCGAGCACGTACCCGCGGCGGGAGGCCCGCCCGGTGCCGATGGCCAGCGCGCCGTCGAGGCTGTCGAGCAGCCCCGAGAGCCCGACGAGCACTCCCGCGGCCACCAGCCAGGCACCGCCGGCGGCGGCCGGCCCGACCGCGCCCGCGGCGACCAGCACCCCGGCCAGGGTGGCCACCACCGGCGGGAGCGCGGCCAGCGGCCGGGCCAGGGTGTGCGCGAGGGTCAGCCAGCCGCGCACCAGCGGCGCGTCGGTGTCGGCCCCGCCGTGCCAGCGGGACCACGCGGCGAGGTACTCGTCCCGGTCGAGCAACGCGGCCCCCTCCGTACGCCGTGCGCCGGTGCGGCGCCCCACCAGGGACAGTAGGGGTGTGCCTGCCGCCCCTCGGAAGCGTCGTCTCCTGCTCGCCCTCCTCGTCCTGGTCCTGCTCGGCGCGGGGGTCACCGCCGCCGTCCTGCTCACCCGCGGGGACGCGCCCGCGCCGGTCCAGGAGGCGCTGACCGAGGAGCCGGGGCCGGTGCTGCTCGTGCCCGGGTACGGCGGGAGCGTCCCGAGCATGGAGCCGCTGGCCGAGCGGCTCCGGGCCGAGGGCCGGGACGCGACGATCGTCGCCTGGCCCGCCCCGGGCACCGGCGACCTGCGGGAGGTCGCCGGCAACCTCGACGCCGCCGCCCGCGACGCCGTGGAGCGCACCGGCGCGAGCAGCGTCGACGTCGTCGGGTTCTCCGCCGGCGGGCTGGTCACCCGGCTGTGGGTCACCGATGGCAACGCCGACATCGCCCGCCGCGTCGTCACCCTGGGGTCCCCGCACCACGGGACGCAGGTCTCCCAGCTCGCCGCCGCGTTCGCACCCGAGCAGTGCCCGGCGGCCTGCCAGCAGATGGTGCCCGGCAACGAGCTCCTCACGACGCTGGCCGAGGACGAGACCCCCGACGGCGTCGACTGGGTGTCGATCTGGACGAGGCAGGACACGGTCGTCACCCCGCCGGACTCGGCCCACCTCGACGGGGCGCTGAACCTGACGGTGCAGGCGGTGTGCGCCGAGCGGCAGGTCAGCCACGAGCAGCTGCCCTCCGACGCGGTCGTGCAGGCCATGGTGCTCGCGCAGCTCGGTACCGGCGACGTCGAGACCTTCACCGCGGCGGACTGCTCGGGCCTCGGCGGCTGACCGCCCGCGTGTCAGCCGCGCCGATCCCGGGCAGGACCGGCGCATGGCTGCTCCGCTCTCCGACGCCGTCGTCGTCGACGTCCTGCGCCGGGTCGACCGGCTGCTCACCCCGCTGGCGACCCGGCTCGGCCGCCCCCCGGCCCTCCCCCGGGAGGAGCGCGACCGGTGGTGGGCCGACGAGGTCTCCCGGGTCGCGGCGGGCGTCTCCGCTGCCCCTCGTTTCGCCGGCAAGCTGGCCGACCTGCTGCCGCTGCAGAACACCGTGGGGACGGCGGTGCAGTCGCTCGTCGTCCTCGGGGTCGCCGGTGAGCACGGGGTCGAGGCCCCGGCCGAGCGGGTGTCGCTGCTGGCCCGGGTGCTGCTGGGCCGCGACCTGCCCGCCGAGCGGGTGACGCCGCTGCTCACCCGGACCAAGGGCGCCTACGTCGAGGGGACGCTGGGCCCGCGGGAGGAGCGCAGCGGGGTCTCCGGCGCTGCCCGGACCCTGTGGCGCGCCGCCCGGCTGCTGGGCCGGATCGACGACGCCCTCGACGTGCGGCCCAAGGGCGGGCTCGCCGCCCGCGCGCTGTCGAACCTGCCCGTCGTCGGTCTCGCCGGCGGCTACCTGGCCGAGCGCGAGGGCCTGCGCCGCGCGGCGGCGCGGGCGGCGGACCTGCTGGAGGGCCCCGTCAGGGCGTGACGGCCTCGGACCGGTCGACGAGGTTCGTGAACACCTCACGGGTCGCCGTCGACCGGTTCATGGTGATGAAGTGGATGCCCGGCACGCCCTCGTCCAGCAGGGTGCGGCACAGGTCGGTGGCGACCTCGACGCCCAGGGCGCGGACGGCCGCCCTGTCCTCGGGGCGGTCGCCGTCGAGCGCCGCGAACCGCTCGGCGAGGTCGGCCGGGAAGGCCTGGCCGGACAGCTGCACGATGCGGGTGATCTGGCGGACGTTCGTGACCGGCATGACCCCGGCCAGGATCGGCACGTCGCAGCCCCGCTCGGCGACCCGGTCGCGCAGCCGCAGGTAGTCCTCGGCCCGGAAGAACATCTGGGTGATCGCGAAGTCGGCACCGGCCCGGCACTTGGCCACGAACTGGTCGACGTCGGAGTCCAGGTCCGGCGAGCGCGGGTGCCGCTCCGGGAAGGCGGCCACGCCGACGGAGAAGTCCCCGATCGACCGGATCAGCTCCACGAGCTCGGCGGCGTACTGCAGCCCCTCGGGGTGGGCGACCCAGTCGGCCTGCGGGTCGGCGCCGGGCGGGTCACCCCGCAGCGCCAGGACGTTCCGGACGCCGGCCGCCGCCAGCCGGCTGACGATGTGCCGCAGCTCGGCGACGCTGTGGTCGACCGCCGTCAGGTGCGCCAGCGGCGTCATCGTCGTCTCGGTGGCGATCCGCTCGGTCACCGCGAGCGTGCCCTCGCGGGTGGAGCCGCCGGCCCCGTAGGTCACCGACACGAAGGAGGGCCGCAGCCGCTCGAGCTCCCGCAGCGCGGTCCAGAGCTGGACGTCCCCCTCGGGCGTCTTCGCCGGGAAGAACTCGAACGACCACGTCGGCCGCTCGGTGGCCAGCAGCTCGCGCACGGTCGGGGTCACGGAACCGAAGCGTACGGGCGTGCGGCGCGGCGGCCGCCGGATCTCCCCCCGCGGGGTGCATCCACGGCGCGGTCCGGGACGGAAGGACCCCCAGCAGCAGCACGTCGGAGCGCGGACAGGAGATCGGCGATGGACCGGAGCACGGCAGTTGCCCCGCTCGCGGGGTGGACCACCACCGGGTTGGGCGATACTGACCACATGATCGCCGGGGCGCAGCAGCGCGAGTCCGCCCGCCCCGCCGCCCGCCTGGCGGCCGCCGACCTCGACCGCATCCGCGGCGCGGTCGCCGAGGCGCTCACCGCCTTCCTCGAGGGCCAGCGGACCACGCTGGCCGCCATGGACCCCCGGCTGGCCCCCGTCGCCGACGAGGTCTGCGCCCTGGCCGAGGGCGGCAAGAAGCTGCGCCCCTCCTTCGCCTACTGGGGCTGGCGCGCCGCGCGCGGCCAGGGCCAGGGCAGCGGGGAGGACGACGCGGCGGTGCTGCGGGCGGTCGCGGCCCTGGAGTTCGTGCACGCCAGCGCGCTCGTGCACGACGACGTCATGGACGCCGCCGGCACCCGGCGCGGACGGCCCACCACGCACGTCGGCTTCGCCGCCAAGCACGCCGCCGAGCAGCTCAACGGCGACCGGGAGCTCTTCGGCACCGGCGCGGCCATCCTCGTGGGCGACCTCGCGCTCGTGTGGTCCGACGAGCTGCTCCGCTGCTCCGGCATCTCCGAGGCGGCCCTCGGCCGGGCCCGGCCGGTGTGGGACACCATGCGCACCGAGGTCACCGCCGGCCAGTACCTCGACCTCCTCCGGGCGGCCGGCGGGTTCCCCGGGCCGGACGGCGCCCTGGCCGTGGCCCGCTACAAGAGCGCCGGCTACACCGTGCAGCGCCCCCTCCAGCTCGGCGTCGCCCTCGCCGGCGGCGGGCCGGCGGTCGTCGAGGCGTGCACGGCCATCGGCCTGCCGCTGGGCGAGGCCTTCCAGCTGCGCGACGACGTCCTCGGCGTATTCGGCGACCCGGCGGTGACCGGGAAGTCCGCCGACGACGACCTCCGCGAGGGCAAGCAGACGCTGCTCATCGCGCTGGCCGAGGAGGCCGCGGACGACGCCGGCCGCCGGCTGCTGGCCGACCTCCTCGGCAACCCCGACGCCCGGACCGAGGACCTCGACGCCCTGCGCGACCTGCTGGTGAGCACCGGCGCGCGCGACCGGGTGGAGGAGCGGATCACCCGCCGCACCGCCGAGGCGCGCGATGCCATCGCCGAGGCGCCGATCGCCGACGACGCCCGGGCCGCCCTCGACGCGCTCGCCGTCGCCGCCACCACCCGCGCCGCCTGATGGTCCGCACCGTCCCGGGCCGCACCGACCGCGTCGTCGTCGTCGGGGCCGGCCTCGCCGGGCTGGGCGCGGCGCTGCGGCTGCGCGGCGCCGGCCGGGAGGTCACCGTGGTCGAGCGGGGGCGGGGCCCCGGCGGCCGGGCCGGGCGCGTCGAGGAGCGCGGCTACGTGCTGGACACCGGCCCCTCGGTGTTCACCGCGCCCGAGGTCGTGGCCGACACGCTCGCCGCCGTCGGCGAGAAGCTGGAGGACCGGCTGGACCTGCGGCCGCTGGAGACCAGCTACCGGGCGCAGTTCGCCGACGGCAGCCACCTGGACGTGCACGCCGACCCCGGGGCGTTCGCCGACGAGGTCGCCGCGCTGTGCGGCCCGGCGGAGGCCGCGGCCCTGCGCCGGTACCTGGCCGACCTCGCCGAGCTCTACCGCCTGCAGCTGACCACCTTCATCGACCGGAACCTCGACTCGCCGCTGGACCTGCTGGGACCCCAGCTGCTGACCCTGGCCCGCCGCGGCGGCTTCGGCCGGCTGTCCTCGCACGTGGCCAGGTACTTCGCCGACGACCGGCTGCGCCGGCTGTTCAGCTTCCAGGCCCTCTACGCGGGCGTCTCCCCCTTCCGCGCCATCGCCGCGTACGCGGTGATCGCCCAGCTCGACATCGGCGCGGGCGTCTGGCACCCGGTCGGCGGCATCGGGGCGGTGCCGCGCGCGCTGGCCGGCGCGGCGGCCGACGCCGGGGTCACCTTCCGGTACGGCTCCGGCGTCGCCGAGCTGGAAACGTCGGGGTCGCGGGTCACCGGGGTGCTCCTGGCCGACGGCGAGCGGCTGCCCGCGGACGCCGTCGTCGTCACCACCGACGCGCCGCACACCCTGGTGCCCGGCCTGCGCGGGCCGCGTCGGCCCGTCTACTCCCCCTCGTGCGTCGCGCTGCACCTCGGCGTGCGCGCCGAGCTGCCCGGGCAGGCCCACCACACGATCAGCTTCGGGCACTCCTGGCGCGGGGTGTTCGACGAGCTGACCCGCGACGGCCGGCCCATGAGCGACCCGAGCCTCCTCATCAGCATGCCGTCGGTCACCGACCGGTCCCTGGCGCCCGGCTCCGCGGACGGGGAGCACGGCCAGGTGCTCAGCGTCGTCGCGCCGACGCCGAACCTCGACCGGCGCAGCGGCGGCAACCCCGACCTGGACTGGGACGAGCTGGCCCCGCGCTACCGGGAGGAGCTGCTGGCCACCCTGGAGGCGCGCGGCTTCCGCGGCGTGGGCGACCACGTCGAGGTCGAGCACATGGACACCCCGCGCTCCTGGGCCGCCCAGGGCATGGCCGCGGGGACGCCGTTCGCGCTCGCGCACACGTTCGGCCAGACCGGCCCCTTCCGGCCGAGCACCCTCCCCCGCCGGGGGCCGGAGAACGTCGTGCTGGCCGGTTCGTCGGTGCAGCCCGGCGTCGGCGTGCCCATGGTGCTGATCAGCGGCCGGCTCGCCGCGGAGAGGATCACCGGATGACCGCGGCCGACGACCGGCAGGCGCAGCTGGACGCCGCCTACCGACGCTGCGCCGCCATCGCCGCGGAGCACGGGAAGAGCTACCACCTGGCCACCCGCCTGCTCACCGCCGACCGGCGCCCGGCGGTGCACGCGCTCTACGCCGCCGCGCGGGTCGCCGACGACTTCGTCGACCACCCGGGCGCCGACCCGGCCGGCGACCTGATGACCTGGTCGAAGGCGCTGCTGGAGGAGCTGGAGACCGGGTGGTCCGACGACCCGGTGCGGCTGGCGCTGGTGCACACCTACCGTCGCTACGACATCCCGCTGGAGCACCTGGTCGACTTCCTCGCCGCGATGACCAGCGACCTCGACGTCACCGGCTACGCGGACATGGACGCCCTCGACCGGTACATGTGGGGCTCGGCGTCGGTGATCGGGCTCCAGGTGCTGCCCGTGCTGGGCACCGCCCCCGGCGTGCCCCGGGAGGAGGCCGCCCCGCACGCCATCGCGCTGGGCGAGGCCTTCCAGCTGACCAACTTCCTGCGCGACGTCGGGGAGGACGTCGACCGGGGCCGGGTGTACCTGCCCGCCGACCTCATGGCCGCGCACGGGGTGACGCGCGAGCAGCTGGCGGAGAAGCGGTTCGACGACCGGTTCCGGCAGCTGATGCGCGAGATGGTGGCGATCGTGCGCCGCCGCTACGACGACGCGGCGCCCGGCACCCCGATGCTCGCGCCGGAGAGCCGGGACTGCGTGCGCGCCGCGACCGCCCTCTACGGCGGGATCCTCACCGAGATCGAGAGGGCCGACTACCGGGTGCTCGACCGGCGGGTGTCGGTGTCCAGGCCACGGCGCCTGGCCGTGTTCGCCCGCCGGTTGACCGCGGCCCAGCTGGCCAGGGTCAGGGTGACCATCGCGAAGCCGAAGAGCAGGTCCTCGACCGGCGCGTAGGCGATCCGCGGGCCCCAGATGGTGCGCTCGTCGTAGACCACGACGTCCAGGCCGGTGAGCACGCCGTTCATCAGCAGCTGGAACGTCACCACGATCGCGTAGGCGACCCAGAAGACCGGCCGGGTGACCATCCGGGTGCGGTACACGGCCAGGTCGACGACGAGCACGGCCAGCACCGCCAGCACCGCCAGGGCCGAGTAGCTCATCGCCCGCTCCCGGCCTCCTCGGCCGGGTAGCCCGCGTCCCAGCCGGTCACCTTGCGCACCGCCTCCAGCGCCAGCACCGAGCACAGCGGGACGACGAGAAAAAACAGCACCTCCTCGACCGGGATGCCGCCGGGCAGCCGGACGTCGAGGGTCCGGGTCGCCGAGTAGTCCCAGTGCCCCTGCGCGATGGCGTAGAGGACCCAGACGACGAAGACGGCGAACTCGGGCACGACGGCCAGCAGCAGCCGGCGCCACCGGGCGTAGACCCGCACCCGCAGGAACAGCTCCAGCGGCGCGGTCACCACCAGGCAGCCGACGAGCAGGCCGAGGTAGGTGAACCGCTCCATCGCGCGGGCCGGGGCCTAGAGGGCCAGGGCCTGGGCGCGGCGGGTGACCTCGGTGTGCCGGTTGTCGCGCAGGGCCTGGACCGGCGTACCCGGCAGCGACTCGTCCTCGCGGAAGAGCCAGTCGAAGGCCTCCTGATCGGTGAAGCCGCCGTCCTGGAGGACCGTCAGCAGACCGGGGAGGTGCTTGAGGATCACGCCGTCCTGGACGAAGTCGGCGGGGATCTTGCCGTTGCCGCTGCCCGGGACGGCCATGAGCTTCCGGTCGCGCAGGAGCTGGCGGACCCGGTTGGGCGAGGTGCCCAGGAGCTGGGCGACCTCCGCGGGGGTGAGCGTGTCCATAGGGTGCCAGCCTATGGCGAGCGACAGCGGGACCGACAGCCGGTTGCCGGGGCAGCGACGGCGTGCCCCCGGGGATGCCACGCCCGAGGACCCGGGCGCCGAGCCGCCCTTCCTCGACCTGGACCGGCTGGAGGCAGCCGCCCGCGACCGGCTGCCCGCCGACGTCTACGACTACTACGCCGGCGGCTCGGAGACCGAGACGACGCTGCGCGAGGCCCCCGGGGCCTGGCGGTCGTGGCGGCTGCGGCCCCGGGTCCTGCGCGGCGTCTCCACCGTGGCGCTGGGCACCGAGCTCCTCGGCAGCGCCGTCCGCACGCCCGTCGGCGTCGCCCCCTGGGCCTACCAGGGCATGGCGCACCCCGACGGCGAGCTGGCCACCGCCCGCGGTGCGGTCGCCACCGGCGCGCTGATGACCGCCTCCACCAGCGCGACCCACACCCTCGAGGAGGTCGCCGCCGCGGCCACCGGGACGCCGGCCTGGTTCCAGCTCTACCGGCTGCACTCCCCCGGCCACACCGACGACCTCGCCCGCCGCGCCGGCGACGCCGGATACCGGGCGCTGGTGCTCACCGTCGACCTGCCCCTCCTCGGGCGCCGCCACCGCGACCTGCGGCACTCCTTCGCGCTGCCGGCCGGGCTGCGCATGGCCAACCACCCGGCCACCGGCGAGGACCGGCCCACCCTCGACGACCTGGCCACGGCCACCTGGACGTTCGACGACATCGCCCGGTTCGGCGAGCTCTCCGGGCTGCCGGTGGTGGTCAAGGGCGTGCTGCGGGGCGACGACGCCGTCCGCTGCGTGCAGGCCGGGGCCTCGGCGGTCTAGGTCTCCACCCACGGCGGGCGCCAGGTCGACCCCGCCGTCGCCAGCGCGCACGCCCTCCCGGAGGTGGTCGACGCCGTCGGCGACGACGTCGAGGTCTACGCCGACGGCGGCATCCGGTCCGGGTCCGACGTCCTGACCGCGCTCGCGCTCGGCGCCTCGGCGGTGTTCGTCGGCCGGCCGACCATCTGGGGGCTGGCCGGCGGCGGCGCCGAGGGGGTCGCGCGGGTCCTGGCCGGGCTGACCGAGGAGCTGGCGCACACCATGGCGCTGTGCGGGCTGGACGACGTCCGTTCGGTGCCCCGCGACTCGGTGACGCCGGCGCGATAACCTCGGGGAGGGCCGTGACTGGCGCGTCGAGGTGGGCCACCACCGGGGAGCGGCTCGCACCACCGACGCCGTGCGCCTGGGCACCTAACGACCGTCGCGCGCAGGAGCCCTCATGACCGACACCGTCCGCACCACCCCCTCCCACGCCACCCCGTTCGACGCCGGCGCCGCGTCGGCGGCCTACCGCAACGCGCTGGCCGTGATCGGCGCCGTCGAGCCGCGGGTGGCCGACGCGATCAGCGCCGAGCTGGCCGACCAGCGGGCCTCGCTCAAGCTGATCGCCAGCGAGAACTACGCCAGCCCCGCGGTGCTGCTCACCATGGGCAACTGGTTCAGCGACAAGTACGCCGAGGGCACCGTCGGCCACCGCTTCTACGCCGGCTGCCAGAACGTCGACACCGTCGAGGCGCTGGCCGCCGAGCACGCCCGGGCGCTGTTCGGCGCCCCGCACGCCTACGTGCAGCCGCACTCGGGCATCGACGCCAACCTCGTGGCGTTCTGGGCGGTCCTGGCGCAGCGCGTCGAGCTGCCCGCGCTGGAGAAGGCCGGCGTCCGGCACGTCAACGACCTCACCGACGAGGACTGGTCGGCGCTGCGGCACGCGCTCGGCGACCAGCGGATGCTCGGCATGTCGCTCGACGCCGGTGGCCACCTCACCCACGGGTTCCGCCCCAACATCAGCGGCAAGATGTTCGAGCAGTCCTCCTACGGCACCGACCCGGCCACGGAGCTGCTCGACTACGACGCCGTCCGCGCCCGGGCCCGGGAGTTCCGCCCGCTGATCCTCATGGCCGGCTACTCCGCCTACCCGCGGCGGGTCAACTTCGCGACGATGCGCGAGATCGCCGACGAGGTGGGTGCCACGCTCGTGGTCGACATGGCGCACTTCGCCGGGCTGGTGGCCGGCAAGGTCCTCACCGGCGACTTCGACCCGGTGCCGCACGCGCACGTCGTCACCAGCACCAGCCACAAGTCGCTGCGCGGGCCGCGCGGCGGCTTCGTCCTCGCCCAGCCCGAGTTCGCCGACGCCGTCGACCGCGGCTGCCCGATGGTGCTGGGCGGCCCGCTCCCCCAGGTCATGGCCGCCAAGGCCGTCGCCTTCGCCGAGGCCCGCCAGCCGGCGTTCGCCGGGTACGCCCGGGCGGTCGCCGACAACGCCCTCACCCTGGCCGAGGGGCTGTCCCGCCGCGGCGTGCGGCTGGTCACCGGCGGCACCGACAACCACCTCGTGCTCCTGGACGTGAGCGGCTTCGGCCTCACCGGCCGGCAGGCGGAGTCGGCGCTGCTCGACGCCGGGATCGTCACCAACCGCAACGCCGTCCCGGCCGACCCGAACGGCGCCTGGTACACCTCCGGGGTCCGGATCGGGACCCCGGCGCTGACCAGCCGTGGCTTCGGGGCCGAGGAGTTCGACCGGGTCGCGGGCCTCATCGCCGACGTCCTGGGCGCCACCACCCCCACCTCCACCTCGGCGGGCACGCCGTCCCAGGCCAGGTACTCGATCGCCGACGGCGTGGCGGACCGGACCCGCTCGGCGGCGGCGGAGCTGCTGGCGGAGCACCCCCTGTATCCCGGCCTCGATCTTGCGTGAGCGGCCTCCCTGCTGGGGCCCGCCGCGAGCTCGCGAGCGGTGGGCGGCAGGGAGGCCCTTCCGCGGTTCATCCGCACCACGGGCCACGGCGGCCCCCCGTGCCGCGTGGTGGGGCGCCCCCCGGCCGAGGCGCTCCTACACTCATCCGTTGTGGAGACTGCCGTGACCGACCCCGTGGTCGGGGTCGTCCTCGAGGGGCGCTACCGCCTCGAGGAGCGGCTCGCGCGCGGCGGCATGTCCACCGTCTACGCCGCCACGGACCTCCGGCTGCACAAGACCGTCGCGGTCAAGGTCATGGCCGAGCACCTCGCCCACGACCCGACGTTCGTCGACCGGTTCACCCGCGAGGCGCGCGCCGCCGCGATGCTGAGCCACCCCAACGTCGTCGGCGTCAGCGACCAGGGCAGCGACCAGGGCCTGGTCTTCCTGGTCATGGAGCTGGTGCGGGGCCGCACGCTCCGCGACCTGCTCAGCGCCCGGGGCCGGCTCACCGTCGCCGAGGCCTTCGCCGTGCTGGAGCCCGTGCTCAGCGGCCTCACCGCCGCGCACCGGGCCGGCATCGTGCACCGCGACATCAAGCCCGAGAACGTGCTCATCGGCGTGGACGGCGTCGTCAAGGTCGCCGACTTCGGCCTGGCGCGCGCCGTCGTCGGCACCGGGCAGACCAGCCAGACCGGCGGGGTGCTCATCGGCACCGTCGCCTACCTCTCCCCCGAGCAGCTCGAGCGCGGCCGCGCCGACGCCCGCTCCGACATCTACGCCGCCGGCATCGTGCTCTACGAGATGCTGACCGGGCACCCGCCGTTCGGCGGTGACACCCCGCTGGCGGTGGCCTACCAGCACGTCCACCACGACGTCCCGGCGCCGTCGGCCGAGGTCCCCGGCCTGCCCTGGCAGGTCGACGAGCTCGTCGCCCGCACCACCCGCCGCGACCCGGCCGGCCGGCCGATCGACGCCGGCGCGTTCCTCGCCGAGCTCAACGACGTCCGCCGCGACCTGGGCATCGACCCGGTCCCGGTGCCCACCGGGCAGAGCACCGCCGGCCCGAACACGCTGCGCCCGACCAACCGGCCCACGCGCCCGCGCCCGCACGACCGGCACCCCAGCGACCCGGGCACCGAGGTGCTCGGTGGCCGCGCGCCGCGGGGTGGCCGCACCAGCATGCTGCCGGGCATGGGCGCCGGCCCCACGACCGACGTGCAGGGCCGCCGGCCCGGGCCCGCCCGCCCGCGCCCCGGTGTCCCCGACCACATCCGCCGCCGCCGCGCCCGCCTCGCGATCGCCGTGGTCCTGCTGCTGGCGGTGACCGCCGGCGCCATCGGCTGGTGGTTCGGCGAGGGCCGGTGGACCCAGGTCCCCTCGGTGGCCGGCAAGGAGGAGGTCGCCGCCCTGGACCTGCTCCGGGACGCCGGGCTCGACCCCCAGCAGCCGGTCGGCGAGTGGAGCGAGACCGTGCCCGCCGGGGTGGTCATCTCCACCGACCCCGCCACCGGCGAGGTCATCCGCGGCACCGACGTCGATATCGTGGTCTCCAAGGGCCAGGAGCGGTACTCGGTCGACCCCGAGCTCGCGGGCCTGCCCGTCGAGCAGGTAGAGGCCGAGCTCGAGGACCTCCCCCTCCAGGTGACCCGCGGCGAGGACTACGACGACGAGATCCCCGCGGGGCACGTCATCCGGTTCGACCCCGCGGCCGGGACCGACCTCAAGCGGGACCAGGTGGTCACCGTCGTGGTCAGCCAGGGCCGCGCGCCCGTCGCCGTCCCGGACGTGACCGGGCAGTCCCCGGAGCAGGCGACGAAGAACCTCCAGGACCTCGGCTTCACCGTCGAGCGGGTCCCCGACGGCCGCAGCGACGCCGTGGACAAGGGCGAGGTCATGGCCATCGACCCGGGCCCCGCGGCCGGGCCGATCCCCTTCGCCAGCACCGTGCGGATCCAGGTGTCCGCCGGCGTCCCGCTGGTCACCGTGCCCGACGTCGTCGGGAAGAGCGGCGACGAGGCGACCCAGATCCTGCAGGCCGCCGGACTCCAGGTCGAGGCGACCCGCTTCTTCGGCAACAGCGTGCTGCGGCAGACGCCCGCCGCCGGCGAGCAGGTCGAGCTCGGCACGTCGGTCACCATCCTGCTCACCTTCGGATAGGCGCTCCCCTCTCTCGTGTCGAACACCTCCCCCGGTGTGCCGCCCGTCGGCGCGCACATCCAGATCAAGGGCGGCCTGGCCAAGGGCGGCCTCGCCTACACCGACGCCGTCGCCGCCCGCGCCGTCCAGGTCTTCGTCGGCAACCCCCGCGGGTGGAAGCTGACCGACGGCGACCCGAAGCAGGACGCGCTGTTCACCGCGGGCTGCACCGAGCGCGGCGTCCCCTCGTTCATCCACACGCCGTTCCTCGTGAACGTCGGGTCCCCCACCGAGGCGACCGTGGAGCAGTCGATCGCCTCCATCGCCCACAACCTGCGCCGCGGCGCGCAGCTCGGCTGCGAGGGCGTCGTCGTGCACGCGGGGTCCTCCGTCGGCGAGGACCGCTACGAGGACGCGCTGCGCCAGCTGCACGAGAAGCTGCTGCCGGTGCTCGAGGCCGCCGACCCCGACGGGCCCCGGCTGCTGGTCGAGCCCACGGCGGGCGGCGGGAAGGCCCTGGCGGCGACCGTCGAGGACCTCGGCCCCTACTTCGCGGCGCTGGAGGACCACCCGCTGCTCGGCGTCTGCTTCGACACCTGTCACGCGTGGGCGGCCGGGCACGACCTGTCCGTCCCCGGCGGCATGAGCGCGACCCTGGACGCGCTGGAGGCCACGGTCGGCCCCGGCCGGCTCGGGCTGGTGCACGTCAACGACTCGCTCGACCCGTGCGGCTCCAAGCGCGACCGGCACACCACCATCGGCGAGGGCACGATCGGCTCGGGGCCCTACGGCACCGGGCCGTTCGCCGAGCTGCTGCGGCACCGCACCACGGCCGGCGTGGCCATGGTGGTGGAGACGCCCAGCGAGCGCGACGGCGACCCGTGCGGCGGGCACGCGGCCGACATCAAGCTGCTCAACTCCCTGATCGGCGACCCTTCGGAGGGCTTCCCCGGCTGAGCCCCGGGCCGGCCGCGGGTCACACGATCTCGGGGCCGTCAGCCCCTGATCGCCACGACATCGTGCGACTCGGCGCCGTCGCGGTCACCAGCGACCGGCTCACGACCGGCTCCCGGCCGGCGGGAGGCGCAGGTCGCGACCTGGGCCACCAGGACGTACGCCTCCTCCCGCGGCAGCGGCCGGGCCAGCCCGAGCCCCTGTCCCTGCGTGACGTGCAGAGACAGCAGCAGGATCCGCTGGTCCTCGGTCTCGATGCCCTCGGCCACGACGAGGAGACCCAGGTCGCGGCCGAGGGAGCCGACGGCGCTCACGATGGCCCGGGCCCAGCCGGGCAGGGTGCGGGTGGGACGACGGGCGGAGCCGGCCGCGTGGGGACGGGTGCCCCCGGACGCGCCCCTGCATCCTCGGATTGTGTCCGCCCGGGTGGGAACCGGCGACCGGTGACGGGCCGGCACCCTGCACGTCCTCGGCCTCGCCGGAGGCCCGGTGGCACCGGCTACGGCACCGCGCAGGTCAGCGGTCGAGCAGGCCGTTCAGCACCTCGGCGGCACGCTCCACCGCGGCGCGGTCGACGTCGAGGTGGGTCACCAGCCGGATGCGGCGCGGGCTGACCCGGCCGACCAGCACGCCCTGGGCCTTGGCCGCCTCGGCGACCAGCGGCGCGGCGACGTCGTCGAGCACCACCATGTTGGTCTCGACCGTCGCGGGGTCGACGCCGAGCCGCTCGGCCAGCAGCCGCGCGTGCTCGTGGTCCTCGCCCAGCCGGGGCAGGTGGTGGTCCAGCGCGTACAGGCAGGCCGCGGCGATGACGCCGACCTGCCGCATGCCGCCGCCCAGCCGCTTGCGCCAGAGGCGGCCGGCCGCGATGCGCTCCGCAGAGCCCACGAGCACCGAGCCGATCGGCGTCCCGAGGCCCTTGGAGAAGCAGACCGACGCGGTGTCGGCCAGCCGGCCGTAGGTGGCCAGGTCCTCACCGGTGGCCGCGTGCGCGTTCCAGATGCGGGCGCCGTCGAGGTGGACGGCGACCCCGGCCTCGCGGGTGCGGTCCCACAGCTCCTGCAGCTCGGCGAGGGGCTGCACCCGGCCGAAGCCGCGGTTGTGGGTGTTCTCCACGGCGATCGCGGCGGTGGCGGTCAGGTGCCAGTCGTCCCTGGGGCGCACCTGGGCGAGGAGCGCACCTGCGTCCAGCAGGCCCCGGTCGGACACCACGGTCCGCGTGGAGATGCCGAAGATCGCCGCCGCGGCACCCATCTCGTAGGTGACCACGTGGGCGTCGGCGTCGCAGAGCACCTCCTGGCCGGGCTCGCAGACCAGGCGCATGCCGATCTGGTTGCCCATCGTCCCGGACGGCACGAACAGCGCCGCCTCGTGCCCGAACAGCGCGGCGACGCGCTCCTCGAGCGCGGTGACGGTGGGGTCCTCGCCGTAGACGTCGTCGCCCACCTCGGCCTCGGCCATGGCCCGGCGCATGCCGGGGGTCGGCCGGGTGACGGTGTCCGACCGCAGATCGATGAGTTCCGACATCAGCCGCGCAGCATCTCCGCCACGAGGAACGCCAGCTCCAGCGACTGACCGGTGTTCAGCCGCGGGTCGCACGCGGTCTCGTACCGGCTGTTGAGGTCCTCGTCGCTGATCTCCATGGCGCCACCCAGGCACTCGGTGACGTCCTCGCCGGTCAGCTCCACGTGGATGCCGCCCGGCCAGGTGCCCAGCGCGCGGTGGACGTCGAAGAAGCCGAGCACCTCGTCGACGACGCGGTCGAAGTGCCGGGTCTTGTAGCCGGTGGAGGACTCGTGGGTGTTGCCGTGCATCGGGTCGCACTGCCAGACGACCTGGTGGCCGCTGGCGGTGACCTTCTCGACGATGCCGGGCAGCACGTCGCGGATCTTCCCGTTGCCCATGCGGCTGATCAGGGTGAGCCTGCCGGGGATGCCATCGGGGTCGAGCCGCTCGACGAGCTCGGTCGCCTGCTCCGGGGTCGTCGTCGGGCCGATCTTCACGCCGATCGGGTTCGCCAGCTTCGAGACGAACTCGATGTGCGCCCCGTCCATCTGGCGGGTCCGCTCCCCCACCCACACGAAGTGGGCCGACAGGGCGTAGGGCCGCCCCTCGTGGATGCGCAGCAGCGCCCGCTCGTAGTCGAGGATCAGCGCCTCGTGGGAGTTGTAGAGCTCCACCCCGCGCAGCGCGTCGGAGTCGATGCCGCAGGCCTTCATGAACGCCAGCGCCCGGTCGATCTCCCGGGCGATGACCTCGTACCGCACGCCGGCCGGCGAGCTGGCGACGAAGTCCTTGTTCCAGTCGTGGACGGCGTGCAGGTCGGCCAGGCCGCCGCGGGCGTAGGCGCGGATCATGTTCATGGCCGCGGCGGAGTTGGCGTAGGCGCGGACCAGGCGGTTCGGGTCCGGGATGCGCTTCTCCAGGACCGGCTCCAGGTCGTTGACCATGTCGCCGCGGTAGGAGGGCAGCCCGAGGGCGTCGGTGTCCGACGAGCGGGGCTTGGCGTACTGGCCGGCGACCCGGCCGACCTTGACCACCGGCACGCTGGCGCCGTAGGTGAGGACGACGGCCATCTGCAGCAGCGTCCGGGTGGTGCTCTGCAGGTGCGGCTCGGTGTTGAGGTCGAAGGTCTCCGCGCAGTCCCCGCCCTGCAGCAGGAACGCCTTGCCGTGGGCGACGTCGGCCAGCTGGGCGCGCAGCGCGTCGACCTCGGCGGGCGCCACGATCGGCGGCACGGTGGACAGCGTGCCGAGCACGGCGTCGAGGGCGGCCCGGTCCGGCCAGCGCGGCTGCTGGGCGGCGGGCAGCTCCCGCCAGCGGTCCAGACCGGGTACCAGCTGGGCAGATTCGGCGAGGCTCACGACCCCGAGGGTACGGCGCCGCCGTCCCGCTCCGAGAGACGCGTCCCAAGTCGTGAGCAGGTGCGCAAGCGAGCTGCACCACGGTGGAGCCACCCCACCGTTGCGCACCACCAGCCACATCCGGTGTCGAACGGGTCACGAACGGCCGGTTCCGTGCCGATACGTCGCCGACCTGCCGAGACAGGGAGGTGAGCGGCGGCGCCGGACCGCAGCAGTCGAACGGAAGGCCGAACATGCGTCGGACGAGCCTGCCCACCTGGGCGGTTCCTTCTCACTGGGGCATCCGCACCAAGGTGGTCGCGCTCGCGGTCGCGAGCGTGGCCGTCACCGGCGTGGCCATGGGTGGGGTCAGCGCCTGGCAGAGCAGCGGCTTCGCCGACGACGCCGGCCGCGACATGGACGCCCTCGTCCAGGAGGACATCACCCGCGTCGCCGACGGCGTCTACGACGTGGTCTCCACGCAGGGCGCCTCCACCTCGGCCAAGGTGGACTCCGACCTCAACGTCGCCCAGTACGTGGTGGGCCAGTCCGGTGGGCTCCAGCTCGACCCGCGGAACTCGGTCACCTGGGACGCCAAGAACCAGCTGACCAGCGAGGTCACGCCGGTCACCGTGCCCCGGATGCTGGCCGGCCCCGAGTGGCTCGGCAAGAACAGCGACGTCAACGTGCCGACGCCGGTCGTCGACACCATCAAGCAGATGGTCGGCGGCACCGCGACGATCTTCCAGCGGCTGCCCAGCGGCGACATGCTCCGCGTCGCCACCAACGTCGTGGCCGCCAGCGGCGCCCGGGCCATCGGCACCTACATCCCGGCGACCACGCCCGAGGGGAAGCCGAACGCCGTCGTGTCGACCGTGACCAGCGGGCAGACCTACCGCGGCAACGCGCTGGTCGTCGACTCCTGGTACGTCTCGGCCTACACGCCGATCTTCGGCCCCGCCGGCGACGTGATCGGCATGCTCTACGTCGGCCAGAAGCAGCAGAACCTCCCCGCCCTGCGGGAGAGCCTCGAGTCCACCGCGGTCGGCGAGACCGGCCACGTCGAGGTCTACGGGGGCACCGGGGCCATCACCGGCACCGTGCTCATCAGCCCCGGTGGCGCCCGTGACGGCGAGCCGATGCTGGAGGCGACCGACGCCGACGGCCGGCCCTACGTCAAGGAGATCGTCGAGGCCGCCGTCGCCCTGGATCCCGGCGCGCAGGCGACCGTCCGCTACGTCGACCCGGAGGCAGGCCCGACGACGGCCCGCGTGTCCTACTACAAGCCGTGGGACTGGGTGATCGTCACCAACGCCCGCGACGCCGACTTCACCGGCCCCAAGGACGCGCTGGCCGACGGCCGCTCCTCGATGGTCTGGGCACTGGTCGTCGCCGCCGTGCTGATCGCGCTGCTCGGCGGCGTCATCGCCCAGCTCGTCGGTCGCCGCCTGACCAAGCCCCTGACCGACCTGCGTGACCGCATGGCCGAGATCGCCGACGGCGAGGGCGACCTGACCCAGCGCATGGACGACTCCCGCGACGACGAGGTCGGCCAGCTGTCCGGCGCGTTCAACCGGTTCGTCGAGAAGGTGGCCTCCACGGTCCGCGACATCCACCGGTGCGCGCAGGAGGTGGCCTCGTCGGCCGCCGGCGTCTCGACCGTGGCCGACGGGCTGGCCAAGCGCGCGGCGCGCAGCCGGGACCAGGCGCAGGGCGCCCACGGCGTCGCGGCGGACATCAGCGCGAGCGTCTCCTCGGCCGCCGCCGGCGCGGAGGAGATGGGCGTCTCCATCACCGAGATCGCCCGCAGCGCCGCCGAGGCGGCGGAGGTCGGCCGCCAGGCCGCGTCGCTCGCCGAGCAGACCGAGAGCACGATCGCCGCGCTGGGCGCCAGCTCGGCCGAGATCGGCGACGTCGTCAAGGTGATCTCCGGGGTGGCCGAGCAGACCAACCTGCTCGCGCTCAACGCCACGATCGAGGCCGCGCGGGCCGGTGACGCCGGCAAGGGCTTCGCCGTCGTCGCCAACGAGGTCAAGGAGCTCGCCCAGGAGGCGGCCAAGGCCAGCGAGGAGATCGCGCAGCGGGTCCAGGGCATCCAGTCCGAGACCACGGCCGCGGTCGGCTCCATCTCCCGCATCGCCGAGGTGGTCCGGTCCATCAACGACCACCAGACGACGATCGCCAGCGCGGTCGAGGAGCAGACGGCGACCACCCGCGAGCTCACCCGCAGCGTGGCCACGGCCGCCCAGGGCGCGGGCACGGTGACCACCACCCTCACCACCGTCAGCCAGGACGCCGACGACAGCGCGGCCGACGTGGAGCGGGCCCGCTCGGCGGCGCAGGAGCTGGACGGGCTGTCCAAGGAGCTCAACCGGCTGCTGGCGGCCTTCACCGTCTGACCGCACCACGCACCAGAGCCCCTCCCCGGCCCGCCCGGGGAGGGGCTCTCGCGCGTTCAGCCGGCCGCCTCGATCGCCTTCCAGCGGGCCAGGTTGAACCGGGCGTCGACCAGGGCGTCGTGCGTCCCCGCCGGCTTGGGCGGCAGCGGCGGCTGCCCGCGGTCGTCCCACCGCTGCCGCAGCTCGCGGGTGAACCGCGGGATCGGCCGCGGCAGGGCGGGCATCGCACCCCACAGCTGGCACAGCGCCACGTGGTCGTAGGCGGCGAACCAGGCCCAGAGCTCGATCTCCTCCCCCGGGCCGGTCAGGAAGGCCAGCAGGTCCTCGCGGATCCGCTCCCTGCTGCGCCACGCCCGGTCCGCGGGCGGCGGCAGCTGGTCCAGGACGTTGCGCCGCACCCAGGGGATGGCCCTGCGCTCGTCGAACTCCGTGCTGACGGCGTAGAACTCGCGGCCGGTCTCGTCGACGACGCCGATGGAGACGAGGTCGATCGTCGTGCCGTCCTCGATGAACTCGGTGTCGTAGAAGAAGCGGCGGACGGTCATTCGTCCAACGTAGCCGCGTCGTCGGGTGGCCCCGGCTCCTGCCAGGAGTCCCGGACGGCCACCGCCTCCACCTCGACCAGCTGGTCCGGGCCCGCCAGCACCGTGACGCCGACCAGCGTGCTGGGTGCCAGGTGTGTGCCCAGCGCCTCCCGGACGACCTCCGCGGCGGCCAGCAGGTCCGCGCGGTCGGTGGTGGCGACGTACACCGTCGTGCGGAGCACGTCGCGCAGCGTCGCGCCGGCCGCCTCCAGCGCCGCGGCCAGGTTGACCATGACCTGGCGCGCCTGGCCGGCGACGTCGCCGACCGACACGGTCCCGCCGCCGGCGTCGATGGGGCGGGCGCCCGCGGTGAAGACCATCCGGCCCGGGTCGGTCACCGCCGCGTGGGCGTGGGATGCGGAGTCGGTCAGGCCCGGCGGGCGCACCAGCTCGATGGTCACCGGCCGATCATGGGGCACCGGCGGGCCGGTGTCGTGCGCAGCCGTCAGACCGGCGTGACCGGCGCCCGGTCCGCCGAGCCGTGCACGTCGCGGGCGCGGCGCTCCCGCATCCGGTCCAGCCGGTGGATGACCGGGCCCGCCGTGACGCCTTGCAGCACGACCGAGCCCACCACCACCAGGACCGTGACCCGCCAGAGCTGCTCGGCCCCGGCGATGTCGGCCTCCGCCAGTCCGTACGCCAGGTAGTACAGCGACCCGATGCCGCGGACCCCGAAGAACGAGACCACCCACCGCTCCCGGGTCCCGGTCGAGCTGCCCAGGAACGCCAGCCGCCCGCCCAGCGGGCGGACGACGAGGAGGAAGACGGCCGCGAAGACCCACTCCCGCCAGCCGAGCCCGTCGAGGATCCCCCGCGCCACCGCCCCGCCCACGAGCAGCAGGAGGAGGACGGTGAGCAGCCGCTCGAGCTGCTCGACGTGGGCGTGCAGGACCTGGTGCCGGTCGTGCGTGCGCTCGGCCGCCCGGATGGTCAGCGCGCAGACGAAGACGGCGACGAACCCGTAGCCCTCGACCACCTCCGCGACGCCGTAGGCGAGGAAGATCGCGCAGAGCGCCACGAAGCCCTCGGCGCGCTCGGCCAGCCGGGCCCGCTCGCCGGCGCGGGAGAAGAACAGCCGGCGCAGGACCCACCCCGTCGCGGCACCGGCGGCGATGCCCGCGGCCAGCCGCCACAGGACGTCGACCGCCAGCCACTCCCCCAGCCAGCCCGACGGCGCCAGCCCGGCGCCCGCCACGGCGATGGCCGCGTAGGTGAACGGGAACGCCAGGCCGTCGTTGAGCCCCGCCTCCGAGGTGAGGGCGAAGCGCGCCTCGTCCTCGCTCTGCTCGTCGTCGGTCGGCTCGCCCACCTGCACCTCGGTGGCCAGCACCGGGTCGGTGGGCGCGAGGGCGGCACCGAGCAGGAGCGCTGCGGCCGCGCCGAGCCCGAGCAGCCAGCTGCCGAGCCACGCGGCGGCGAGGACGGTCAGCGGCATGGTCACCGCCAGCAGCCGCCAGGTCGAGCCCCATCCCCGCCACCCGAGCGGGCGGTCCAGCGCGAGACCGGCGCCCATGAGGCTCACGATCACGACGAGCTCGGTGAGGTGCACCGTCGTCGTGCTGTGCTCGAGCGGATCGGGCGACGGGAGCCCGGGCACCAGGGCGAAGGCGAGGACGCCCAGCCCCACGAAGACCATGGGCATCGACGCCGGTGCCCGGCTGGTCAGCCGCGGCAGCAGCGCCGCCAGCAGCGCCGCCCCGCCAGCGGCGGCGTACGCGACCCCGGTCGGTTCCACGCGTCAGGACCGGCCGGTGGTCAGCACCCGACCAGTCTGGGCGACGTCGGCCGGCGTCGCTCGGCGGAGCCGCGGCTCAGGCGGCACCCTTGGCGCGGTTGCCCACGGAGTTCGGCCCGAACTCCCGGCCGTCCAGGGCCGCGATGTCGCGCTCCAGCTGCGGCACCCGCTTGGCCGAGACCGCCATCGCGACCTTCTCCGCCACGACGCCGGTGACCAGCTGCCGCAGGGCCGCGACCGTGCCGACCGAGCGCGGCACGAACACGCGCCGGCCCCGGGTCTCCAGGTTCTCGACCAGCGCCTCGGCGCACGCCTCGACCGAGGTGAAGGCGCCCAGCGGGCCGGGCAGCTGCCTGCGCGTCTCCTTGAAGGTGGGCAGCGCCGCCTCGGTGTCGCGCACCATGTCGGTGTCGATCCAGGTGGGGTGCGCGCTGGCCACGGTCACGCCGCGGTGGGCGACCTCGAGGCGCAGCGCGTCGCCGAAGCGCTCGACGCCGGCCTTGGACGCGCAGTAGGCGCTCATCCCCGGCAGCACGGTGAAGGCGGCCGCCGAGCTGATCAGCTGCACGTGCCCCTTGCGCTTGGCGATCTCCGGCAGCGCGGCGTGCGTGGTCAGCATCGTGCCGATGAGGTTCACCTCGATCGTGCGGGCCAGCGCGTGGGCGGAGCTGGTCATGACCGTCGTCAGCGGGGCGATGCCGGCGTTGGCCACGACGATGTCCAGCCCGCCGAAGGTGTCCACGGTCCGCTGCACCGCGGCGCGCAGCGCCTCCGGGTCGGTGACGTCGGCCTCGACCCAGAGGTGCTCGGGGCCCAGGTCGTCGGCCACGCGGGCGAGCTCCTCCGGCTCCAGCCCCACCAGCGCCACGCGGGCGCCGCGGGCCGCGGCCTTGCGGGCCAGGGCGGCGCCGATGCCGCGGGCGGCGCCGGTGATGAGGACCGACTTCCCGGCCAGGGACGTTCGCGTGCGCTTGCCGAATACCGACGCCATGGGGACTGCTCCTCGGGGATCGTCGCGCTCGAATTGAGCACTGCTCAACCGCCGTTGTAGCTTGTTGACCGTTGCTCAGCAAGCCGGAGGAAGGAGCAGACCGAGGTGACCAGCACGATCGAGAAGCAGCCCGCGGCCTCCCCCGCAGCAGGGGCGTCCGCGACCCGCGAGGTGCGGGTCGCCGTCATCGGCTCCGGGTTCGCCGGCCTGGCCATGGGCATCAAGCTGCGGGAGCGCGGCGAGACCGACTTCGTGCTGCTGGAGCGCGCCGACGACGTCGGCGGCACCTGGCGCGACAACACCTACCCGGGCGCGGCGTGCGACGTGCAGTCGCACCTGTACTCGTACTCCTTCGCCCCGAACCCGGACTGGCCCCGCTCCTACTCGGAGCAGCCGGAGATCCAGGCCTACCTGCAGGCCACCGCCGACCGGTACGGCGTCCGGCAGCACTGCGTCTTCGGCGCCGAGGTGACCGCCGCCCGCTGGGACGACACCGCCCGCCGCTGGCTGGTGACGACGACGGCCGGCGAGTTCCGGGCCCAGGTCCTGGTCTCCGCCGCCGGCGCGCTCGCCGACCCGACCTACCCCGCGATCCCGGGCCTGGAGACCTTCGAGGGCACGAAGATGCACTCGGCGCGCTGGGACTCCTCGCACGACATCACCGGCGAGAAGGTCGCCGTCATCGGCACCGGAGCCTCGGCCATCCAGATCGTCCCCGCCATCCAGCCGCAGGTGGAGAGCGTCACCGTCTACCAGCGCACCCCGGCCTGGGTGGTCCCCCGCACCGACCACCCGGTGAAGCCCTGGGCCCGCCGGCTCTACCGGGTGCTGCCGGGCCTGCAGCGGGCGATCCGCGGCGCCCTCTACACGTTCCGCGAGTTCCTGGTGTTGGGCATGGCCAAGAAGCGGATGTTCCTCAGGCCGGTCGGCGCGCTGGCCAAGGCCCACCTCGAGCGCCAGGTCCGCGACCCGAAGCTGCGCGAGGCGCTCACGCCGGACTACACCATCGGCTGCAAGCGCATCCTCATCAGCAACGACTACTTCCCGGCCGTCGCCGCACCCAACGCCGAGCTGGTCACCGCGGGCATCGCCGAGATCCGGCCGCACTCGATCGTCACCGTCGACGGCATCGAGCGGCCCACGGACACGCTCATCATGGCCACCGGCTTCCACGTGACCGACCTGCCGATCGCGGAGAAGATCTGCGGCCGCGGCGGCCGCTCCCTGGCCCAGGTCTGGGAGGAGGGCATGGTGAGCAACCGCAGCTCCACGGTGGCCGGCTTCCCCAACCTGTTCCTGCTCGTGGGCCCGAACGTCGGCGTCGGGCACACCTCGATGGTCTACATGATCGAGTCGCAGGTGGCCTACGTCGACGACGCGCTGCGGACGATGGAGGCCGAGGGCCTCGCCGTCCTCGAGACCAAGCCCGAGGCCCAGGAGGCCTGGCGCGCCCTCATCGCGGAGAAGTCCAAGGGCACCGTCTGGCTCGGCGGCGGCTGCGCCAGCTGGTACCTGGACAAGCACGGGCACAACACCACGCTGTGGCCGGACTTCACCTTCCGGTTCCGCAAGCTCACCCGGTCCCTGGACCGCGAGAACTACGTCGGCGTCCCCGCCGCGGCGCCGGCCGGCACGGAGGAGGCAGCGTGACCGCCACCCTGGACCGCACCGTCTGCAAGCGCACCGCCGCGGTGGCGACGGCCGACGGCGCCCGGCTGCACGCCACCGTCGAAGGGGCCGAGAACGCCCCCGTGACCGTGGTCCTCGCGCACGGCTGGACCCTGTCGCAGGCCGCCTGGGACGACGTGTCCACCCTGCTGGCCGACCAGGTCGCCGACGGCCGCCTCCGCCTGGTCCGCTACGACCAGCGCGGGCACGGCCGCTCCACCTGGGGCGAGGCGGAGATCTCGGTGGACCAGCTGGGCTCGGACCTCGCCGAGGTGCTCGACCAGCTGGCGCCCACCGGCCCGGTCGTCCTCGGCGGGCACTCCATGGGTGGCATGACGATCATGTGCCTGGCGGCGGCCCGACCCGAGCTCTTCGGGGACCGGGTGCGCGGCGTCGCCCTGGTGGCGACGTCGGCCGGCGACCTCACCTCGGACCCGAGGTCGGCCGGTGGCCGGATGGCCAAGCTCAGGCCGGGCATGCTCAGCGCGCTGCTCGCCGGCGCCCGCGTGCTCGAGCGGCTGCGCAACCTGGTGCCGCCGACGCACCCCCGGCACCAGAAGATGGTCCGCGAGCTGCTCTACGGCGCCGACGCGACCGACGAGATGGTGCTCGAGGGCGCGAAGATCATGCACGCGTCGACGCTGCGGTCCTTCCTGGAGTTCATGCCGGCGCTCGGCGACCACGACAAGCGCACCGAGCTGGCGGCCCTCTCCCGCGTGCCGGTCGAGATCTTCGTCGGCGACAGCGACAAGCTCACGCCCGAGCGGCACAGCATCCAGCTCACCGAGGTCCTGCCGGAGGCCCGCCTGCACCGGGCGGAGCGCACCGGGCACATGATCACCCAGGAGCGGCCGCAGCTCGTCGTCGACGGGCTGCTCCGCCTGGTGGGCGAGGCCACGGGCGGACGGGACGCGAGCTGAGGACGCCACGGTGACGGCGTCGTCCCGTCCCCCGCACCCGCGCGAGCGGCGCACGGCGCAGGACCGGCGGGCGCAGCTCGTGCAGATCGGCCTGGAGCTGCTGCCGACGACGCCGGTGCAGGAGCTCACGATCGACGAGGTGGCGCGGCGGGCCGGGATCAGCCGGAGCCTGCTCTTCCACTACTTCGCGAACAAGCGGGAGTACTACACGGCCGTCACGCGGGCGGCCGCCGACCTGATGTGGGAGCACCTGCTCCCCGCCCCCGGCACCCCGCCGGAGGAGCAGGTCGTCGGCATGCTCGACCGCTACGTCGGCTGGGTGGAGACCTTCCGGGAGAGCCACCTGGCGTTCGTCCGGGGCGCCGGGGGCGGGGACCCGTGGGTGTCGGAGGTCTACGAGGAGACGCGGCGCCGGCTCGTCGAGGTGGCCCTGGCCGCGCTGGAGCTGCCGGACGACGCCCTGCGGCGGCAGCTGCTCCTCGCCTGGTTCGCCTTCACCGAGGACCTGGTCGGCCAGTGGGTGCACGAGCCGACGACGCCCCGCCCCGAGCTGCTGGAGCTGCTGCGCGACGTGCTGCGCAAGGTCACCGAGCGATGACCGGCCGCGGGACCGGCCGCAGCTAGCCGGCGAGGGACGTGGGGGCGCGGTCGGCGGCCTCGGCGGCCGGCGGCTGCAGGGTCGCGACGACCTCGTTGGCGCTGGCGCCGGTGGCGTCCATCGACTTCTTCACGGTCGCGCCGTAGACGTCGACGTACTCCTGGCCCGACAGCGTCATGATCTCGTACATGATCTCGTCGGTCACCGAGCGCTCGACGAAGCGGTCACCCGCCAGCCCCTCGTAGCGGGAGAAGTCCAGCGGCCGGCCGAAGCGGACGCAGACCCGGGTGATCCTCTTGCCGAACGGCAGCTTCCGGGAGCTGTAGACCATCGCCACCGGGATCACCGGGACGCCGGTCTCCAGCGCCATCCGGGCGACGCCGATCTTGCCGCGGAAGAGGCGGCCGTCGGGCGAGCGCGTGCCCTCGGGGTAGATCCCCAGCAGCTTGCCCTCGCGGAGCGTGCGGATGCCGGTCTGGATGGCGTTCTCCGCGGCGGAGGCGCTGGACCGGTCGATCGGCACCTGGCCCGCGCCGGTGAAGAAGGCCCGCTGGAGGAAGCCCTTCACACCGGTGCCGGTGAAGTACTCGGCCTTCGCGAGGAAGGTGACCCGCCGCTTCAGCTGCAGCGGCATGAAGATCCAGTCGGCAGCCGAGAGGTGGTTGCTGGCCAGGATCGCTGCGCCCGTCGCCGGCACGTGCTGGGTGCCCTCGGCCTTCGGGCGGAACACCAGGCGCACCACCGGGCCGATGGCGACGAACTTCAGGAACCAGTAGAACAACACGCCTCCCTCGGGGACTGCCAGACTAGGGAGCCTGGGGTCCGAATCACAATCGGGCACCTACCGTGACGTATCCGACACCGGCGTTCCGCCGGACGCCGAGGAGGACCACCGTGCCCGGAACGACCCCTGCACCCGAGGTCATGCCCGGCGCCGAGGCCTTCCACTTCCCCGGTGGTGACGGTCCCGACGGCCGCACCGGCGTCCTCCTCGTGCACGGGTTCACCGGCAACCCGATGAGCATGCGGCCCTGGGGCGAGCACCTGGCGGCCGAGGGCTTCGCCGTCAGCTGCCCGCTCCTGCCGGGCCACGGCACCAGCTGGCAGGACTGCAACGCCAGCACCCACGACCAGTGGACGGCGACGGTGGAGCGCGCGTTCGACGACCTCGCGGCCCGGTGCGACCGGGTCTTCGTCGCCGGGCTGTCCATGGGCGGCACGCTCGCCACCCGCCTGGCCGAGGTCCGCCCCACCGACGTCGCCGGGCTGCTCCTGGTCAACCCCGCCCTGCTCACCCAGCGCCTGGACGCCAAGCTGCTGCCGCTGCTGGCCCGCATCACGCCGAGCTGGGCGCCGATCGCCAGCGACATCAAGAAGCCCGGGGTCACCGAGCTCGCCTACCCCAAGCTGCCGACGCGGGCGATGATGCAGCTGCGCGCCCTCTGGGGCCTCACCCGCGCCGACCTCGGCCGGGTCACCGCACCGGTGATCGTCTTCCACAGCACCGAGGACCACGTGGTCGAGCCGGTCAACAGCACGATCCTGCTGGCGGGGGTGTCCAGCACCGACACCGAGGAGGTCGTGCTGGAGGACAGCTACCACGTGGCCACCCTGGACAACGACGCCCCGCTGATCTTCGCCCGCTCCGCCGAGTGGATCCGCGCCCACGTGCGGGCCGGCGAGCCCGACACCCCGTCGGCCGAGCACCGGTGACCGACCGACGGGGACGCGGCCGCCGCGACAACGGTCTCGACGCGACGCTCTGGAGCCCGATCCGGGACGTCGACCCGCGGGTCGGCGAGTACCTGCTCGACGTGCTCGAGGTCGCCGGCATCGCCGCCTACCTCGAGCCGTCCGCCGACGTGGGCCCCTACACCCGCGAGGTGTCCCTCCCCAGCCCGCCCTCGGACCGCCTCTTCGTCGACCGGTCCCGCCGGGAGGAGGCGCACGGGCTGATCGAGCAGCACGCCGACGACCACCCCGCACCGGTCCGGCCGGCGCCCCGCGCCCCCCGCCCGGAGGTCGACGAGGACGCCGAGTGGCAGCGCATCGTTGCCGCCTTCGAGGCCGAGCACGGTCGCACCACCGTCGAGGAGGCCCCCTCCGACGCCCCGCCGCCGCCACCGCACGAGGTGCCGGTCCTCGACCGGCCCGACGAGCACTACGAGCCGCCGCCCCCGCCGCCGCTCCCCGTCCCGGCCCCGGCCGTCCTCTACGCCGTCCTGCTCGTGGTGGCCGGCGTGCTGCTCATCGGTGCGCCCGCGGTGCTCGGGCTCTCCGCCGACGTCGGCCTCGTGCTCGGGGTGGCGGTCGTCGCCGGCGGGGTCGCGATGCTCGTCTCCCGCATGCGCGACCGCTCCGACGACGGGGACGACGGCGCCGTCGTCTGACCCGCTGCCGCTGCAGGGACGGCCGTCACGCCTCGCCTTCGGCCGTCACGCCTCGCCTTCGGCCGTCACGCCTCGCCTTCGGCCGTCACGCCTCGCCTTCGGCCGTCACGCCTCGCCTTCGGCCGTCACGCCTCGCCTTCGGCCGTCACGCCTCGCCTTCGGCGACGGCCTTCCGCACCAGGTCGGCAGCGCCCACGATGCCCGCCTGCGCGCCCAGCGCCGCCGCGACCACCCGCGGGCCGGGCCGGAAGCCGCGCCCCGGCAGGGCGCGGTCCAGCCGCTCCCGAGCCGGGCGCAGCACCATCTCGCCCAGCACGCTGACGCCGCCGCCGATGACGACGACCTCCGGGTCGAGCGCCGCCGCGAGGTCGGCGATGCCCTGGCCGAGCCAGTAGCCCACCTCGGTCACCAGCTCCAGCGCGAGCGGGTCGCCGTCGTAGGCGGCCCGGGCGACGTGCTCGCCGGTCAGCCGGTCGGGCTCGCAGTCCACCCGCTCCAGCAGCAGCGCCGCGGCGGCCGGCGAGGTGCGGGCCACCTCCCGCGCGGTCTGCCCGAGCGCGGTGCCGCTGGCGTACTGCTCCCAGCAGCCGCGGTTGCCGCAGGCGCACAGCCGGCCGTCGGGGACCACGCGCATGTGCCCCCACTCCCCCGCCACGCCGTGCGAGCCGCGGCGCAGCCGGCCGTCGAGGACGATGCCGCCGCCGATCCCGGTGCCCAGCGTGATCATCAGCGCCAGGTCCGCGCCCTGGGCGGCGCCGTACCGGTACTCCGCCCAGGCCGCCGCGTCCGCGTCGTTTCCGACCCACAGCGGCCGCTGCAGCCGCGCGCCCAGGTCCTTGCGCAGCGTCGAGTTCCGCCACGCCAGGTGCGGGCTGAAGAGGACGGTGTCCCCCGTCCGGTCGAACCACCCGGCCGCGCCGACGCCCACGCCCACCAGCTCGCCGTCGTGGCCGTCGGCGAGCTCCTCGACGACCGCGGCGATGGCGTCCTCGGTGTCGCTCACCGACGCCCCCGGGGTGGCCCGGCGGGCGGTCGCCAGGATCATGCCGTCGGGAGCCACCAGGCCCCCGGCCACCTTGGTGCCCCCGATGTCGATGCCGAGGGCGGGCAGCGCTCCAGCGTCGACGGTCACGCGATGTCGATCCGCTGCACCTCGGGTGCCTCGGTGCGGGCCGGCGGCTCCTCGCCCGGCGTGGGCCGGGCAGCCGCGACGTCGTCGGCGAACTCGCGCAGCGCGGCCGCGGCGGTGGTCAGCAGGTCGGCCAGCGCCTCGGTGACCTCGGGCCGCTCACCGCGCACCACGGCCGCGGCCTGGCACACCGGGCACCAGCGGCAGTCGGACGCGTGCTCGCCACCGGCCGCCGGCTCGGGGCCGCGGACGGCGTCCAGCAGGCGGCGCGCCTGGTCCAGCCACTCGGCACCGGTCGTCATGAGGTCCTCCCCTCGGCGGCCAGGAGATCGGCCGGCCACTGCTGCGGATCCGGGCGGAAGCTGACCTCGAGCCGCGCGGCGGCGGTGCCCGGGTCGGCCAGCCGGCCCCCGGTCACCACGCACCGGCGCAGCAGCGAGTCCAGCCGCAGCGAGCGTCGATCCTCCCCCACCCCGACCACGAGGTCATCGCCCCACCGGGTCAGGGTCGCCGTGGCGCGCTCGGCGAAGGGCAGCGGGACGTCCAGCTGCCAGCCCCCCTCGGCCCGTCGCGGGCCGGGCGCGGCCGGTCCGCCCGCCGCCGGGAGGTCGAGGCCGTCGAGCAGCGCCAGCGCCGCCGGCACGTCCGCCGGGCCCTCGGGGGCCTCGGTCACGGCGTGCACCGGCGCCAGCTCGGCCAGCGCGGCGAGCGCGGCCTCCTGCGCCGCGGAGCGCTCGCGCCACCAGTCCCCCGGGCCGTCGGCCGGCAGGGCCCGCGCGACGACGGCGGCCGGCCGCATCCCGTGCAGGCCGAGCACCGTCACCGCTCGGCGCAGCGCGGCGGCGGCCGGGCCACGGGCCTCACCGGTCAGCCAGACCGCGGTGCCCGTGGGGTCGGCCAGCCGCTCGCGGGCGAGGAGCCCCTCCAGGGCGGGCAGCGCCGCGAGGACGGCGTCGACCGGCCCCCGGCGGACCGCGCCGGCGGAGACCCCGGCCGTCCGGACGGCGCCCAGGGCCCGCACCGCCGGGGGCAGCAGCTGGTCCAGCCACCAGCGCAGCGTGGACGGCAGGGCGGCCAGCGCGAGGCCGCCCTCGAGCGGGCCGGCGTCCAGCACCACGACCTCGGCCTCGGCACCGGCCAGCGCGGCCGTCAGGGCCAGGGCGTCGGCACCGGGGATCGGGACGACGGAGCTCGCCGGTGGGAGGTCGAGGAAGGGGACGGCGCCCGCCAGCGTCTCGACGTGCTCGGCCCACAGCGCCGCCGTCGCCTGCGTGCCGCCGACCCGGCGGACCTCCAGGTGCGGCTCGGCGTCGAGGCCCGCGACCGGCGGGGCCCCGGTGCCGAGCAGCAGCGTGGAGCGACCGGCACGGGCGGAGCGCACCGCCGCGGCCGCGGCCACCGTGGACGTGCCCGCCCCTCCCGGGCCGGTGACGAGGAGAGTGCGCACGCCGCTCAGCTCTCGACGCGCTTCTTGAGCTCCTTGAGCGCGGTGTCCAGGATGACCTTCTCCGCCTTGCGCTTGATCATCCCGAGCATGGGGATCGAGAGGTCGATGGTGATCGAGTAGGTCACCTCGGTGCGCCCGTCGCGCTCGTCAAGGGTGTAGGAGCCCTCCTGGCGCCGCTGCATCTGGCCCTTCACCAGGGTCCAGGACACCCGGTGGTCGCCGTCCCACGTGTACTCGAGGACGTAGTCGTCCTTGACCGCGCCGGCGTCCAGGACGAAGTGGACCCGACGGGCGCGTCCGTCGTCCCCGGTCTCGAGCACCTCCACCTGCTTGGCGGCGGCGACCCACTGCGGGTAGGCGGGGAAGTCGGCGATGACGGCCATGACCTGGGCCGCAGGCGCCTCGACGACGATCGACTGGGTGGACTGGTCGGCCATGGCAGCAGGCTAGCGGCTCGCGGCCCACCAGGGAGTCCTGAGTGTGATCCTCGGCTACTGCCCAGTAGGAGAAGCCGCTAGATTGACGCCGACGACCCCGTGCCGGGGCCACGGGCGACGGCGCCACGTGGCGGACGGGGAAGAGAGGACCCAGCGTGCGCGAGTTCAGCGTTCCCGTCCGGACCGAGGTCGCCCCCGACGCGGCCCTCACCGACATGATCTTCACGAATGCCCGGCAGTACGGCTCCGAGGTGGGGCTCCGGCGCCGCGTCGACGGCCAGTGGCGCGACGTGACCTGGCAGGAGTTCCTCGACCAGGTCACCGGCGTCGCCAAGGGGCTGGTCGCCGCCGGCGTGGCCGCGGGCGACCGCGTGGGCCTGCAGGCGAAGACCCGCTACGAGTGGACGGTCTTCGACTACGCCATCTGGACCGCCGGCGCGGTCGTCGTCCCGATCTACGAGACCTCCAGCGCCGACCAGGTCGCCTGGATCCTCTCCGACTCCGGCGCCACCGCCATCGTCGTGGAGCGCGAGGAGCACGCCACCGCCGTGGACTCCGTCCGCGACCAGGCGCCGGAGCTGCGGTCGGTCTACGTCATCGAGGACGACGCGGTCGGCACCCTCACCCAGGCCGGGCGCGACGTGCCCGACAGCGAGCTCGAGGCGCGCCGCAAGACGCTGGGCGCCGAGAGCCTGGCGACGCTGATCTACACCAGCGGCACCACGGGCCGGCCCAAGGGCTGCGAGCTCACCCACGGCAACTTCCTCTTCGAGATCGACAACGGCATCACGCTGCTCGACCGCTTCATGGGCGTGCAGGGCTCGCTGCTGCTGTTCATCCCCCTCGCGCACGTCCTCGCCCGCGTCCTGCAGGTCGGGGCCATCAAGAACCGCACGGTCATCGGGCACACCCCCGACGTCAAGAACCTGGTCGAGGACCTCGGCGAGTTCAAGCCGACCTTCGTCCTGGCCGTGCCGCGCGTGTTCGAGAAGGTCTTCAACTCCGCCAAGGCCAAGGCCGAGGGCGACGGCAAGGGCAAGATCTTCGACAAGGCCGCCCAGGTGGCCATCGACTGGTCGCGCGCCCAGGACAACGGCGGTGCCGGGCTCGGCCTCAAGGTCCAGCACGCGCTGTTCGACAAGCTCGTCTACGGCAAGCTGCGCGCCGCGCTGGGCGGCCGCTGCCTCGGCGCCATCTCCGGCGGTGCGCCGCTGGGCGAGCGCCTGGGCCACTTCTTCCGCGGCATCGGCGTCACCGTCTTCGAGGGCTACGGCCTCACCGAGACGACGGCGGCGGCCTCGGTCAACCACGACGCGGCCCTGAAGATCGGCACCGTCGGCCAGCCCCTGCCCGGCGTCTCCTTCGCCGTGGCCGACGACGGCGAGCTGCTGATCCGCGGCGGCATCGTGATGCGCGGCTACTGGAAGAACGAGGACGCCACCAAGGAGGCGATCGACGCCGACGGCTGGTTCCACACCGGTGACCTCGGCGAGATCGACAACGAGGGCTTCGTCAAGATCACCGGCCGCAAGAAGGAGATCCTGGTGACCGCCGGCGGCAAGAACGTCGCCCCGGCCGTGCTCGAGGACCGGATCCGCGCCCACCGCCTCGTCAGCCAGTGCATCGTCGTCGGCGACCAGCGCCCGTTCATCGCGGCGCTGATCACCCTCGACGAGGAGGCCCTGCCGCAGTGGCTGCAGTCCAAGGGCAAGGACGCCGGCCTGACCGCCGACCAGCTGCGCGAGGACCCCGAGGTGCTGGCCGAGATCGAGGCAGCCGTCAAGGACGCCAACAAGGCGGTGTCCCAGGCCGAGGCCATCAAGAAGTGGACGGTGCTGGCCACCGACTTCACCGAGGACAACGGGATGCTGACGCCGAGCCTGAAGCTCAAGCGGAACGTCGTCCTCAAGGAGTTCGGCTCCGAGGTGGACGCGCTCTACACCCGCTGAGCCACCGTCACCGAGCCCCCGTCCCGCGACCCGCGGGGCGGGGGCTCAGTGCTTCCCGGGCCGCAGCAGCGCGGCGAACGTCTCGGCGATGGTCGTCCAGGACCAGCGCTCCTCCACCCAGGCGCGGCCGGCGGCCCCCATGGCCCGGGCGCGCGCCGGGTCGTCCAGCAGCCCCGACAGCGCCCTCGCCACCGCGTCGGGCGACCGGGGGTCGACCACGTGGCCGGTCACGCCGTCCCGGACCGCCTCGGGCGCACCGCCGGAGGTCCCGGCGACCACCGGGCGACCGCAGGCCGCCGCCTCGAGGAAGACCATGCCGAGTCCCTCGACGTCCAGGCCGCCGCGGCGGGTGCGGCACGGCATGGCGAACACGTCGCCCGCGGCGTAGTGCGCCGGCAGCTCGTCGTGCCCGACGGGCCCGGTGAGCACCACCGACTCCCTCAGCCCGCGGGCTGCGACGGCACGGCGGAGCTTCGGCTCGTCCGGCCCGCCCCCGACGAGGAGGAGCCGCGCCCGCGGGTGGCGGGCGAGCACCCGCGGCCAGGCCTCCACCAGCACGTCCTGGCCCTTGCGGGCGACCAGCCGGGAGACGCAGACGACGACGGGCGCATCCCCCAGACCCCAGCGCGCCCGCACCGCGGAGCCGTCGACCGCCGGCGTGAACCTGTCGACGTCCACCCCGGGTGAGAGCTGGGCCAGCCGGGTGCGGCCCGCCAAGGACGGCGCGAGGCGCCGGTGGGTGTACTCGCTGATGTAGGTGAGCACGTCGAGGCCGCCCGCGATCCGCTGCATCACCTGACGGCTCCCCGGCAGCGCGACCCAGCCCGTCTCGTGGCCGTGCGTCGCCCCGACCAGGTGCCGCACACCCGCCGCGCGCAGCGCGGGTGCGAGCAGGCCCAGGGGTGCCGCGGCGCCGAAGAACGCGGTGTCGCAGCCGTGGCTGCCCACCAGCTCGACGGCCGCACTCGCGGTGGCGCGGGTCGGCAGCAGCATGCCCGTGGGCCGGCGGACGACCGGGTACGGGAGCGCGGCGTCGTGCTCGGCGGAGCCGGGCGAGTCCGACGCCAGCACCACCAGGGACTCCGGCGGGCGGCGCTCCAGGAGCGCCGCCACGAAGGTCTGGATGCCGCCCTGGCGGGGCGGGAAGTCGTTGGTGACGACCAGCGTGCGACTCACCGGGCCTCCTCCAGGCGCTGCCAGTCCTCGGCCATCGCGATCCGCTGGGCGACGGTGGGGTGGCTGCCGAAGAACCAGTGCCACGCTGCGGGCGGGTCGGGGTCGCCCAGGTTGGTGCCGGCCAGCCGTCGCTGCATCGCGACGAAGGCGTCGGGGTCCCGCGTCAGGTCGAGCGCGTGCAGGTCGGCCCGCTCCTCGATCTGCCGGGACACGAGGTTCTGCACCGGGGTGCCGACCAGGCCGCCGAGGGAGACGAGCAGCAGCACCAGCGGCACGACCTTCGGGTCACCGGGCGACTCGGCCCCGGCCCGGCGCAGCAGCGGCGCCCAGGACAGCAGCCAGCCCGCCAGCGCGGTCGCCGCGCCGGCGCCCAGCGCGCCCATCAGCGTGCCGGTCAGGACGTCGTCGGTGGCCACGTGGCCGAGCTCGTGGGCGACGATCGACTCGATCTCGGCATCGGGCAGCCGGTCGAGGACCGTGTCGTAGACGACGATCCGCCGGGTGGAGCCGAAGCCGGACACGTAGGCGTTGAGCGCGGTGGTGCGCCGTGAGGCGTCGGAGACCAGCACGTCCTGGACCGGGGTGCCGTTCTCCTCGGCCAGCTCGAGCAGGTCCGACCGCAGGGCGCCCGCCGGCAGCGGCTCGAAGCGGTTGAACGCCGGCTCGATCACGACCGGGTAGAGGAACGAGCCCACGACGACCAGGACGACGGCGGCGCCCCCGGCCCACCCCCACCAGGTGCGGGGGGCGCGCCGGACCAGCCAGAGCACGGCCAGCACGACCAAAGCCGTCAGCGCGGCGCTGATCGCCACGGAGACCAGCACGTCGCGCAGCCACAGCCACCAGCTGCGGGTGGACAGCCCGTACCGGTGGCGCACGCTCTCGGCGTAGGCCGACACCGGCAGGGTCACCAGACGTCCGAGGAGGAGCAGCGCCGGGACGCCGAGGAGGACCTGGGCCCACCAGCGGCCCCCCACGCGGGCACCGGCGGCCCGCACCAGCCGGCCGCCGAGGGGCGTCAGTCCGAGCAGCGCGGAGACGGCCAGCCCGAGCACCAGGGAGAGCAGCGACGCCGGCCGCAGTGCCGCGGCGAAGGCCTCGGCGCGGTCCAGCTGGTCGGCGGACAGGCCCGCCGTCGGGTCCAGGGCGGCGTGGCCGCCGGGCGGCTCCGGGAGCACGTCCCACGGGGTGCTGAGGGCGACGACGACCAGGGCGGCGACGCCGAGCAGGGCCGCCACCACGAGTGCGGCACGGGCAGCTGGCCGATCTCCCGCGCTCACCCGGCGATCCTAGAAGGCGGCGGGACGGCGCCCCCGCCGACGACGGAGGCCGGCGGCCCCAGGTGGGGCCGCCGGCCTCCGGCAGTGCGGACGGCTGTCAGCCGGCGATGCGACGGGCGCTGTTGTAGCCGCCCATCGAGTCCAGGCTCGCCACCTTCACCGGCTGGCTCGACGTCGAGGCGTGCACCATCTGGCCGTTGCCGATGTACATGCCCACGTGGCTGACCGGGCTGTAGAAGAACACCAGGTCGCCGGGCTGCAGCTCGCTCCGGGACACCGGCGTGCCCATCTGCGACTGCGACCGGCTGGAGTGCGGGAGGCTGACCCCGGCGGCCGCGTAGGCGTAGGACGTCAGGCCCGAGCAGTCGAAGGCGTCCGGCCCACCGGCGCCCCAGACGTAGCGGTCACCCACCTGGGCCAGCGCGGTGTCGACGGCCTTCTGCGCCGCGGCGCTCGAGGCGACGACCCCGCTGGGCGCGGCGACGGCGTCGCCGCCGTGCGCCCGGTCGACCTCGGCCCGCTGCGGAGCGGCCAGGGCGTCGTACTGGCGCTGGTAGTCGGCGATCTTCGACTCGAGGTCCCGCTGCGCGGCGCTGATCTCCTCCACCTTGCGCTGCGCCTCAGCGGCCTCGCGCTCGGCGGACTCGCGCGAGCGCTCGGCGTCCTCGGCCGCGCTGGAGACCTCGGCCAGCACCTCGTTGGTGTGGCCGGCGATCGCGTCCAGCGTGCCCAGCTGGGAGACCAGCTGGTCGGCGGAGTCGCTGGTCAGCAGCACGTCGAGGCGGGAGGTCTTGCTGCCGGTGTAGGCGCTCCGGGCCAGCTGGCGGATCTGCCCGTCGAGCCCGTCCAGGCGGCGCTCGGCCTCGTCCGCGGCCTCGTCGGCAGCGCGGGCGGCGTCCTGGTGCCCGGCGAGGACGACGCGCGCCTCGTTGAGCTGCTCGGAGACGACCTCCAGCTGGTGGCTGGCCTCCGCGACGCGGGCGGCGGCCTGGTCGGCGGTCGTCGCGTCGCCGGGGACGGCGGACGCGGTGCCGGGGAGGACGGTGAAGGTCAGGGCGGCGGTGGCGCCGACCAGCAGGCTCGTGCGCAGCGGCCCGAAGCGGCGTCCACGAGCGGAGCCGGCCAGGCGATCGGTATGGAGCTGTCCACGGGCGTGCGTCAGTGCGTGAGGGGTCGCCACGAGCGGCGGCTCTCCGTTTCTTCCTCTGCGACCGCCTACCGAGTTAGCTGACGGGTTCGGGCTGGGAAGACTGGCCCTATCCCCCGGACCGGCGAGCCGGCCGCGGGAGAACTCACCCCAGAACTGCGGTGGGTCCCCGGTTCACCTCGGGCGCCGGTGCTGCGCGCCGTCTGGCGATTAGGCGGTGCCCGGTCGAGGCCATCCCTCTGCGGATGACGACCGCCCGACCGAACGGCGACGACCCTACGACCGTGATGCGACCGTGACAAACCGGGGCTGCAGATACCCGTGTGACGGGCGCCCGCGTGTCGCACCGTTCCTGCGCCGTGGTAGGGCCGCTCGGGTGTAGGGGTCGCGGCCCCCTCCGGCGGGGGCTGCGGTCAGCCGATCCGGCGGCCGCGGGGACCCTCGTCGGCGCCGTCCCGGTGCCGCAGCGGCGGCACCAGACCGCCCTCGGCCAGCGCGCGGACCGCCCGCCGCTCCACGTCGTCGAACTCCACGACGACGCCGGGCGGGGGGACGACGACGTCCTCCGCCGCGACCTCCGCGGGGCCGGTGCGGGGCCGCCCCGTCATCGGGACGACCACCGGGTCCACGCCCTGCCAGCCGGGAGGGGCACCGAGCAGGACGGTGACCACGCAGTCGGCGCAGCCGGTACCGCGGGCGGTGCAGGTGTCGCAGTCGATGAGCATCGCTTCTTCTCCTCCGTGAGTCGTCCCGCACGCTAGGAGGAGGCACCGACAATTCCGTCCCCGCGCCGTCCGGAGGACCGGGGTCAGGTCCCGGCGTACTCCCAGTGCCACGGCTCCTCGCGCCCGTTGCCCGGGTCGGCCCAGGTCGGGTGGAGGTAGCCGAACCGGCCCGCGTTGGCGACCATCCAGGCGTACTGCGGCGTGCCGAAGCGCTCGATGCCCCCGCACAGGTCCACGGCCAGCCCCCAGCCGTGGTTGCTCGTGCCCGGCACGGCGGCCAGGGCGGGCTTCTCGCCGTAGAGCCGCACCTGGCTGCTGTAGGTGCGGTAGGAGTCGGTGATGCAGATCGGCCCGCCGAAGGTGGCGGCGTAGGCCTGCGACATGGCCCGGTAGGCCGCCGCGGCGTCGCAGCGCAGCACGTGCCCGGCGGCCCCCAGCGGGCACATCGCGCTCGGCGGGATGAGGCCGTTGGGGTAGCCACCCCAGGACCGGGCGCCGTCGTAGCTCGGCGGGTAGACGGTGTTGCCGCACTCCACCCGCAGGGCGCCACCGGTCGGCCCGGGCACCTCCACCGCCGCCCGGCGCGGCAGGCTGGGCCGGCCGATCCCCAGCACCTGGTCCCCCGGCAGGGTCCGCACGACGACGGCTCCGGCCCGCCCGTCGGCGGCCAGCATCGTGCGGGGGTCCAGCGCGATGCCCACGTGCCCCAGCCCCGCCTCGGCCGTGCCGAGGAACACGAGGTCCCCGGGGAGGACGTCGGCCGGGGCGACGGGTGCGGTGGTCGCGAACAGCTCGCCCTGCGTGCCGGGGAGCGCGATGCCCGCCCGCCCGTAGGCCGACTGCACCAGGGACCCGCAGTCCCACGAGTCGGGCCCGGCCGTCCCCGGGGCGTACGGCTTCCCCAACGCCTCCATGGCCGCGCTGACGGCGGTGAGCGTCTCGCCGGGGAGGACGAGCACCGAGCTCGGCTGCCCCGGCCGCTGGGCGGCGCCGGCCTGGGCCCCGCCGCCGGACGCCGCGACCGGCACCAGCCCCGCGGGGAGACCACCCTCGGGCGCCCGCAGCGCCGTCGCCGGCGTGGCCGCCAGCCCCTCGGCGACGAGCTGGTCGACGTAGGCGCGCCAGTTGGCGGCCGTGCGCTCGTTGACGTCGACCTGCTCCGCCTGCAGCCGTGCCAGCTGCCCGTCCACGACCTCGAGCGCCTCGTCCAGCTCGGCGGTGACGGCGTCGGCCGCGGCCTCCAGCTCCGCGACCCGCGCGGCGACCTCCTCGGCCCGCCTCGCCGCCTGGTCCAGGGCCGCCTGGGCGCGCTCCTGCTCCTCCACCGCCGCCCGCCGGTGCCTCTCGGCGACGGCGATCACCTGCGCCGCGTGCGCGTCCACGGCGTCCAGGAAGCCCATGGCCGACAGCACGTCGCCGGGGTCCCCGCTGGCCAGCAGCAGCGTGAGCGGGCTCAGCGCCCCGCCGTCGCGGTAGAGGGCGGAGGCGTAGCCGGCGACGGCACGCTGGTGGACGGAGAGCTCGCCCTGCTTGTCGGCCAGGACCGCCTGCGCCTCCTCGACCGCCCGCTCGGCCTCCGCCTGCTCCTCCCGGGCGGCGGCCACGTCGTCCTGCTGGGCGCGGAGGTCGTCCTGCACCTCCGCGGCGCGGTCCTGGAGGCGGTCCAGGTCGCGGCTGTCGAGCACGCCGGTGGTGCCGCCCGGCTGGTCGCTCGGGGCGGCCGAGGCGGTCGACGGCGCGACGGCGAGGGCGACGGCGAGCGAGACCGCGGCGGCCACCACGGCCCGGTGTCCCGACGGGACGGAGGGGCGCCTCCAGGAGCGCGCGAGCATCGGACCACCCTCACCTGTCGGACGGCCGCCCCGTGCGCGACCGCCACCAGCAGGAATGTTGTCCTGCTCACGCCGCTAGTGCCAGGCGGGGGGTCCCGCTCCGCCGCCGAACCCCCCGTGCGAGGGACGCCGCGCGCGGCGCGCGTCCCCCGGACTGTCAGCACCCCGACCTAGCGTCCGGCCCGTGCCACCCTCCTCCACCGCACCCGGCTTCCAGCAGGTCTCGATCGAGGAGCTCGGGACGCCGCTGTCCCAGGTGACCTTCGTCGTGGTCGACCTGGAGACCAGCGGCGGCTCGCCCAAGGACAGCGCCATCACCGAGATCGGCGCGGTGAAGGTCCGCGGCGGCCAGGTGCTCGGCGAGTTCCAGACCCTGGTCGACCCGGGCCACGAGATCCCGCCCTACATCAGCGTGCTCACCGGGATCACCTCGATGATGGTCGCCACGGCGCCGCGGATCGACGCGGTCCTCCCCGCCTTCCTCGAGTTCGCCCACGGCGCGGTCCTGGTGGCGCACAACGCCCCGTTCGACCTCGGCTTCCTCAAGGCCGCCTGCGCCGGCAGCGGCATCCCGTGGCCCGCGCCGGCATCGGTCGACACCGCCGTGCTGGCCCGCCGGCTGCTGAGCCGCGACGAGGTCCCCAACTGCAAGCTGGGCACCCTGGCACCGTTCTTCTCCGCCTCCACCTCCCCCACGCACCGCGCCCTGGACGACGCCCGCGCGACCGTGGACGTGCTGCACGGCCTGTTCGAGCGGCTGGGCCCGCTGGGCGTCACGACGCTCGAGGAGCTCACCGGCATCACCCGCCAGATCGACCCGGAGCGCCGGCGCAAGCGGCACCTGGCCGACGGCGTGCCGCACGGCCCGGGCGTCTACCTCTTCCGCGGCCCGCGCGACGAGCCGCTCTACGTCGGCACCTCCACCGACCTGCGCAGCCGCGTCCGCAGCTACTTCTCCTCCAGCGAGCAGCGCAGCCGCATCACCGAGATGGTGGGCCTGGCCCAGCGCGTCGACACCATCTCCTGCGCGCACGCGCTCGAGGCCGCGGTCCGCGAGCTCCGCCTGATCGCCGAGCACAAGCCGCGGTACAACCGCCGCTCCCGGTTCCCCGAGCGGGCCCTCTGGGTGCGGCTCACCGAGGAGCCCTTCCCGCGGCTGTCCGTGGTGCGCCGGGTCCGGCCCGACGCCGGCGTCTTCCTCGGGCCCTTCCCCGACCGCCGCGCCGCCGACGCCGCGGTCGCCGCGGTCCACGAGGCGCTGCCCCTGCGGCAGTGCACCACGCGGCTCAGCCCGCGCTCCCCGGCCAGCGCCTGCGTGCTCGCCGGCATGGGGCGCTGCGGGGCACCGTGCACCGGCGCGCAGACGGTGGTGGAGTACGCCGACATCGCCGCCGTCTTCGCCGCAGCCGTGAGCCACGACCCGCGGCCCCTGATGGCACCGCTGCTGGACCGGGTCGAGCGGCTCGCCGCCGAGGAGCGCTACGAGGACGCCGCCGTCCTGCGCGACCGCGTCGCGGTGCTCGTCCGCGCCGTCCGGCGACGCCAGCGGCTGGAGTCGCTGGCCGCCGTCCCCGAGCTGGTGCTCGCCCGGCCCGACGGCTCCGGCGGCTGGGAGCTGTCGGTCGTCCGGTACGGCCGCCTGGTCGCGGCCGGCACCGCCCCGCGGGGGACCACGGTCCGCAGCGTGCTGCCGGTCCTCCTGGCCACCGCCGAGACCCTCCCCGGCACCGACGGGGCGGCGACGACGTCGGTCGACGAGACCGAGCTGGTGCTCCGCTGGCTGGAGAAGCCGGGCACCCGGCTGGTGCAGCTCACCGGCACCCTGGCCAGCCCCGCGCCGGGCACGGGGGCCTACAGCGGCTTCCTGGACCGCGTGGAGGTGGGCCGCACCGAGCGGGACCCGTTCGCCGACGGCCGCGCGCTCGGGACCCGGGCCCGGCCGGAGCGGATAGCATCCCCGGCGTGATCACCGCCATCGTCATGATCGACGCCGCCACGGACTCGATCCCCGAGGTGGCCGGCGCGATCGCCGACCTCGACGGCGTCAGCGAGGTCTACTCGACCGCCGGTGAGGTCGACCTGATCGCCGTCGTGCGGGTGCGCGAGTTCGAGCAGATCGCCGAGGTCATCGCCGGCCGGATCAACAAGGTCCCCGGCGTGCTCGAGACCGAGACGCACATCGCGTTCCGGGCCTACTCCAAGCACGACCTCGAGGCCGCGTTCTCCATCGGCTTCGAGACCGCCGACTAGCTCGCGGCCCCCGCGCTCCGGCTGACCTCGACCCAGCGGTCGAGCAGCGCGGCCGCCCGCCCGTCGTCGACGGCCACGGCCGCCCGCTCCAGCCCCGCCGCCAGCGCGTCGTGCAGGCGCACGTCCCGCTCGTCGAAGGCCGCCAGGGCCGCCGCCGCGTTCAGCAGGACCGCGTCGCGCACCGGCCCGCGCTCGCCGTCCACGACCCGCCGGAAGACGTCGGCGTTGGCCCGGGCGTCGCCACCGCGCAGGGCGTCGGGGCCGGGCGTCCCGATGCCGAGGGCCGAGGGGTCCACGCGGTCGGGCCGGACGGCGCCGTCCCGGACCACCCAGACCGCCGAGGTGGTGGCGGTGGTGAGCTCGTCGAGCCCGTCGTCGCCGCGGAAGACGAGGGCACGGGCGCCGCGGGCCGCCAGCACCTCGGCGAGGACCGGCGCCATCCGGGCGTTGGCGCAGCCGATGGCCGCGGCCACCGGCCGCGCCGGGTTGGTCAGCGGGCCGAGGAAGTTGAAGACCGTCGCGATGCCCATCTCCCGGCGGGCCGCCGCGGTGTGCCGGTAGCCGGGGTGGAAGACCGGCGCGAAGAAGAACCCGATGCCCGCCTCGCGCACGCAGCGCGCCACGGCCGCGGCCGGCAGGTCGATGACCACGCCGAGGGCCTCCAGCACGTCCGCCGCCCCGGAGGACGACGACGCGGCGCGGTTGCCGTGCTTGGCGACCGGCGCCCCGGCCGCCGCCGTCACCACCGCCGCCATCGTGGAGATGTTGACCGTGTGCGCGCCGTCCCCACCGGTGCCGACGATGTCCACGCAGTCCAGCGGCAGGTCCACCGCCGTCGCCTGGGCAACCATCTCGGTCGCCAGCCCGGACACCTCCTGCGCCGACTCCCCCTTGGCCCGCAGGGCCACCGCGAACCCGGCCACCTGCGCCGGGGTCGCCTCACCGGTCATGATCTCGCGCATCGCCCAGCGGGTGTCCTCGGCGGTGAGGTCCTCCCCCGCGAGCAGGCGGTTGAGCAGAGCCGGCCAGGTGCGAGCGGCGGGCGTCGCCGTCACGGGCGCGCGGCCGGACGCCGGGCGGCGCTGCGCAGCAGGTCCGCGACGACGCGGGGAGCCACGAGCGGGTCCACCGGCAGCGGGAGCGTCGCCTCGGCGCGGGACCAGTGCGCCAGCCACCGGTCGGGCTGGCGGGCGATCAGCAGGCACACCGCCGGGCGGTCGGCCACCTCGACCTCCAGCTGGCGGGTGAGCGCGATGCCACCGGTCGGCTGCGCCTCGCCGTCCAGGACGCACAGGTCGATGCCCCCGGCGTCGACGGCGGCCACGACCTCGGCGGCCGTGGCGCACTCCACCCAGGTCAGCGGGCCGACGTCCGCGGCCGGTCGGCGGCCGACCGCGGTGCGGACGGCGTCGCGCACCTCCGGGCGGTGGCTGTAGAGCAGCACGGTGGCCGGTGCGGCGGGCGTCTCGGCGGCACTCACACGGCCGAGCCTAGTGCCCGGGCGCGTCCCCGCAGGCCACCACCGGCGCGTCGGTATCGAGCTGGTCACATCGGCGCCACGCCGTCACCACCCGCAGTCGTGACCGGGGCCTGCCGATGCCATGATGACCCTCGTGACAACGGCCCCCGTGGCGAGCAGCACCTTCGACACCTCGCGGGTGCACTCCCTGACCCGACCGAACATGGTCAGCGTCGGCACGATCATCTGGCTCGCCAGCGAGCTGATGTTCTTCGCCGGACTGTTCGCCATGTACTTCACCGCGCGAGCCCGGGCCACCGACGGGTGGCCCCCGGAGCCGACGGAGCTGAACCTCCCGTACGCCACCGTCTTCACGGTCATCCTGGTGCTGTCCTCGGTGACCTGTCAGTTCGGTGTGTTCGCGGCCGAGAACGGCAACGTCTACGGCCTCCGGCGCTGGTTCACCATCACCTTCGTGATGGGCCTGGTCTTCGTGCTCGCGCAGGCGAACGAGTACCGCGTCCTGGTCATGGAGCACGGCACGACGATCTCCTCGTCGACGTACGGCTCCGTCTTCTACCTGACGACGGGATTCCACGCCCTGCACGTGATCGGCGGGCTCATCGCGTTCGTCTACGTGCTCATCAGGTCCACCATGGGCCGTTTCACGCCGGCGCAGGCGACCTCGGCGATCGTGGTCTCCTACTACTGGCACTTCGTCGACGTCGTGTGGGTCGGGCTCTTCGCCACGATCTACCTGATCCGCTAGGGAACCGGTGTCCACCACGAACCCGCAGTCCGACGCCCCGACCGACGCCACGAGCCGCCCGGTCGACCGGGCCCGCGCCCGCCGCCGGTCCAAGCAGCGCCGCCGCGTCGCCAACGTCGCCGGCCTCATGGCCTCGCTCGTGCTGACCGGCTCGCTCTACTCGGTGTTCGCGCCGGCCCAGGCCGCCGAGGACACCACCTCCGAGTCCGCCGCCGAGGCCGCGGGCCGCGAGCTGTACGAGCGCAGCTGCATCACCTGCCACGGCGAGAACCTCGAGGGCGAGCCCAACCGCGGCCCGTCGCTCATCGGCGTCGGCGAGGCCTCCGTCTACTTCCAGGTGCACACCGGGCGCATGCCGCTCGTGCGCCAGGAGGCCCAGGCCCCGGACAAGCCGGCCGTCTTCTCCGACGCCGAGATCGAGCAGCTGATGGCCTACGTCCAGGCCAACGGCGGCGGCCCGGAGCTGCCCCCGGGCGGCAACCTCCGCGACGGCGACCTGGCGGAGGGCGGTGAGCTGTTCCGGCTCAACTGCGCCTCGTGCCACAACTTCGTCGGCGAGGGCGGTGCGCTCTCCTCCGGGAAGTACGCCCCGAGCCTCAAGGACGCCACGGACCTCGAGATCTACACGGCGATGCTGACCGGACCGGAGAACATGCCGGTCTTCGGTGACAACCAGCTGACCCCCGAGGAGAAGCGCTCCATCATCAACTACGTCCAGACGGTCAAGTTCCAGGCCGACCCCGGCGGTGCCGGCATCGGCCGGATCGGCCCGGTGGGCGAGGGCCTCGTCATCTGGGTCGTCGGGATCGGCGCCCTGATGTTCGGAATCTTCTGGATGGGGAGCAAGGCGTGACCACGCACGACACCCGCCCCGGCTCGGCCGGCGGCGCGGACACCCCGGGACCCCTGCACGGCGGCCCGGACGAGGACTACACCCCGGAGCAGCTCGCGGCCATGAGCCGCGAGGAGCTCGACATCCTGGGTGCCCGGTACGACGGCGTGGAGATCCTCCACGTCGACCCGGGCCCCGAGCCCGGCTCCCGCCTGGAGAAGCGCGCGGTCCGCCAGGTCGGCTGGACCTTCGCCGCGGCCGGCATCTCCGCGTTCCTCTTCCTCGTCGTCTACGCCGGCTCCGGCTGGTTCCTCCCCGAGTGGAACTGGGCGACCGAGGGGACGACCTGGAGCGCCCTGTTCAACCCGCTCCTGGGTCTGTTCATGGGCCTGGCCTTCGCCCTGGCCGGCGTGGGCCTCGTGCTCTACACGAAGAAGCTGCTCCCGCACGAGACCGCGGTGCAGGACAAGCACGACGGCTCCCACTTCGACCGCGTGACCACCGGCGCCACCCTGGTCGGCGGCCTGCACAACAGCGGCCTGGCCCGGCGCAAGCTGCTCACCCGCTCGCTCGGCTTCATGGGCGCCGCGTTCGGCCTCATGCTCGTCGCCCCGCTCGGTGGTCTGATCAAGAACCCGAACAAGGGCAACCCGCTGGGCCGCACCAGCTGGGCCGAGGGCGTGCGGCTGGTGCGCGACGACGGCACCCCGGTCCGCCCGGGCGACCAGGAGCCCGGCTCCCTGGAGACGGTCTTCCCGGCCGTCCCCGGCGGCAACTTCCAGTCCGACGCCGCGACGATGCTCATCCGGCTCCGCCCGGAGCAGGTGGCGGCCGACCGTCCCCGCGAGGGCCAGGCGGACTACGGCTACGGCGACTACGTCGCCTACTCCAAGATCTGCACGCACGCCGGCTGCCCGGTGTCGCTGTACGAGCAGGAGACCAGCCGGATCCTCTGCCCGTGCCACCAGTCGCAGTTCGACGTCACGCAGGGCGCCAAGCCGGTCTTCGGCCCGGCGACGCGGTCCCTGCCGCAGCTGCCCATCACTGTCGACGACGAGGGCTACTTCGTCGCCCGCAGCGACTACCCTGAGGCCGTGGGCCCCACCTACTGGAACCGGGAGCGCATCTGATGGCTGCTACCGCCACGACGCCGGGTGCGCCGACCTCCCGACTGGGCAAGGCCGCGACCGAGTTCGACGACCGCATGATCGTCGCCGGCCCGGTCCGGCGCACGCTGAACAAGGTCTTCCCCGACCACTGGTCGTTCCTGCTCGGGGAGATCGCCCTCTACTGCTTCATCATCCTGCTGCTGTCGGGCACGTACCTGACCTTCTTCTTCGACGCGTCGATGGTCGAGGTCGAGTACCAGGGCGAGTACGACCCGCTGCGCGGCACGCAGATGTCGGCGGCCTACGCCTCGGCGCTGGACCTGTCCTTCGACGTCCGCGGCGGCCTCTTCATGCGCCAGATGCACCACTGGGCGGCGCTGCTGTTCGTCGCCGCGATCGTGGTGCACCTGCTCCGCATCTTCTTCACCGGCGCCTTCCGCCGGCCGCGTGAGAGCAACTGGCTCATCGGCGTGGTCATGCTCGTGCTGTCGCTGCTCATGGGCGTCACCGGCTACACCCTCCCCGACGACCTGCTCTCGGGTACCGGGCTCCGCATCATCAGCGCGATCCTGCTGTCCATCCCGGTCATCGGGACCTGGGCGCACTTCGCGGTCTTCAACGGCGACTTCGTCGGCACCGAGATCATCGGGCGCTTCTACATCGCCCACGTGCTGATCTTCCCGGCCATCCTGCTCGCCCTGATCGCCGTGCACCTGCTGATCCTGGTCAAGCAGAAGCACACCCAGTTCCCCGGCCCGGGCCGCACCGAGCACAACGTGGTCGGCAACCGGCTCTTCCCGACCTTCGCGGGCAAGGCCACCGGGCTGCTGCTGGTCGTCTTCGGTGTCTGCGCCGCGCTGGCCGGCCTCGTCCAGATCAACCCGGTCTGGCTCTGGGGCCCGTACAACCCGGCGCAGGTCTCGGCGGCGTCGCAGCCCGACTGGTACATCATGTTCCTCGACGGCTCGACCCGGATCTTCCCGGCGTGGGACATCAACCTCCCCGGCGACTACACGATCCCGGCGCTCTTCTGGCCGACGGTCGTCGTCGCGGGCCTGATGTTCACGGTCCTGGCCGTCTACCCGATGATCGAGCGCAAGCTCACCGGTGACACGGCCTCGCACCACCTGCTGCAGCGCCCCCGCGACGTTCCCGTCCGCACCTCGCTGGGCGTCATGGCCCTCACGTTCTACGTGTGGCTGCTCCTCGCGGGTGGGAACGACGTCATCGCCGACAAGTTCAACATCAGCCTGAACGCGATGACCTGGGTCGGGCGCATCGGCGTCATCATCTTGCCGCCGATCGCGTACGTGCTCACGTACCGCATCTGCCTCGGCCTGCAGCAGCACGACCGCGAGGTCCTGGAGCACGGCATCGAGACCGGCGTCATCCGGCGGCTGCCCCACGGTGAGTTCATCGAGGTGCACCAGCCGCTCGGCCCGGTGGACGAGCACGGCCACGGCCAGCTGGCCTACGGCGGCGCTCCGGTGCCCAAGCGGATGAACCAGGTCGGCGGTGCCCGCCGGGCGATCCGCGGCTTCTTCTCCCCCATCGAGCAGCCGTCCGCGGTGGAGCTCGAGCAGCTGGGTGAGGGTCGTGGGCTCGCCGCCGGTGAGGCGTCGCGGGAGCTGACCAGCTCCGGCCGCCCCTCCGACGGTGGCCGCCCGTCCGACGGTGGGCGCCCGCAGGACGCGCGCGACTGACCGACCGCACGACCAGTCGGGCCCCGGTGGTTTCCACCGGGGCCCTTCTGCGTTGCCGGGTCTCCCCCGGCAGCTCCGCTTCCCCAGCCGCCCTGAGCGGACCTGAGGCTCCCTGTACCCCTCGCGGCGCCTCCGGGACGGGGGTGAGGCCGAGGGTCCGCCGGCGGCCGCCGAGCAGGAACCGGGTTGCCAGGGACCGCAGACTGGGTGGGTGGATGCGGACGACGTCGAGGAGCGACGACCCGGCCTCACGCTGATGCCCGAGCACGGGGTCGACGTGCCGGTCTGGCACGGCCCCGACAGCGAGGAGTCCGGCAACGTCAGCGCAGCGGAGCTGGCGGCCCTCGGGGTGTCGCTCCCGCTCGTGGAGCGCCTCCGGGCGTGGGCGGAGGGCTGGGACCACGACCCCGTCACCGGCTCTCCGCTGGGGCAGTTCCGGCCCGGTAGCCCGCTGACGGTACGGCTGGCCCGGCACCTCCAGTCGGAGCTGACGGGCCACCGCATCCACCTGCACACCGGCGACGGCCCCCGCCCCGTGGAGGAGTGGGCCGGCTGAGCGGCCGGCGGTGGCGTGTCGGCGCTCCTGGCAGTGCGTCGCCGCCCCTCAGCGCCCCTCAGGACGCGCGCTGCACGACCCCGTGGACGACGAGGGCCCCTCCCGCCAGTGGCGGGAGGGGCCCTCGTCGTGCCGAGCAGCCGGTCAGCTCTGCTGGGCGTTCTGCCCCACGTAGTACTCGAAGAGCAGGCCGCCCACGCTGATCAGCAGCGCCGCGCCGGCGATGAGGATCAGCCAGGAGTAGAAGAACGCCAGCGCCAGGCCCATGAGGGCGGCGGACAGCGCCAGGGTGAACGGCCAGTAGCTGGCCGGCGGGAAGAAGCCCAGCTCCCCCGCGCCCTCGGCGATGTCAGCGTCCTTGCGGTCCTCCGGTCGCGCGTCGATGCGGCGCGAGATGAACCAGAAGAACCCACCGATGAGACCGGTCAGCCCTCCGGAGAGGGCGAGCGCCGTGGTGCCGATGGGCTCACGCGCCCAGAGGCCGTAGACGATCGCCGCCACGATGCAGAACACCGTGATCAAGTTGAAGATCAGCGCCTCGACCTTCACGGTCGTGCCTCCTCGTGCATGTTGCCCGTGCGGGGAACGGGAGCGTCAGTCACCAGCGGACTGCTGGTCGGCGGTCTTGTTCTGCGCGAGGTCCAGCGGCGTCGTGGTGCCGGCGTCACCGGGCTGGCCGATCGACTCGAGGGCCTCGTAGGTGTTCTGGCCGGCCTCGCGAGCGGCGAGGTAGGCGTCGTAGTCGTCGCCGGAGACCGCGCGGACCTCGAAGTTCATGTACGCGTGGTAGGTGCCGCACAGCTCGGCGCAGCGGCCGACGTAGGCACCCTCCTCCTGGACGGTGACCTCGAAGACGTTGTCGCGGCCGTTCTCGTTGCCCGGGATGACGTCGAGCTTGAAGAGGAACTCCGGCACCCAGAACGAGTGGATGACGTCGGCCGAGGCGACCTGGAAGCGGATCGACCGGTCGGTCGGCACCACGAGGATCGGGATGTCCGTGCTGCTGCCGACGGTGCTGACCGGCTCGCCGTCGGCCTCGCTGGCGGTCTCCGGGTAGACGAACTCCCAGTTCCACTTGAACGCGTTGACCTGGATGGTCTCGTCCGGGTCGGCGCTGCGCTCCATCACCTTGTTCTGCGTCACCACGGTGAAGAAGAACAGCCCCGCGATGATCACGAACGGGAGGACGGTCAGGCCGATCTCCAGCGGCAGGTTGTACGCCGTCTGGCGCGGGAGCTCGTCGCCGCGCTTGCGGTGGCGGACCACCGAGTAGCCGATCAGGGCCCAGACGATGATGCCGACGACCAGGGCGGCGATGACCGACCCCGTCCACAGCTCACGCATGGCCGTGGCCTCTTCGGTGATCCCCTCGGGCCACCCGAAGCGCCAGAATTCGTTGTTCGGCATCTCGCATCCAGTGAGGGTGAGTACCCCCAGGAGACCGAGCGCGGCCAGCCGCGCGAGCCTGCTGCCTCGAGCCACTGCTCGCTGCCTCCTCGTCCTCCGCCCGGTCCCGGGCGGTCGTTCCAGCGGGTCCTCCACCGGTGCTCGGGGGAGCGGATCCACGCCGATCACAGTGTGGGCCGAGACTAGCCGACCCGCCTCCGGGGCCGACCACCGGAGACGGTTGCGGCGGGTCGCGGCCCCTCCCCCGCCACCGCGACCGCGAGCCGGGCGGGGCCACGGGCGACGGCGGTTAGAGTCAGGTGCGTGTACACCCGGCTGCTGACCCCCAAGTGGGTGCTGCTGCACCTGCTCGTGGCCGCCCTGTTCGTCGCCACGTTCTTCCTCGGCGCCTGGCAGCTCGGCAAGGCCGAGGACGGCGGCGGCGCCGTGAACTGGAGCTACGCGCTGCAGTGGCCGCTCTACGGCTTCATGGGCCTGTGGTTCTACGTGCGCATGGTGCGCGACGAGCTCCGCCGCGACCCCGACGAGGACCTCCCGGGCAACTCCCTGGTGCTCTACCAGAAGCCGCGGATCGACACGACGGGCGACCCGGAGCTGGCCGCCTACAACGCCTACCTCGCCGAGCTCAACGAGCGGGCGCTGGGACAGAGGAGCAGCAATGGCCGTTGAGCAGCCGACCCGCGCCCAGGGGCGGGACGTCCCGACGGCGCTGACGCGCTACCGGGTGATGGCCAACATCGTCGGCGTGCTGCTCATCGCGCTGATCTTCGTCGCGGTGCCGCTCAACCACCTGGCGGGCATCCCGGGCCCCTCGACGGTGCTCGGCACCGCGCACGGCTGGCTGTACGGCCTGTTCTTCCTCGCCACCGTGGACCTCGCCCTGCGCGCCAAGTGGAGCCTCAAGGGCTTCGTGGTCACCGTGGTCGCCGGCACGGTGCCGGTGCTGTCCTTCTTCGCCGAGCGCCGCGCGACCGCCAAGATGCGCGCCGGCGAGCGCGTCTGACCGTGGCGGTCCCCCGCCCCCTCACCACCCCGGAGTCCCTCGCCTCATGTGTGGCCTGATCGCCTACTTCTCCACCGACGCCGACCGCGTCGACGACGGCACGGTCGAGGCGGTGCGGGCGGCCCAGAACTGCGTGCGGCACCGCGGGCCGGACGAGAACGAGGCCTGGTGGGACACCCGGGCGGTCTTCGGCTTCAACCGGCTGTCCTTCATCGACATCGAGCACAGCCACCAGCCGATGGCCTACGCCGACGGCCGCTACCGGATCGTCTTCAACGGTGAGATCTACAACTACCTCGAGCTGCGCGAGGAGCTGAAGGCCGCCGGCGCGACGTTCGCCACCGAGGGCGACACCGAGGCGATCGTCGCCGGCTACCACCTGTGGGGCGAGGACGTCGTCCCGAGGCTGCGCGGCATGTTCGCCTTCCTCATCTGGGACACCCAGGAGAAGGCGGTCTTCGGCGCCCGCGACCCGTTCGGCATCAAGCCGCTGTTCACCGCGCGCATGGCCGACGGCGGGCTGGTCTTCAGCTCCGAGAAGAAGGCGGTCCTCGAGCTCCTCGGTGGCAGCGAGGCCGCCGGTGGCGTGGACGCCGCCTCCCTGCAGCACTACCTGACGCTGCAGTACGTCCCGGAGCCGGCGACCCTCCACCGCGGCATCCGCCGCGTCGAGAGCGGGACGAGCTTCACCGTGGTCGACGGGGAGCTGACGACCAAGCGCTACTTCCACCCGACCTTCCCGGTCACGCCGGTGGCGAAGGACGAGCAGCAGGCCCTCTACGACCGCATCGCCGACGTCCTCGACGACTCGGTGCGCATGCACATGCGCGCCGACGTGACGGTCGGCTCGTTCCTCTCCGGCGGCATCGACTCGACGGCCATCGCCGCGCTGGCCAAGCGGTACAACCCCAAGCTGCTCACCTTCACGACCGGCTTCGAGCGCAGCGGCTTCTCCGAGATCGACGTCGCGGCCGAGTCCGCCGCCGCCATCGGCGTGGAGCACATCACCAAGGTGGTGACGGCGGAGGAGTTCGCGGCCGAGATCCCGCTGGTGGTCTGGTACCTCGACGACCCGGTCGCCGACCCGGCGCTCGTGCCGCTGTACTTCATCGCGCGCGAGGCCCGGAAGCACGTGAAGGTCGTGCTCTCCGGGGAGGGCGCCGACGAGCTGTTCGGCGGCTACAACATCTACCGGGAGCCGCTGTCGCTGGCGGCGTTCGAGAAGCTGCCCCGGGGCGTGCGCCGGGCGCTGGGGGCGCTGTCCACGCGGCTGCCCGACGGCATGCGCGGCAAGGACCTGCTGCGCCGCGGCTCCATCCCGCTGGAGCAGCGGTACTACGGCAACGCGCGGCTCTTCCGCGACGACGAGCTCGGTTTCCTGCGGACCCGCGACGCCGACCTGTCGCACGCCACCGTCACCCGGGAGCTGTACGAGCGCACCCGCGCCGCCGGCTACGACGACGTCACGGCCATGCAGTACGTGGACCTCTTCACCTGGCTGCGCGGCGACATCCTCGTCAAGGCCGACAAGATGACCATGGCGAACTCGCTGGAGCTGCGGGTGCCCTTCCTCGACCCGGAGGTCTTCCGGGTGGCCTCGACGATCCCGGTCGACCAGCGGGTCACCAAGGAGACGACGAAGTACGCGCTGCGGCGGGCGCTGGAGCAGATCGTGCCGGCGCACGTGCTGAACCGCCGCAAGCTCGGCTTCCCCGTCCCCACCCGCCACTGGCTGGCCGAGGACCTGCACGACTGGGCCCGCCAGGTGATCACCGACAGCGGGACCGACGAGTGGTTGGACAGGGACCAGGTGCTGGCGATGCTGGACGCGCACCGGCAGAACCAGCGGTCGGGCTCCCCGGTCGACTACTCCCGGAAGCTCTGGACGCTGCTGGTCTTCATGATCTGGCACGGCATCTTCGTCGAGGGGCGGATCCGGCCCGAGATCCCCGCGACGGTCTACCCCGTCCGGCTCTGACCCCCGGACGCGACAGCGCCCGGCTCCCCGAGAGGGGAACCGGGCGCTGCGTGCGTCCTGCGATCAGCTGAAGCTGTCGCCGCAGGCGCAGGAGCTGCCCGCGTTGGGGTTGTCGATCGTGAAGCCCTGCTTCTCGATGCTGTCGACGAAGTCGATCGTGGCGCCGCCCAGGTAGGGGCCGCTCATCCGGTCGACGATGACCTCGACGCCGCCGTACTCGTAAGTCTGGTCGCCGTCGAGGTACCGCTCGTCGAAGAAGAGCTGGTAGCGCAGACCGGAGCAACCGCCGGGCTGGACGGCGATGCGCAGCCGCAGGTCGTCACGGCCCTCCTGGTCCAGCAAAGCCTTGACCTTGGCAGCGGCGGGGTCGCTGAGCACGACGCCGGTGGCCGCAGTGTCCTGCACCGTCATTTTCCTGTCCTCTCCCTCCGAGGTGTCCGCGCACGCGCGTTCCGTGGCGGACGAACGCCGCCCGGACGGCTCCTCTTCCCGTGCCCCCACTGTACGGCTCCGCGCGCGACGCACGGGGCCTCGTTGCTCACACACGTAGACTTCCGGCCCGTGAAGCTCCGCCTGCCCGGCCGCCGCGACCCCGACCAGACGCCCGCCGCCCCCTCCGGCGACACGGGCGAGCTGACCGAGCAGCTGGTCAAGGCCGGCGGCAAGGGGCGCCCCACGCCCAAGCGCAGCGAGGCCCAGGGCCGGCGCCAGGGCCCGCCCCCGCCGCCGCCCACCACGCGCAAGGAGGCGTACAAGCGGATGCGGGAGCAGCAGGCGCTGCGCCGCGCCGAGACGCGCCAGGGCGCGGCCCGCGGTGACGACTCCTACCTGCCCGCCCGCGACCGCGGCCCGGTGCGCAAGCTCGTCCGCGACGTCGTCGACAGCCGCCGCAACGTCGGCGGGCTCTTCCTCGCCGTCGCCGCCGTCGCGCTCATCGGCACCTTCGTGCCGAGCCTCGCGGTGAAGAGCTACTCCAGCTTCGTGCTGTTCGGGTACTTCCTCCTGCTGATCGCGGACTCGGTGGTGCTCGGCCGGCGGGTGAAGCGCGCCGTGACCGCCCGGTTCCCCGACCAGGACCACAAGATGAAGGGCCTGGTCTGGTACGGCATCAGCCGCTCGACCATGGTCCGCAGGTGGCGCTTCCCCAAGCCCGAGGTCGAGCTCGGCGCCCAGGTCTGAGGGACGCCGCCCTGCGCGTCACCCTGCTCGGCACCGGCTCCGCGGACGGCTGGCCCAACCCCTGGTGCAGCTGCGCGTCGTGCGCCGACGCCCGCCTGACCGGTGCGGCGCGGCGCCCGACCTCCGCCCTGGTCGACGACGCGCTCCTGCTCGACCTCTCCCCCGCCCCGCCGCCGGCCGACGTGCTGCTGGGCGGGGTGCACACCGTCCTGGTCACCCACGACCACCCCGACCACTGCGCCCCGCTGGTCCTCCTGGCGCGGCAGTGGGTGCGCCGCGAGCAGCCGCTCACCGTCGCGGGGCCGCCGCCGGTGCTCGACGCCGTCCGGCCGTGGCTGGCCCCCGGCGACCCGGTGGAGCTCGTGGCGCTGGCGCCCGGCGACCGGTGGGAGCGGCACGGGTACGCCGTCCGGGCCCTCGCCGCCGCGCACGAGGTCCCGACGCTGCTCTACGACGTCTCCGGCCCCGACGGGGGCCGCCTGCTCTACGCCACCGACACCGGCCCGCTGCCGGAGGAGACGGTCGAGGCGGTCCGGGGCGCGGACCTCGACGTCGTCCTCCTGGAGGAGACCTTCGGCGACCACCTCGGGCACGGGACCGGCCACCTGGACCTCGCCACCTTCCCCGAGCAGCTGGACCGGCTGCGCGCGGTCGGCGCCGTCACGCGGCGGACCGACGTCGTCGCGGTGCACCTGAGCCACCACAACCCACCGGCCGCGCGGCTCGCCGCCCGGCTGGCGGCGTGCGGTGCGCGGCTGGTCCCCGACGGGGCCCGGGTCGGGGCCGGGCGGGCGGCGGTCCCGCGCGGCGCCTAACGTCGCCCTCCGTGGAATTCAGACGCCTCGGCCGCTCCGGCCTGACCATCTCCGAGATCGCGTACGGCAACTGGCTGACCCACGGCGGGCAGGTGGAGGAGGACGCGGCCAACGCCTGCGTCCGGGCCGCTCTCGACGCCGGCATCACCACGTTCGACACCGCCGACGTCTACGCCGGGACCCGCGCCGAGACCGTGCTGGGCGAGGCCCTGGCCGGCGTGCGCCGGGAGTCGATCGAGCTGTTCACCAAGGTCTACTGGCCCACCGGCCCCGGCCTGAACGACCGCGGCCTGGGCCGCAAGCACATCATCGAGAGCGCGCACGCCTCGCTGCGCCGGCTGCGGACCGACTACGTCGACCTCTACCAGGCCCACCGCTACGACACCACGGTGCCGCTCGAGGAGACGATGACCGCCTTCGCCGACCTGGTGCGCCAGGGCAAGGCGCTCTACATCGGCGTCTCGGAGTGGAACGCCGAACAGATCGCCGCCGGCGCCGCGCTGGCCCGGGAGCTCGGCATCCAGCTGATCAGCAACCAGCCGCAGTACTCGATGCTCTGGCGGGTCATCGAGAGCGAGGTCGTGCCGACCTCGCAGCGCGAGGGCGTGTCCCAGATCGTCTGGTCTCCGCTGGCGCAGGGGATCCTGACCGGCAAGTACCGCCCGGGCGAGCAGCCGCCGGCCGACAGCCGCGCCGGGCACGCCGAGGCGGGCCAGTCGATGCAGCGGTTCATGCGCGACGACCTGCTCGCCCGCGTGCAGGACCTCCGGCCGATCGCCGAGGACCTGGGCCTGTCGATGGCCCAGCTCGCCCTGGCGTGGGTGCTGCAGAACGACAACGTGGCCGCCGCCATCGTCGGCGCCACCCGCCCGGAGCAGGTGCACGACAACGTCAAGGCCGCCGGGGTGACCCTCGACGACGACGTCCTGGCGCGCATCGACGAGGTCCTGGGCGACACGGTCGAGCGGGACCCGGGCAAGACCGCCCGCGGGTTCTGACCGAGGCGACGTGACCCTCAGGCTCTACCTGAGGGTCACGTCGCGGCCAGGCCCATGGGGCCGTAGGCCTTCTCGTCGCCGTCGAAGAGCGTCACGGTCGCGACGCCGCGGTCGAGCAGCTCGCGCCAGTTCTCGCCCAGCCACGACTCCGCGTCGCCCTGGTTGTCCGACTCCGGCACCTCGACGCCGACCGCCGCCGGGTCCATGGTCGAGCCGGACGGGTCCTCCAAGCGCCAGTGCCACGTCATGTGGCGGAGGCTAGCGGGCCGGGAGTCGTTGCCGCGCTGTGATCCACCCGCCGGTTACCGGCCCACCCGGAGGGGCATGGGAGTGCATCGACCCGCCGACCGGAGGACCGATGACCGCCACGCCCCAGCCCGCCACGGGCGCCACGCGCGCGCAGACCCCACCGCCCGACCCGGCCACCGCCTCCACCGGTGAGCTGATCGGCGCCCTCCCCGACCTCGTCACCCGCCTCGTGCGCGACGAGGTCCGCCTCGCGCAGGCCGAGGTCACGTCCAAGGCCAAGCGGCTGGGCCTCGGTGCCGGCCTGTTCGGCGGCGCCGGCCTCCTCGCCGTCCTCGGCCTCGGGGCCCTGGTGACCGCGGCGGTCCTCGGGCTGGCCAACGTCATGCCGGGCTGGCTCGCGGCGATCGCCGTCGCCCTCGTGCTCTTCGCGGTCGCCGGCGTGCTCGCGCTGGTCGGGAAGAAGGACGTGCAGCAGGCGGCCCCGCCGCTGCCGACCGAGACGATCGCGAGCGTCCAGGAGGACATCGCCGCGGTGAAGCGGGGGGTCGGCCGATGAGCACCCGTCCCGAGGGCGCGCACGGGCCCGGGGCACCCGACGTCGAGGGGCCGACCGACGTCGACGCGATCAAGGCCGACATCGACGCCACCCGTGACCAGCTCGCCCGCACCGTCGACGAGCTCAGCCACCGGCTGGACGTGCCCGCGCGCACCAAGGAGAGTGCGCTCCGGGCCAAGGACACCGCGGTGGAGACCTACCGCGAGAGCCCGCCGCTGACCATCGCCGGCCTCCTCGCCGTCGCCGGCGTGGTCGCCGGGATCGTCGTGCTGCGGAAGAGGCGCGCCGGGCGCGCCACGAGGAGGAGGAAGCGTTGAGCAAGGGAGCCAAGTTCGCCTACCGGCCCATCGGCCTGATCGGCGGCATCCTGGCCGGGTCCCTGTCCGGGATCGTCTTCAAGCAGATCTGGAAGGCCGTCTCCAACGAGGACGACGCGCCCTCGGCGCTGCAGAGCGAGTACCCGATGCGGGAGGTCGTCCTGGCCGCCGCCATCCAGGGCGCGATCTTCGCGGCGACCAAGGCGGCCATCGACCGCGCCGGCGCCCGCGGGTTCACCAAGCTCACCGGCGCCTGGCCCGGCGACTGAGGACGCCGGCGGTGGGCCGGGCCTCCCCCGGCCCACCGCCGACCAGCCCGCACGACCAGCAGGCCGCCTCCGGGCGGTGACCGACCCAGGGGGATGGCGATGACCGGCACCAAGCAGCACGAGAGCGCGGTCGAGCGCATCCGTCAGCGCGTCGAGGAGAAGGCCGCGCGGCGCGCGGCCGCCGCGGAGGCGGCCCGCCGCCCGGCGACCCGGTCCCACCCCGACGAGGTGCCCCCGGGCGCCCCCTCCCCCGAGCAGCTCCCCGGCATCCACGCCGAGAAGCCGACGCAGATCCCGTGGAGCGGCTGGAAGCAGATCGTCAAGCGGGCGTGGGCCGAGAACAAGGCCGACAACATGCCGATCATCGCCGGCGGCGTCGCGTTCTTCGGCTTCCTCTCCATCTTCCCGGCGCTGATCGCGCTCATCTCCATCTACGGCCTCGTCGCCTCCGAGGAGACCGTCGCCCGGCAGGTCGAGGACCTCTCCGCCCAGCTGCCCGAGGACGCCGCCGGCCTCATCGCCGACCAGCTCACCGCGATCGTCGACAACAGCGGCAGCGCGCTGAGCATCAGCCTGGTCGTCTCCATCCTGGCCGCGCTGTGGAGCGCCTCGGGCGGCGTGGGCAACGTGATCACCGCGGTGAACATCGCCTACGACGAGGTGGAGGCGCGGAACTTCATCAAGCTCAAGGCGCTCTCGCTGGCGCTGACGCTCGGCGCGATCGTCTTCGTGCTGATCACCTTCAGCCTCGTCGCGGTGGTCCCCTCCGTGATCGAGTCGCTGCCCCTGGGGGTCGTCGGGACGGTCCTGGCCCAGGTCGCCCGCTGGGCGCTGCTGCTGGCCGTCTTCGCCGGCGCCCTCTCGGTGCTCTACCGCGTCGCGCCCGACCGGGACTCCCCGCGGTTAAGCTGGGTGAGCCTGGGCGCGGTCGTGGTCACCGTGATCTGGGCGGCGGTCAGCGTCGGCTTCGCCGTCTACGTGGACAACTTCGGGTCCTACGACAAGACCTACGGCGCCATCGCCGGCGTCATCGTCCTGATGCTGTGGCTGTACCTCACGTGCTACCTGGTGCTCCTCGGCGCGGAGATCAACGCCGAGGCAGAGCACCAGACCGCGAGGGACACCACCGACGGCGACCCCGAGCCGATGGGCGACCGCGGCGCCGTCGTCGCCGACACCCTCCCCGAGTCGCCCGAGCCGGGGAAGGACGCGGCGGACCCGACCCGGAAGTAGGAGGGCCGCGTCCTCAGCGGACGCGCGACTCCACGAACGGCGGCCGGACGACCTCGACCGGCTGCGGCCGGCCCCGGACGTCGACGGCGAGCTCCGTCCCCTCCGTGACGCCGGCCGCGGTGTCGAGCAGCGCCAGGGCGATCCCGCTCCGCAGCGTCGGGGAGAACGTGCCGCTGGTGGTCTCCCCCACCCGCGTGCCGGCGGCGTCCAGCACGGCCATACCGGCGCGCGGGATGCCTCGGCCGGTGGCCCGCAGCCCCCAGAGGAGGCGGGCCGGCCCGCTCTCCTTCTCGGCCAGCAGCGCCTCGCGCCCCCAGAACGCCGGCTTCTGCCAGCCGACCGCCCAGCCCGCCCGCGCCTGCACCGGTGAGATGTCCCGGGAGAGCTCGTGACCGTGCAGCGGGTAGCCCATCTCGGTGCGCAGCGTGTCGCGGGCGCCCAGGCCACAGGGGCGGATGCCCAGGTCGGCGCCGGCCTCGAGCAGCGCGTCCCACATCTGCCCCGCCTGGTCGGCCGCCACCAGCAGCTCGTAGCCGTGCTCGCCGGTGTAGCCGGTGCGGCAGACGGTCACCTCGGCCGAGCCGCCGCCGGTCCCGGTCACGAACGACATGTAGCCGATCTCGCCGGGCACGCCCAGCAGCTCCAGCACCTGCAGCGACCGCGGCCCCTGGACGGCCAGGACGGCGACGTCGGCGTGCCGGTCCTCCACGGCCACCCCGGCCGGCGCGGCGGAGGCCAGCCGGGCCAGCACCTCCCCGGCGTTCGCGGCGTTGGGCACGAGCAGCACGTCGTCGGGCCCGTGCAGGTAGACGATCAGGTCGTCGACCACCCCGCCGGCCTGCGGCTCGCCGTCCGGGACGCAGCACAGCGTGTACTGGGCCTGGCCGGGGCCGATGCGGGACAGGTCGTTGGTCAGGCAGCTGTCCACGAACGCCGCCGCGCCGGGGCCGCGGACGGTGCCGGTGCCCAGGTGGGAGACGTCGAAGAGCCCCACGCCCTCGCGGACCGCCGCGTGCTCGGCGAGGACCCCGCCGCCGGCGTACTCGAGCGGCATCGACCAGCCGCTGAAGTCGGCGAGCTTGGCCCCGGCAGCGAGGTGCCGGTCGTGGAGGGGCGAGGTCAGGGGGGTCACCCGCGACACGCTAGTGCGTGGCGACGGACGGGAACGGCCCCGTCGAGGGCGGGACGGCGACGGGGTCCTTCTACGATCACAGGGTGCCTCCGACGATCTCCGCGACCGACCAACCGCTCGAGAAGCTGACCGCCGACGCCGTCGTCGTCGCCGTCGGCAAGGGCCCTGACGGGCTGCTCCCGACCCCCGGGGCCGAGGCCGTCGACCGCCTCCTCGGCGGCCGGCTGTTCGCGTCGCTGGCCGACCTGGGCGCCAAGGGTGGCGAGGACGAGGTGACGCAACTGCCCTCCTTCGGCCAGGGCCCCTTCCCCGTCGTCGCCGTGACCGGCCTCGGTGCCCCCGACGCCGCAGGCGGCTACGCCCCCGAGGCGATCCGCCGCGCCGCGGGCGCCGCGAGCCGCGCCCTGCGCGGCCGGCGCTCGGTGGTCTCCCTGCTGGCCGCGGTGGGTGGCACGCCCGACGCCGACCGGCTGCACGCCGTCGGCGAGGGCTCGCTGCTCGGGGCCTACGAGTTCACCGCCTACAAGTCCCAGCTGCCGGCGGACCGCCTGGCCCCGCCGCAGGAGTTCACCGTCGTCGTCCCCGGCGCGGCCGCCGCGGAGTCCGCCCTCCGCCGGGTGCGCGCGGTGGCCGACGCCGTCGCCCTGGTGCGCGACCTGGTCAACACCCCGCCCAACGACCTCTTCCCCGCCGAGCTGGCCGCCCGTGGGGCCGCGGCCGGCGAGAAGCTGGGCCTGGCCACGGAGATCCTCGACGAGGAGGCCCTGGCCGCGGGCGGCTACGGCGGCATCCTGGCCGTCGGCAGCGGCTCGGCCCGCAAGCCGCGGCTGCTGCGGCTGACCTACACCGGCGCCGGCGCCCGCAAGAAGGTCGCGCTAGTCGGCAAGGGCATCACCTTCGACAGCGGCGGCATCTCGATCAAGCCCGCCGCCAAGATGGAGGACATGAAGAGCGACATGGCCGGCGCGGCGGCCGTGATCGCCACCGTCTGCCTCGTCGCCCAGCTCGGCCTGCCGGTCGAGGTCACCGCCACCGTCCCGATCGCGGAGAACCTGCCCAGCGGGACCTCCTACCGCCCGGCCGACGTGGTGACCTTCCGCAACGGCAAGAAGGCCGAGATCACCAACACCGACGCCGAGGGCCGCGTGGTGCTCGCCGACGCGATCTCCCGCGCAGCGGAGGACCGCCCCGACGTGCTGCTCGAGACCTCCACCCTGACCGGCGCCCAGCTGGTGGCCCTGGGTGGGCGGACGGCCGGCGTCATGGGATCGGACGACATGCGCGACGCCGTCGTGGCCGCCGCCCGGCGCAGCGGCGAGAGCATGTGGCCGATGCCGCTGCCGGCGGAGCTGCGCCGCGGCCTGGACTCGACGGTGGCGGACTTCGTCAACGCCAACGCCGACCGGATGGGCGGCATGCTCGTCGGCGGCCACTTCCTGGCCGAGTTCGTCCCGGCCGGGCTGCCGTGGGCGCACATCGACATCGCCGGCCCGAGCTACAACACCGGTGGGCCGTGGGGCTACACGCCCAAGGGCGGCACGGGCGTCCCCGTGCGCACCCTGCTGGCCACCATCGAGGCGCTCATCGCCGAGTGACGGCCCGCTCCTGGTGCGGGCGGAGTAGTCGCGCATCCGCTGCGGGTAGCCGGTCACCTGCGCGTCGTAGACCGGGATGCCCAGCTCGCGGGACAGCCGCCGGGCGACCTCGGGGCCGGCGATCCGGCGGCGGGTCCACTCGCCGTCGGCCGCCACCAGCACGATCGTCGTCTCGGTGACGGCGGTCCGCGGCTCGACGTAGCCCTCGACGCCGCGACGGGTGCCGACGAACTGCTCGAGGTGCGCCAGGTCGCTCCGTGCCGACCCCCGGTCGAGGGTCGCGCGCCGGCCGTCCTCGGCGGCGCCCCGCCGCCGGGCACCCCGACCGCGCAGCCGGTCGAACAGACCCATGACCGCCTCCCTCCCCGCCCCGGCCCCGTGATCACCACGACGCTCGCGAGAGCAACGGTGGTCCCGGCCAGGTCGTTCCCGGAGTGGCAGGATGGGCCTCAGCCCCCGCCCGCTCGAGCGGGGCCGCCGCCCGACGCACCCGAGGAGCACCCGTGAGCGCACCTGCCTCCCCCGCCGACCTGGTCATCCTCGGGGGTGGCTCCGGTGGGTACGCCGCGGCGTTCCGGGCCTCGGAGCTGGGCCTGAACGTCGTGCTCATCGAGAAGGACAAGGTCGGCGGCACCTGCCTGCACCGCGGGTGCATCCCGACCAAGGCGCTCCTGCACGCCGGCGAGGTCGCCGACCTCGCCCGCGAGGGCGAGCAGTTCGGTGTGAAGACGTCGCTCGCCGGCATCGACATGGACGGCGTCAACAGCTACAAGAACGGCGTCATCTCCAAGCTCTACAAGGGCTTGCAGGGCCTCGTGAAGGCCCGCAAGATCACCTACGTCGAGGGCGAGGGCCGGCTCACGTCGGCCACCACCGTCGAGGTCGGCGGCCAGACCTACGAGGGCAAGCACGTGCTGCTGGCCACCGGGTCCTACCCGCGCTCGCTGCCGGGCCTGGAGATCGACGGCACCAAGGTCATCACCAGCGACCACGCCTTGAACCTCGACCGGGTGCCCAGCTCGGCGATCATCCTCGGCGGCGGTGTCATCGGCTGCGAGTTCGCCAGCGCCTGGAAGTCCTTCGGGGTCGACGTGACCATCGTCGAGGGCCTCCCCCACCTGGTCCCGCTCGAGGACGAGAGCTCCTCGAAGCTGCTGGAGCGCGCGTTCCGCCGTCGCAAGATCGGCTTCGAGCTCGGCAGCCGGTTCTCCGGCGTGCAGACCACCGACAACGGCGTGAAGGTGTCGCTGGAGAACGGCAAGGAGATCGAGGCCGAGCTGCTGCTCGTCGCCGTCGGCCGCGGTCCGGTCAGCTCGGGCATCGGCTACGAGGAGGTCGGGGTCGCCATGGAGCGCGGCTACGTCCTCGTCGACGAGTACATGCGGACCAACATCCCGACGATCTCCGCCGTCGGTGACCTCGTGCCCACCCTCCAGCTGGCCCACGTGGGCTTCGGCGAGGGCATCCTCGTGGCCGAGCGCGTCGCCGGCCTGGAGCCCGCGCCCATCGACTACGCCGGTGTCCCGCGGATCACCTACTCCGACCCGGAGGTCGCCTCCGTCGGGCTCACCGAGGCGCAGGCCAAGGAGCGCTACGGCGAGGTCAAGACGTTGACCTACGACCTGGCCGGCAACGGCCGCAGCCAGATCCTCAAGACCACCGGTGCCGTGAAGCTCGTCCAGGCCCCCGACGGCCCGGTCGTGGGCATCCACATGGTCGGCAGCCGCGTCGGCGAGCTCATCGCCGAGGCCCAGCTGATCTACAACTGGGAGGCCGAGGCCGACGACGTCGCCAGCCTCATCCACCCGCACCCGACGCAGAGCGAAGCGCTCGGCGAGGCCCACCTGGCCCTCGCCGGCAAGCCGCTCCACGTGCACGGCTGAACCAGCTCTTCCCCCCATCACCCAGCGCCAGAAGGAGCACTGCCCCGATGCCGACGTCCGTCACCATGCCCGCCCTGGGCGAGAGCGTCACCGAGGGCACGGTCACCCGATGGCTCAAGCAGGAGGGTGACCAGGTCGCAGTCGACGAGCCCCTCCTCGAGGTCTCGACCGACAAGGTCGACACCGAGATCCCGTCCCCGGCCGCCGGCGTCCTGACCAAGATCCTGGTCGCGGAGGACGAGACCGTCGAGGTCGGTGCCGAGCTCGCCGTCATCGGTGGCGAGGGCGACGGCGGCAGCGGGGGCGGCGGCGAGGCGGCGTCCGCCGACGACGCCGACATGCCCGAGACCCCGGCGCAGCAGGTCGACGACACCGGTGCGGGCGCCCAGGAGGAGCCGGCGGCCGAGCCGGAGCCGGCTCCCGCGCAGAGCGACTCCGGCGGCTCTGGCAGCTCCGGCGGCGGCGAGGGCACCCCGGTCACCATGCCGGCGCTGGGTGAGAGCGTCACCGAGGGCACCGTCACCCGCTGGCTGAAGGCCGTCGGCGACGAGGTCACCGCCGACGAGCCGCTGCTCGAGGTCTCGACCGACAAGGTCGACACCGAGATCCCCGCGCCTGTGAGCGGCACGCTCCTGGAGATCACGGTCAACGAGGACGAGACGGTCGACGTCGGCGCGCAGCTGGCCGTCATCGGCACCGGTGCCGCCGTCGGCGGCTCTGCCCCCGCTCCCCAGCAGGAGGCCCCCAAGCAGGAGGCCCCGGCCCAGCCCGCGCCGCAGGCCGCGCCCGAGGCCAAGCCGGCCGCACCGGCCACCTCGACCGCCCAGCCCGGTGGCGACTACGGCGCCAGCGGCGCCCAGCCCTCGACCTCCCCGACCTCCGCCCCCGCTCCCCAGGTCGCCCCGCAGGCCCCGGCGCCCTCGGGTGACGGCGGTGGCGACGGCGGTGGCCAGTACGTCACCCCGCTGGTCCGCCGTCTGGCGGCCGACAACGGCGTCGACCTCTCCACCGTCAAGGGCACCGGTGTCGGCGGGCGGATCCGGAAGCAGGACGTCCTCGCCGCGGCCGAGCAGAAGTCCGCTCCCGCGGCGGCGCCGGCTGCCGCTCAGGCCGCTCCCCCCGCTCCGCGGACCCCGTCCCCGGCCGCCACGCCCGACACCTCGGTGCGCGGCCGCACGGAGAAGCTCTCCCGTCTCCGCGCGGTCATCGCCCGGCGGATGGTGGAGTCGCTGCAGGTCAGCGCGCAGCTGACCACGGTGGTCGAGGCCGACGTCACCAAGATCGCCCGGCTGCGGCAGAGGGCCAAGTCGGACTTCGAGTCCCGCGAGGGCGTCAAGCTCTCGTTCCTGCCCTTCTTCGCCAAGGCCTCGATCGAGGCGCTGAAGGTGCACCCGTCGGTGAACTCCTCCATCGACCAGGAGGCCGGCACCGTCACCTACCACGACACCGAGAACCTCGGGATCGCGGTGGACACCGAGCGCGGCCTCCTCGTGCCGGTCATCCACGACGCCGGCGACCTCAGCCTCGGCGGGATCGCCCGCAAGATCGCGGACCTGGCCGAGCGCACCCGGACCAACAAGGTGACGCCGGACGAGCTCGGTGGCGGCACGTTCACGCTGACCAACACCGGCAGCCGGGGCGCGCTGTTCGACACCCCGATCATCAACCAGCCGCAGGTCGCCATCCTCGGTGTCGGCTCGGTGGTGAAGCGACCGGTGGTCGTCCAGGACGCCGACCTCGGCGAGGTCATCGCGATCCGGTCGATGGTCTACCTGGCCCTCACCTACGACCACCGGATCGTCGACGGCGCCGACGCGGCGCGCTTCCTCACCACGGTGAAGGAGCGGCTCGAGGCCGGACAGTTCGAGGGCGAGCTCGGCCTCGCCTGATGCACGCCCGCTCGGGGCCCCGGTGACCACCGGGGCCCCGAGCCCGTTCTGCCCCCTCTCCGCATCCGGGAGTGCCGCATGAAGGTCGCCGTCGCCGGCGCGTCCGGCTTCGTGGGGAGCGCTCTGCTGCCCGCGCTGCGGGAGGACGGGCACGAGGTCCTGCAGCTCGTCCGTCGCACGCCGCGGACGGCCGAGGAGCACCGCTGGGACCCGCAGCACCGGCGGGTCGACGCCGGCCTGCTCAGCGACGTCGACGCCGTCGTGAACCTGGGCGGCGTGGGTGTGGGCGACCGCCGCTGGACCGAGAAGCACAAGCAGGCCGTGCTCTCCAGCCGGGTGGACACCACCGCGACCCTCAGCCAGGGCCTCGCCGACGCGGTCGCCGCCGACCCGGGCCGCCCGCGCGTGCTGCTCAACGCGTCGGGCGTGGGCTGGTACGGCGACACCGGTGACCGGGTGGTCGACGAGACGGCCCCCGCCGGCGACGACTTCCTCGCCCGCGTGTGCGTCGAGTGGGAGGGCGCCACGGAGCCGGCCACGCAGGCCGGCGTGCGGGTGGTGCGGCTGCGCACCGGGCTGGTCCTGGGCCGGGGAGGGCTGCTCGGCCGCCTCCTGCCGATCTTCCGCGCTGGCCTGGGCGGACGGCTGGGCTCGGGGCAGCAGTACATGCCCTGGATCAGCCTGCGGGACGAGGTCGACGCGATCCGGTTCCTGCTCACCGCACCGGTGGCGGGCCCGGTGAACCTGTCCGGTCCGGCGCCGGTCACCAACGCCGAGTTCACCGCCGCGCTCGGCCGAGTGCTCCACCGGCCGGCCGTGCTGGTCGTGCCGCCCCCGGCCCTCCGCCTGGCGCTGGGCGAGTTCGCCCGGGTCGGCGTGCTGGCCGGGCAGCGGGCCGTCCCCGCGGCCCTCACCGCTGCCGGCTACCGGTTCACCCACACCGACGTCGAGGCCGCCCTGCGGGCCGCGGTCGCGCGGGGCTGACTCAGCCGGTCCGGACGGCGGAGTCGATCCGCCAGCCCTCAGCGGTGCGCACCAGCACGAGCTGCACCTGGGCGTCGGACCGGCCGGGCACCGTGCGCAGCACCGGCCCCTCCGGGTGGCCGGCCGGGACCACCAGGTAGTCCAGCCAGCGGTCGGTGAGCCGCAGCTGCGCCCGCTGGGCCGTGGCGGCCTCGACGGTGACCTCCCGGACCACGGGTGCGAACCCGCTCAGCCGCTCGCCGGCCTCGGCGAGGGAGCGGGCGTGCTGCTGGTCGGCGGCGAGCAGCGCGCTGCCCGGCGCGTAGACCTCGCCGAGGCGGGCCGGGTCGGCCGCCTCGAACGCCTCGGCCCGGCGCTGGTACAGCTCGCCGACCAGCGCATCCCACTCCCCCGCGCTGGTCGGGTCCGCCGCCTCGGGCAGGCCCTCGCCGGCCACCTCCTGGAGAGCAGGGGCCGTGGTACTGGGGGCCGTGGTGCTGGGGGCCGGCGCGGTCGCCGTGCCGGCCGCGGCGGTCGACGCCGCCTCCGCCGGCGCACCTGCGGCCAGG
>NZ_SPQP01000086.1 GCF_004571075.1 Blastococcus sp. TF02A-35
CCCATTCCACGAAGCACCGGAGGTCCTCGTGCTCCACGCTAATGCCGCTTTGACCCCGCGCCAGCGTCTTCGGCTGGCCCGGTTGGTCGTCGAGGAGAACTGGCCGAAGGTTCGGGCCGCGGAACTCTTCGGGGTCGCCTGGAAGACCGCCGATCGGTGGGCTGAGCGGTATCGACTGCTGGGCAAGGCCGGGATGGTCGATCGGTCCAGTCGGCCGCGCTCCAGCCCGGCCAAGACCGATGCTGCGACGACCCAGCGGATCGTCTCGCTGCGGCTGCGCAAACGCTGGGGCCCGGTCCGGCTCGCGGCCGAGACCGGGGTCGCGCCCTCGACCGCCGGCGCGGTGCTGCGCCGCTGCGGGATCAGCCGACTGTCACGCCTCGAGCGCCGCGAGCACCAGGTCGTGCGCTACGAGCACGCCGCACCCGGCGAGTTGCTGCACGCCGATGTGAAGAAGCTGGGCAACATCCCCACCGGCGGCGGCTGGCGCTTCCTCGGCCGCGAGCAGGGCAAGGCCAACCGGCACCACGACGGCGGCCGAGCCCGCAGCCGCTACGGGCAGCCGCTGATGCGCCACGGCTTCATCCACGTCGTCATCGACGACCACTCCCGGCTGGCCTACGCCGAGATCCACGACGACGAGCTGGGCGCCACCGCCACCGCGGTGCTCCGGCGGGCGGTGACCTGGTTCGCCGATCGCGGGG
>NZ_SPQP01000011.1 GCF_004571075.1 Blastococcus sp. TF02A-35
GGTTGCGAGCAACGTTCACGACGTCGTCGCGGAACTCCTTGGGGTAGGGCTTGGGCACGGTGAACATCCTTCCAGCGGCGCCTCACGGCACCACAGATCAGATGTCACCTACTCGTGCAGCAGTCCCAGGGCGGCCGGCGAGCTGTCGCAGCCGAGACAACCCCTCCACCGCCGAGACCCACAGAGCTGTCGAGGGTGCCCTCGATGACCGCGAGGCCGACCGAGGCCGGTTGCGGCAGCACCGGTTCCTGTGCCAACACGAATCTTCCGAAGCAACGAGTCTCGGCGGCCTCGAGGTCGACGATTAGGAGCGCAGTAGTCGTAGGACGTTGAGGGCGGATCATCGCCAACGATGGAAGACCTCGCCAGAACGACCGGGTTGACTCCGTCGGATTCAGGTAGTTCTATCCGGGCCTCGGGGTGCCAGACCGCCCTTCCAAGGTCCGAATCAGCAAGGATAAGTGCTCTGGGTGAGCTAACCGCAAATACTTCAGCTCCGCCGCCCCCACCCAAGCGATCGCTGAATGCTCCTCTGGTGCCGCATTCACAGGCTCCCCAGTAAACTGATCCACAAACCACGCCTCAACCACATAGGCGTCATCACGTATGGCTTGAAGAGGCCCGTCGCGCGAGATCGCGGCGTCCACGCCGATCTCTTCCCGCAGCTCCCGTCGCAGAGCGTCGCGTGAGCTTTCCCCCGGCTCCACTTTTCCACCGGGAAGAGACCAGTAGTCGGGGTACCGCACCCGACCCTTGCTCCGATGGCACAGCAGCAGGCGGCCATCTCGGATGAGTACGCCCGCAACCACCGTTCCCGTCCCTATCACGAGGCCCGGAACAGAGGCAGCCGGCCCGATTCGGCGCCGTAACGTTCAATCAAGGACGACAACATGGCGACCGTGCGGGTCGGATGCTTTCCCACCGTGGTCTCCGTCGAGAGCATAAGCCCATGCACGCGCTTCTCGATCAGATGCGATACGTACGCAAGTTCGGACCGATTAGGTAGCCATGTGTTGGACAAGCTGACGAGCAGTTGCGTGCCGACTATAGCCGGCACACCTTGCTTGTCGGCGGCCTTCAAGACCGATCGACATGCGTCATAGAACTCAATTGGGCCGACATCGAGGAGGAGGTCTCCCCGACCGAGCAGGACGCCGTCCGACTCGTCAAGGATTTCCTGTATCGCGCCGATTCCGGCCGCCGTTTCCACCTTGGCGATGACCGCCGGGGGCGGCCGATTGCCGAACGAACGCGCCAGAGACTCCTTGACCTCCCGGACAGTCTTGGCGCTCTCTACGAAGGAGACAATGACACCGGTGAACGGAGCAGCGCCGAGCGTCTCCAGACCCTCTCGATCACCTGCGGTCAGGGACTCGCTGGCGTTCGACCGCCCGGACACGGTCACACCGCGCCGGCGCCCCAGCTCGCCGCTCGTTAACGGCCGCGCGATGCAGTGGTCATCCGCGACCGCCTCGACGGCAAGAGCTTCCTCGCCGTCCCCGGTAACAAGAACATCACCCACCGCCACTTCATCCAAGCCTCCACCGGAGATCCCAAGCCGCGGCGGATCGAGCCGTGGATCGGCCTCTTCCGGCGAGAACGCGACCCGCACAGGCCGCTGCGGATCCAGGGGAAATCCATTGTCGTTGGTTAAACGCGTCTTCGACCCGGGCAGATCCAGGAGTAGGTCGAGTTTCGCGCCAAGCCCGTCGGCTTCCTTCGCGACGGACCACGCTTGGTCAGTCAGTACGTCGACACCGAACTTCGAGGCAGGAAATCTGAAGGCGTCAGCCCCCGAATCGATAATCTGGCGCCAACTCTCGGGCGTGGAAGTGTTCGGCCCGACCGTAATAACGATTTTCGTCACGAGTAAACCATCCAACTTCGCAGGACACTCCAGAACGACATGACGACTTCACGACTAGTCTTGCCGCGTATACAGGGTCCCCTCCGACCAGACGTACCGAGTGCGCCCCCACTCCATGGCACTCCGAGCGTCCGGGAAGAATCCCGAGTTCTTGAGATTCGCGCTCGTATTGCAAAGCAGCGGAATCCCTGACAACGCCTCGTATGCGGCGAGCAATTCGGCTATAGCAGGGTTGCTTTCACTCGTAACCGTTTGGAGCCGAGCCGTACCATCCAGGTGCCGAATGGCTGGAACACGTTCCGCCCATTCATCTCGAACGGCATGGTCAAAGAGCATATAGGGATCTGGTGTCCCGGGATCGAAGATCCCAGACGCCCGATCCTCCAAGCAGATCGGCGCGACCGGACGGTAACCTTCGCGCTCCTTGATGTCGTTCAACACATCCTTCATTTGCGGACTCCCCGCCGGCGCCAGGATACTGCGGTTTCCGAGTGCCCGCGGGCCCAGTTCCGCCTTGCCATTCAGGAAGACAACGGCCTCTCCCGACGCATGCAACACCTCGGCCAGGCCCCTCAACGAGCACTCCTTGCCAACCCACCCCGGCAAAGGATCACTCGGGCGCAAGGCGGGACCGGAGTAGACATTCCAGTCAAGACTTCTCCGATGACTCTGCTGCATCATAGCCACCGACGCCGTTCCAATTGCGCTTCCCGAATCATTCGGGAAAGGCGGAACCCAGACCTCGTCGAATAGCCCGGAGTCGCGGATGGCGCTATTCCACTTAATATTTAGAGCGCACCCCCCAACGAGACAGAGATTGCGGATTCCTCCGGCCGCCTCCAGCGCGGACAGTTCCTGCAGTCCCGCCAGCAGTCGGTCCTGCAGGAACTGATGCAGTGAGGCGAGCGCGTCGGCTCCGCTCACACCATCCAGGCGAAGGTCGCGTTCTATGCCTTCGAGGATCCGGACGCCTGCATCTACTTGCAGCCGCCTGTCGTTAGTCTGCCAATCTGGCCCGATATGCTGATCGACTAGCGCATCGGTCAAGCGCGCAAGCTCAGCAATGACGTCGTCACGAGGCCTCCCAAGTGCGATATATGCCATGATCTTGCCGGCAAGCCCAAGCACGTGGGGGAATTCGATCTTACGATCGAACGGCGGAAAGTGTCGACCGACGCGGTGGTACACGTCTCCAATAAGCGGCAGGACGGCACCAAGCGTCTCTGCGCCACCCGACTCTGCGTTGATCCTGTACAGCATGGGAAACATCCAGGCATCCCAAGCGAGGACAAGTGCATCCTCGCCCCGGACCGCGAAGGGGCTCGTGCAGTAGCCCGAGGCGACATGCCCCGCGTAGTGCGTATAGCTCTGGTAAGTCAGGTCGAATACGGTGTGCGGATAACTTCCGAACAGATCGTCCGAGATAAGGCCACGACGATAGGGGGCGAGGACTATCTCTGCCTCCTGCCCCGCCCACTGTCGCACCTTATGCGTCTTGTGCCAGCCGTCCAGTACGAACTGGTCGACATCCGCGGGCGAGTAGCCGTGCTCCTCGATCAGCTTGAAGACTATATCGAGATCCTCGATCTTCGAATAACGCTCATTGTTGTCGAGCTTCTCCATTTCGATGGAGAAGATCAGCTTGCCATCATCGATCAAAGCGACGGCACCGTCGTGTGTTGTCTTGACTCCGCAGATGATCACAGCTTCTCCCAGTACAGGTTTACATTGTTGAGGAGTTGTTCAGGGAAGTTTCGGGTGGAACTGAATCATCAACGTTTCAACATCCTCATACGGTCGCAAGATATCGACCGTCTCAACGATGCGTTCCGGGTAACGGGACCGCACACGCACCAACGGCTGCTCGATTCCGTTCAAGCCGATGACAGTCGTGTCCCCGGTGAGGATGAAGATGAAGTCATCTCGGTAGTCAAGATGCCTGAAGAGATCCGAATAGCGCTCGATTCGATCTTTCGCATCCTCATGCGAATATCCAATGAACTCAATGGCGGGCATGATTCCGTCCAATCTGCTGGGGTTGGCCTTAGCCGACTGCGCTTAAGACCAGGATCCGAATGGCGAAGAGCTCAGATGGGCATTGTAGAAGCGGTCATCGTCGGTGACCTCGGCTCCGATCCACTCCGGCCAAGTCTCTGGCCACGCTGCTGCGACATCGAGCTCGAGCTCCGCGAGCACGAGTCCTGCGTTTTCGTCTTCGTACTCATCTACGACGATTGTCCACACACCGAAGGGAACGAAGTGACGAACCTTCGCGACCCGCCGGCCGCCGCAAAGCCGGTCGATCATGGTGCGGGCTTCATCGGCATCGATTTGGTACTCGTACTCTTCGCGAGTGTGTCCTTGGCGGCGGCCTTTCACCGTCAGGAACCCGTGTTCCCCATCGAAGCGGACCCGGACACTGCAGTCCGCTCCGACCGAGAGGTAGCCCTGGCATAAGGAGAGTCTGCGCGTGACACCAGACCGCCACGAATCTCCCTGAACAAGAAACTTCCGCTCAACCTCTTTGGCCACTAAGCCATCCCTTCCACAGCAGTTGCGGATGATGATGTCGTCTGCAGGGGCAGGCGGTTCTCGAGCCGTTCGAGGACATGCTGCACGATTTGCTCAGTCGATAGCTCATCCGTTTCGATAATCTCCCAGTCTGGATCCTGCCCCACCTCGCCCAGCGCGAGCGCCTCCATTGCGGGAAAGGCATCCAGGTTGGCACGGAAGTAGCGATTTAGCTGGTGTGTTTCCCCGCCCGACCGGGCTTGCGCCCTGCGTGCACGCTCCACCGGTCCACACGTTAGGAATACTTGGACTGCAAAGCGCGTCGCTCCGTGCTCACGCCACCCCCTCGATAAGAAGTTCTCTCGCGGCGTAAAGAACTCGTTGTGACAGAACTGCGTGAGCCAGTTCCGGTCCTGGATATGGATATAGCCCTCGGGGATCCCAAGTCGCCGCGTCTCCGCCGCGTCAGAAATCATCTCAGCGGAGCGCAAAGCGTTAAAGGCGTACACGAAGTCTGGGTCCGGGAACCTGTCGGGGATGTCTGGACTCAGACTTGCGAAGGCTGCCTGGTGGAGCGCCTCCGTGTGAATTGATGGGGTAACAAAGCAGCGACTCATGCGGTGTGCGACGTTGCGACGAGCGCACTCGGCCGCTAACCCATGGGCAGCGCTTGTTTTACCTGCATAGTTCAATCCTTCCAGTAATACCCCCGGAATGATTGCGCCGCTCATGCCCGACTCCCTTGCCCTAGACATTCAACCCAGACAGCGCCGCACCATCCGAGTGTGCCGTGGCGCGCATGGGACGGGCGCCCGGTCAATCCACCCGCGCCGACCGTCCTAGCCTGAGGGTTGCGGGTTAGCGTCAGATGGCGAAGCACCTATCTACCGCCTTCCGACCAGTGAGCCGCGATGCCAGCCTCCAGAAATGCTCTGCTCAAGCGCGCGACAGCAGCATCGAGCTCTTCACCGGGCAAACGATCGAACACAAACGGCACCCCGAGGGGATAGTCCTCCGCTTGTTGTACGGCGCGCCGCCGGCAACCGGTAATCAAGCTGAGCGTGTCCAATCCATAACGGAGGAGCACCAGGCGCGACATGCCGCGGAATCGAGTCATTTCATCAGCCGTCGCGGTGCGTCCCAGGTAATCTTCAAGGAAGTTGCCTGCCGCGTCGCTCGTCAACTGCAGCGCTCCCGCCGCGGTGGCAACGTCAAAGAAGACATCTCCCATTCCCACATGATCGAAGTCAATCAACCAAACACGGTCACGACTGACCAACATGTTGGTCGGATTGAGATCGTTATGACAAAGAGCCCTTATACCTCGCCCTCGGGAGAGCTTCCCCCGCAAGTCGTCGTAAGCACGCATTCCGATCTGGTAGCGTCGCAGTTCCGGACTGGCGCCGACCTCACCCCGGATTCTGTCGATCCCTACGCGCCGCTTGCTCTTGTGCAGAGCGAGTGCCTCATCGGGCGCGACAGCATGAAGCTGGCGCAAGACGCGGGCAGCTTCGGCGACAATGGAGCGGTTCGGCCGTACGGCCGACTGAGCGTCGATGTGCGCCATCAGCAGTTCCCCCGCCGCTGTATCCGCCGCGATCACCGCGGGCCCGAGTTGTTCGCGGCCCAGTCGCGCCGCCACTTCGAACTCTGCACGCACGTCAGACGCGGTAACCCTTGAGAGGTTGATCTTTCGGAGCACCGCTGCCGGACGACCCGATGCTCGACGAACCAGGAAGGTGCGCGCCCATTGTGTCGGAGTGTCCGGGTAGGGCCGGAACTCGCACTCACGCAACCATGGCGCTTCGCGCCACAGCGACTGGCCTAGCGCCTCGAACTTACGCATCAGATGAAGGCCGTGTCTGGTTCCTGCCCAGACAGCAATTCGCCCACCCAGTCGATCATCTGGTGTTGAGCGACGACGTGCTGGCAGGCTGTGACGATGTCTCTGAGGAGGCGGTCCAGTGGGGTTCGGCTGCTATAGACCGCAGCGCCACCCACGAGGTCGTAGACCTCCTCGATGACCTGCCGCGCGGAACGAAAAGCGTTGTAGCGAGACAACGCGGCGCGAGCGCGAGCAGCGACGCCGAGCTTCTCACCTTTCAACAGGTGCTCCCACTGCTCGTCCAACGACCCATACACCAGGGCCCGCGCCGCAGACAGCTGCAACTCGCACTCCGCGACCACCCGCCGGGCTCGTGGCGTTCCGGCCCTTGCCGACGCGTTCGCCGTGCCACCCTTTCCCTCGGCCAGCGAATAGGCGACGTCAAGCGCGGCCCGGCCGGCCCCCAGGGCGACGCCTGCCATTTTTCGGACTAGCGCATCGGAACGCCTCGTGAGGATGCCCGGGTGTACTGGTCGCTCAAAGGAGATCACGTGTCCCGCCGGTACAAACAAGTCGCGCGCCACGTAGTCACGACTGCCCGTTCCCGCAAGCCCAGTCGAATACCACGAGTCAATGAACTCAAACTGTTCAGGCTTCGCGAGCAGGACCTTCCAGGTACCCTTTTCAGCAGGCACTCCGCCAGCAGACTCAGCGACTCGGAACCCTGCAGCCATCACATCCGCATGATTGCTACCGCTAGCGAACCGCCAATCGCCGTTCACGAGATATCCGCCGTCGACTGGCTCGCCGCGGCCCAAGGGCGCCACCTGACCGGCCGTGATGAGGTCTGGCGAACGAAAGATCGCGCGGGCCGCCTCTGGGGAAAGATAGCGGGCGTAGATGCCAGAGTCCATGCCAATCATGACGCACCAGCCCACCGAGACGTCTGCGCGCGACAGCGCCTCGATAATCCGCGTCTGTTCGGCAGACGTGAGATCGGCGCCGCCCCATTCCGCCGGTACTGCACAACTGAAGACGCCGGTCTCCCGAAGCTGAGCGACCAGCGCACTGGGAAGATGCCGCTCAGACTCGGCCTGTGCCCCGGACTCCCGGATGCTCCCGTGGAGCGCTTGCGCTCGACTTAGAATGGTTGTAAAGGTCCGGCCGGGGACACCGACGAGGCTGCTCGGCTCAACCACGCTGGGTTCAGTCACTCGCCTGACACCATCCCTGCCATCAGCGCCATCCGGCAATGTACTGATGCACGCACCTGCTGCCAATACATACTGTTCGGCATGCTGTCTGTGTCCTCGTGGAGCTCATCAGAGCGCGGGCCAGGATGAAAGACCAGGGTCCTCGACTTGGTCGACTCGATTTTCTCGCGAGTGACCCGGTACTTCTCATGCGTGGCCAGTGCGTTGCCCCTCAGGGTTCTCGGGTCCGCCTCGAGCGACGGGATGCGTGCGGGAAGCATCTCGAGTGCGTCGGCTTCACACAGGACGTCTCGTACATCAGCGCAGTACTCGATCCTAACCGGGAACCGTGCCAGCTCCGTTTCGACATCTTCCGGCAGTCGTGCACCTCTCGGACCACCATTGTCACTATTGTCCGTGACACTATCCGGCGTCATGAAGAGGAGGCGCTCGACTCCCAGGCGGGCCAATATTGCGGCCAGCGAGCGCAGCACCCGTGTCCCCGGATCGCCGATCAAGGCGACCGTTCTTCCGCTCAGGCCGCGGAGCGTTCTGTCCATCAGCCACGCATCTGTAATCGCTTGCGTTGGATGCTCATTGCTCCCGTCGCCGCCATTGATTATCGGCACAGTGGAGACTTCGGCGGCCCGGGCCGCCGCGCCGGCAACGAAGTGGCGCATGACAATGATGTCCGAGTAGGCGGCCAGCACCTGTGTCGCGTCCTCAATAGACTCACCGGTGTAGTGAACCGATCTGGTGCTGGCGATGTCAGAAAAGCCCACGACGCGTCCCCCGAGGCGATGCGCAGCAGTCTCGAACCCGAGGCGAGTGCGGGTGCTCGGTTGGAAGAAGGCAACGCCAAGCACCTTTCCCGCCATGCAGTCCTGGATTGCCGCGTGTCCTGACGGCTGTTGCACCTCGTCGATGCGGTCGAAGATGCCGACAATGTCGCCGTACTCAAGCTGCCCAACCGAAGTCAGATGCGTGAAGGAGAACGGCCTAGTCAGTCCTGAGCATGGGCTAGTTGCCGAGAGTGGCATGGTCATAGGTACCTTCCTGGCGCGATAAGGCCACGAGGATCGAACAGATCTTTCAGACCCCGCAACAACCGTTCCTACACCGGGTCGGCACGGATAGACGCTGCCAGGTGCATGTGATCAATATCGAGGCGGTACGGGCTGAGGCGGCGGAGCCCGAAACCTTCATGCAGTTGATCTAGAAGGCGACGCACGGTTGCCGCTGTCGCCGTCGACCGTTCGAATCGGAGGGCCACCACAAGGTCGACGTAGCCGCTGGGCAACACATTGATTGTGTGACCGATCGTGATGCCGTCTGACTCCTCAGCGGCGCCCAAGACTTCTAGTGCGGGCCCAAGCCCTTCCGGCGAGAAAGGGACCATCGGGGTGACGAACGCCCACCCGAAACGGCTGTGGGTTTCCACGTCCCGGGCGGGGCATCCGAACACGGCATCGATCATCGCATCGTTTCCACGAGGATCGCCGGCATATGAACGCACTAATGCCGCTTCGGGCACCGTCATCTCGTCTGTATCCGACGGCAGCACAAGCGCCTCACTGAATAGGCAGGCATCGCGGGCGCCCTCAAGAATCGTTCTCGTTTTTACGTCGGCCACTTCTGCGGTGCCCTCAATACAGACGTACATCGTGTAGGCCGCCGAGCGCATGCCGCCATAGACTTCGATCGCGGCCTCATTATAGATTTTTATGACACCAGCGGTGGTGCCTTGCCGCTGGTAGCGCGCGATCCAACGGACGACGCGGGGCAGGCGATCAGCATCGAAGCGGAGACGCAGACAGTACATGCGCTCAGGTACGGGGATAAGCCCTACCACCGCAGCCGTCACCACACCCAGGTTTCCTTGTGGGAAGAGCTCCAGAAGGGACGGACCAACACCATGCCGGTAGTGAGCCGTTTGGTCACCCCTTGGCCAGAAGCCCGCGCGGCAGACGTCCCCGTCAGATAGCACGACTTCTAAGCCGAGAACGTCGTCCGTCCGCTGCCGGCGCACGCCAACGCCGCGGTCCAAAGCATTCCCAAGAACACTGGTGTGCTGCGAAGACGCGGTCACGTTGAGCAGGAAGTCGCTGCCCGTCAGGGCCTCCGCCAACTGGCCCTGAGAGACACCGGGCTCGATAACCGCCCATCCTTGATCCAGATCGATGCGCCGCACCTTGTTCATTTTGTGGAGCCTTAGAAGGGCTTGGCCACTTTGCGCTGGGGCGTCCGTCCCGAACCCCCAGTTGAACCCGGTGCTTACCGGGTAGACGGGGACCTTGCGGGCTTCTGCGTCGCGCAGCGCGTCTCGCACGTCTTCAAGGCATTCCGGCTCGACGACGGAGACCACGCCGCGAGCGGAGAAGGCACCGGGACGGGCATCGCGTTCCATACGTGGTCTCACCTTCGAGCGTATCTAGAGGAGTACATCCGCACAGTGGCCAGGGCCATCGACTCAGCAGGCGGTCGACACCTACCTCTCCGGGAAGCTGCGGCGGGCTAGGATGACGCCGAGGCCGACCAATACCTGCCCGGTGGCGGCAACGATTAGGACAGTCCTCAGCGATGTCGCTTCTGCGAGCCACCCGCCCATTAGCGCGCCCACCAACATAGGTCCCCGGCTGATGACGCGCATGGAGGCGAATACTCGACCGATCATCGGCTTTGGAATGGCATGCTGCCGCATGGTGATGCCCAGAACCAGGTAAACCGTGATCGCCAACGACGCCACCAGTTGCGCCGTGAAGAGGAAGACGACGGGTACCCAGGGCCCTTCGGGACTCAAAGCCAGAATAAGTTCACCAGCTCCAGCGAGTGCCAGCGCCGAGGAGAGAGCGATTCTGACACCGAACCGCGTCTGAGCCCTGTTGGCGACCGAGGCGCCGACAACGCCACCAACAGCTCCAAGGCCCAAGGCAATGCCGTAGACCGTCGGCGACACCTCTAGCGTTCGAAGAACGAACAGGACGGCTATCGAGCCCGCAGCGCCAGCGAAGAAGTTGAAGCCGCCGCTGCCGATTGCAAGGAGCCGCACCGCAGGTATACGAGTGACGCCAGCGAAGCCCTCAGCCACTTGACGCACGTAGGCCCCGGCGCCCGTGGAGGCGCGGTCGGGCACGGCCTCAGCGACCTTGATAAGGAGGAGCGTCCAGGCAGAGAAGAGATATGAAGCGACGTCCAGCAACAGCGCCAGAGGCGCGGAGACCAGTTGGAGCAGGAGCCCGCCCAGTCCAGGGCCCGCAACTTGCGAAACCGACCGCGATGCCTCAAGGCGTCCATTCGCCTTGGTTAGTGCATCGGAAGGGACCAGGGCCGGCACCCAAGCGACATAGCCGACGTCAGCGACGACCGAACACAATCCCAACGCGAGTGCGGCGAGGATTAATGTGCCGATGCCGAGCAGGTCCGCTGCCCACAAGGCAACAACCATGGCAAGCAGTGCTGCGCGTGCGAAATCTGTGGCGAGCAGGAGGCGCCGTTTTGAGCCGCGGTCGACGAGGGGGCCAGCGAATAGCGGCGCCGCAAGGTTCGGCACGATCCCAGCGGCCACCAGCAGGCTCATCTCGACCGGACTGGCGCCGAGGGTGGCTGCCGCGATAACTGGAAGCAGGAAGGTCGTGATCTCTGACCCGATGAGGGATGCACTCGCACCCGCCCAGTACCGACGAAAGTCATTGCCGAGCCCAGCGGAAGATACCGATACCACGCCGCGTCCCGTCAACTCGCCACGCGGTTAGCAAGGAAGTTGTCTTGAACGCTCTGCACGATCTCCGCGGCAGTACGCAGCCGACGCTTCGAGGTCGCCAAGACGTCGACGGGTGCGGCGGACCGGTCCAAGCCCACCTCGAGGTATCTCTCGGCGATCACCGTCTCGCCCAACGCACGTAGTTTTGCGAACCGCCACTTCGGCTTGGGATTCGTATGCCCTTTACTGGCACAAAACGCATCGACGGCGGCGCCTAGCGTCCACTGAGACGTCAGCATTGCGGTGCCGTAGTCGCCCTCAGCGATCGCTCCAACTGCGTCTTCGGACAGTCCGAAATAGTCCACCAAGAAGCGATTCGCAACCAGGCGGGCCAGCCGGTCACTAGGGACCGCCGCCTGGATCAGCTGGAAGTCCTCGGGACGTTGAATGGGCACACCGATGCGAATGCGGTGAGCCATGTCGATGAAGCTAGTGGGGACCGCGACAGCCGCCGCCACGTCTTCGAGGTCACATGACCTAATGGCCTCGGTCACCTGCTGAACCTTCGTTCGCGACCAAGTTTCGATATCGAGGCGCGTCTTGTCGACGTACTGCAGATTCATGGAGAAGTCGCCCATGTCATAGCCCGCATTAGGCTTAGCTTGCGGCTCAGATGACGGGCGGTCGATGATGAAGACGTCCAGGTCTGAGGATTCGTTGCCGATGCCCTCTACTAAGGACCCGCTGATAAATACGGTACATGTGGGGTCGATGCCCTCGGCAGCCCGCTCCCCGATACGGACAAGGTCGTCCAGTGCCGAGTTTGAAACTGAAGCAGATCCGCGATGGTACGCCATTGATACCTTCCTACAAGTCGACTGCCGGCCCGTCATGCAACTGGGACGGGCTGCCTTTTAGGGATGGAGGGTCGGAGCAGCGTCTGAACGACGTTTGGAAGGTTGTAGACGGTATGGGCTATCGCTACCGCTAGCCAACTACCGGTGAGGTACATGACCGCCGCGTAAACCGTTCCCAATACGGCGTGCACCACTACATCGCGAGCGTCCCATGTGCTTCTGGCGACCGCATGCAACACGTGTTCACCGACGAAGAGCAGGACGCTCAGCGGAATAACCACCCAGTCGAGCAGGGGCGTAAACGCAACGAAGACGACCCAGCGGTACAAGTACTCCTGAGCAGCGCCCCCGGAGAAGAAGTAGATGAGGTCTCGGGCGCGATCCATCGAACCTAGCGGGCCGAGCATCTCAACCATTCGGGAACTGAGGCCCAGGCGGATGTTAGCCCAGCCGAAAGCCATGGCCAGGACCGTCGGTCCAATGGCTGCCAGCAAAGCGAGACCTGATACATGCAGTTCAGGAATCCCGAACGTGAGCAGCGGCGCGAAGAATACGAGACTGCGCGTCAACCGACGGATCAGGCTGCCAAAAGGAAGGCGGTCGGCCCAGGGGAGACTAGACCGCGAACTCACCGCCACGAGGCCGAAGGCAGCTATCGCGACAATCGCTGGATAACTCCGAAGGAGGACGATCGTGAGGGCGAGCGCAACGCTGACTCCCCCCGTGAGCCACGCCCGCCGGGATTGACGACGGCTCACTCCACCAGGCCCATTCTCGCGAGCTGGGCAACCAGTTCGCGAGCGTCTGCCTTTGCGTCGTCAAGGCTGACGTCATACTCAGCGGCAATGACCGTTGCAATGTCTTCAACAGTCTTAGTGCCGTCACAGTGGCGCCAGATCAGCCCCGCCACTGCGTCCAATTCGTAGGCCTCGCCGCGGCGCACAAGCAGGAGCGTATCGCCTTGTGCGCTCACACGGGCATCAAAGGCCTTTTCTGGCTTTTCCACTTCTTTCTCCAGTCGCTATCAAACTTCAACGATGCACGGGCGGGGGCGGATTAGCACCCGCCCCCACCCGCACCATCAGGCCACGTTCATGGCCTTACCGATGCTCACCTTGCGAACGGTGGGCTTCTTGTACTCCTTCATGGTTTTCCCCCTCTCAACATGTAGGGCTTGTGCGGCTCGTCGGCCGCGGAACGCCGACACCTAGGGACCGCCGGGCGAACCGGCGGTCGAAGTGTTGGCGGTTACGTTCTATCCCCTTACCGGATCGAGGGTCAAGCACGTCGACGCGGAAGTTGGAGCGGTTGCCATAGGTTCTGCGCAGAGCCCTATCAAGCGCGACTTGCCGTAGTTCGACGGCAAGTTTTTTCTGTCGCTCTCTGGTGGACGAGAGGCAGGTGTGTTAAGTAGCGGTCCGCCCAGGATTCGCTTATGGTCGCGTACCAGTGCTCAGGGCGCTACGCAAGTCGACAGCAGCGAATCGATGGCGGGGCCTCCATGTCTAGGCTGCATCATCTAGGGCGAGGGCGTGCCTGGAGCACTATCCAGCCACGAGGATCCCCTAGCTTGAGCCAGGGCTGCCTTCCGAGAGCACGAGGCGGCTCCTAATCGGCGACGCCTCGTCGACTGCGCAATGCGCTGGTTCGCTTAACCCGCCTCGACGAGTGGGACCTTACTGCGGGGCCCACCGCCAATCGATTAGTAAGGCGCTCCGCCGACTGGCGCGACAATCACCTGAATTTCCAAAGGATCACCGAGAATCTGTCGCGCTACGTGGTGCAGGATGCCTTTGTGGATCTCATCATTCAGCCTTAGGGCCAAAGCCGCTGAAGTCACCGTAAGTTTGAGGACACCGTTCGAGGCTTGCGTGGCTCTTGCTTGCCGGAGTAGCGCCTCTGCCGTGCGGCTGCCCTGTCGAACTGCGCTCAGGAGCTCTGGCCAGCGCGGAACTTCGACGGGTGGCGTCGCACGCTCAAACAAGGGCTTGTGGCGCTCCTCCGGAGGTACGGCTCTTCTGTCGTTCGCCAGCGGCACGAGTGGCCGAGTGGGCGGGCGGTCCGGTTCCGCCTTCTCAGTGGTCGTCAGGGGCGTTGCAGCAGTAAGTGCAATGAGCCGTGTGGCTTCCGTCGAGCTTAAATGCGACGGTGCTGTTGTAGGGGACGGAGCGACAGGTGTCCGCGACCTCTTGTGCGGGTCGACATGTTCAGGTCGTGAGTCGGCCATCTGAAGACGCCGCTCTAGCCGTTCCAGTCGGCCCACCACCGTGTCGGCCGAGTAGTTGTCGACGGGCAGTAACATGCGGGCGCAAACCAGCTCGAGCAGCAGCCGGGGGGCCGTCGTCCCGCGCATCTCGGTGAGGCCCTCGTGCACCGTATCGGCCATCCGGGAGAGCGTCGCCGAGCCGAGCGCGGCGGCCTGCTGGTTCATCAGGTCCAGCCGGTCGGGCGGGCAGTCGAGCAGGTCGTTGCCGCTGGCGTCGGGGACGGCGTCGAGCACGATCAGGTCGCGCAGCCGGTCGAGCAGGTCGGTAGCGAACCGGCGCGGGTCGTGCCCGGCCTCGACGACTTGGTCGACGGCGCGGAAGACACCCGGTGCGTCGTGCGCGGCCAGCGCGTCGATGGTCTCGTCGAGCAGGGCGTCGTCGGTGACGCCGAGCAGGCTCACGGCGCTCTTGTAGGTGACGCCCTCGGGGCCGGCGCCGGCGAGCAGCTGGTCGAGAATCGAGAGCGAGTCGCGGGCCGAGCCGCCGCCGGCGCGCACCACCAGCGGGAACACGCTGGGTTCTATTCGTGCGGTCTCCACTTCGCTAATGACCTCGAGCAGTCGACGCATGATCGCCGGAGCCATGAGGCGGAAGGGGTAGTGGTGGGTGCGCGAGCGGATGGTGGGCAGCACCTTGTCCGGCTCGGTGGTGGCGAAGACGAAGACCAGGAAGTCCGGCGGCTCCTCGACCACCTTGAGCAGGGCGTTGAAGCCCTGCGTGGTGACCATGTGCGCCTCGTCGACGATGTAGACCTTGTAGCGGCTGCTCACCGGCGCGTAAAACGCGCGCTCGCGCAGGTCGCGGGCATCGTCGACACCGCCGTGGCTGGCCGCGTCGATCTCGATGACGTCGATCGAGCCGGGGCCGTCGGGCGCCAGCGAGACGCAGGAGGTGCAGACGCCGCACGGGGTGGATGTGGGCCCCTCCTCGCAGTTGAGCGAGCGGGCCAGGATGCGCGCCGAGGAGGTCTTGCCGCAGCCACGGGGGCCGCTGAACAGGTAGGCGTGGTTGATCCGGCCGCCGTCAATGGCCTTCGCCAGCGGGGCGGTGACGTGCTCCTGCCCGACCAGCTCGGCGAAGGTCGCCGGACGGTACCTCCGGTAGAGCGCAAGAGTCATGGAGCGAGGCTACGGGTCACCATCTCTCGATCGGTCGTACTTGCCGGAGTCGAACAGCGAGCGGTATCGAGTGACCTTGACACGGGCGGACAGTCCCGAGATCGCGAAAGCCACCACCGGCCATTGCCCCTGGCTGCTTGGGCGAAGTCGACCGGCCGCCGCCTAGCCTGACTGCGACATCGCCACCTACGGCATGGGCCTGGCCGCCTCGATGGGGCACTTCCTGCTCACCGTCGGCACCCCGGGCAAGCGGTACTCGCTGCCCCGCACGCGGATCATGATGCACCAGCCCTCGGCCGGCGTCGGCGGTACGCAGTGGGACATCACCATCCAGGCCGACATGCTCCGCAAGCTCAAGCGCGAGCTCAACGAGCTGCAGTCACACCACTCCGGACAGCCGGCCGAGCAGATCGAGCGCGACTCCGACCGCGACCGCTGGTTCACTCCCGAGCAGGCACTCGAGGGCCCTGGACCTGGCGCTCGGCCGGCTCGGTGCCCATGCAGTAGCGGTGCGGTCCTCGGCGACCGGTGAAGACTTCAGACAGACGTCCGCGGCGGGGCAGTACGAGACGACGCTCGCTGTGCACGGACTGCCGGCCGTCGCCGAAGCGGTCCGCGCCTGCTGGGCGTCGCTGCTCTCTCCCCGGGCGACTGCCTACCGGTCCCGCACCGCCCCGCCGACGAGTTGGCCATGGCGGTCATCGTCCAGCGGCGCCCAAGTAGCGTCGGAGCTGAGAACGCACCGTCGTCCCCGACGCCGACGATCGGATCACGGGCATGGGCGAGGTGGCCTGCCCGCAGAGCTTCCCGCAGCTACGCGGCAAAGGCGGCGCCCGGCGATCCCGAGGCCCCCGCCGACAGCAACGGCGGCACTGGCCCCTGACCGCTCACTTCGTGCACAGCACAAGGCTGGCACACGGCTTGCCCTCGGGTGCGCACGGCTCAGACGCAGCAGAAGGGACTTCGGCACCGCGGCTCAGCACACCGTTGCGGCTCCCCGTCTCGGCAGGCGGATCGGCGTCAGCTCGCCCGGTCGGTCCACTGTCGTCGGAAGAGGATCTCCGCCGTTCTGGGTGGCAGATCCTCCTCCACCTCGGCGTCATGATTCGCCAGGATCCGAGCGACGTAGGCGTCGGCTTCGGCTCGCTTGTCCTGAGCGTCACAGGCGGCGACCAGGTCGAGCAGCGGCACGTCCTCGTAGCTGCTGGCCTTCAGGGCCACCTCGGCGGCGGCCGCCGCGAGCTGCGGCTGGCCGTCGGCGAGGTAGTGGGTGGCGACGGTGTGCGCCACGTCGACGACCATCGCTGCGTACTCAAGGTCCAGTCGAACGTTGTCGTCCACCAACCAGCTGTAGCCCCCAGCAGCGCCGTACCGCGGCGCGGGCAGGTCGAAGGGGCGACCGGTGACCAGGTCGAGAGCCGCGCACAGGTCGCCGATCCCGTCAGCTCCTCGGGCCAGCCCGCGGACTCGCAGTCGGCGGAACAGTTCCGCGTCGGTGAGGATGCCGTCGATCCGGTAATGCCCGGCCGCGGCGGCGGTGAGCCCGGAGGGCAGGTAGTCGGCGCCGGTCTCCGGATCGGTGCCGAGCCAGGCTCGCACGACCGAGATGGACTGGCGCACCTTCGTCTTGCCGACGATGTCCGGCTCGTGGGGCCAGATGGCGGTGGCGTAGCGCTCGCTGGTCACGCCGCCCGGGCGGGTCGCCAGGTAGGCGACGACCTCGGTGTAGAACTGCCGCCGCGGATTGCGCTCCGGCAGCGAGCTCTGGGCGCGCACCTGGACCGGGCCGAGCAGCGTCAACTTCGGTCGCGGGCAGGACGGGTCGGCCCAGTCGGCCAGGTCTTCGTCCAGGCCGGGGTCGGCGCTCTCCACCTGGCGCCGGATGTCCTCGTCGGTGGCCGGGGCCAGCGCCTGCAGGTCCTGCTCGGTCGTCGCCGCCTGGTCCAAGTAGGTCTGCGCGGGCAACGGCAGCACGGAGCTTGTCGTCGACACAGGCTTCTTCGTCGGGCCCGGCGACGGGCCGTCAGCCGCGACAGAGTCCGGTGGCTTCCGCCGCGACGTGCCTGCCGGGTCGACGCGTAGGCCGCCGCAGGCGTCGGCGTGCGCGTCCCAGGGCTCGTTTCTGTGGCTCGGCGGGACGGGCCGGTCCTCCGTGACAGACGCCAGGGCCAGCACCTGAGCCAGCTGCGCGGCCTCTTCGGCCGGGATCTGTTCGGCGATCAGCTCAAGGCTAAGTGCGGGGATGCGGAGAATCCCGTCGTCGTCGATCGTCAACCGCCAGCGGACGTCGTCGGCGAGATCGGTGTCGTGAACCAGCACCACCGCGACTGCGCTTCGGGCCGGCTGCTGCCGAATCGCAGCCACCAGCTCGGCCAGACCGTCGCCGTCCTCGGTCGCGTCCGAGGCGATTAACAGCACGTGCGGCGCCCAGGCGTCGGCCGCGATGTCGTGCAACCGGCCTGCGAGCACGTCGGTGGCGGCAACCCGCATGGCGTCGGTGACCGACTCGAGCCGCCCGGTGAGCGCCGCAATCGCCTTGTCGAGGTCCTCGGTGTAGGTCAGCCGGTCGGGATTGATCTCGGCTAGCTCCTCGCCGAAACCGACCACGGTCACCTGCAGCATCTCCGACCAGCTGTTGTGCGCCAGCTCGGCGGCGAGGAACCGCGCCAGGTTCAGGCAGCGCTCAGAGTCGCCGGACAGGGAGATGGCCGCGACGCGTTCCAGGTCGACGAGCCAGTGCTCTCCCGCCGCAGTGTGCCCCACCGACGCGAGCGTCGGGAACGGTGCGAAGAAGCGTGTTCGCCGGTGCTCGTCGTACGTCAGCGGGTCGCCGCGCCGAATCGACCAGCGGGTCCCCGTTGAGTCCACGGCCCATGGCTCCGGTGCCGGCGTCGCCGGGCTCGCAAGGACCAGGGTCAGGACGTCGTCGGTTGTGCACGCCGCGACGACGTCGGGCAACCGGGCACCCTCGGCGTCGACTTGAGCTTGCACCAGGCTGCGCAGCGCTTGGTCCAGCCAGCTCACGTCAGCACTGCCAGCGCTTCCCGCCATCAGCAGGGCCCGCTCGGCGCTGAGGAGTTCGGGCGGAGTGCTGCTGATGACCCGGCCGGGACTGCGGTGGCGGAACTGTCGTCGTCGGTAGCGCAGGAGCGCAGCGAGCGAGGTACCGGCCAGGAGCAGCCCACCACCCGCGAAGGCGACCATCGGCAACTCTGATGCGCTCTCGTCCGCCGGGGCCTCGATCTGCTGGGTAGGCGACGACTCGGCGTCCGGCGCGGCGGTTTCCGTCGGCGTCGAGGCCGGGGTGTCCGGCGCCGGCACGGACGTCGTCGGGGCTTCACCGGACGGCGGCGGGGCCGGTTCCGTCGTCGGGAGAGGCGCAGGTGCGGGCGGCATCGGTGGGCTCGGCTCGGGCTCGGGGCTGTCCACCGGCGTTGGGATGCTGAGCGTCCATCCCGGCCGGATCAACGATGGATCGGTGAAGGTCACTCCGCCCGGCTGGATGCGTCCGCGGTTCAGCTCCCAGGCGTGCGGCCAGTTCTGACCACTCCCGGTGACCTCCTCCGTGAGTTTCCACAGGGTGTCCCCCGGCTCGACGGTGACCTCCTCGGTCACGGTCGGCGCGGTGGGCTCCGCGCTGTCCCCGGCGGGCGGCAGGCCGGAAGCGTCGGATGGAAGGATCAGCACCGTGCCGGGGATGATCTCGTTGTCCGGGCCGACCGCGGTGGTGTTCAGCTCAATGATCTCCGGATAGCGCAGCGGGTCGCCCAGGTAGCGCTCGGCCAACGCCCACAGCGTGTCTCTGCGCTGGACCTGGTAGGTCTTGGACGCCGATGTCGAGGGCGCCGGATCCTCCGGTGCCGAGTACGCGGACGCCGTCTGGGTGGCTGTGACGCCGACGTCTCCTTCCGCCGCCGCCGCGGACAGGACGGCGGGCACGGTCGCGACCGGTAGTGGTGGACGGGCAGCTGCGGTGCCGGACGAGGAGGCGGCGGCCAGGCTTGGGGCGACGGTCAGGCTCACGGCGACTGCGGCCACGAGCGCGGCCGCCGGCCGTTGGAAGATCCGCAGCCCCGGCAGCGGTGGAGCCGGCCGGTCGCGGACCAGCCCCCACAGCTCCGCCGCTGTCGACAGCGTGAACAGCGCCCAGCACACCCACACCCCCATAGCGAGGACGATCTGGGCGAGTCGTCCGTCGTCTCGAGCTTTCAGCGAGGTCACGACCTCGCCGAGGGACGGCAGGCTGTGCGGCACCAGCTGCAGGGCCGCGAGGAGCAGCGGAACGCCGACGACGACCGCGATGAGCACGGCCAGCGCACCCACGGCCTTGATGAGGCGGACGGCACGCGCAGTCACGACAACCCCTCCCCGTGGGTGACGCCGACCAGCAGTTGCGCTGTGTGGGTGCGGGTCTGGCTGACCGCAATTCCGAGCAGGGGTGTCGAGGCGGTGACGGTCACGCTGACCTCGACCACGCCGGGGCCGAGGACGTTCACCGTGCCTACCGCGCCGGCCTGCTCGAGGTAGCCGCGGGCGGCGGTCACGGCCAACGTGGCGTCCGCGCTGCCTCCGGTGGGGACCGGGCCGACCGCGATGCTGGCCGCCCGAGCCGCCTCGGCGGAGTAGGTGTCGGCCCGGTTGGCCGCCTGGATCGCCGTGCCGGCGTCCACGAGGCCGGTCACCAGGACGCTGGCGATGAGGACGATGAAGCAGAAGAGGACCGCCACCGATCCGCGCTCGTCGTCGCGGACTCGGGCGTCGGTCCGCCCCGGGCAGGTCACGACAGGTCCCGGGCGGGGTCGAGCGGGCTGGTGGCGGTGTCACGCAGGGTGCGCGAGCCGGGCAGTCCGGCCACCCCGATGTCGGACAGGTCGACGGTGCATGCCACGGTCACGGTGACCGAGGCTGGAACGCCTGGGGCACTGTCGAACCCGGTGGTGTCGACCCTCACCTGGACGTCGGCACAGTGCAGGTCCCGGTCGACCAGCGCGTCGGTGGCGCTGGCCGTGGCGACCTGTTGAGCGGCGCTGGCTGAGCGGGCGAGCGAGGCGTCTCGGGCGGCGATGCCGGCGACGCCGCTGACGCGGTCGCCGGCCAGTGCGATCCGGGCTCCGATCACCAGCATCGCGAGGATCAGGATTCCGACCGGCAGCAGGATGGCCAGCTCGACGGACTCGGAGCCGCGGTCGTCTCTCCGCGGCGGGCCGGTCGGAGCGGTGACCGGCTGCAGGCGACGGTTCATGGCGAGTTCGGCGTGGTGAAGCGCTCCTTGCCGCGCGTCACTGTGACGTCGACGGTCGGGGCGAAGCCGGGCAGCGGGATCACGTTGGGCACTTCAGCGGTGACATGGACGGTGACCGTGGTGGCGGTGTCCTGTTCCTCCACCGAGTAGCGGGTGATGGTGCCGGTGCCGAGTCGGGCCAAGTATTGGTCGGCCGCTTCCTGTCCCGCTCCCCCGGCCGCGCCGCTGACGCTGGCTGCCCGCGCCCCGGCGTGCGCGGCGGCGTCGGCGGCTTCGCGGGCGAAGTACCACATCGCCAGCTGCGGCCCGGCGAGCAGCAGGGTGACGATGATCGGAAACAGGATCGCGAACTCGACGCTCGACGAACCTCGATCGCTTCCGCCACCCCGGCTCGGCCTGCCTGGACGCACCACCACATCGCACGGCGGTACCGCGGGGCGTCTCCGGGCACGGGATTCAGGCATGGCGCTGCTGGTGCGTCTCGCTACTGGAACAGCGCCGTCTTGCTGGCCACGAACGCCACCGCGGCGACGGTGACCGCGCCGCCGAGCGCGATGGCCAGGATGACCATGAAGGCCTTCTCGGAAGAGTCCGAGCCGCGGTCGTCGCTCACGTGCGCGGCGCGCAGCCACGCAAACGCTGTCAGGACTGCGGCGTGCACCGCCGCCCGGAGAGCCAGAACTACACGAGGGCCATGGCGACGGGTGGTGAGCTGGAACATGGGATCTCCCGTTGGTGATGTGGTCAGGTGCTGACGGCGAACATGCGGAGCAGGAACGGGACCAGGACGAACAAGGTCAGTCCGGTGACGAGCAGCGCCAGCGGGCGAGACATCCGCTCGCTGACCTCGTTGGCCTGGCTGCGGGCATCGGACAGTTCGGCGTGCCGGAGGGTGCGAGCGCTGGCCAGCAAGGTGTTGTAGACCGACGCCCCGTCGGCGGCCACCGCCGCGATGTCGGCCAGGCTGCGCAGCTCGGGAACCGCGAGCTCATCACCGAGGTCGCGCAGGTCGCTCCAGGGCTTGCGACCGGACAGCGCGGCGCGCCGGATCGCGCGCCGCATGCGGACGAACGGCAGGCTGCCCGAGATCTCCGCGGCCTCCTCGAGGGCCTGCTCCACCGAGCCTCGCGCCCGGCGCTCGCCGGCCACCAAGGTGAGGAAGGACTCGAGGTTGCTGCGGAACTCCGCCCGCGCCTTCCCCGCCGCCTCCCGGGCCTCGGCCGACGGGAGCAGCCATCCGACCGCAGCCAACCCCAGCCCGACGGCGCCGGGCACGACGAACGGCACCGGCATGTCGACCAGCACGGCGACGAGGCCGAGCACCGCCGGGGCGAGCAACCCGGCGAGGGCGAGGGTCAGCTTGCGCGCGGCAAGCTCACTGCGGGTCTGGCCGAGCATGGCCAGGTCGGCGTCGGAGACGCCGAGGCGTCCCTCGACCACGCGGACCATCGGCGACGGCAGCCAGGTCCACCGGTCTCCCGCCGGGTTCGACGTCGATCCCGGCGGGGGCAGGGCTCCCGCGGTCGGGCTGGCCGAGAGCTGCTCGAGCGCCGCGGTCAGCGACGGCGGCGCGGGACGCAGCGCCCGAGCCGCGAGGACGAGACCGAGCGCCACCACCATGCCGGCCAGGGTGGCCGTCTGCAGCCCGGTCACCGGTCCACCGTGACCAGGTCGGGGTCGACGAGCACACGCGGCGGCCGCGGCGGGTCGGACAGGCGGCGCATCCACCGCAGCGCCGTCCCGAAAAGCACGATGACCAGGAGCAACGCCACCTGTCCGAGAGGCGTGGAGTAGCCCGACAGGAAGGTGTGGGCGAACAGCGTCATCGCGACGACCAGGACCAGGGTGACCACCACGATGGTGCGCATGTTCGCCCGTGGCTTGGCGCGCTCGGCCTCCACCTCGCGAACCATCCGCGAGCGGTCGTCGAGGTCCGCGGCCAGCGCGGTGAGCACCTCGGCCAGCCCTGGCCCGCCGTTCCGCTCCCGCAAGATGAGCACCATGGCGATCTTGTCGGCGGCCGGGTCGTCGACCTCGCGGGCGAACTGCCGCAGCGCGGGCTCCACGCCCTGCGGCCCCATCCGGGTCACCAGGTTGGTGACCGCCGGCGCGATCGCCTCCGGCGCCGAACTCAGCGAGCGGCGCAGCGCATCCCGGGTCGAACCGGCAGCGCCCGAGCTGATCAGGTCCGCCAGCCGCCGTGTCCAGTCCGCCAGCGCCTCGGAAGAGGCGATCACCCGCTTGGCGGCCTTGCCGCCGCCGAGCACCTTGGGGATGAACACGACGCCGGCGACGGCGGCCAGCGCGGCGACCGGCCAGCCGGTGATCAGCAGCGCGAGCACCCCGGTTGCCGCTGCGCCGAAGTGCAGTGGCGTGATCCGCCGTCGGCGGGGACGGCGTACGGACAGCGAACCAGTGGACAGGCCGACCCCACGGACCGCTGCGACCGCGGCGACCAGACCGCCGGAGACCATCAGCCCGGCGAGGATGAGCAGCAGCATCCCGGCCGTCACGACGCCCACTCCTGCCGGCGGAGGTCGGCGGGCCAGTCGGACGCATCCGGGTGCAGCCAGTTCAGGTCGAAGCCGACCGCGGTCAGACGTTCGGCCAACGAGTCGCTGAGCATCCCCGGCCCGGTGGCCCGAGCGCGGCCGTCATCGGGTCGCGGCGCGAAGATCGGCCTGAGGTCGGGCCGGCCGGAGTCGCCGATCGCACCCAGTTCGTAGATGCCCGACACGAACCGGGCGTAGCCGTGGTCGCGCTGCACGTGCACGACCAGGCCGAGGGCGGCCAGCGAGCGCAGGACCAGCTCCGGCGACGGAGTCGGGTGTGCCTTGAGCGCGTTGATCAGCACCTTGTCGAAGACGCCGTCAGCCGACGGCGAGTGGATCGTGCACATCACCGAGGCGATGCCGCTGGTCGCGGCCTCCAGCAAGGAGGTGACGTAGGCGCCGCGGACCTCGCCGACAAGCACCCAGGTGGGGGAAGCCCGGAGCGCCAGGTGCAGGACGTCCCCCATGTCGAATCCGCCCCTGCCCTCGGCGTTGGGCAGCCGCGACTCGAAGGGGCGGCAGACGGCGTGCCGCTTGATCAGTCGCTGCTGGTCGGGATCCCACCGCGGCAGGTGCAGGCCCAGCTCCCGCTCGTCCTCCACGGTGATGACCACGTTGTTCCACGGGATCGCGTTGCCGAGCGCACGCAGCAGGGTCGTCTTGCCGACGCCCGGTGCCCCGGTCACGAGCGGCGATACGCCGGCCTCGATCACCGCGCGCAGGAAGGCCCGGATCGGTGAGTCGACCATGTTCAGCCGGTGCAGGTCGTCCAGGCTCGGGTCGGAGAAGCGGTGCACCCGGATCACTCCGGCCGGGCGGGGCAGCACATCCATCGCGGCCTGCAGGCGAGCTCCCAGCTGGGTGACGCCCTTCAGACGCACGTTGAGGATGGGGCTGGCCGACGAGAACTCCCGGCTGGTCTGCCCGCCGTCCGATCGTGACCCGATCGACCGCAGCAGCTGCTCGAGTTCCTCGTCGGTGGAGGCGATCGGCGGTCCGGCCACCAGCTGGCCGTCCACCGTGCGCAGCACGGTCGGGTCACAACCCTCGAAGTGGATGTCCTCCACGTCGTCCCGAGTCAGCAGCGGCGCCAACCGCCCCAGTCCGTCGAGCTCGGCCAGCACCGCGGCGAAGATCCTGTCCTCGGTGGACACCGCGGGAACGGCACGGCCGCGGTTGGCCTCGTGCAGCAGCCACTGGTCGTATTCGTCGCGGATCAGCTTCTTGGTCAGTTCCCGACGCGGACCGGCCGCGTAGTTCTTGTCCTCCGCTGTCAACCGCGTCGACACCCGGTCGCGCAGCTCGCCCACGACGCGGTACTCGGCCTCGGTGAGGTCTGCGGCATCGGACGGTGTGGCCTCGGCCCGGTGCACGTCTCCTGGGACGGCGGCTCCGAGGCCGGGCAGCAGCGGGCGCGTCGGGACCTGCGGGAGCTCCGGTGCTGTCGAGGATGGCGACCGAGTGTCCTTGCGGCTCATCGGGCTGCCGCCTCAGCGATCGAGGATGCCTCGGCGGAGTCAGCCAGCTCGCCGGCCAGGGACGACGCCGCGCGCATCAGCGCGGACCGCCGCAGGGTCTTCATGCTCGAGACCGCGCCGTCGGAGAGGGCAGCGGCCGCGCTGGGGTCGTAGGGCAGCACGCCGGCGAGCGGCAGTTGCAGCGCCGTGACCACCTCCCTCGCCGAGTACGGTCCGGTCCCGACCACCAGCGCGGCCACGTTCGCCAGATCACCGAGCTCCCGACGCACCCGCTGCACGGCGTCCTGTGCCGCGTGCACCGACCGCACGCTGGGCCGCACCACCAGGAGCACCTGGTCAGCGGTCCGCAGGACCGGCCAACATCCACGGTCGGTGACCAGTCGTCCGGCGTCCACCACGACGTCCCGGCCGATGGCGGTCGTGGACGCTGCCAGTGCCAGCGCGAGCCGCTCCCACGTCTCGGAGGTGAACGACGCCCCCTGCGTGGCCGTCGTGAAGCCGGGGATCAGCGCCACCTGCGGATGCTCGGGGACCTGCGTCGCGTGCTCGGCGAACAGTCTGGCGGCCGCCGTCGCCGGCAACCCTCGACGAGCGGCAGCCGACCAGGACAGCAGGCCCCGGTCGGCGCTGACCCGTCCGGCCAGCAGCCCCGGTGCCAGATCGCCGCCCGCGTGATCACAGTCGGCGAGCAGCAGCGGTCGAGGCCAGGACAAGGCCAGCGCCCACGCGCACGTGGACACGCCGGGGGCTGCCTTGCCGGAGGCCACGACGGTCAGCACCCGGTCACCGGCCCGTCGGCAGCAGGATCAATGCCAGGCTGCCGGTGGAGGCGAGCTGGGCGACCGCCGGCCCCTCGGCCTCACGGACCCGCACGTCGACGACCGTCACCTGGGTGGCGGGTTCACCGGTCCCACCTCGGCGACGATCGCCTCGGTCGGACGATCGGACGTCCCGCCCATGCCGTCGGTCCCGCTGGTGGAGCCCGCGGCACCGGGGGTCTGAACGATCAGCACCTGCTGCCCCGGCGTCACCCCTCGGGCGGGAAACTGGCCTTCCTTCAGCGGCAGGGCGACCAGCATCTCCCCGACCGCGAGTCCGGTGCCCGTGCCGACCTGGGCACGGGTCAGCAGCTGGCCGCGGGTCAGCGGGACCTGCGCCACCATCCCGACGACCTCGGACTGCTGGGCCGCCGGGATGGGTGACAGGTTGGGGTCCGAGGTGACGTTCGCGATCGTCAGGTCGTCGGCGGTGATCGTCGAGCCCACCTGCACGTCCCGGGCGACCGCGAGCACCTCGGTCTCGGCGGTCAGCATCCGGCCGGCGGCAAAGGCGATCAGGCCACCGAGCAGGACGACGAGCACGCTGAGGACCAGTGACCTCTGGCTTGTGCGCCGCCTCGCCGCGGCGCTCCGCAGCGTGGGGACCGGTGGCGGTGCCGCCTCACGTACCGGAGCCGCGGAACGCCCGGCCGACGTCGTCGCCTCTACTCGTGCTGTCATCCGGTCACCACCGCCTGCACCTCCGCAACCGCGAACGTCGCGTTCGACGTCGTCGTCAGGTCCGGCAGAGTGCCGCTCGCTCCTGTCGACGACGTCCAGGCGACCGACCAACTGATGCCGTAGGTCGCCGTCACCTGCTCATTGGGCTGGTGGATCGACGAATGCGGATACCGGTACTGGCAGCCTGTCGGAGACGGCGCCCAGACACCGTCGCCGCGCTGCCAGGCCACCCCGGGGCCAGGACACGAGACAGCCCCAGTCCCGTCGCCGGGTGTGAAGCTCAAGGCGGTCGGCGTCACCGTCACCTCGGCCCAGACACCGCCGGCGTCCGCCCGCGCGGTCAACTCCCGGAACGATGCGGGGTCGGTCCAGAACCACGTGTAGGCGTTGACAACGGTGAAGGGCCGCCCGTCCCGCAGGGTCCCGGCCGGATAGCGACCGGTCGTCGGGCCGGGGATGGTCAGGGTGCGCAGCGCCTGCTCGGCGACCGCCGCGGGGTCGACGGCTGCGGGGCCGGCCGGAGCGGTGGCCGACCAGAACGTGAACCCATTCGTGCCCGGGAAGGCCCCACCGTCGGTGTAGAAGCTGCACGAGTAGATGGCGCCGTCGGTGTGACCGCCCCACACCGGCGAGTCCATGGGAGGTGGCTCGAGCATCGGCTGCGCGTAGCACTGCACGCTCTGGACCCACCACGACGGGCCGTCCTGGCAGGGGATGGGAGCGCCGGTGGTGTTCAGGGTGCAAGGAGCCTCCTGACTCCCACCACCGCTACCGGAGTCCACTGCGACCGGCCGACTTCCCGGCTGCTGGGCGGACTCGGCCTTCACCACGCAGATGCCGAGCGAGTTGTACTGCTGGCATACGACCGGATCAGCCATGGCCGTGCCCCAGTACACGCCTTGGGCGCAGAGGCCGAGCAGCGCCCCGGACAGCGCGACCGTCACCCGTCGCATGACTGCGCCTGCCTGTTCGGAGCCTCGCCGACGCGCCATCCGGAGGCGTCCGGATAGTCCGGGTTGACCACCGTCAGCCGTGCGACGAGGTATCTGGGGCGGTCGGCGGGAACGACCGAGGCCCCGGAGGCGTCGGTCGCCTGCACCTGACCCACGTCGACACATGCGGTGACCACGACGGTCGGGAGTCTTGGTGACAGCGAGGCCGCCGGATCGGTCGTGAGGTCGACGCTGTCGGCGGTCGCCGTCACCAGCTCGGATCGCCCGACCTGCCGGTAGCCCTGCGAACGAAAGGTTCCGATGGCAGTGGCCTGGTTGGTGGCCTCCGGCGCGACGGCCACCTCGTAGAGGTCGTCGAGGGGTCGCGACGGGTCCACGTAGAGGTCGTCGATCGTCCGGATGTAGGTGGGGACGAACTCGACGGCCTGTGCTCGTGCGTCGTCGGCCGGATCGGTCGTGGATGGTGCGGCGCTCGACGACGACCCCGAGGTCGGTGTCGAAGTCGGCGCAGTCGAGGAACCGCCGCCGGACGACGAGCAGCCCGAGACCGTGAGCACGGCAGCAACCGCTGCCGTGACCGCCGTCCGCGTCACCTGCACGCGTCCTCCGCTCCGCTTACGGTCTGCCTGTTCGTGCATCGAGACTTCCTCTTCCACGTTCACACGGTGTGACGTCGAGCACCATGACACCCGTTCGGGTGACTCACAGTCACGATCGCTCTGCCGGTCGTCCCCCAGATGGGTGTATCGCAAGGCCCCGTCAGGTTTCTGCGCCGCACACTCGCAGCCCGCTCCCCCACGCCTCGGCAGACGAGGTGTCAGCGCGCGGGAGCAGTCGGTCGCGGTCCGGCGAGGAGGCACCTGGCGCGCATGGACACTCTGTGGCTGGGCGTGGTGGTCGCAGCCGTTGTCACCGGGGCGGCAGCCACACCCGTGCTGCTGGCCCGTGGGCTCGCACAGCTTGCACGACGGGACGCCATGAGCAGGGGTGTGGGTCTGGCGGGGGTTCTCGGCGGGATCGCGGCCGGGGCGGCGGCGGTGGCGACGACACAGCGGACGGGGATCTGGGAGCTCGCGCCGGTCCTGCTGATTTGGGGATGTGCGCTCGTCGCGGCGGCGTGCTGCGACGCGGTCACCCAGCGCGTCCCGACGGCACTCGTTCGGCAGGCCGGCGTCCTGACCTGCGCTCTGCTGACGGTGGCACTGGCCGTGCACGGCGACTGGCCGGGACTGGCGCTCAGCGGGGTCGCCGCGATGGCGTCGGGGCTGACGTTGCTCTTGTGCTGGCGATTCGCCGGAGCGGGATTCGGTGACGTCCGCCTGGCGACGCTCGGCGGACTGGGCCTCGGTCATGCCACACATCGCGGCCTCCTGCTGGCCTTCGCCGCGTTCACCTTGATCACCGTGACCCAAGCCGTCGTGACCGTGATGCGTGGTGGCGACCGTCGAACCACGATCCCCTACGGCCCTGCTCTCACGGTGGGCTTCTTGCTCGCGGCCGCTGCCTGACACGATCGGAAGCCCGCGGCCGATCTTCGGAAGCAGGATCTACGGCACACCGGCAGGGCGCCGCTCCCATGAGCCAGTCCGGTGGGCCCGGTCAAGCCTCTTGGACATCAGCCGCCGGTCTCGTCGATTCCCCGGGTCGTGCTCTCGCCTCGACGCCTTCCACGCCCGGCAGGCGGCTGGGAGCGCCGGGTCTCACGTGCGACGGGGGTGCTGTCGAGTCGGGCTTCGGCCCGATCGGCTCTGCTGCGCTGCACGGCGACTTCCTCGCGTGCGGCATTAAGTTCGCCGCGCAGCCCGCTGAACTCCGCCTGGAGTCGGCGGTGTTCCTCCTCGTGACCGGCACGCAGGTCGTCGATCCGCTGCTCACCGTGGGCCTTCTCGCGTTCGGCGCCGCGAACGGCGGCGTCGCGCTCGGTAGTCATCGTCGCCAGCTTCCCGCGCAGATCGCCCACCTCCGCATGAAAGTCCGCCGCTCGCCGTTCGGCCAGCGCCAGGTCCCGGCGTAGCGACTCCACTGCCTCCTCGGCCCGGACGGCGCGTTTCGACTCGGCATCGATCCGCTCGACGGCGTTGCGGAAGCGTTCCTCTGCCTCGGACTGCGCGACCATGGCGGCCTCGGCTCGTTGCGTCGCGGCGTCCCGGCCGCCGTGCGCCTCGACCAGCCGCGCCTCGGTGACGGTCAGCCGCTGTGCGACATCGGCCAGCTCTGCAGCGGACTTCTGCCGCTCCCCCTCCACGGCCGCGTGGGCGTCGGCCAGCTCGGCGATCGCCCCGTCTCGTTCGGCTTGGACCTCCGCCAGCCGCTGGCGAGCCGATTCGAGCCCGGTACCGAGCTGCTCGCTCAGCGCAGAGGCCTCCTCCGCGGCGGCGTCGGCCTCGGCGCGCTCGGCCTCGGCGCGCCGTTGCGCTTGCTCAGCCCGGCTGGCGCGCGCCTCGGCGGTCGCCACCCGCTCGGCCGCCTGACTCGCCGCGGCCTCGATTTGCAGCTCGGCCACTTCCGGATCGGCCACGGTTCGTAGCTCCTCGAGCAGCCCCTGCAGCTGCTGACCCAGGTGCTCGACCATGCCAGCGACCTGACCGTGCAACTCACCGGCCCGCTGCCGCGCAGCGTCCACCGGCCGCGACTCGACCCCGGGCGCGTGCCCGGACTGCGCCGCTCGCAGCCGGCGGCGTGCATGCCAGGCGGCAGTCCGGTTGTGCGCGCTGTCGTCGCAGTACTCCGGCGGGCGGCCGGCCCCGGCATGCGATGCCGCCGCCGGCCGCTGGCAGCCGGGAAAGCGACAGATCCGTCGTTCCGTTTCCGTAGGGTCGCTCATAACGTAAAGCTGCACCGACGTAATGACGGCGGGACGCTTCTGCGGCGGTCCTGTGGACGAGAAATCCACATCCACATCTCGGGTTGCGCGGTGCGTCAGTGCGCTCCAGGCGCCGGCCGTGCCCAGCCGGCGGGGTTGGCGAGTTTCCACGAGCCCTGGACGATGAGCCGGTGGGATCTCTCGCCGCCGCGGTGCTGCCCCTGATCCGAACTCGTGCCGACCTGCACCGATGGAGTTCGGCGAACCAGCACGGCATGGTGATGCACGAAGCAGTTGACCTGCTCGAGCAAGCCATGCCGACCGAAGAACCGGTCGAGGTGCACGCGGTGACCCACAAGGCGCTGACCAGCGCCATCAAGGTGATCGCACGAGCCGACGACTCCAGCGGGATCATCGGTGACGCATGCCGCCGGCTGCTCGCCCTGCACCCGAGGACAGCGGCCGCCGCGTCGCCTCCGCCCGGCCGGCTGGTGGACTGGATGATCGCGTTCCAGTTCGACGGCGACGTCGACTACTTCGAGCTCGACCCCGTTGCCTACGCCCCGGCCCTCGGGGCCGACGGCATCACCGCCTACCGCCACCGCCTGGGCGAGATTCAGGAGCGGGTCGGGGACCCGCCGGCCGACCGCTTCGCGTCGAACCACCGGCACGAGCACTGGGTGCTGAGCTGGAATGAGCAACGGCTCGCCGTCCTCGACCGGGACGCCGACGCCGTCATCCGCACCCACGCACGCGACCGGCGCATCGCCCGCTGGTTTCACGACACCGCGGTCGCCCTCGTCGAGATCGACCGGGTCGACCTCGCAACCAACTGGGCCCGGCAGGGCGCCGGGATCGACCCCTTCCACCAGGCTCAGGAGTGCGCCGACCTGTGGGTGTCCCTGCTCGACCGGCAGCCCCGGTACGACGCGGACGACATCCTCGCCGCCCGTCGCTCGGTGTTCGACCGATGGCCGACCGACTCCACCGCAGCCCGACTGCACGACGCCGCCACCGCCGCCGGCCGGGCCTGGGGCGACATCGAGGAGGACGTCATCAACCGGCTCGCGCAGCAACCGCAGAACGCCGTGAGCTTCGCGCTGGGCACCCTGCGCAACCCGCGACGCGCCTGGCAGCTCGCCCACGACCTCGACCTGGACCCCGACGACACCCACACCTGGGGAACGCTGGCCACCGCATACGAGGCCATCGACCCACCGGCCACACTCCCTGTCCACGCCCGGATCGTCGAGCGCGACCTCACCCACGCCGACGCCGGGCACTACCGCGACGCCGCCCGGCGCCTGGCCGGGATGCGCACCCTCGCCGCCGGCACCGGCGACCAGGAACACATCGACCACGTCGACCGGCTCATCGCCGAGCTCCGCCTCAACCACCGCCGCAGGCCACGCCTGCAGCAGGAGTTCGACCGAGCCCACCTGCCATAACATCCCGTACAAGAGCCCGCACCGACGTCCTTGGACACGCGTGGGGCCACCGGCGCTGCGGGACAAGAGGCATGCTCGGATACAGCCATCATCTACCGCCTGGGCGGGATGGATGCGGCTCACCCGCCCGACCACAGGGCTGGAGGAGCAGTACGCCGTCGTCCGTGGCGTGCGGCGTCCTGTCGTTGTTCCGCTCGCTCAGCCGTGTGGCTGCCTGGTCGATGAGCATGTCGTGGCTCTGCAGGCTGGGGCACCTCTGAACGAGCCAGGGGCTCCGGCATGAGTCGCTGTCCTCAGTGCGCAGCGCCGCTCTTCCCCGCACCGCCTCGATGCGCCGTGCATCTCTGGGCGCTGCATGCTCACGCTGAGTCCATTGCGGGACAGTCACTACCGCTAGCTGCCACCGGTTTGGCGGGGATGACAAGCTTCTGCTCATGCCCGTCGTGAAGGTCGAGCAGACCGACGACACCGCCGTCGTTCTCGATTTGCTCACCCGGTGGAAGACAGACACGCGCGCCTTCGTCCGTTCGGACCGGATGGTCCACTGGGTCGCTCGGCTTGCAGATCAACCAGTCGGCGTGCTGACGGGAACCCACGACTTCGGCAACTGGTCCCTGCTCGAGCGTTACCGACACCTCACCGACGACGATGAGGGGTCCTACGTCACCGCCATGTTCGTGGAACCAGCACTGCGTTCACATGGCATCGGCGCTGCGCTCCTTCGCGCATTCGTCGCCCAGGCGAGATCAGCAGGGTCTCCCGTGGTCGTGGCGTGGCCCGACGAAGATGAGGAAGGACGCGAGGAGCGGGTCCGGTTCTTCGGGCGCAATGGGTTCGCTTTCCTCGACTTCCCCGGCGGCGTCCATGAGCCTTGGCTGATGGGACTACCGCTGAACGGACGCCGCGCATGTTGACGGGTCACCCTGGCCAATTGGCTTGGCGGTCACGCTGACCGGCTTGTCAGCTGCAGCAGCAGTTCAACCGAGCTCGCCTGCCATGACACCCGAACAAGAGCCCGCACCAACGGCCTCGCTACAGACGCACGGGGCGGCCGCGAGCGGCACACTGAGCGCCCTCAGATAGAGAGGGGCCGCCTGCCCCCTCCCAAGGAGGCGACACTAGCGATCCATCGGGTCCACCATCGCGGACATGATGACTCTTCCCGAGACTTCGCCCAGCTCAACCACTCCTGCAGCCGAGTCCTACCCAGTCCGGCTGCAGTGCGTGCCCGGCCTCTTCGAGGAGGTCGAGCATCTGGTGCGCGATCACGTTCTCCTCGACGGCTGCCGCATCGTCAGCAACGCCAGCGGAGACGGCTTTTGGTACGTCCCGGCCGGCTCGCAGACCACCGCGGGAGGTGAACCTCCCCTCGCGGTCTTCCAGCCGCACCCCAGCTCGTCCTTCAGCTCCCCCATCCGTTGAGCTCATCAGCGGGCCGTCGCACCGACGCCAGGCCGATGCGACGGCCCGCTGGGAAGTGCTCGTCCACCGAGAGCGGCGGTACCCGCATCCCGGGGGGACCGACGACTCATCCAGACGCTGTCAGTTGAACGGCGTCCCGTTGCTCGGTGTGGGCACCGTCTGCCTCCATCAGCTGCCGGAGCCGCTGCCGGGCCCGGGCCCGTCTGCTCTTGAGGGACGGGCGTTAGGGCACGGTCGCGTCGACGGCCACCGTGAGGGCAGCGGCGGCGGCGAACGCCACGACCGTGACGGCAGTCGCCACGCCAGGGGCCATGACGTAGGCCCCCACGCAGAAAGCCGCACAGAAGACTAATGAGACCCGGCGACACACCTTGCGAAATCGGTTCGAGTTCGGCCCGGCCGCAGTCAGCAATACCGTCACGAATGCGGTGGGGGCCAGGAAGAACGATCCGAGGATCACGTCGGCCCGCCGGAGACCCACGACCGACAACCCGACCAGCGGGACAGCGAGGACGACCGCGAACGCAACCGCAAGAATCACCAGCCGCAGGACCCGGCCGTGACGCTGCGCCCACGTGCGTGAGGGGACCGGTGGCGACGCGACCGGTGGCATGACGATGGGTGGCTTGGGGACGGGTGGCTTGGGGACGGGCTCCGGGGACCGACCAACGGCCACCCCGATCGCCACGCCAACCAAGCCCGCAAGCAGTGTCGATGTCCTCACCCGTCGAGCATCGGCGGCCCGCCGGCGTGGCTGGAGTCCATGGGACGGCCCCGCTCTGTCCCAGGGGGTCAGCCTCCCGATAACGTCGTTCCCTGCGCCTCCACCAACCGGCAGATATTGGACGTTATTGGCGGATTCCTGTCGGACCCCTCCTCTAGCGTCCGGAGGCATGGGGACAGCGAGCACCAACGCGGCCGCCGAGCCGGCCGGGGACCCGACGGCGTGGACCGACGTGGTCTCGGCGGTCGGCGCCGGCGTCGCCGCGTTCGCCGCGCTGGCCACCGTGGTGGTGGCGATCGTCGCCGCGCGCTACGCCAAGGGGCAGGTGGACGGGCTGCGTAAGCAGCTGGACGTGGCCGGGGAGCAGCTGGAAGAGGCGCGCACGCTGCGCCGCGAGCAGGCTCAGCCCTACGTGGTGGTCTCCGCGGTCACCAACCGGGTGAGCCCGCACGTGAGCGAGGTAGTGATCCAGAACCTGGGGACCACCGGGGCACGCGACGTGACCATCTCCTGCTCCCCACCCCTCGTGCGCACCGACCAGCACGGTGGCGCCCAGGAAGTCCAACTCCCCGAGACCATCCCGTTCATGGCGCCCGGGCAGGAGTGGCGCACCTTCTGGGACGTCGGCACCGAGCGCGCCAGGGACATCTACGACCTCCCCGACCGCTACGACGTCACCGTCACCTATCGCGACTCCCTCGACGTCTCCCACACCACCCCGTCGGTGCTGGACTGGGGCGTCTTCCGGCACCGCATGTGGACCACGGAGAAGACCGTGCACCACGCCACCAAGGAGCTCGAGGCCATCCGGACGGCGCTGCAGAGCCTCGCCGGCCCGCGCCGAGTCCAGCGGGTGGCCGTCTTTGACGGCCCCCAGTTGGACCGAGACGCCGCCGAAGCGGAGAAGGAGTCCATGCGCCACCTTGCCGAACTGGACGCGGAAGTGGAGCAGGCACAGGTCCGGTGGCAGCGCGAGCACGAGGGTGAGCAGTGACCGTCATCCAGCCTGCCGACGACGCCGTGCCCGCCGTAGTCGCCGTCCTTGAGCAGCTCCCACACAGCAACGTCATGGCCCTAGCCCGGGTGCCCGGCACCGCGCTGGACCCCTTCGACCGGCTGGTGGTCGCCTTCCTCACCGGGCGCAAGCGGGCCCACACCAAGACCGCCTACGCCGCCGACCTCACCGCCTGGCGCGCCTGGTGCCTGGTCGACGCACCGACGGAGTACCGGGTGCACCCGCTGCTGGCCACCCGCCCGCACGTCGGAGCCTGGGTCGACCACCTCGCCCGCACTCCCAGCGCCCGCACGGGCCGGCCGCTGTCGCCGGCCAGCATCGCCCGCCGGCTGTCGGCGCTGTCGAAGTTCTACGCCTACGCCCAGGACCTCGGCGTCCTCGAGCGGTCCCCTCTGGACCAGGTCGAGCGGCCGGCGGTGTCGGATGAGTCCTCGACCGCCGGGCTCACCGCCGCCGAGCTCGTGGCCCTGCTCGATGCCGCCGACGCCCACTCCCCCCGTGCGGCCACACTGATCTCCGTGCTCGTGTTCACCGGCTGCCGGATCTCCGAAGCCCTGGGTGCTGATCTCACCGACTACCGCCACGACCGCGGACACCGCGTGCTGCGCATCCGCCGCAAGGGCGGCAAGCGCGCCTCCGTCGCCCTCTCCCCGGCCACCGTCCGGGCACTCGACGACCTGATCGGTGAGCGCACCAGCGGGCCGATGTTCCTGTCCCGCACCGGTGGGCCGCTGGCCTACAAGACCGCCTACGACCTGATCAAACGCCTCGCGAAGACCGCCGGCATCGCCTCCGCCGACCTCATCAAGCCGCACAGCCTGCGCCACGGATTCGCCACCGAAGCCCTCGCCATCGGCATCCCACTGCAGGACGTCCAGGATGCCCTGGGGCACCGCGACCCCCGCACCACCCGCCGCTACGACCGGACCCGGCACAACCTCGACCGCTCCCCCGCCTACTCCCTCGCCCAAGCACTCCGCCGTCAGTAGGTAGAGACGGCGGGCGCTTGGACCCCTCCTGAATCGCCCGTGTCCGTGATGGGCGAGCCAGCCCTCGAGTCAGGTGGCTCTGACGGGAGCCGCGTCCAGTACTCGCTACATCAAGATCACCAGGAGGGCACGCTCTGCTCGCACTCCCTGAAGAGCAGTCCACTTCCACACGGGCACCGCTCCTGAGGACCAGCGATCAAGGGCACCACCGTGCGCTGGGTCCCATCGAAGAGGCCGAAGTTGTGCAGCACCAGCGACCGCTCGCGCTGCGTGGGCTCCACAGGTCCCTCCGGCAGGACGTAGCGGTAATCGATGTGCTGGTTTTCGGCGACGAGATGTCCGACGGCGAGGGCCGAGACGGGGTAGCCCTGGAACGTCGAGATTTCGGCCGAACGCACGATCGCCAGAGCTGCCAGGACAGCGTCGAAGATGCTTTCGTCCGATGGTTCGGTCCAGGTGGCTGCAGCGAAGATGAGCACCCACGCCTGGTCCAGGATGACGAGGCCGCTCGCGTGTCCGTTGTGTTCAGCTTGCTGAGCTCGCTTGGCGAGCAGCCATCGCCCCAGGCGCGGCATGGCGCCGGGGGGCGTGGCGTCGAGGAAGTCCACGACTCGGCGGTAGTTCGAGAGCGTTACCGCCGGCAGGGACTGGTCGTTGGGCCAGACACGCTCCACGAGTTCTCGGTACAGCTGGGCCCCTACCGGGTCCGTGTAGACCTCGCTGGTCAACCAGCCAGCCGTACCGCCAGCTCGGGCATCGGCCTCGATCACCGCGAGGAAGCGTTGCTGCTCCTGCCCCAAGGGGACGTGGAGGGGCGGCTCAGCCGCGAGCACTCGCCGGACGTACTTCAGGAGAGCGGTCACGCTGCGGAGGCCGCGCATCAGCTGGTGCCAGTCATCCAGCGTGATCCAGAAGGCACTCGGATCAGGGACCGGCTGCCCAGTCACACCGGGATGATCGACCACAATGATGGTGGGCCAGCTGCTTACGTCGTGGTCGAGAAGGAGGCCCGCTTGCTGGCGTTCCGCCTCATCGAGGTTGGTGACACGCACGGGGAAGGCGGTCAGGGGCTTGCCTGAGCGCTGTTGCTCCTCGATCGTCCGCCGGCTGCCCTCGGCCTGACGGCTCGCCTTCCTCCCGTGCTTGGTCAACCATCCGCTTCCGTCGTCCATGGCGTCAGGGCGCCGGGCCTTGACCTGGACGACGGCGCCAGCGCCGTTGGCGATGAGTAGGGCATCGCCCACCTCGCGGTCGGCCTTGCCCTTGCGGACCCGAGGGACGATGTAGACGAAGTCAGGTAGGCCCAGCGCGGCGGCGACGTCTCGGACGGCAGTCTCTGCAGCACCGCCATGGTCCCCACTCGATGTCATCGGTCCAGCATCGGGCTGTCGAAGTCGATCGGCATGCGGGCGGGAGCAGTCGCCCAAGGGGTGTGCCTGGACCCGCGCTTGATCATTCGTCTTCCATCGCCCGTAGGGCGGTGAGGACGGTTTCGACGGCTGGTTGTTCGAGGCCGGCGAGAGTGGCCCGGATGCGGTGCAGGTGCCCGTGCTGCGTGGCACCGCCGGGGATCTGACCGTCGTCCCTGCGTTCGGGGTCGGGCGTGACGTCGAGGAGGCCGAAACGCGAGAGTGTCTGATGGGTGTCCCACGCGTCGGGGGTCAGGCCGTAGAGGGCGCCGCGGGTGTACCCGTTGACAGCGTGCCCAGCAGCGTCCGTGCTCAAGGGCTCGGTGGTGTCCAGGTGCAGGTACATGAAGAAGTTGGCGATCTCGGAAGGCGTCAATGCATGCACCCAGCCGTTGGTCCAGAACGAGATCGGGACCTCGAAGTAGTCACGCTGAGGCAGCACCCAGTCGATCGGCTCCCCCACCCGGAGGCCGGTCTCTGCGTACAGCGTGACAGGAGTGGGCGAACGTCGGGCCGTTCCAGCCTGCGATGGAGATGCGAACAGCCCCACTCTTGCCATCGGGGTCTTGGTTCGGCGTCGGACCTTCGGTTCGATGTCCAGACGGTCGAGGGCGTCCCGGACCTGACGGACTCGGTTGTCCGTGAGGGTGTGCTGCGTCGAACCTGATCCCGCTTGCCTGGAGCGGAAGACGGCCGGGACGACCATGACGTCTGTCCAGCCCGGCTCCTTGGCGGAGATGGCACGCAGTGGAAGCTGGATGGCCCCACGCCGAAAGATCGTTCTGTTCTTGGTCTGGGCGAGGAACAGGGCGGTGATCGCCGTCCGCAGCGCGACACCGTTGGGTATCGAGGACAGGATGCTGACCGGTGGCCAGCCATCTCGCACAGCCGGACGCTTCTTGTCCGACGCATCGGTGAGTGCATCGTCGGCCCGCACGAAGCCCGACCGCATCCGAACACTGGTCATCTCACCGGCGGTGGCCAGTTGCCGGAGCCACGTACGGGCGTCTGCATCCAGATTGCGGTCGGTGCCCTGGCCCAGCATCCCGTCCAGGACGTTGATGCGCCGCGCCGTCAGTCTGGCCTTCTGCGTCGTCGACTTCATGCAACTTTGAACGTCGTTAATAGGACGTGTTGTTCCCCCTGTGACGCTCTGACTCTCTCCGCGACTCGTAGCGATGCGGGGGGAACAAGACCACCGCGCTCTACCGTCGAGAGTACTCGCTCAAGCGCCTGAGAGCGGTCAGAGTGGTGCCCGTCCGAAGTTCGACGAGGCGGACACGACGACGGCCCCCCGTTGCAGCGGAGGGCCGTCAGATCGCCTCGACCCAGGTGGCACCCGAGATGGAGACCTCATGAGCGTAGAGCCGTATCAACCCAGCCGGCCCCTTCACCCGCACCGGATGCCCCGGGCGGTGGATCTCCGGGCACGTCTGCTGCTGGCGTTGACCGTCGGGCTGGCGGTGTCACAGGTGGACCCGTCCCTACTCGGCGTCCTGGCAGCGGCCTTGCTGCTGGAACGTTCCGAGTAGCGCACCCGTGAGCTGGAGCCGGCTGGCGGGGACTCACCTACATGGTCCCCGCCAGCCGGCGGCCTCGGACACAACCGTGTCCGGATGATCGGGCACGGACACACCTCACGCCCTAGAGCCGCTCCCGCCGACCAGGTCATGTCCGTGGGGTGCTTCTCTACTACGACGCCTGCTGGGTCGTTCAGCTGCGGAGCAGGTCGACTGCTTCGAGCCACCACCTACGCCGTCGCCGCCGGAGAGCCTTGGACATCAGAACGCTGAGGATGGACAGGTGTTGATCGACCACAGGACCTGCTCGTGATCGGCGTCGAGCTGGCCGTTAGCACCGTGATGCAGTCCATGCTGCAGGCCGGCGCCCGCGAGGCCGTGTCGGGGCTGAAGACGAAGATCGGGCGGCGTCCTGGTCGAGCAGCTCGTCGAAGCACCTATCAAGTCCTGCAGGTCAAGCTCGCCCAAGCCCAGCTTCGGGCGGGCCTTCTCCAAGCCCTCCACCGCAGCCACCTGTCCCCCGGCAAAGCGGTGACCGGGCTGATCGCCTATCCGGCCATGGTCAGGACGCTGGATCACGCCCTGACCGACATGGCCGAGGTGATGGACGCCTGGCTGTCGGTAGGGGGCCTTGCCCCGGCCGCGGTGGCCGCGGCGGCTGATGACGCGGTCATGGCGATGGCTGGTCTCCTGGAGCATCCTGCTCGGACCTGGTGGCAGTCCGGACGCCGCGAGCAAGCTCAACTACACGCTCGGGCAGGCCAGCGCTTCGACGAGGCCTTGGCCGAGTTCATCCGGCTGACCGTCGCCGACAGCGGGCGCACCCGCGGTGAGCGGCGTGCCGCTCGGCGGCGAACAGTGACAGTGCCAGGGACGGTTACTACGCCGCGGTCATAGTGGCGCGACGTCCCCAGCGCCACCGGGCGGCTGCGCCAGGATCGTTGTGGCCCAGGGAGCCAGCGCAGCTGGCCGTGGCCTGCACCTACGGGGAGACCGTTACCCGTCCGCGAGCGGCGGGGCACCCGTCGGCCGGCGAGGCACCTGGTGCTTGTCCAGCGCACGCCGGACGGCGGTCTGGGACCGGTCGATCAGCTCGGCGACCTCGCGCAGCGACCGCCCCTCCCGATAGGCGGTGACGATGAAGTTCTCCAGCTGTCGCTGCAAGAGCGGGTGCGCGCTGTCCCGCGTGCCGACGAACTCCGGACGCGGCCGCAGCTGAGGACGGGGCGGGTAGGGCATGGCCTGAGTCTGAGCAGCACGGGAGCGGCCAGACCACCCAGCGCCGGATCTCCTCCCTGGGACGGGTGGCATCCCGGCGAGGCGAGGCGGTCCCTGACAGCATGAGTCGGTGAGCGCAGCCGAACTCGATCTGGTGACGCTCGAGCGGCTACGCCCGGTCGCGGACGCTGCGCAGGTGAGCGTCCTGCTGGGAGCCGGCGCTTCCGCCGCAGCCGGCCTGCCCGACTGGAACAGCCTGGCGACCAAGCTGCTGCAGCTCAGCGGCACGATCGATGACGAGGAGACCGCCCGGGCCTTCTTGGCGGGCCAGGACCCATCCCTGGCCGCGGAAGCAGCCAAGGCGGCCGCTGATGACTGGCTCGAGCTTGTACGCGAGGCTCTCTATCCCCCATCGCTGGGGGAGGCAGAGCCGGCTGCCCTGCACCTTGCCGTGGCGTCCCTGGCCGCCGGGCGTCTGGTCGGCGAGGTCGGCCTATTCACGCTCAACTTCGACCTGCTGATCGAATGGGCGCTGCAGGATGCGCTGGACGAGGTCGGAAGCGATGCAGGTGTCCATGCCCGGGACACCGAAGACGACCGGGCACCCCGGGATGCCTTTGAGGTGCACCACCTTCATGGGTACCTGGGCCAAGATCCCGTCGACACGGGCGAGATCGTGTTGACCCTGTCGGACTTCACCAAGCTGAGCGCCCAGTCCTCGCCCTGGCAGCGCGCTGAGTTGCAAAGTGCCCTCAGCCGCGGACCACTGCTGCTGGCGGGCACCTCCTACCGGGACAGCGACATTCGACAGTGGCTGCACGAGCTCAATCTCGCCACCCGCCCCGACAAGGGCTTCATCCTCTTGGCCCGCGAAAGCTTTGGACTGTCCCGGCACCAGTTCGACCTGGTCAAGGACGCCCTGGTGGCGCAGTGGGCATCGATCGGGGTCTCCGCGGTCCTGGTGCAGGACTACAGCGATGCCGCTCAGGCGATCCGCGAGCTGAGCGCCCTCAACGATGTGGACTACTTAGCGCCGAAGGTGCGGGCCGGAGCCCTGTGGGACGGCATCCAGGGCGACTTCGAGCAGCTGCAGCGGGAGCACTCCGACCAGCTGGCCCGCGACCTCACTCGCCTGCGCCCGGTGCTGGGCGATGACGCCAACATGACCTTGTGGCTGGCCGATGGGGCCGGCCACATCGTGCGATGGAGCTCCCACGACCGCCTCTACCGGGGCGCAGAGCAACTGCGGACGGTTCCGGTCGGCCATGACAGCCCCTGGATCGCCGGGCAGTGCCTGGGCCGGTCGGAGATCCTGGCCCGCAATCTCTCCGAGGCAATGAGCACCCGGCGATGGCAATCGGTGGTGGCTGCCCCGTGTGTCGCGGACTTGCCCGGCGGGCCTCCACTTCCGACGGCAGTGCTGAGCTCAGCGGCGACGTCCCCCCTCGAGAACCAGGACCTGGATGCCTGGCACCAGGTGCTCACTGAGCTGGCGGAGGAGTGGGCAGGGCGGCTGTCCACCCTCGCCGAGTGATGACCGCCACGTCTTTCCTGCCGTTGCCGAGTAGAACAGCTACGGTGACCTCAGCGAGCAAAGGGAGGCAGCAGTGAAGTCAACGAAGAAGACTTCGGTGCGCGAGGTCAGCCCCGGCACGTTTCGGGTGAGCGCAGTGCGCGGCCGCAGCGCCATGACTGGCCGCTTCGTCACATCGGACGCTGTTCACCGGCACTCCCGCACCTCCGTGACCGGGCAATCGAGCGCGGGGCGGTCGAGCACCCGCAGCTCTGGCACGGGCCAGGCTTGACCAACCCGATCGACCTACGCCGGCGGTATCCGCACAGCGCACGCAGCTGTCCCTGACTTTTTCGGGGCTGAACGAGGCAGGGCCCCCCGCACTTGCACTGCGGGGGGCCCTGCTGCTTGCTGGAGCGGTCAGCTCTTCTCGGTGACGCTGGTGTTGGGGTGCCGGGCGGCCGCCGCCCCCGAGATGAAGTGACCCGTGATCGCCGAGCGGTGGTGCGTGCCCGAACCCCGGTTGCTCCCGGACTCGGTGACGCTCGTCCGCGGGTGCCGGGCGGCAGCCGCGTGCGAGATGTACCGGCCGGTGATCGCGCTCCGCGCGTGGCCCTTGGCCATGGTGTCTCCGTTCTATCAGTGCGCCTGCCGTTACAAGCGCTGCTTAGGATGCTAAGCACACTCCCGCCGGGATGCAAGGCCCAGCGCGCGCCGCTTGCTCAACTAAGCAAAGCGAGACATGATGACGTGCGTGTCCGCCACCCCCAACAGCCCGCTGTCCGCGGGATCGCAAAGCCTGGGTGCCTACTTGAAGTCGGCTCGTTCGGCACTGGGTCTGAGCTTGCGTGCGGTTGAAGAGCGCACCGGCAAGGCCGTGACCAACGGCTACCTCAGCCAGATCGAGAGCGGCACAGTCACCCAGCCCTCGCCCAACATGCTGTATCACCTGGCCCAGGCCTACGACCTGGACTACGGCGACCTGCTCGTCCGAGCCGGCCACCGGGTCCCGCACAGCGACGACACGGCGCAGCGAGGCATCCTTGCCGGCTTTCCCATGCACGCCCTGGAAGAGCTCACTGAAGGTGAGCGCGGCGAACTCCTCGACTACATCGCTTTCCTCCGATCCAAGCGCCCCTCGAGCCGAGGTAGGTAAGAGCCCACGTGCCCCCGCTTCATGCCGCTTCCCTAGAGGACATCCGCCGGTACGCGCGGGGGGCGCTCCACGCTGCCGACGCGCTGGCGCAGACACCCACGCCGCTGGCCGCGGTCGAAGCCGCAGCGGGCCTGCTACCTGCCGAAGAGCTCTTCCTGGCTGGGGCCGACGTCCCGCCTGGGTTGGCTGACAGCGTTGCCAGGCTCATGAAGAAGGTCATGGGAGGCCTGGCATACCGAGAGAAACGGGTCTACCTCAACACCGCCGAGCTGGCTCTCCCCCGCCGTCGCTTTGTCCACGGCCACGAGCTTGGTCATCAGGTGCTTCCGTGGCAGGAGCAGGCGTATTACGCCGATGACGACAACACCTTGAGCCCTGAGACCCGCGACGCCATGGAGTGGGAAGCCAACGCGTTCTCAGCCGAACTCCTCTTCGGCCTGGACCGCTTCACCACGATGGCCGATAGCTACGCCCCGGGCCTGGCCGTGCCGCTTCACCTGAGCAACGAGTTCCAGACCTCAGCCCATGCGGCCATTCGCCGATATGTGGCGACGAGCCAGCACCGGGTTGCCCTCCTGACCCTGGGCCGCTTCACCCGCCGGGTCCCTCGCGGCCCCTACCTGCCAATGATGAACGACCAGTGCGCCGAATCGCCGGGGTTCAGCGAACGGTTCGGATCGATCACCGACCTCGCCGCCCGCCCCTTGGTGCTGGCCGAGCACCCAGCTATAGCAGCCGCTGAACGCGTTGCCCCAACGGGCCTGTTGGAAGACAACGATGACCTCGTCATCGAGACCAAGCGGGGCATGACGACATTTCAGACTCAGGCCTTCCACAACGGCCGTCTGCACTTCGTCCTGCTCTATCAGCAAGGGCGCTTCAACGGCCAGCGCCTGCGCGCGGCCTGACACTGAGCCCAGTGTCACGACAGTCGCGGCCGGCACCTGGACTGTTTGGCGGTGGCGGGGCCGGTGAGCGCGTCGGTCCGTTAGGCCCGCCGGCAGCTTGCTGACGGATGTCCCGACGCGCCAGCGGCGGGACGCACGCGCGACCCCCGCGCGAGCCCCAGCACCCGGCCGGTGCTGCTGCTGGCCGGGTGCCGGGACGGCTGGGGCGGGGCCGCCGGTGGGCGGCCCCGCCGTCGGCTCAGTCCTCGGCCGGATCCTCGTCGATAGGGTCAAGCTCGGTGTCCCTACCGCCCGACCCCTCTGGGGCCGGGTGTTCTTTGCCCTGACGACCGCGGCCACGGGCTCGGTCAACCCACGACCACTCCCGGTCGCCCGGAGGTCCCACGGTCAGGCGCGGAGTGCGACCAGTGCTGCGCGCAGCAGTGACAGGGCGGTCTCCTCGCTCATTCCGGCTCGGTGGGCTCGACTGGCCAGTTCAGCGGCCGCCTGCCGCACGTCGCCAGCATCGGCTGCCGGTACGGAGGGGGCGGCCACGACGGTGCCGAGTCGCCGTCGGCTGGCGACCAGGCCAGCTGCTTCGAGTTCGCGGTAGGCCCGGGCCACGGTGCCGATGGCAACGCCGAGGTCAGCGGCCAAAGCTCTCATGCTGGGCAGCCGGGCGCCTTCCTCGAGCTGCCCACTGTCGATGGCGGCTGCGATCTGGGCGCGGATCTGCTCATAGGGAGGGGTGGGGCTAGCAAGGTCGACGGTGACGTCCACGGGTTGTCAGCGCTTCGCGTCGACGAGTTCGTCGGCGGGAACGGGGACGCGGGTCCGGATGAAGAAGACGCCGACGCCGGCAACACCGCCGAGCAGGCCGCTGAAGGCCAACACGCCGCCGACCCACGGCAGGACCGAAGCGGCCGCGCCGACGGGCAGGTCCTCGAGGCGGGCTGCCTGGGCTGCCGTGATCGCAGCGCTGCGGACCGCCAGCCCGCTGACGGTCACGAGGCCAGCGACCAGGATCATCGCTGCGGTGGTCGCTCCGCGGAGCACCCGCTGGGCCGATGCCCGCCGGAGGGCGTCTTCGACGTCGAGGTCATCGGTGACAATTGCGGGGCGGTTGGCGACGACCCACAGTGCTGCCGTGCTCAGCGCGAGCAGGCATCCCAGGCCCACCAGCGCCGGCATGCCGTAGAACGAGCCCACGTAGGGAGACGCCGCCCCCTCGACCAGGCCGCTGCCGGCGTAGACGGTGATGCTGCGGTTGGCGTCGTAGCGGTTGTCGGTCACCGCTCCCACCGCGATCACCCCGATCCCGGTGACCAGCGTGCCGATGGCCGTTCGCAGCAACCAGGCCGGGAGGGCCTGCAGCAGGCCTCGATGCGCCAGCCGCGCCCGCCGGACCATCCCGCCAGGCCGGGGCCAGGTCAGCTCCCCGACCAGGATGACACCGGTGTGCGCGACCCCGAAGGCCAGCGGCAGCATCATCGCGGCCACCCCGGGCCGCCCAGCCGCCGGAGCCAGCGGCGCCGGCAGCAGCACGGCGACGGCAGCGGCCACCGCGGCGAGGAGGCTTACTACTACTGCGGTCGCCGAAGTTCGCTGGGCGTGCCGTTGCGCTCGGCGAACCGTGTTTTCTTCACCATGGGCGAACTGGCGCATGAGCAGCGCCGCACCGCCGGCGACCAAGCCGACCAGGAGCAGGAGCACGAGCAGCGGAGAGATGTACATGCCGTCCTCAGTTCGTCTGTATCAAGTAGGCAGCACATTGACACAGGCGAGCGTGCGACTCGGGGACGTTCGATAGCAGGCGTGTTGCGCGGCAGCACCGCCGTGGACTGTGGTCGGCGGTCGAAGTCCCCGGCGACAAGGCGAGAGTCGCCCTACTGACGCGAGCGGCGAACGATCTCAGTCCGGGTTGGAATGCGGTAACCCGCCGGCGGTGGGAGCTTGTGACGCGCGCAGGTCGGGAAGACCAAGGTGATGGTCTCGACCTAGGGAGCCACCGGGCGCCCGGCACAGCTGAGACAACGACGGCTCTCGGTTTCGAGACACGATTCCGGACAGCACTAGGACGGCTTGTCGCCAACGAAGGCAGGCGACACCACTTCTCCAGAACGGCGGTTGTTGCAACCCACCGGGCGGTATGCCGGACGACGCCCCTCGCTGAGCCGCCAGGATGTCTACATCTGGTCCTACCTTGCAGTGCCAAGCCTGACCGGCATGCGTGAGGAACGACCAGAGAGGTTCGTCCATGGACAGCCCCGATGACCTGCTGACCACCGCCGAGGTCGCCCAGATCATGCGCTCACCGGTGTCCACCTTGAGGTACTGGCGGCACCTCGGCACCGGCCCGCACAGCTTCCGACTGGGGCGTCGGGTCGTCTACCGCCGCGCCGACGTGACCGCCTGGCTGCTCGAACAGTCAGAGGCGGGGCGCGCGGAACGAGCGGTCTGAGCAGTGAGCGTGACCGCCGTCCTGCCGTCGTGCCAAAGATCCGCGAAGGCGCCCCCGTTGCTCACCGCCCCAGGACGCGAGCGGCTTCGGCGCTGACCACCTGGCGGCCGAAGTAGACGTCCAGCGTCATCGAGGGGTTGGCGTGACCGAGCTGGTCGGCCACCTGGCGCGGGGTGAAGCCGGCTTCGTCGAGTCGGGTGGCGACGGTCTTCCGGAAGGTGTGCGAGGTGACCCACGACCACGGCCCCTCCGTGCACCGGACCTGTCGGCCGCCGGGCACCGGGCGCACGCCGACCTCAGCGCACGCTTCGCACTCGAAGCCGTCCAACAGCTGGCGTAGATCGGTGGAGACGTTCGTCGGGTCCCGCAGCGTGCCCGACACGGGCGTCGGAAACACCAGCGCGGTGTCCGGCCGCAGCGGCGAGGCCAGCCGCCGGCGCACCATTTCGACCGCGAACTGCGGCACCGCGACGATCCGCCAGCCGGCAGCGGTCTTCGTCCGCGGCTGCACGACCATCCCCTGCTTCGGCACCCGCACCGCGGTGGCGTTGACCTCCCACGTGCCGGCGTTCAGGTCGAGCAGCGGCCGGCCGTCCGCCTTGCCCGTCCGCAGCGCCAGGGCCTCGCCGATCCGGGCACCGGTGGCGAGCATCCAGTCGACCAGGTCTGGGACGTCCAGCTCGGCTGCACGCGGGCTGGAGTGGAACAGCTCGACCAGCCGCCCGGTGTCCTCCACCGACAGCGCCCGCGGCGCCTTCTTCGCGGTCGTGTTCAGCCGGGCGCCGGCGTCACGCACCGGATTGGACGTCACCGCGCCGTCCGCGATCGCCAGCGCGAACATCCCCGACAGGCACGCCCGAGCCGTCTTCGCCGCTCCCGGGCCACTGCGCTGGGCGATCGTGGTCAGCGCCCGGTTCACGGTGCCCGGGGTGATCTCCCGCAGGCACAGCTGCCCGAACGCCGGGATCACCTGGGTGCGCACCGTCGAGCGGTAGGTGCGCTCGGTGCCGGTCGACCAGCCGTGCTCAGCAGCCAGCCAGGCGTCGGCCAGCGTCGCCATCCGGGAGGCTGCGGTCAGCGCACCCGTCCCACCCGGAGAACGGCGGACGGTCAGCTCCACCTTCAGCGCCCGCTCGGCTGCGGCCCGGCTCGCCGCGGTCTTGGACACCAGCCGGACCTGGCCGTCGTGGTCGCGGAACTTGACCCGGGCCTTGACCATGCCGTTGGGCATGGTCGCGAACAAGACCTTGCCGCTGGTGCCCAGCGGCAGCGGTGGACGGCCCATCGGGGCACCTCCGGCGCTCGGTAATGAGTGCCTAAAGAGTGCCAGCTCCGCCTTCACCTCGGAAGAGAAAAGGCCCCGACCGGCGTCTTCGCTGGTCAGGGCCTCGCTCTGCTCCCCCGACTGGACTTGAACCAGTAACCCTGCGATTAACAGTCGCATGCTCTGCCAATTGAGCTACGGGGGATCAGCGGGGCGAACCCGCTGGCCCGACGAGAGTACCGCACGGCCTCGGAGGCCCTGCGAACGGCTCACCGACGGCGGGGCGATCCCGGCCACAGGTAGCGTGATCGTCGTTCACCTCGCGTCCACCCAGGAGGTCCACCGTGGCCAAGCTTTCGTTCCTCGCCGGTTTCGGTGCTGGCTACGTGCTCGGTGCGCGGGCCGGACGCGAGCGCTACGAGCAGATCCGCCGCGGCTGGGAGCAGGCCAAGGACGACCCGCGCCTGCAGAGCCTGGCCGGCATGGCCCAGGCCCGCGCCGACGACGCCGTCTCCGCGCTCAAGGCCCGCATGGGCGGCGAGCCGCCGCGCTGACGCGGTCCTAGTCCGGCTGCTCGGCGGCGAGCGCCTCGGCGAGCTTCTGCCGGGCCGCCTCCCGCGCCACCGGGTCGTGCCGGTCGGCGTCGTCGTCGAACACGACGGTCCACTCCCGCTCGGCCTGGCCGGGCACCCGGCGGGCGACCAGCAGCACCCCGCCCCGGTCCGGCAGCGGGGTCCGGCGGCTGGTCACCACGGTCTGGTCCACCCGCTTGCGCACCACCGCCGGCAGGTCGCCGGCATCGGCGAGCACGTGCCGGACCACCGGCTCCCGGGCCTGGACGCCCGGCTCGACCTCCGTCAGCGCCGTGACCGCGAAGCTGCCGCCGCCGTCGTTCGTCCCCGCCCAGCGCGCGGAGCCGACCAGGTGCCACGGCACCATGCCCCCGGCGCCACCGACGACGCGCAGCCCGCGCGAGGTGGCGACCAGCCAGCCGCCGTCGCGGGCCAGCACGCCCCAGGCGAGCACCCGCTCGTCCGGGTCGGCCAGCGCGGCGCGCACCTCCTCGGGCGGCCGGGCGAACCGGCGCCGCACCGCGTCGAGCAGGCTCACCCGAGCCCGCCGACCGCGCGCTTGCGCAGGGAGATCGCCAGCTGCTCCAGGTCCATCAGCTGCTTGAAGGCCTTCATGTACTCGTCGCCGGCCTCGACCGGGTTCATCCGCTGCAGCCGCCCCTTGAGCCCGGCGATCTCGCGCACCGTCGCCATCTCCTGCAGGCGCGCGACGACGGCGTTCACGTACCCGGCGTCGGCCTCGCCGACCGAGCGCAGCGGCTCGACCGCCAGCGCGGTGAGCAGCGCCCGGGCGCTCTCCCGCTCGCAGTGCTGCGCCACCTCGTCCAGCCACGCCGGACCGGTGACGGCCGTGCTCGCCGCGCCGCCGGCAGCCGCCACGGCCGCGGCGACGGCGGCGTAGTCGGGGTCGGTGAAGGCGGCGGGCGGCACGGCGTCGAAGGCCGGCCCGGCGTACTCGGGCACCTGGAGCGCGGCCTTGACCGCCTCCCGCTCGACGGCGACCGCGGCGTCGTCCGGCGTCCGCCTCGGTGCGCGCGGCCGCCCGCGGGACGGCACCCCTCCCCCGTCGCCGGACACCCGGCGCATGCGCTCGAGCACCTCGGACTCGTCGACGTTGCCGATCATCCCGGCCAGCTCGCGGGCGTAGGCCGGGCGCAGGGCGTGGTCCTTGATCTGCGCGACCAGCGGCGCGGTCTTCTCCAGCGCGGCTACCCTGCCCTCGACGGTGTCCAGGTCGTAGCCGGCCAGCGTCGTCCTCAGCACGAACGCGATCAGCGGGGTGCGCCGGGCGACGAGGTCGCGGACGGCGGCGTCGCCCTGCTCCTGGCGCAGCTCGCAGGGATCGCGTCCCTCCTGCTCGACCGCGACGAACGTCTGCCCCACGAAGCGCTGGTCCTCGGCGAAGGTCTTCATCGCCGCCGCCTGGCCCGCCGCGTCGCCGTCGAAGGTGTAGACGACCTCGCCGCGGAACTCGTCCTGGTCCATCAGCAGCCGGCGCAGCACCCCGATGTGCTCGGCGCCGAAGGCGGTGCCGCAGGAGGCGACCGCCGTCGTGACGCCGGCGAGGTGGCAGGCCATCACGTCGGTGTAGCCCTCGACGACGACGGCCTGGTGCCGCTTGGCGATGTCGCGCTTGGCCCGGTCGATGCCGTACAGCACCGAGCTCTTCTTGTAGAGCGGCGTCTCGGGGGTGTTGAGGTACTTCGGGCCCGGGTCGTCGTCCATGAGCTTGCGGGCGCCGAAGCCGATGACGTCGCCGGTGATGTCGCGGATCGGCCACACCAGCCGCCGGTGGAACGGGTCGATGAGCGTGCCGCGGGAGGACTCCTTCGCCAGCCCGCCGGTGACCAGCTCCGCCTGGGTGAAGCCCTTGGCCCGCAGGTGCCGGGTCAGCGCGTCCCAGCCGCCGGGCGCGTACCCGCAGCCGAAGTCCAGCGCGGCCTGGCGGTCGAACGCGCGGTCGGCGAGGAACTGCCGGGCCGGGGCCGCCTCGGGCGTGGTGAGCTGCTCGGCGTAGAACGCGGCGGCCGCGGTGTTGGCGGCGACCAGCCGCGCGCGCTGGCCCACCGAGGCGCGGTCGGGGCCGGCGGTGGGTCGCCCGCCGTCGTCCTCGTACTTCAGCTCGATGTTGGCGCGGTTGGCCAGCAGCTCGACCGCCTCGGTGAAGGACAGGTGGTCGATGTCCTGCACGAAGCGGATGACGTCGCCGCCGACCCCGCAGCCGAAGCAGTGGTACAGCCCGCGGGAGGGCGTCACCTGGAACGAGGGCGACTTCTCGTCGTGGAACGGGCACAGCCCCTTGAGGCTGCCGCCACCGGCGCGCTTGAGCTGCAGGTGCTCGCCGATGATGTCGTCGATCTTGCTGCGCTCGCGGACCAGCGCGATGTCGGCGGCCCGGATCCGCCCTCGCCCGGCCATCAGCTGCCTCCCGCCGCCGCGGCGCCACCGGCGATCGCGGCGGTGGCCGCGGCCTGGTCGCGGCGGCTCATCACCAGCGCCAGCCACAGCAGGAAGACCTGGTGGTCCAGCGGCAGCGTGTCGTCTGCGGTCAGTGTCGGCCGCGGCGACCAGCCACCCGTGGTCCCGGTCTCGGCGACCACCCGGTCCCCGGCCAGGTAGCGGTGGCCACCCTTCCAGCGGGACACGACCTCGGCCCGCACCGGGAGCCCCTCCAGGTCGACCTGCCAGGTGCCCCTCCAGAACGACGTCTGCTCCGCGCTGATCCGGACGGCGTCCTCCGGCTCGCTCGCCCACCGGCCGGTGAGCCTGCGCTTCTGCTTGGCGAGCACCCACTCGCGGTCGCCGACGACGGCCGTGGCCGCCTCCTTCCAGCCGGGCGCGCGCAGGGTGGCCACGACGACGCCGTTCCGGAGGACGGGCAGGACGCGCTTCTCCACGCCCGCCGAGCCGGCCTTGCCCAGTTCGAGCACTGTGTCCTTCCTCAGCCGATGCCGGGTGCCCCGGCGACGCTCTCGCCGGTGACGCGGTAGAGCAGGTAGGCAGCAGTCTCCCGCAGGATGTAGCGGAACTGGGTGTCGCGGGTCTGCACGGCCGGGCCCTGCCGGGTCGGCGAGCTCTCGGCCTGCATGCCGGCGTCCTCGGCCATCCGCTCGGCCCGCATGGCGTGCCACGGGTCGGTGACGAGCACCGCGCGCTCCCAGCCGCGGTCGGCGAAGGCCGCGCCCACGGCCCGCATGCTCTCCAGGGTATCGACGCCCTCGGGCACCGCGAGCAGGGCCTCCGCGGGCACGCCGGTCTGCGCCAGGTAGTCGCGCCCGGCCTCGGCCTCGGCGAACTGGTCGCCGTCGGCCTTGCCGCCGACGGTGACGACCACCGGGGCGACGCCCTCCTCGAACAGGTCGCGGGCGTGCTCCAGCCGGGCCTCGAAGATCGAGGACGGGACGCCGTTGTACTGCGCCGACCCCAGGACCACGATCGCGTCGGACTGGGGCCGGGAGTCCTGCCGCGCGGTCCACCAGATGCCGAGCGCGGTGGAGACGACGAGCAGCACGGCGGCCAGGACGACCGCACCCACCACCCGCGTCACGAGCCTCCACACCAGCACCCGTCATGGGTACCACGCGGGACCGACGGCGTGCGCTCCGCGGGGGCCTCCACGGACCGGCCCCGCCAGCCGATCCCACCCCTATCTGGGAACGATTATCGTTTGCGCTACGGTGACGCCCGTCCACCTCTAGCTCCAGGAGAAACCCGTGCGCCGCCTGACCTCCCCCTCCCTCCGCGTCATCGCCCTGACCGCGGCGCTGCCGCTGGCGCTCGCCACCGGCTGCGCCTCGACCGACGGCTCCGATGCCGCCGCCCCGTCCGAGACCACGTCCGCCCCCGAGCCCACCGAGGTGGGCGGCAGCTCGCCGCGGCTGGCCCTGACCTACGACGGCGGCATCCAGGTGCTGGACGCCAGCACGCTGGAGGTGCTCGCCGACGAGGAGCTGGACGGGTTCAACCGCCTCAACCCCGCCGGCGACGGCCGCCACTTCCTCGTCTCCACGCAGGGCGGCTTCCAACTGCTCGACGGCGGCGCCTGGGCCGAGCCGCACGGCGACCACTCGCACTACTACACCGCCGAGCCGCAGCTGACCGACGTCGTCTTCGAGGCGGAGAAGCCGGGCCACGTCGTCGCCCACGCCGGACGGACGGTGCTGTTCGACGACGGCACCGGGCGGGTCACCGCGTTCGACAGCGCGGACATCGCCGACCCCGACCGGGAGGTCGAGGAGCTCACCACCCCCGAGGCCCACCACGGCGTCGCGGTCGAGCTCGAGGACGGCACGATGCTGGTCTCCGACGGCACCGAGGAGGAGCGCACCGGCGTCCGCATCCTCGACGCCGACGGGAACGAGGTCGCCGCCACCGACGACTGCCCCGCCGTGCACGGCGAGACCGTGGCCGCGGACGAGGCGATCGTCATCGGCTGCCAGGACGGCGCCGTGCTCTACGCCGACGGCCGGCTGACCAAGATCGACAGGCCGGACGAGTACGGCCGCATCGGCAACCAGTTCGGCACCGAGGACTCGGCGATCGTGCTCGGCGACTACGAGCGCAGTGCCGAGGACCGGTCCAGCACCGTCGCGCTCATCGACACCACGACGGCCCAGCTCCGCCTCGTCGACCTGCCGGCGCCCTACTGGTACCGCTCCTTCGCCCGCGGCCCGGCCGGCGAGGGCCTCGTGCTCACCTACGACGGCGCCCTGCAGGTGATCGACCCGGTCTCCGGCACGGTCACGAGGTCCATCCAGGTCACGGCTCCGTGGGAGGAGTCCGACGACTGGCAGGACCCGCACCCGCAGGTCGTCGTCGTCGGCGGCATGGCGTACGTGACCGAGCCGGCCACCCAGCGGATCCACGCCGTGGACGTCGAGGGCGGTGAGGTGTGGAAGAGCGCCGACCTCGAGGTGACGCCCAACGAGCTGGCCGGCGTCCCCGGGGACGTCGACGAGCACGCCGGCCACGAGCACGAGCACGACGAGTGAGGCCGACCGGCAGGCGGCGGGCCGTCCCGGCAGCGGTGCTCGTCCTGGGCCTCGCCGGCTGCGGCGCGGGCCAGGCGGCGGAGGACGACGGCCGGCTCGACGTCGTCGTCTCCTCCTACCCGCTGCAGTACGTGGCCGAGCAGGTCGGCGGCGAGCACGTGGCGGTCGCGAACCTGACTCCGCCCGGCGGCGACACGCACCGCCTCGACCCCGCCCCCCGCGACGTCGCGGCGCTGTCCGAGGCCGACGTCGTGGTGCACCTGTCCGGGGGCATGCAGCCGGCCGTGGACGACGTCGTCGCCCGGGAGCGGCCCGAGCACCTGGTCGACGCGGCGTCCGTGGCCGACCGCGGCCCGGACCCGCACTTCTGGCTGGACCCGCTACGCCTGGCCGGGCTCGGCCGGGACGTGGCAGCGGAGCTGGCGGAGGTCGACCCGGACCACGCCGACGACTACGCCGCCAGGGCCGACCGCCTGGCCGACCTGCTCGCCGGGATCGACCGCGAGTACACCGAGGCGCTCTCGGACTGCCGCGGCGCCACGCTCCTCGCCTCGCACGAGGCGTTCGGCTACCTCGCCGAGCGGTACGGCCTGCGGCAGGTCGGCGTGGCCGGTCTCGACCCGATGGTCGAGCCCTCACCCACCCGGGTGCGGGCGGCGGCCGACGCCGTGGGCGGCTCGGGGGCCAGGACCATCTTCTTCGAGGCGGCGGCGGGGTCCTCGGTCGCCGAGGTGCTGGCCGCCGACCTCGGGCTGGCCACCGACGTCCTGCACCCGATCGAGCGGGTGCAGGACGGGGAGAGCTATCCCGGGCTCATGTCGGCCAACCTGGCCGCCCTCGAGCGCGGCCTCGTCTGCAACGGCTGACCCCGCGGAGGCCCCCGGCCGGCGCCCGCCGGCCGGGGGCCGTCCGTCAGCCGAGGGCCGCGCGCCCCGCCTCGAGCCGGGCCACCGGAACCCGGAACGGCGAGCAGGACACGTAGTCCAGCCCGACCTCGTGGAAGAAGTGCACCGACTCGGGGTCGCCACCGTGCTCGCCGCAGATGCCGAGCTTCAGGTCGGGGCGGGCGGCCCGCCCCGCCTCGACACCGATCCGCACGAGCCGGCCCACGCCCTCGCGGTCCAGCGCCTCGAACGGCGAGATGCCGAAGATGCCCTTGTCCAGGTACTGGTGGAAGAACGCGGCCTCGACGTCGTCGCGCGAGAAGCCCCACGTCATCTGGGTGAGGTCGTTGGTGCCGAACGAGAAGAAGTCGGCGTGCTCGGCGATCTCACCGGCGGTGAGCGCCGCGCGGGGCACCTCGATCATCGTGCCGATCAGCGGGGCGACGTCGATGCCGCACGCCTGGCACACCTCCGCGAGCACCTTCTCCGACTCCTCGCGGATGGCCTCCAGCTCCTGCACGGCGCCGACCAGCGGGATCATGATCTCCGGCCGCGGGTCGCCACCGGCCTTCTTCCGCTCGCACGCGGCCTCGGCGATCGCCCGCACCTGCATGTCGAACAGCCCCGGGACGACCAGCCCGAGGCGCACGCCGCGCAGGCCCAGCATCGGGTTGGACTCGTGCATGCCGCGGACGGCGGCCAGCAGCCGCAGGTTGCCCTCGTCGGGCTCGCCCCGCTCCTCGGCCAGCGCCACGCGCACGGAGAGCTCGGTGAGGTCGGGCAGGAACTCGTGCAGCGGCGGGTCGAGCAGCCGGACGGTGACCGGGAGGCCGTCCATGGCCTCGAAGATCTCCAGGAAGTCCTGCTTCTGCAGCGGCTCCAGGGCGTCGAGCGCGGCCTGCCGCTCCTCCTCGCCGTCGGCCAGGATCAGCTTCTCCACCAGCTGGCGGCGGTCGCCGAGGAACATGTGCTCGGTGCGGCACAGGCCGATCCCGCGCGCGCCGAAGCGGCGGGCGCGGCCGGCGTCCTCCGGGGTGTCGGCGTTGGTGCGCACGTCGAGCCGGCGCACCCGGTCGGCGTGCGTGAGGATCCGGTGCACGCTCTTCACCAGGTCGTCGGTGCCCTCGGCGTCAGGGTCGATCTCGCCCTCGAAGTATCGGACGACCGACGACGGCTCGACCGGTACCTCGCCCAGCCACACCTTGCCGGTGGAGCCGTCGATGGAGATGACGTCGCCCTCGTTCACGACCGTGCCGTCGGGGGCGGTGAACCGCTTCGCCTTGGTGTCGACCTGCAGCTCCTCAGCGCCGCAGACGCAGGTCTTCCCCATCCCCCGGGCGACGACGGCGGCGTGCGACGTCTTGCCGCCACGGCTGGTGAGCACGCCCTCGGCGGCGATCATCCCGGAGAGGTCGTCGGGGTTGGTCTCCCGGCGGACGAGCACGACCTTCTCGCCGCGCTCCGCCCACTGGGCCGCCGTCTCCGAGGAGAAGACCGCCTTGCCGACCGCCGCACCGGGCGAGGCGTTCATGCCCTGGGTGAGCTGCGTGGCGTCCCCGCCGGAGACGAAGCGGGGGAACATCAGCTGCGCGAGCTGGTCACCGCTCACCCGGCGCACCGCCTCGTCCATGTCGATGAGGCCCTCGTCGACCAGCTGGGTGGCGATGCGGAAGGCCGCCCCGGCGGTGCGCTTGCCGACGCGGGTCTGCAGCATCCAGAGCTTGTTGCGCTCGACGGTGAACTCGATGTCGCACAGGTCGCGGTAGTGCGACTCCAGCCGCGACATGATGCCCATGAGCTCGTCGTAGGCGGGCGCGTCGATCTGCTGCAGGTCCACCAGCGGCACGGTGTTGCGGATGCCGGCGACGACGTCCTCGCCCTGCGCGTTCTGCAGGTAGTCGCCGTACACGCCCTGCTCGCCGCTGCCCGGGTCGCGGGTGAAGGCGACCCCCGTGCCGGAGTCCATCCCGAGGTTGCCGAACACCATCGAGCAGACGTTGACGGCGGTGCCCGCGTCGCTGGGGATGCGCTCGCGGCGGCGGTAGATGATGGCCCGGTCGGAGTTCCACGAGTCGAAGACGGCGTTGATCGCCAGGTCCATCTGCTCGCGCGGGTCCTGCGGGAAGTCGGCGCCCGTGTGGTCCCGGACGATCGCCTTGAACCGGCCGACGACGTCCTCCAGGTGCGCGGCGTCGAGGTCCAGGTCGGAGTCGGTGCCCTGCTCCTGCTTCACCTCGTCGAGGGCGTCGTCGAACAGCTCGCCCTCGATGCCCAGGACGGTCTTGCCGAACATCTGGATCAGCCGGCGGTAGGAGTCCCAGGCGAACCGGTCGTTGCCGGACTGGGCGGCGAGCCCCTTCACCGACTCGTCGTTGAGGCCGACGTTGAGGACGGTCTCCATCATCCCGGGCATGGAGGCGGCGGCACCGGAGCGCACGGACACCAGCAGCGGGTCCGCCGGGTCGCCCAGGGTCTTGCCCATCGCCTTCTCGAGCGCGGCGAGGTGCTCGCTGACCTGGGCGTCGAGCTCCGGCGGCGTGCCGCCGTGCTCCAGGTAGTAGCGGCAGGCGTCGGTGGTGATGGTGAACCCCGGCGGCACGGGCAGGCCGAGGTTCGTCATCTCGGCGAGGTTGGCCCCCTTGCCGCCGAGGAGGTCCTTCTGGTCCTTGCTGCCCTCGCTGAAGTCGTAGACCCACTTGGCCGACGGATCGCCTGACATCCCCGTACCTCCACGCTCGACTACCGGCCTCCGCGTGGTCGAGATGGTGCCGCACCGGAGGCCTCCGGTCTGCCCGCCCGCTCGCGCCGGGAGGTGCCCGGACGCCGGTCAGGATCCCGTGATCTTGGCGCAGAGCGGGGTGCGGCGCGATTCGGCCACACCCCGGAGGGGTCAGCCCGCGATGCCGCAGATGCGGGGGCCGTCCTCGTTCTGGACCCGCAGCTCGGTGGTGGTGCCGTCGTCCCAGCGGACGGCGACGACCTGCACCGCGGCCCCCTCGACGGCGTCGTCGCGGACCTCGCCGATCTCCCCGCCGCCGGAGCCGAGGTAGGTGCCGGCGACCTCGTCGGGCTCGAGCCGGTCGCGTTCGTCCTGGCACAGCATCTGGTAGGCGGTGTCGGTGTCCCCGTCGGACATCGAGTCGACGAAGACCTGCGCCGCGCGCGTGGCCTGCTCCTGCGGCGAGCCCTTGAGCAGGTAGAGGAAGCCGACCATCGCGACGGCCAGGACCGTGATGCCCACGAGGCCCGCGACGATCCAGGTCCTCCCGCTGCGGGGGGTGCCCGTGTGCAGCGGTGCCGGGTCGTCGTCGTAGAGGAAGGGTCCCTGCGTCATCCACCGCTCGTCTCGAGTTCGGCACCCACGGGGGGCCGGGGGTCGTCCCGGTCGTCGAGCCAGCCCTCCGGCAGCGCCACCGGGCGGGGCGTGCTGGTCCGTCCGCGCGGCGCACCGAGGACGGCGGTCGGGTACGGCTGGTCGGGGATGCCGGCCAGCAGCTCGGCCAGCTCGTCGAGGCTGCTCACCATCGCCAGCGCCCGGCGGACGTCGCCGCCCACGCTGAAGCCCTTGAGGTACCAGGCGACGTGCTTGCGGAAGTCGCTGCAGCCGTGCTGCTCGCCGTGCTCCTCGGCCAGCAGCTGCGCGTGCCGGTGCATGACCGCGGCGACCTCGCGGAAGGTGGGCAGCGCGCGCCGGGTCTCCCCCGCGAACGCTGCGGCGAGGTCGCCGAACAGCCACGGCCGCCCCAGGCAACCCCGGCCGATGACGACGCCGGCGCACCCGGTCTCGGCGACCATGCGCAGCGCGTCGTCGGCCTCCCAGATGTCGCCGTTGCCGAGCACCGGGATGTCGACGGCCTCGACCAGGCGGGCGATGGGCCCCCAGTTCGCGGTGCCGCTGTAGAGCTGGTCGGCGGTGCGCCCGTGCAGGGTGATCGCCGCGGCGCCCTCGTCCTGCGCGACCCGGCCGGCGTCGAGGTAGGTCACGTGGTCGGCGTCGATGCCGATGCGGGTCTTGATGGTGACCGGCACGTCCTTCGCCGCGCGCACCGCCTCGCGGACGATGTCGCGCAGCAGGACCCGGTGCCAGGGCAGGGCCGAGCCGCCGCCCTTGCGGGTCACCTTGGGCACCGGGCAGCCGAAGTTCAGGTCGATGTGCGCGGGGCGGGTGCCGGCGACGCCCTCGTCGACCAGCATCCCGACCGCCCGGCCGACGGTGGCCGGGTCGACGCCGTACAGCTGGACCGAGAACGCGTCCTTCTCGTCGGTCGTCGCGCGGATCATCCGCAGCGTCTTCTCGTTGCGCTCCACCAGCGCCCGCGTGGTGATCATCTCGCAGACGTAGAGGCCCGCCCCGAACTCGCGGCACAGCGTGCGGAACGCCGGGTTGGTGATGCCGGCCATCGGCGCGAGCACCACCGCGGGGTCCACCGTGAGCCCGCCGAGCCGCAGCGGCGGGAGTGCCGTCGTCGTCGGCTCGAGCGTGCTGGTCACGGCACCCAGGGTAGGCGGCGACGCCGGTCACCCTCGCCGCCCGGCCGGGTGAGCCGGGGGCCGGGTCGACCCACCTCACCGTCGGTGGGCCCGCGCCACAGCGCGGGTCGACGGTCGGCGGCGCGACTCGACCCGCGCTGCGTCCCCAGCGAGCAGCTCGTCCACAGATGGAGCCGGTCTCGGCGCCGGCGCCGGCAGCGGCACGACGGTCGTTCCGTGGCCACTCCCCTGCACGTCCCGCTCGCCGTCGACGAGCCCGCCCGCCGGCGCCTCGGCATCTTCACCACCGCCGACCTCGCCCGTCGAGGCGTGACCGAACGAGAAGTCCGGACGGCGACCCGTACGGGCGCGTGGGTGCGGCTGCGCACGGGTGTGTTCGTCAGCGCCGGTGACCTCGCCGAGGTCGAGCGCTCCGACCGTCGGCCGGGGCTGGAGGCCCTCGCCGTCATGGCCGGCCTCGCCCGTCCGTCCGCCGTCCTCAGCAGGGACACCGCGGCCTGGGTGTGGGGCCTCCCCCGGCCGCGCACCACCGCTCCGGTCGGCGTGCACCTGACCGATCCGCACACGTGGCGCCGCGGGCGTGGCTGGCTGATGACCCGTGCCGCGCTGCCCGACGACGAGGTCACCCTGCGGGGCGCCTACCGGGTGACGGCGGCGGCCCGCACGCTGGTCGACGTCGCCCGGACGTGGCCGGAGGTCCACGCCGTCGCCGCCGTCGACGCCGCCTTGCTGCGCGGCCTGACGACGCGGGACGAGATGCGCCGCGTCCTCGCCCGCCAGGTGAACGTGCCAGGGATCCCACGCGCCGTCCGCGCCGTGGACCTCGCCGACGGCCGGGCCGAGTCGTGGCTGGAGACGTGCGGGCGGGTGACGTTCGCCGCGCTCGGCCTCCCGCCCTTCGTCCCGCAGGTGGAGCTGTGGGTCGCGGGAACGCTGCTCAAGGTCGTCGACGGCTGGTACCCCGAGGCCGCGCTGGCCGTGGAGTTCGACGGGCGGGTCAAGTACCGGCGTCCGCGCTTCGGTCGCTCCCCGGAGCAGGAGCTGTGGGAGGAGAAGCGCCGGGAGGACCTGCTCCGTTCGACCGGGGTCCGGTTCCTCCGGGTCGGCTACGAGGACCTCGCCGGGGGGCGCCGTGAGCTGGACCGGGCAGCACGGCGGCTGCTCGCCGCACCCGGCCCCGAGGTACCCGACGTCCGGGCCGTTCCGCGAGCGGAGGGTCGCTCCCGGGTGGGCGAGGCCGGGGACGACGGATGGCTGGCCCGGGTGGACGACGGCGTCGGCCGACCGGGTTGACCCACCTTGGCGTCCCCTGACCGGAGCTGTGGCCCGGGGCACCGGTCGGCCGTGCGGGTCACCCCGGCGCACGGCCGACCGGCGGTCCGAGGATCAGAACGGGTAGACGCGGGGCTCCACCTGCATGCTGATCCACCGCAGCTCGGTGAAGGCGTCGATGCCGGCCTGGCCGCCGAAGCGCCCGTACCCGCTGTCCTTCACGCCGCCGAAGGGCATCTGCGCCTCGTCGTGCACCGTCGGCGCGTTGATGTGGCAGATGCCGGACTCGATGCGGCGGGCCACCTGGAAGCCGCGCGCGGCGTCCTTGGTGAAGACCGCGGCGGAGAGCCCGTAGGCGCTGTCGTTGGCCTTGGCGACGGCCTCGGCCTCGCTGCTCACGCGGGTCACGGTGACGGCCGGGCCGAAGATCTCCTCGTGGAAGATCTCCATGTCCGGGGTCACGTGGTCCAGCACCACGCCGGGCATGATCGTGCCGTTCGGCTCGCCGGTGGTGAGCACCTTCGCGCCCTTGGCGACGGCGTCGTCGACCAGCCGCTGGATGTGGTCCACGGTGCTCTGGCCGATGACCGAGCCCAGGACGACGTCCCCCTCGCGCGGGTCACCGACGGGCAGCGACTCCACCCGGGCCACGAGCTTGGCGACGAACTCGTCGGCGATGGACTCGTCCACGATGATCTTGTCGGTCGACATGCAGACGTGGCCCTGGTTCACGAAGCCACCGAAGGTCGCGCCCTGGACGGCGGCGTCGATGTCGGCGTCGTCGAGGACGAGCAGCGGGTTCTTGCCGCCGAGCTCCAGGACCGCGGGCACCAGGTGCCGGGCGCAGACCTCGCCGATGATCCGGCCGACCCGGGTGGAGCCGGTGAAGTTCAGCCGGCGGACGGCCGGGTGGGCCACCATCGCCTCGGTCACGTCGGCGGCGTCCTCGGGGGCCACGGTGATGACGTTGACGACGCCCTCGGGGAAGCCGGCCTCCAGCAGGATCTCGCCCAGCAGCATGTGCGTGGCCGGCGAGAGCTCGGAGCACTTGAGGACGACGGTGTTGCCGGCCGCGAGCGGGAAGGCGACCGCCCGGGTCGAGAGGATGACCGGCGCGTTCCACGGCGCCATGCCGACCACGACGCCGGCGGGCTGGCGGACACCCATGCTCAGGCTGCCGGGGATGTCCGACGGGATGACCTGACCGCCCACCGAGGTGGTCAGGCCGGCGGCCTCGCGGAGGATGCCCGCGGCGAGGTGGACGTTGAAGTGGCCCCACCCGGCGGTGGCGCCGCACTCGGCGGCCATCCGCTCGACGAAGCGGTCGGTCCCGGCCTCGAGCAGGTCGGCGGCCTTGAGCAGGAGCATGCGCCGGGTGCTGGGCGTGGTGGCGGCCCAGCCCTCGAACGCGGCGGCGGCGGCCTCCACGGCGCGGACCGCGTCCTCGACGCCGGCGGCCGGGGACCTCGTCACCACCTCGCCGGAGACGGGGTTGGCGCGGTCGAAGGTCCGTCCGCTCGCGGCGGACGACGGCTCACTGCCGATGAGCAGGCTGGTCTCGAACACTGGTGCACTCCTGGAGCTGGGTCGGTACGGGTGGAGCGGGCCCCGACGGCGGACCGCCGGCCGACGACGGGTCGCGTCGTCGGCCGGCGGTGGCCGGGTGGGGCCCGCGGTGGGACGTCAGGCGGTCGCGACGGAACCGGTGTTCATCGCGGCGAGGATCTCGTGCTGTCGGAGGGTTTCCCCCGCCAGCTCGGCGCACACGCGGCCGTGGTGGAGGACGAACACGCGGTCGCAGAGCGTCGCGAGCTCGTCGAGGTCGGTGGAGCAGAGGAGGACGACGGCGCCGGCCTCGGCGACGGAGCGCACGAGGCCGTGCATCTCCGCCTTCGCGCCGATGTCCACGCCGCGGGTCGGGTCGTCGAGCAGGAGGACCGACGGCTGCGTCTGCAGCCACTTCATCAGCACGACCTTCTGCTGGTTGCCGCCGGACAGCAGGCCCGCGCTCTTGTCGAGCGAGGAGGTGCGCAGGTTGACCCGGCCGGCGTGCTCGCCGGCCCGCCGGCGGAGCGCCCCCTTGCGGACCAGCAGCCCGTCCCGCGCGAGGGCGACCGAGCGGACCTGGCCGGCGTTGTCCCAGATCGGCTTGTCCAGCATCAGGCCCAGCCGCCGGCGGTCGCCGGTCACCAGCGCCACGCCGCGCGCGATGGCGGCGCGCAGGCCCTTGGGGGCCGGCGAGCCGTCGGGCAGCAGGACCTGCCCGGACGAGGGCTGGCGCAGACCGGCCACGAGCTCGAGGACCACCTGGTGGCCGGCCCCGGCCACCCCGGCCATCCCCACGACCTCGCCGGGGGCGGCGGTGAGCGAGACGCCCTCCAGCCGGTCCTCGACGGAGACGTCCTGGACCCGCAGCACGCCGCTGCCGTCGGGGGCGCCGACGGTCCCGCTGAGGTCCACGGTCGCCTCGGGGCGGGTCTCGGCGAGCTCGGCGTGCCGCTCCCCCAGCATCGACTCCACGATCTTGGGGATGGTGAGGCCGGCCAGCGGTGCGGCGTCGAGCACCGTGCGCCCGTCCCGCAGGATCGTGACCTCGTCGCAGAGCGCCATGACCTCCTCCAGGATGTGCGACACGAAGACGACGGCCACCTGCCGGTCCCGCAGCACGCGCAGGATGTCCAGCAGGACCTCCGCCGTCTTCGAGTCCAGCGCCGAGGTCGGCTCGTCGAGGATCAGCACCCGCGGGTCGGTGACCAGGGCCTTGGCGACCTCGAGGAGCTGGCGCTGGGCCAGCGAGAGGTCACCCACGCGGTCCTTGAGGGACACGCGCAGGCCCAGCTGGTCGAGGATCGGCCGGGCGAGCGCAGCCATGCGCCGGCGGTCCACGAACGGTCCCCGGCGGGGCTCGCGCATCGGGAACATGTTGCTGAGGACGTCGAGGTCCGGGAAGAGGCTGAGCTCCTGGGAGACGACGGCGACGCCGTGCCGGGCGGCGTCGGCCGTGTCGGAGAAGGAGACGTCGGACCCCTCGAGGCGCAGCACGCCGGCATCGGGGCGCACCGCACCGGTGATGATCTTCACCAGCGTCGACTTGCCCGCACCGTTCTCCCCCAGCAGGGCGTGCACGGTGCCCGGGCGGACCCGGAGCCCCGCGTCGGCCAGTGCGGTGACGCCGCCGTAGGTCTTGCGCACGTGCTGCGCCTCGAGGGCGAACATCAGTTCTCCAGCTCGGTGATGTAGTCGTCGATGTTGGCGAACTGCTCCTCGGCGACGTCCTTGAACCAGGCCGCGCGCGAGTCCTCGTCCTTCTGGCGGGCGATGATCTCGTCGACGTTGTCGGCGGTCACGAGCAGCTCACCCGGGTTCCACCAGCCGGTGGGGAGCTCCTCGCCCTCCTGGGCGTTGAGGGCCAGCAGGCGCAGGCCGATGTATCCCTTCAGCCAGTGCTCCGGCGAGGAGATGGCGAACAGGTGGCCGTTCTTCAGGCCCTCCAGCGCCGCCGGGTCCAGGTCGCAGGCGCCGGCGAGCCAGGTGGCGTTCGTGCTCTCGTGCAGGCGGGCCAGCGAGACGGAGTCCTGCGCGCCGGCACCGAGGTACGCCACGGCGTCCGGGTGGGCCTTGAGCAGGTTGTTCCAGGCGTTGAAGTTCTCGGTCGGCTCGTTCGCCGTGGCCAGCGGGCCGACGATCTCCAGGTCGGGGCGCTCGGTCTCGAGCAGCTCCTTCATGCCGGCGAGGCGCTCCTCGATGGTCGGCAGGCCCGGGATGGCGTTGCCCAGGACGACCTTGCCGCCCTGGCCCTCCGGCAGCTGCTTGATGAGCTCCTCGGCGAGGATGCGGCCGACGTTCTCGTTGCTGTTGCCGACGAAGAACTCGACCCCGCTGCCCTCCGGCGGCGCGGTGTCGATCGACACGATCGGGATGTCGTTGTCGGTGGCCTGGCCCAGCGGGCGGGTGAACAGGTCCGGGGTCAGCGTCTCGAAGAGGATGCCGTCCTTGGAGGTCTGCATCGCCGACTGGAACATCTGCACCTGCTGCGGTCCGTTGACGCCGGCCGGCGCGGACTCGCTGTAGTTGACGCCCTCGCGCTCACCGGCCGCGGCCTTGGCGCCCAGGGCCATCTCCTGCATCGCGTTGATGGTGGAGGTGGCGTAGACGAACGAGAGGTCGACCTCCTTGGTCGAGCTGCCCGAGCCGGAGTCACCGCCGTCCGAGCCGCAGGCCGCGGTCAGGGCCAGCGTGGACGTGATCGCGAGCGCGGCGACCGCGTTGCGCCGCCGCGACGGTGCGGCGTTGGTGAGGGATCGCATGGGTCCTTCTCTCTGTGGGCGGGTAGGGCGGAGCGCGGCGCGCCGGGAACCGGCGGACCGTGGTGCGGGGTGGTGCGGTCAGGGAGGAGCGGCGGCGGTCAGAGACCGGCCGCGGCGGCGCGCGCCTCGCGCCGGCGCCGCAGGAGGCTGTCGATGCCCACGGCGATGAGGATGACGGCGCCGGTGGCGAACGAGCTCCAGTTCACCGGGATGTTGAAGTAGACGAGCCCGCTGGTGACGACGCTGAGCAGGACCGCGCCCAGCATGGCGCCGACGACCGTGGCGCTGCCGCCGCGCAGCTGGGTCCCGCCGATGACCGCGGCGGCGATGGCGAGCAGCTCGAAGCCGCTGCCGATGTTGGGGTCGCCGGACCCGAAGAAGGCCAGGCCGAGCATCCCGGCGAGACCGGCCAGGCCGCCCATGAGCATGAGCGCCTGGATGCGCACGCGGGCGACCGAGATGCCGGAGAACGCGGCTGCGTCCGGGTTGGAGCCGATCGAGCGGATCCGGTAGCCGAACGGGGTGGTGCGCAGGACGAAGGTCAGGACGATCGCGACCACCACGAGCACGAGCACGCTCACCGGGATGCCGAGGACCCGGCCACCGAAGATGTCGAAGAACGCGTGGTCCAGCGGCAGCCCGACGACCTGCTGGCCGTTGCTCAGGGCCAGCGAGAGGCCGCGGAACATCGACAGGGTGGCCAGCGTCGCCACGATGGCCGGGATCCGGAACACCTGCACGATCAGCGCGTTCGCCAGGCCGAGGAGGGCGCCCAGGACGACGCCGGCGACCACGGCGACCCAGGGGTTCCAGCCGTCCCGCATGAGGATCGCCGAGCAGATGAGCGTGAGCCCGAAGATCGCCCCGACGGACAGGTCGATCTCGCGCATCGCCAGCAGGAAGGCGACACCGGCGGCGAGGATCGCCACGTAGACCGACTGCTGCAGGACGTCGCGCAGCTGCCGCGGGTCCAGGAAGTCGGGGTGGATGGCCCCGATGACCAGGATCAGCGCGACGGTGGCGACGAGGACGCTCGCCGACTCCATGCCGAAGGCGCGCTTGACGACGCCCAGGGGGCCGCCGCCGTTCGTGGTCGCGCCCGCGGCGGGTTCGACGTCCGGTCGCGGCGCGTCGGTGGTGCTGCTCGTCACCTGGGTGCTCCTGAGTCATCGCGCGGTCGAGCCCTCGAGCCGCGTGCGGGGTGTCCGATCGCCGCACGGACGCGGCGGCTGGTCAGCCCCGTCGCGTGAAGCGGGGGAACCGTATGAGGGGGGTCACAGGGCGGACAAGCAGGTGTTCGGCTCTTCGGGACGCCAAATCACTGGCCCGAACACTGGTCAGGAGGATGCGCGGTGACCCAGCCGTCGGGAGATCTCGGCGGTGGTCCGCCGGAGCGGTGGTTCGAGCCGTCCGGCGAGCGCGTCGGCCGAGGACGACGCCACGCTCAGGTGGACCGCGATGTTCACCGCGGCCACCACCGCGCCGGTCCGGTCGCGCACGGGGGCGGCGAAGGAGCGCAGGCCGGGCGCGAGCTCCTCGTTGTTCACCGCGATGCCCGTGGACCGCACCTTGGCCAGCGCCGCCATCAGCTGCTCGCGGTTGGTCACGGTGTTCGGCCCGCGCCGGGCCATGTCGGTCCGGTCCAGGATCTCCCGCAGGGTCGCGGGGTCCTTGTACGCGAGCATCGCCTTGCCCAGGGCGGTGCAGTAGGCGGGCAGCCGCGAGCCGATGTGGACGTTGAGGTCCATGGCCATGGGCGTCCGGCGGCGGCCGCTGCGCCGGCGGTCGATGTAGACGATCTCCGGGCCGTCGCAGAGGGCCATGCTCGCGGTGTAGCCGGTCTCGTCGGCCAGCGCCTGCAGCGAGGGGGCCGCGACGCGGGTCAGCTCCATCGAGTCGATCGCGGCGAAGCCCAGGTCCACCACGCGGGGGCCGAGGTAGTACTTCTTCGTGTCCGGGTCCTGGTGGACGTAGTCGAGCTTGACCAGCGTCGCGACGTAGCGGTGGGTGGTGCTCTTGGTGAGCCCGACCGCGCGCGCGATGTCCGCGATGCCGAGCACGGGCCGGTTCCCGCTGAAGGCCGACAGGATGCTCAGCCCGCGTTCCAGGGAGACCGAGAAGTCGGCTTTGGCGCTCGTCGCGGGCGTCGGCGTGCTCATGTGGTCAGAATAGGACCTGAGCGTTCCGCTGGTTCGAACACCGCGTTGACCCCGCCCCGGGGCACCGTGAGGGTTCACTGCAGTTCTGCGCGGACTCGCTCGACTAGCTTCGGGCCCGCGGTCGTCGCGGGTGGATCGAGCGAGGAGACAGGTTCGATGGGTGGCACGGAGCCGGTCGACGCAGTGTGGCAGAAGGGCGACGTCCGCCACTTCATCGGCGGCGCGTGGCTCGAGGCCGAGTCGGGACGCTGGTACCCGAACCACTCGCCGTGGTCGGGCGAGGTCCTCGGCGACGTCGCGGCCGGCGACGGCGAGGACACCCGCCGGGCGATCGACGCGGCCCAGGCCGCCTTCCCGGGCTGGGCGGCCATGACGCCGTCCCAGCGCCAGGAGGTCTTCCTGCGGGCCGCCGGGATCGTCGAGCGGCGGCGCGAGGAGATCCTGCTCGCCCTGGCGCTCGAGACCGGCTGCGGCGTGCACTTCGGGCGGGTCCAGGTGGACTTCGCGGCGGCGCTGCTCCGCCAGGCGGCCGCGCAGGGCTACCAGCCGCACGGCCAGCTGATCCCCTCCGACGTGCCCGGGACGCGGGCGATGGCCGTCCGCAGGCCCGTCGGCGTGGTCGCCGCCATCGCGCCCTGGAACTCCTCGCTCGTCCTCGCGGGCCGGGCGAGCGTCGGCCCGCTGTCCCTGGGCAACACCGTCGTCCTGAAGCCCTCGGAGGAGTCGCCGTACACCGGCGGGGCGCTCTGGGCCGAGATCCTCCAGGAGGCCGGCCTCCCGGACGGCGCCTTCAACGTCGTCACGCACGCGCCCGGGGAGGCCGGCGACATCGCGGACGCGATGCTCGCCCACCGGCACGTCCGGCGGCTCAACTTCACCGGCTCCACCCCCACCGGGCGCCGGCTCGCGGAGAAGGCCGGCTCGCACCTCAAGCGGACCGTCCTGCAGCTCGGCGGCCAGAACCCGCTGGTCGTGCTGGCCGACGCCGACGTCGACTACGCCGTGGAGGCCGCCGCCTACGGGGCCTTCGTCCACCAGGGCCAGGTCTGCATGTGCGCGCGGCGGATCTACGTCGAGCGCCCCCTGTACGACCGGTTCACGAAGGCCTTCGCCGCCAAGGTGGCCGCGCTGCCCACGGGCGACCCGCGGGACCCCGCGACCGTGGTCGGCCCGGTCATCAACGAGTGGGCGCTGGCGCTGCTGCAGCGCCGGGTCGACGAGGCCGTCGCGATGGGCGCGCGGGTGCTGGCCGGCGGCACCCCGGCACCGCCCTGCTACCCGGCCACGGTGCTCGTCGACGTGCCCGACGAGGCCGAGCTCGCCCAGGGCGAGACGTTCGGTCCCGTCGTGCTGGTGGAGGCCGTGGACTCCGCGGAGGAGGCCGTCGCGCGGGCCAACGACGCCGACCTGGGCCTCGCCGCCTCCATCATCACCGGCGACACCTACCGCGGCATCGACCTGGCGCAGCGCCTGGACGCCGGCATCGTGCACGTGAACGACCAGCCGGTGAACGACGAGCCGCACATGCCCTTCGGCGGGGTCAAGGACAGCGGCTGGGGCCGCTTCGGCCTCGGGTTCGCCGCCGAGGAGTTCACCGACCTGCAGTGGGTCACCTCCCGCGACCAGGACCGCTCGTTCCCCTTCTGACCGCCGCTACGACGGCCGGGGCGCCGGCCCCCGCAGCGCCTCGTAGGCGGCACCGAGCCGCAGGACCGCGCCGTCGGCCCCGGCCGGCCCGACCAGCTGCAGCCCCACCGGCAGGCCGTCGGCGAGCCCGCACGGCACGGTCAGGGCCGGGACGCCGGCCGCGTTGAACGCCGAGGTGAAGCCGGTGAGCATCTCCTCGATGTGCAGGTCCTCCCCCGCGACGACGACCCGCCCGGCGCCGATCGGCGGAGCGGTCGCCGGCGTCGTGGGGGTGGCGAGCACGTCGACCCGGCCGAGCGCCGCGGTGAGCGCCGCGACGCCCTCCCGGATGACCCGCTCGGCCTCCTCGCGCTCGTCGTCGGTGGGGGCCGGGCGGGCCAGGTTCTCGGCCAGGTCGGCCCCGTAGTCCGCGCTGCGCGAGGGGAACGTCGCGCGGTGCACCTCCTGCGCCTCGGCGCGCACCCGCAGGAAGATCGCCGCGACCAGCGGCCGCAGGTCGCCCAGGTCCACCTCCCGCACGGTCGCCCCGGCCTCGGCGAGCAGGTCGAGCGAGGCGCGGACCGCGGCGGCGACGCCCGGGTCGACGAGGTCGAGGAAGTACTCGGTCGGCACGCCCACGGTGGTGCCGCGCAGGTCCCGGGGCACGTCGGCGACGGCCGCGCCGCCGACCGAGGTGCCTGCCATCGCGTCGAGGAGCAGCGCGGCGTCCACGACGGTGCGGGTGATCGGCCCGACGTGGTCGAGGCTGGGCGCGAGGGGCAGCACGCCGTCGAACGGGACCGTGCCGCGGGTCGGCTTCAGGCCGACGCAGCCGCACAGCGACGACGGGATGCGCACGCTGCCGCAGGTGTCGGTGCCCACCGCCCCGGGGGCGGTCCCGCTGACCACCGCGGCGGCCGAGCCGCCCGAGGACCCGCCGGGGATGCGGTCGCGGTCCCAGGGGTTGCGCGTCGGCCCGTAGTGCGGGTTGTTGCTCGTCCCGCCGTAGGCGTACTCGTGCGTGCTGGTCTTGCCCAGCAGGACGGTGCCCGCCTCGCGCAGCCGGGCGGCGACCGGGGCGTCGAGCGCCGGCACGTTGTCGGCGAGGATCCGCGAGCCGCCCGTGGTGCGGATGCCCGAGGTCTCGACCAGGTCCTTCAGCGCCACCGGCACGCCGTGCAGCGGCCCGCGCCGCTCCCCGCCGCGCAGCTCGCGCTCGGCCCGGACGGCGTCCTCGCGGGCCCGGTCGGCGGTGACGGTGAGGTAGGCGTTCACGTCGCCGTCGCGCTCGTCGATCGCCGCGAGGTAGGCCTCGGTGAGCTCCACCGGCGACAGCCGGCCGGCCGCGAGCTACTCCCCCGCCTCGGCCATCGTCCAGTCCAGCGGGTCGGTGGGCAGGCGGCCGGGCGACGGCGCGCGGGACACGGGCATCGGTACTCCTCGTCGGACGTGCGGGTGGGTCGGGCCGGGCGGCGCCGCCGGACCGCCGACGTCGCGGCGGTCAGGCGCCGGAGGGGTGCCCGGCGCGGTACTGCGTCGGCGTGCAGCCGTAGGCGTCCCGGAAGAGCCGGGCGAAGTGCGCCTGCGAGACGAAGCCCCAGCGGCTGGCGACGTCGACGATGCGCTCGGCCCGGCCCGCGGGGTGGGCCAGGTCGCGACGGGCCTGCTCGAGCCGCCGTCCCTGGATGAACTGCGTGACGGTGGTGCCCTCGGCGCTGAAGGACCGGTTCAGGTGCCGGGCGGTGACGCCGACGGCCCGTCCCACGGCGTCCGCGGACAGGCCCGGGTCGCCGAGGTGCTCGTCGATGAAGACCTTCGCGCTGCGCACCCGTGCGGCGTCCGCGGCCGGCCCGTGGCCGGTGGTGAGGGCGCCGACGAGGTCGAGCACCTGGTCGGCCACCGACTCCCCCACCGTCCCGGCGTCGACCATGGCGCCGAGCAGCAGCTCCCGCAGCGCCCGGGCCCGCCGGGCGGCCGGCCCCTGCCCCGCCCCCGAGACCGCGTGCGGGACGTCGACGGCCACGTCCACCTCGCGCTCGGCGAAGAGGCCGTGCGGCACGTCGACCAGCAGCTGCCGCATCGACCCGCCGAACCCGAAGAGGTACGGCCGGTCGGTGCGGTAGACGACGACGTCCCCGGCGGACAGGGCCAGGCAGCCGCCCGAGTGGTAGAAGAAGCCCGACCCCTCGAGCAGCAGGCTCACGAACGTGGCGTCCTTGGGGCGCTCCTGGACCAGGCCCGGCGGCCGCTCGATGACGTGGGCGTTGCCCGCGATGTCGGCGACGCGCAGGGCGCCCAGCCCGACGTTCACCTGCCGGGCGAGCAGTCCCTCGGCCTCGTAGCTCCGGCAGGTCAGCCCCACCAGTGCCTCGGCGTTGTACCGCTCCCAGAACGCGAGCCGCTCCTCCTGCTCGACGCCGGCCGTGGACACCGACGACAGCACGGTGGCAGCGGGCACGGGACCTCCGGGAGAGCGCGCCGGGCCGGGCGGCCTGCTGGGCGCACCGGGACCGGTCCGTTGTGAACCGGCACACAGTACCCAGCAGGCCGGCCCGGGTGGCCGGCTCCCCGGTCAGCGGATGAGCGTCTCCACGAAGTCGGCGCCGATGCCGACCTCGTCGTAGTGCTTGCGGCACAGCTCCAGGTAGTCGTGGACGTCGAAGTGACCGTCGCTGTTCCCGTCCTCGTCCAGCCAGATGAGCGGGCCCTTGACGACGAAGAAGGCGCGCATGGGCTCCTCCGACTCGTACGCCACCAGCGTGTGGCCCTCGCCGGGGGTCTCGTAGACGAACGAGCCCTGGGTGGCCGTCCACGGCTGCTCGAGGTAGCCCCACTTGCCGCTGATCGTGTAGGCGAAGACCTCGTGCGGGTGGTAGTGGCGGTTCACCAGGCCGGCCGTCTTCGCCCAGAGGATGTCCGCCCAGCGGTTGTCCCGCGGGGAGATCCACAGCGGGCGCGAGCCGACGGTCGGGCTCAGCGGGACGTAGTAGCGCTCGTCCTCGACCGGCGCGAACTGGTGGAAGACCTCCGGCTGCGCGTCGGGCTTCATCGAGTTCACGATCGGCTTCAGGTCGCGCCAGAACTCGTTACCGGGCGTCTCGGGCATGGGGTCCTCCTCGGCTGGTGGAGCGGGTGCGAGGAGAAGTGAAGACGACGCCGGGCGGGTGCGTCTTCCACCTGCCGGACATGCTCCTTGCCTGATCCGGACATGCCTGATCCGGACATGCCTGATCCGGACATGCCTGATCCGGACATGCCTGATCCGGACATGCCGCAGAACGCACCGACGCCCGGCTCCGGCGAGCGGAGGCGGGCGTCGGCGGGGTGCTCGGCCCGGTCAGCAGCCGGGCAGCTTGGCGGCCAGGTAGGACTCGACCTGGCCCAGGCCGACGCGCTCTTGGCTCATCGAGTCGCGCTCCCGGACGGTCACGGCGTCGTCCTCGAGGGTGTCGAAGTCGACGGTGAGGCAGAACGGCGTCCCGACCTCGTCCTGCCGGCGGTACCGGCGGCCGATGGCGCCGGCGTCGTCGAAGTCCACGTTCCAGTTCCGCCGCAGCGTGGCGGCCAGGTCACGGGCCTTCGGCGAGAGGTCGGCGTTGCGCGACAGCGGCAGGACGGCGGCCTTCACCGGCGCCAGCCGCGGGTCGAGCTTGAGCACGGTGCGGACGTCGACCCCGCCCTTGGCGTTGGGTGCCTCGTCCTCGGTGTAGGCCTCGATGAGGAAGGCCATCAGCGAGCGGGTCAGGCCGGCGGCCGGCTCGATCACGTACGGCGTCCAGCGGGTGTTGGTCGCCTGGTCGAAGTACGAGAGGTCGGTGCCGGAGTGCTCCGAGTGCGTCGACAGGTCGAAGTCGGTGCGGTTGGCGATGCCCTCGAGCTCGCCCCACTCCGACCCCTGGAAGCCGAAGCGGTACTCGATGTCGACGGTGCGCTTCGAGTAGTGCGACAGCTTCTCCTTCGCGTGCTCGTAGTGCCGCAGGTTGTCCGGGGAGATGCCGAGGTCGGTGTACCAGCGGGTGCGCTCGTCGATCCAGTACTGGTGCCACTCCTCGTCGCTGCCCGGCTCGACGAAGAACTCCATCTCCATCTGCTCGAACTCGCGGGTGCGGAAGATGAAGTTGCCCGGGGTGATCTCGTTGCGGAAGGACTTGCCGATCTGGCCGATGCCGAACGGCGGCTTCTTGCGCGCGGCGCCCATGACGTTGGCGAAGTTCACGAAGATGCCCTGCGCGGTCTCCGGGCGCAGGTAGTGCAGCCCCGACTCGTCCTCGATCGGGCCGAGGTAGGTCTTGAGCATCATGTTGAAGTCGCGCGGCTCGGTCCACGCGCCCTTCGTGCCGCAGTTCGGGCAGGAGATGTCGGCCAGGCCGTTCTCCGGGGCCCGGCCCTTCTTCTCCTCGTAGCCCTCCTCGAGGTGGTCGGCCCGGAAGCGCTTGTGGCAGCTCTGGCACTCGGTCAGCGGGTCGGTGAAGACGCCGACGTGACCGGAGGCGACCCAGGTCTGGCGCGGGAGGATGACCGAGGAGTCGATGCCGACGATGTCGTCCCGGCTCTGGACGACGGTCCGCCACCACTGCTTCTTGATGTTCTCCTTGAGCTCGACGCCCAGCGGGCCGTAGTCCCAGGCGGAGCGGGTACCGCCGTAGATCTCACCGGCCGGGAAGACGAACCCCCGGCGCTTGCAGAGGTTGACGACCTTGTCGAGGCGGGCGGCGTCGTGCTTGGCGGTGCTCACGCGGAGGGGCTCCATCCGGCTGGCGGTCGGCGGGTGACCCCTCAACGTTAGTCGCCCGCCGGGAACGCCCTCCCCTCCGGTGCCGGGCCTCAAGCGCCGTCGAGGAGGAGCAGCCAGGCGATCCCCGCGCCCACGATGACCAGGATCGGCAGCAGGGTCAGCAGCACCCACGGCCAGCGCCGGGCGGTCCGGCCGACCTGCACCTGCTCCACCGGACGGTGGCGCATCTCCGGCGAGGTGAACGACAGCGTGCGCTCCCGTCGGGCCGAGGCCGGTGGCGCCGCGAGCTCGTCGGTGCGCTGGGAGGCGAGCAGCCGGGCCTCGATGCGGGCGACGGCCTCCTCCTTGGAGACCTCGGGCACCGGCGGCGCCGCCGGCACCTGGGCCGCCGCCGGGGGCGCGGGAGCCGGGGCGGGCACCGCCGTCGTCGGCTGGTCTGCCGTGGCCCGGAGTCCCGCCCACTCCTTCGGCAGCGCCGGTGGCGGGCGGTCGGGCAGCGGGGGGAGCGTGATGTCCCGCGTGCGGTCGTCCGGGAGGGGCGGGTCGTGCTGCGACGGGTCGGTCATGAGGGCTTCCTCCCTGGTGAGCGGCGTACTCCCGGCAGGGGTGCCCGCTGGCACCGGACCTACGCGTCGGTTCCCCGGTCGGCCGGGGGCAGGTAGACGCCGGGCTCGTCGAGGGCGTGCACCCAGACCGGGCCACCGGCGACCTTCACCTCGTACGCCGAGAGCGCCCGCCGGTAGGCACCGACGCCGTCCCAGCGGGTGACCAGCGCCCACAGCCCCGGGTCGTCGGCCGCCGCGCCGACCTCGCCGTCGACGAAGCCCGGCCGGGCAGCGAGGGCGTCCAGCAGCGCCCTGACCTGCCCGGCGAGCGCCTCCGCCTCGTCAGCCGCCACCCGCAGCCGTGTCACCGCGAACACCCGTGCCCCTCTCGCCGGTCGTGCGCAGACCGTGCCATGCCCACCTGGCACCATGGCGGCGTGGCCCGAACCACTCGACAGCGGACCGCCGTCCAGGCCGTCTTCGCGCACCTCGACGGCTTCCACAGCGCGCAGGAGGTGCACGCCCGGCTGCGTGCCTCCGGCGACTCGGTCGGGCTCTCCACGGTCTACCGCGCGGTGCAGTCCCTGGCCGACGACGGCGAGCTGGACTCGATCCGCACCGACACCGGGGAGGCGCTCTACCGGCGCTGCAGCCCCCGGCACCACCACCACCTGGTGTGCCGCGACTGCGGTCGCACCGTCGAGGTGGAGGGTCCGGCGGTCGAGAGGTGGGCGGGCCAGGTGGCCGACGAGCACGGCTTCGCCGACGTCAGCCACACCCTGGAGATCTTCGGCACCTGCGCGGAGTGCCGCGCCGCCGTCGACGGGGACTAGGCGACCCGGTCAGGCGGAGCCGAACCGCCGCTGCCGGGAGGCGAACTCCTCGCACGCGGCCCAGAGGTGCCGGCGGTCGAAGTCGGGCCAGAGCGTGTCGAGGAAGACGAACTCGGCGTAGGCCGACTGCCACAGCAGGAAGTTGCTGGTGCGGTTCTCCCCCGAGCTGCGCACGAACAGGTCGACGTCCTCCATGTCCGGCTCGTCGAGGAACCGGGCGACGGTGGACTCGTCGACCCTGGCCGGGTCGAGCCGGCCGGCCGCGACCTCGCGGGCGATGGCGGCGGCGGCGTCGGCGATCTCGGCCCGCCCGCCGTAGTTGACGCACATGGTGAGGGTCAGGACGTCGTTGTCCTTGGTGAGCTCCTCGGCGACCTCGAGCTCCTTGATGACGCTGCGCCACAGCCGCGGACGACGCCCCGCCCAGCGCACCCGGACCCCCAGCTCGTGCATCTCGTCGCGGCGCCGGCGGATCACGTCGCGGTTGAAGCCCATGAGGAAGCGCACCTCGTCGGGGCTGCGCCGCCAGTTCTCGGTGGAGAAGGCGTAGGCGCTGATCGCCTTCACGCCCAGCTCGATCGCGCCCTCGACGCAGTCGAAGAGCGAGGACTCCCCCGCCTCGTGCCCCGCGGTGCGCGGCAGCCCCCGCTGCTTGGCCCACCGGCCGTTGCCGTCCATGACCAGCGCGATGTGCCGCGGGACCTTGTCCTTGGGCAGCTCCGGCGGGCGCGCGCCGGACGGGTGCGGGTTGGGGGCCTTGACCTCACGCTTCACGGACGCATGCTCCCCGAGACGACGTGCAGGCCGGTGTCGGTGTCCTCGGTGGCCGGCCTGCGGCGGACCTCGGTGGCCGGGTCGGAGCGGTCCACCAGCGGCAGCGACCGCAGGCCGCGCTCCAGGTGCCACTGCAGCAGCGCGGCGACCAGGCCGCTGCCCTCGCGCCGGTTGATGCCCTGGCTCGCCTCGGCCCGGGCCCAGTCGCCGGTGAGCAGCGAGTCCAGCAGCTCCAGGGTGACCGGGCTGGGCATCGCCGAGCCGGTGGGACGGCAGGCCGGGCAGACGGTGCCACCGGCGGGCACCGAGAAGTGCCGGTGCGGGCCGGCCTCGCCGCAGCGGGCGCACTCCGACAGCGCCGGCTCCCAGCCGGCCACCGACATCGCCCGCAGCAGGAAGGCGTCGAGCACCAGCCCGGCGGGGTGGGTCTTCTCCCCCAGCGCCCGCAGCGCCCCGACGACGAGCAGGAACAGCCGCAGCGACGGCTCCTTCTCCTCGGCGGTGAGCCGGTCGGCGGTCTCCAGGACGGCGGTGCCGGCGGTGTAGGCCGGGTAGTCGGCGACGATCTCCTGGCCGTAGGACCGGATCGACTCCGCCTGGCTGACGATGTCGAGGTTGCGGCCGGTGTAGAGCTGCAGGTCCACGTGGGTGAACGGCTCCAGCCGCGCCCCGAACTTGCTCTTGGTGCGGCGCACGCCCTTGGCCACGGCGCGCACCTTGCCGGTGCGCCGGGTCAGCACGGTGACGATCCGGTCGGCCTCACCCAGCTTCTGGGTGCGCAAAACGATGCCTTCGTCCCGGTAGAGGGCCTTGGGGGTGTGCGCGCTCATCAGTAGCCCAGCCGGTTGAGCTTCTTCGGGTCGTCCTGCCACTCGCCCAGGACGGTCACGTGCAGCTCCAGGTGCACCCGGGCGCCGAGCAGCGTCTCCATGCCCACCCGGGCCTCGCTGCCGATCGCCTTGATGATCGACCCGCCCTTGCCCAGCAGCATCGGCTTCTGGCTCTGCCGCTCGCAGTGCAGCAGGGCGTGCACCTCGACCAGCTCGCGGCCCTGGAGCTTCGGGTCGGGCCGGCGGTTCATCTCCTCGATGGTCACCGCGAGGGAGTGCGGGACCTCCTGGAAGACCTTCTCCAGCGCCGCCTCGCGCACCAGCTCGGCGAGCTGGCGCTCGACGTCCTCGTCGGTGGTCTGCTCCTCCGGGTACAGCGGCGGTCCCTCGGGGAGCAGCCCGACCAGCAGGTCCTCCAGCAGCTCGACCTGGTCGCCCCTCACCGCGCTGACCGGCACCAGCTCGGCGGCCTCGACCAGCTGGCTGGCCGCGACGAGCTGCTCGGCGACCTGCTTCTTCGAGGCGGCGTCGGTCTTGGTGACGACGACGACCACCGGCGCCTTCACCTCGCGCAGCTGGCGGGCGATGAACCGGTCCCCGTTGCCGACGGGCTGGTCGGCCGGGATGCAGAAGACGACCACGTCGACGTCGGAGAGCGTGTCGCGGACGACGTCGTTGAGCCGCTTGCCCAGCAGCGACTTGGGCTTGTGCAGCCCCGGGGTGTCGACCAGCACGATCTGCCCACCCGGCCGGTGGACGACACCGCGGATGGCGTGCCGCGTGGTCTGCGGGCGGTTGCTGACGATGCCGACCTTCTCGCCGACCAGCGCGTTGGTCAGCGTGGTCTTCCCGGCGTTGGGGCGGCCCACCAGGGCGACGAAGCCGCTGCGGTGCGGCGTCTGGTCAGGGCTGCTCACGGCTCCAGTCTCCCACCCGTGGACGACGGGAACGGAACAGCCGCGGGTGACCTGGGACGATTCCGGCGTGGCACAGCGAGCGCGGGACGGCAGACGGCCCTCGGAGCAGGCGGCCGCCGCCGCCCGGCGCCAGCACGTGGAGCAGGTGCGCGGGCACCGCTTCGTGGCCGGCTGGGGGCCCAAGCGGACGGCGACCGTCGTGCCCGCGCCCCTGCGCTACTGGCAGACCGGGCGCCCGGGCCGGCCGCGCTGGCCGTCTCGCTGGCCGTCGTCGCCGTCTGGGTGGGGCTCTTCGCCTGGCGCGGCGGCTGGTACGCCGTCCGCGACGAGCTGCCCGTGGCGCTGCTCGCGGGGCTGCTGCTCTACGCGGTCAACGTCGGCCGGGTGACCGTCACCGACACCGGGGTCTCGTTCCACACGGCCGGCACCCGCCTCGACCCCGACGCCGTGGTCCCCTCGGCGCTGGTCCGGGAGGTGCGGGTCGGCCCCGCCCCGGAGGGCTGGCCCGCGCCTCGGCGGCGCGGCGGCTGGTGGCCCGGGCGCACGCGCGTCGCCGTCCGGCACACCGCCGGCGACGGCGAGGAGGCGTTCACCCTCTGGGCGCGCGACCCGGAGGCGTTCGCCGAGGCGCTCGGGGCCCCGCTGACCCGCTAGGCGCTGGCGCGGACGACGCCGTCGGGTCCGGCGAGGTGCACCGGTGCGTCGGCGGTGAGGTCGCGCACGGCGGCCAGCCCGTGCGGCTCGACGGCCTCGGCGGCGGAGACGACGACGGCGGCCTCCAGCCCCTCGACACCGCTGGACACCGCGGCGGCGACGGCGGCCTGCAGCGCGGTGAGCGTCAGCGAGGGCAGGGCGACCGACGCCGCGACGTAGGTCCGGCCGTCGGTGTCGCGCACCGCGGCGCCCTCGGTCGCGCCGGTGCGGGCGCGCGCCGAGCGGGCCAGGGTCACGAGCTTGGCGTCCTCGGGGTGCAGGTCGTCGGCCACGCCGTCAGCCTTCCACGCCGGCCGGCAGCTCCGCCCGGGTGGCCCCGGAGGGCTGCTCCTCGCCGGCGTCCTCGCCGTCCTCGGACGGCTCCGGCACGCGGCACACGAGCATCGTGTCGATCCGGTTGCGCCGCCCGCCGGTGCTCTCGGCGACCAGCCGCAGCCCCCCGACCTCCGCCGCGGCGCCCTCGATGGGCACCCGGCCGAGCTCCCGGGCGAGCAGCCCGCCGACGGTCTCGACGTCGTCGTCCTCGGTGAGCTCGACCCCGGGGAAGAGCTCGGCCAGGTCCTGCACGGGCAGGCGCGCGGTGACCCGCACCGACCCGTCCTCCAGCTGCTCGATCTCCGGGCGCTGGAAGGTGTCGTGCTCGTCGGCGATCTCGCCCACGATCTCCTCGAGGATGTCCTCGATGGTGACCAGGCCGGCGAAGCCGCCGTACTCGTCGACGACGATCGCGATGTGGATCCGCTGCGCCTGCATGTCGCGCAGCAGCTCGTCGACCGGCTTGGACTCCGGCACGAACGTCGGCGTCCGCATCAGCTCGTCGACCCGCGGGCCGCGCTGGTCGGCCGAGTTCTGCGACCGGCGGACCAGGTCCTTGAGGTAGACGACGCCGACGACGTCGTCGACGTTCTCGCCGATCACCGGGATGCGGCTGAACCCGCTGCGCAGCGCGAGGGCCAGCGCCTGGCGCACGGTCTTGGTGCGCTCGATGTAGACGACGTCGGTGCGCGGCACCATGACCTCGCGGGCGATGGTGTCGCCCAGCTCGAACACCGAGTGGATCATGTTGCGCTCGCCGGACTCGACGACGCCGCGCTCCTCGGCCATGTCGACCAGCTCGCGCAGCTCGACCTCGGAGGAGAACGGGCCGTCGCGGAAGCCGCGGCCCGGGGTGATCGCGTTGCCGAGGAGGATCAGCAGGGTGGCCACCGGCCCGAGCACGCGGCCGAGCAGCCGGACCACCCCGGCGGAGGCCAGCGCCGTGCCGTAGGCGTGCTGGCGGCCGAGGGTCCGCGGGCCGACCCCGACGAGGACGTAGCTGACCAGCGTCATCACGCCGGCCGAGGCGAGCACGGCCTCCCAGGTGCTGTCCCAGATGTCGAAGAACAGCAGCGTGACGAGGACGGCCGCCACCATCTCGCAGGCGATCCGCAGGAGGAGCAGGAGCGAGACGTGACGGGCGCGCTCGCCGACGACCTCCTCGAGGGCCGCGGCGCGCTTGACGCCCTCACGGCGCATCTCCTCGACGCGGGCCTTGGACACGCGCTGGAGCGCGGCGTCCATGGCCCCGAAGACACCGGCGAGCGGGACGAGACAGCAGGCGACCACGAGCATGGTGATCGCACCGGAGGTCATCGGGAACCGGTCTCCTGCCCGCGGGCGGCGGCGCCCGGCTGGCGCGGGGCGGCCTCACCGGTGACCGGCTCGCGCGGAGCGGCGCGCCAGGCCTCGATCAGCGTGGACTGGAGACCGAACATCTCCTTCTCCTCGTCGGGCTCCATGTGGTCGTAGCCGAGCAGGTGCAGCACCCCGTGGGTGGCCAGCAGGACCAGCTCGTCGTCCATCGAGTGGCCGGCGGCCCGGGCCTGCCGGACGGCGACGGCCGGGCACAGCACGATGTCGCCGAGCAGCGCGGGGCCGGGCTCGGGGTCGTCGGGACGGCCCGTGTCGAACTCGTCCATGGGGAAGGCCAGCACGTCGGTGGGGCCCTTCTCGCCCATCCACCGCTCGTGCAGGCTGCTCATGTACTCGACGTCGACGCAGAGCACCGACAGCTCGGCCATCGGGTTGATCTTCATCTCGCCGAGCACGAACCGGCAGACCCCGGCCAGCTCGGCCTCGTCCACGGCGATCTCGGACTCGTTGGACACCTCGACGGGCACCGCGGTCAGCTCCCCTGCCGGCGCGGTCGGGACGTCCGGACCGGCGCGCCAGCAGCCGGGCGGGAGGGTGCGGGCTGCCGGGTGGCGTCGAACCGCTCGTAGGCGTCGACGATGTCGCCGACCAGCCGGTGGCGGACGACGTCGGTGCTGGTCAGGTTGGCGAAGTGCACGTCCTCGATGCCGTCGAGGATCTCGCGGACGATCTTCAGCCCGCTCTGCGCGCCGCCGGGCAGGTCGACCTGGGTGACGTCGCCGGTGACGACGATCTTCGACCCGAAGCCGAGCCGGGTGAGGAACATCTTCATCTGCTCGGCGGTCGTGTTCTGCGCCTCGTCGAGGATCACGAACGCGTCGTTGAGCGTGCGGCCGCGCATGTAGGCCAGCGGGGCGACCTCGATCGTGCCCGACTGCATCAGCCGCGGGATGGACTCGGGGTCGACCATGTCGTGCAGCGCGTCGTACAGCGGCCGCAGGTAGGGGTCGATCTTCTCGCTGAGAGTGCCGGGCAGGTAGCCCAGGCGCTCACCGGCCTCGACCGCCGGGCGGGTCAGGATGATCCGGTTGACCTGCTTGGTCGTCAGCGCCTGCACCGCCTTGGCCATGGCGAGGTAGGTCTTGCCGGTACCGGCCGGGCCGATGCCGAAGACGATCGTGTTCTCGTCGATCGCGTCCACGTAGCGCTTCTGGTTCAGCGTCTTGGGCCGGATGGTGCGGCCGCGGCGGCTGATGATGTCCAGGCTCAGCACGTCGGCCGGGCGCTCGGAGCCGCCCGCCCGGAGCATGGCGATGACCCGGCGCACGGAGTCGGGGCGCAGCTGCTGCCCGGTGCCGATCAGCGCGATCAGCTCGTCGAAGACGCGGACGGCGAAGGCGTTGTCCGCGGGCTGGCCGGTCACGGCGATCTCGTTGCCGCGCACGTGCACGTCGGCCTCGATCTCGGCCTCGACCAGGCGGAGGAGCTCGTCGGCGGATCCCAGCAGCGCCACCATGGGCACGCTGTCGGGAACGGTGATGGAGGTACGGACGACCGCGGGCGACTGGGCCGCGACGTCGTCGGCGGCAGCGGCCTGCGCCGATGCCTCACGCGACGTGGGGGCACCTGGCACGGGGACGTTCGGGGAGGTGTCGGGCAAGAACCCTCGACCCTGCCTTCCTGCTACGGCGATGGCGGACCGCTCGACTCTACCCGCGTACGGGCCGGTGAAGCGCCCGTCGCCCGATGGGGTCAGCGGCCGGTGTAGGTGGCCTTGCCCGGGCCCTCGGTGAGGAAGGAGGCGACGGCGCCGCGGAGGTCGTCGGTGGCGAACAGCGGGCCGGAGATCCCCGGCACCAGCGCGTCCGCGGCCCGGGCACCGTCGCGCACGGCGACGCTCGCCAGCCGCTTGGTGGCCGCGTGCGCCACGGTAGGGCCGGCCGCGACCCGGTGGGCGTAGGCGCGGGCGGCCTCGGCGAACCCCTCGTCGGGCAGCACCCGGTTCATCACGTTCCACCGCTCGAGGACGGCGGCCGGGTAGCGCTCGCCGGTGTAGATCAGCTCCTTGGCCCGCGCCGGCCCGGCCCGCTCGGCCAGCCGCTGCGGCCCGCCCATCGACGGCGTGAGGCCGACGACGATCTCGACCAGCCCGAAGGAGGCCCGCTCCGCGGCGAGCAGGATGTCGCAGGACAGCGCCAGCTCGAAGGCCGCGGTCAGGCAGAGCCCGTGCGCGGCGAAGACCGTCGGCACCGGCAGGTCCTCGAAGGTGTTGGCCACCCGCAGCAGCCGCGCCCACAGCTCGCCGCCGACGCGGGCCGGGTCCGGGCCCTCGGCGACGTCGCGGAAGTACGTGACGTCGACGCCGCCGGAGACCACCTTGCCGCGGGCCTCGACCAGCACCGCCCGGGCACGGCCAGGGTCGGCCGGGTCGGTCAGCGCGACCAGCTCCTGCGCCACCCGCTCCATCGCGTCGAACACCGTGGCGTCGAACAGGTTCAGCGGCGGGTTGTCCAGGACGACGACGGCGACGTCGCCGTCCCGTTCGATGCGCAGCGGCTCGCTCATGCGCCCACCCTCTCAGGCGCGGTGCGCGCCGGTCACCCGGGCGGCCAGCCGAGCCCGCGGCCGCCGAGCACGTGCAGGTGCACGTGGTGCACGGTCTGCCCCGCGTCCGGGCCGGTGTTGGCCACCAGCCGGTAGCCCGGCTCCGCTCCGTCGCCGCTGACCAGGCCCTCCTGGCGCGCGACGGCGTGCGCCGCGGCCACGACCTCGCCCAGCAGCGCGGGGTCGGCCTCGGCCAGCGCACCGACGGTGGCGTGGTGGGCCTGCGGGATCACCAGCACGTGCGTCGGCGCCTGCGGGTTGATGTCCCGGAAGGCGAGGACCCGGTCGGTGCGGTGGACGACGTCGGCGGGGATCTCGCCGGCGACCATGCGGCAGAACAGGCAGTCGGTCACGTCCGGCACCTTAGGGCGGCGGCCCCCGCCGCCGCAGGTGCAGGATGGGGCGCCCCTTCCCCGCTCTCCCCCGGAGGCCGAACCATGCCCGAACCCCTGCCCCCCGCGAGGACGTAGTGAGCGCTGCTGCCGCTGCCCGGTCGGGTGGCCCCGCCCAGAGACTCCCGCTCCTCTCCCGCCGCACCCTGCTGGCCGGCACCGGCGCCGCCCTGGCCGCTGCCCTCGCCGGCTGCGGCAGCTCCTCCGCGCAGGACCCGGCCGCGCCCCTGCGCATCGGTGCCATCCCCGACCAGGACCCCGAGGTCCTCCAGCGGCTCCACGGCACACTCGCGGGCTCCCTCGCCACCGCCCTGGACCTCGAGGTCGAGTACCGGCCGGTCACCGACTACGCCGCCGCCGTCTCGCTGTTCCGCACCGGCGACCTCGACCTCGTCTGGTTCGGGGGGCTGACCGGCGTCCAGGCCCGCCTGCAGACCCGCGGCGCCGTGCCGGTCGCCCAGCGCGACATCGACGCGGACTTCCACTCCGTCTTCGTCGTCAACGCCGCCACCGGGCTCGCCCCCTCCGACGACCTGCGCCCGCTCGCCGGCCTGCGCTTCACCTACGGCAGCGAGACCTCGACCTCCGGACGGCTCATGCCCGCCTGGTTCCTGCGCGAGGCCGGCGTCGACCCGCAGGGCTTCCCGGGCGGCCCCGGGTTCTCCGGCTCGCACGACGCGACCATCGCGCTGGTCGCCTCCGGCAGCTACCAGGCCGGCGTGCTGAACGAGCAGGTGTGGGAGAGCCGGCTGGCCGAGGGCGGGCCGACCGCCTCCGACGTCGTCGAGTACGCCCGCACCCCGGCCTACCACGACTACCACTGGCTGCTCGGCCCCCGAGCCGTCGAGCGGCTGGGCGAGGACCTGCCGGAGCGGCTGACCGGGTACTTCACCGGGCTGAGCGCCGAGGACGACGGCGAGGTGCTGGAGCTCTTCGGCGCCGGGTCCTTCATCCCGACGGAGGCGGCGAACTACGCCGAGATCGAGCAGATCGGCCGCGACCTCGGGCTGGTCCGCTGACCGCGGTCGCGCGGCTCACCAGCGTCGAGGTCCGCTACGGCGGCAGCACCGCCCTCGCCAGGGTGGACCTCGAGGTGTCCGCGGGGTCGCGGGTCGCCGTGGTCGGCGCCTCCGGCGCGGGCAAGTCGACCCTGCTCGGTGTCCTGGACGGCACGGTGACGCCGACGGCCGGCGGCGTCACCGTCCACGGCACCGACCCCGCGGCGCTCCGCGGCCGGGAGCTGCGCCGGCTCCGGGCCCGCACCGGCACGGTGCGCCAGCACCTGGACCTGCCCGGGGCGCTGCGGGTGGTGCACAACGTCAACGCCGGCCGGCTCGGCTCGTGGTCGGCCGCCCGGGCGGCGTGGTCGCTCGTGCGCCCGCAGGGGACGGCGGAGGTAAGCGCTGCCCTGGCGCGGGTGGGGCTGGCCGACCGGCTGCACGAGCGCACCGACCGGCTCTCCGGCGGGCAGCGCCAGCGGGTCGCCGTCGCCCGGCTGCTGGTGCAGCGGCCCGAGCTCGTCCTCGCCGACGAGCCGGCGTCGGCGCTGGACCCCGCGCTGGCCGACACCGTGCTCGAGCTGCTCGGCGACCTGGCCGTGAGGCAGGGCGGCGCGCTCGTCGCCGCCCTGCACGACCCGGCGCTGGCCCTGCGGCACTGCGACCGGGTCGTCGGCCTGGAGAGCGGCCGGGTCGTCCTCGACGCCCCGGCCGCCTCGCTGACCGTGGCCGCGCTGGAGGGCTTCTACGGGGTGCACCGGTGACGACCGTGCTCGACCGGCCGGCACCGGTGGCCCCGCGGCCTGCCCGGGACCGGCGCCGGTGGGGCTGGGCGCTGGGGGCCGTGGCCCTCGTCGGGTGGGCGCTGGTCGACAGCGGGCTGCTCTCCGGGGCGGTGGTCAACCCGGGCGGCGCCGCCCAGCTCGGCCGGTTCGCCTCCGCGGCCCTCCGGCCGGAGCTGGCGCCGGAGTTCCTGGCGGTCGTCGCGCAGTCCACCCTGGTGACCGTCGCCTACGCCGTGCTCGGCGCGGGCCTGGCCGTGCTCCTGGGCGCCCTGGGAGCCGTCGCCGTCGCCCGCACCGCGTGGGGCCGGCGCCGGGCCGGCTGGCTGGTCGCCCGCGGGCTGCTCGCCCTGCCGCGCGGGCTGCACGAGGCGGTGTGGGGCCTCCTGCTGCTCAACGTCCTCGGGCTGGACCCATGGGTCGGCGTGCTCGCGATCGCGATCCCCTACGGCGCCGTCACCGCCACCGTCTTCGCCGGGATCCTCGACGAGGTGCCGCGCGGTGGCCACGACGCGCTGCTCGCCGCCGGCGCCGGCCGGGTCACCGCCGTGCTCTACGGGCTCCTCCCCCTGGCCTCCGGCGGGCTGCTCTCCTACGCCTTCTACCGGCTGGAGTGCGCGGTGCGCTCCGCCGTCGTGCTGGGCCTGGTCGGCGCCGGGGGCCTGGGCTTCCAGCTGTCGCTGTCGTTCACGTCGCTGCGCTGGGAGCAGGTGTGGACGACGGTCTACGCGCTCGCCGCCCTGTGCCTGGCCGCCGACCTCGCCGGCCGCGCCGTGCGCCGTCGCGTCGCCGACCCCCGCCCGAGGACGAGGCGCGACCCGCTGCTGACCGGCGCCGTGCTCGCCGTCGTGGCCCTCACCGCCTGGGCGGCGTGGTTCCTCGCCCTCTCCCCCGCCGCGCTCGTCTCCTCGCGCGCCCGCGAGCAGCTGGCCTACGTGCTGTCCGCCGCCTGGCCACCGGCCACCGGGGGCGCCTTCCTCGCCGACGTCCTGGGCGCCGCCGTGGACACCCTGCTGATGTCGGTGCTCGCGGTCGCGTTCGCCACCGCGGGCGCCGTCGCGCTGGCCGGGCTCGCCGCCCGGCCCCGGTCCGCGTCCCTCCCCCGCCGCGCTGCCGGCGCGCTCGTGCGGACGGCGCTGCTCCTCCTGCGGGCCGTGCCGCCACCGGTGTGGGCGCTGGTCCTGCTCTTCGTGCTGCTGCCCGGGGTGCTGCCCGGTGCGCTCGCCCTGGGCGTCTACACGCTGGGCGTGCTCGGCCGGCTCGTGGGCGAGGCGGTCGAGGAGGCCGACCGGCGTCCCCGGGAGGCGCTGCGGGCCGCGGGCGCCTCTCCCGTGGGCGCGTGGCTGTACGGCACGGTACCGGGCCTGGCCGGGCCGGTCCTGGCGCTGGCGTTCTACCGCTGGGAGGTCGCGATCCGCGACACGGTGCTCGTCGGGCTGCTGGGCGCCGGCGGCATCGGGGTGCTGCTGTCGGCGGCGACGTCGTCGTTCGACTGGCCGGCGGTGACCACCGTGCTGGCGGCGACCGTGGTGCTCAGCCTGTGCGTGGACCTGGCCGGGGAGCGGGCCCGCGCCGCGCTGCGCTGAACTCCGGCACGAACCCGGCCGTTTCGCCGGGTCCGCGGCGCCCCGGGTCCCTATGCTGCTGCCGCGCGGCGACGCAGAGGTCGCCGCAGGTCTGGAGGGCGCGCACATGGCCGGGACGTTGACCACCACGGACGGCGGCGGGGGCTCCTACCCCGCCGGCTCGGGCCGGAGCCGGCCGTCGATCAGGACGGTGGCGATCTGGACGGCGGTGGCGCTGGTCGGCGCCGTCTGCTGGGGCGTGCTCGCCATCGCGCGGGGCGAGACGATCTCCGCGCTGTGGCTGTTGTTCGCCGCGCTGTCGTCCTACGCGATCGCCTACCGCTTCTACTCGCGGTTCATCACCTACAAGGTGCTGCGGGCCGACGCCAGGCGCGCCACCCCGGCCGAGCGGCTGCAGAACGGTGTCGACTTCGACGTCACCGACCGCCGGGTGCTCTTCGGCCACCACTTCGCCGCCATCGCCGGTGCCGGCCCGCTGGTCGGCCCGGTCCTCGCGGCCCAGATGGGCTACCTGCCCGGCACGATCTGGATCGTCGTCGGCGTCATCTTCGCCGGGGCCGTGCAGGACCTGGTCGTCATGTTCTTCTCGATGCGCCGCAACGGGAAGAGCCTCGGCCAGATGATCCGCGAGGAGATCGGCCTCGTCGGCGGCATCGCCGCGCTGATCGCCGTCTTCGCGATCATGATCATCATCCTGGCCGTGCTCGCGCTGATCGTGGTCAACGCGCTCGCCGAGTCCCCGTGGGGCGTCTTCTCCATCGCGCTGACCATCCCGATCGCGATCTTCATGGGCATCTACCTGCGGGTGCTGAGGCCCGGCCGGGTGCTCGAGGCCACCGGCATCGGCGTCGCCCTGCTCCTCCTGGCGATCGTCGGCGGTGGCTGGATCCAGGACACGGCCCTGGGCGACACGCTGACGCTGTCCAAGGAGTGGCTGGTCCTGGCGCTGGTCGTCTACGGCTTCGTCGCCTCGGTGCTGCCGGTCTGGCTGCTGCTCACGCCGCGCGACTACCTGTCGACCTTCATGAAGATCGGCGTCATCGTCCTGCTGGCGGTCAGCCTGGTCGTCGCCCGCCCGGTCATCCAGGCCGACGCCGTCAGCGACTTCGCGCGCGAGGGCACCGGCCCGGTGTTCGCCGGCAGCCTGTTCCCGTTCGTGTTCATCACGATCGCCTGCGGCGCCCTCTCCGGCTTCCACGCCCTCATCTCCTCCGGCACCACGCCGAAGATGGTGGCCAAGGAGGGCCAGGTCCGGCTCATCGGCTACGGCGGCATGCTCATGGAGTCCTTCGTGGCCATCAGCGCGCTGATCGCCGCCGTCGTCATCGACCAGGGCCTCTACTTCGCGATGAACAGCCCGGCCGGCGCCACCGGCGGCACGGCGGAGTCCGCCGCAGCGTTCGTCCAGGGTCTGGGCTTCGACACCACCGCCCAGTCCATCGCCGCCGCCTCGGCCGCGGTGCAGGAGGAGACGCTGGTCTCCCGGACCGGCGGCGCCCCGGCGCTGGCCGTGGGCCTCGCGCAGATCTTCAGCCAGGCGTTCGGCGGCGGCGGCCAGGCGTTCTGGTACCACTTCGCGATCATGTTCGAGGCGCTGTTCATCCTCACCGCCGTCGACGCCGGCACCCGCGTGGGCCGGTTCATGCTGCAGGACACGGTCGGCAACGTCTGGAAGAAGTTCGGCGACCTGTCGTGGCGGCCGGGCAACATCATCGCCAGCGCGGTCGTCGTCGGGCTCTGGGGCTCGGTGCTCTACATCGGCGTCACCGACCCGCTGGGCGGCGTCAACCAGCTCTTCCCGCTGTTCGGCATCGCCAACCAGCTGCTGGCCGCCATCGCGCTCGCGCTCTGCACGGTGCTGCTCATCAAGCACGGGAAGCTGCGCTACGCCTGGGTCACCGGTGTCCCGCTGGTGTGGGACCTCGTCGTCACCATGACCGCCAGCTACCAGAAGGTCTTCTCCGACAACCCGGCGATCGGCTACTTCGCGCAGCGGCAGCGGTACGCCGACGCGCAGGCCGCCGGTGAGGTCCTGGCCCCGGCGCAGGACCAGGGGCAGATGGACCAGGTCATCTTCAACTCCACGCTCAACGGCATCCTGCAGTCGTTCTTCGCGCTGCTGGTGCTCGTCGTGGTCGCCCACGCGGCGGTGGTGATCGCCCGCGCGGTCAAGGCCAACGGGCTGCCCACCACCGAGGAGCCGGCAGTGGAGTCGAAGCTGGTCGAGCCCGCCGGGCTGTTCGCCACCCCCGAGGAGAAGCGGGCCATGGCCGACCGCGACCGGCTGGTCGGTGCGGGGGCCGGCCGCAGCGAGGCGGAGGAGAAGTGACCGCGGCCCTCGCCCGCGCCTGGCAGGGCGTGCGCTGGTACCTCAAGGAGTTCACCGGGGAGGCCCGGTGGGACGACTACCTCGCGCACTGCGCGGAGCACGGGCACACGCCCGTGAGCCGGCGGGAGTTCGAGCGCCGGCGCGCCGACGCGGCGGAGGCCAGCCCCATGAGCCGCTGCTGCTGAGCACGCCCTGATGCGTCAGAGGGTCGCTGTCCCGAGCCGGACAGCGACCCTCTGGCGCAAGCGGGCGGCTGCTACTTCCAGCGGGCGCTGATCGAGAGCGCGGCCAGCGCGGCGGCGCCGGCGGTGGAGGTGCGCAGCACCTCCGGGCCCAGCCGGACCGGCTCGGCGCCGGCGGCGCGGAAGGCCACCACCTCGCCGTCGGTGAGTCCGCCCTCGGGGCCGACGACGATGACGACCACGCCGGTCGAGGGCACGGTGAGCTCGGCCAGCGGACGGCGGGCCTGCTCGTGCAGGACGACGGCGAGGTCGGCGTCGCCCAGCATCCCGGCCACCTCGCGGGTGCTCATCGGGTCGGTCACCTCGGGCAGGCGGGGGCGGCGGGCCTGCTTGGTCGCCGCCCGCGCGGCCGCCCGCCACTTGGCCACGCCCTTCTCCACCCGGTCGTCGCGCCAGCGGGTCACGCAGCGGGCCGCCTGCCACGGGACGATGCGGTCGACGCCCAGCTCGGTGGCCAGGTCGACGGCCAGCGGTCCCCGGTCGCCCTTGGGCAGCGCCTGCACGAGCACGAACTCCGGGTCGGGCGCGGGGACCTCGAACCGGTGCTGCACCGCCACGCGGAGCCCCTCGGAGCCGGCGGCGAGCACCTCGGCCTCGGCGACGGTGCCCTCGCCGTCGCCGACGTGCACCCGCTCACCGGGCTGCAGCCGGAGGACGTCGACGGCGTGCCGCCCCTCCTGCCCGTCGACCAGCAGCTCGGCGACGTCCGGCAGGTCCTCGACGAGGAAGAGCGGAGCGCCGTCGAGCTCGGGCACCTCGGTGCTCATCGGCTCAGCGCCCGTTGAAGGCGTCGCGGACCCGGGAGAACAGGCCGCCCTGCGCCTCGCGGTGCGACTCGGGCTGGTCCTCCCCGCGCAGCGCCGCCAGCTCGCGGAGCAGCTTCTCCTGCTCGGCGTCCAGCTTGGTCGGCGTGGTCACCTCCACGTGCACGACGAGGTTGCCGCGCCCGGTGGCCCGCAGCCGCGGGGCGCCGTGCGCGCGCAGGGTCAGGACGCTGCCGGACTGGGTGCCCGGACGGATGTCCAGGTCCTCCTCGCCGTCGAGGGTCTTGAGGTTCAGCGTGGTGCCCAGCGCCGCCGCCGTCATCGGCAGCGTGACGCGGCAGTGCAGGTCCTCGCCGTCGCGGGTGAAGACCGGGTGCGGGAGCTCGTGCACCTCGACGTAGAGGTCGCCGGCCGGCCCGCCACCGGGGCCGACCTCGCCGTGCCCGGTCAGCCGGATGCGCATGCCGTCCTCGACCCCGGCCGGGACCTTCACCGAGATGGTGCGCCGGGCCCGCACGCGGCCGTCGCCGGCGCACTTGGGGCAGGGCTCGGGGATGACCTGGCCGGTCGCCGCGCAGGTCGGGCACGGCCGGCTGGAGACGACCTGGCCCAGGAAGCCGCGCTGCACGCTCTGCACCTCGCCGCGCCCGGAGCAGGTGGCGCAGGTGACCGGGTGGGTCCCCGGCGCGGTGCCCGCCCCGCTGCAGGTGTCGCAGAGGACGGCGGTGTCGACGGTGATGTCCTTGGTGGTGCCGAAGACGGTCTCGTCGAGCTCGAGCTCCACCGGGATCAGCGCGTCGCGCCCCGCGCGGGTGCGGCTGCGCGGGCCGCGGGCCGCGGCACCCCCGAAGAAGGCGTCCATGATGTCGCCGAGGCCGCCGAAGCCGGCCGCCCCGCCGAAGCCGCCCGCGCCACCGCCGGAGTCGAACGGGTCGCCGCCGAGGTCGACGATGCGGCGCTTCTCCGGGTCGGTCAGCGCCTCGTAGGCGCGGGTGACCTCCTGGAAGCGCTCCTTGGCCTCCGGGTCCGGGTTGACGTCGGGGTGCAGGTCTCGCGCCAGCCGGCGGTAGGCCTTCTTGATCTCGCTGTCCGACGCCCCCTGGGCCAGGCCCAGCACGCCGAAGTAGTCGGTTGCCATGGGTGTTGTCTCGTCCTCAGCTCTCGGCCAGCAGATGGCCGACGTAGCGGGCCACGGCGCGGACCGCGGCCATGTTCCCTGGGTAGTCCATGCGGGTCGGGCCGACGACGCCGAGGCCGCCGAGCGGCCGGTCCGCCGAGCCGTAGCCCACGGTGACCAGCGAGGCGCCGGTCAGCGCCTCGTGCGCGTTCTCCTCGCCGATCCGCACCAGCACGGTGCCCGCGTCGACCTCGCTCATCAGGCGCAGGACGACGACCTGCTCCTCGAGCGCCTCGAGGAGCGGGCGCACGCTGCCTCGGAAGTCCAGGGCGCTGCCGTGCGCGAGGTTCGCCGTCCCGCCGATGACCAGCCGGTCCTCGCTGGGCTCGACCAGCGTCTCCATCAGCGTGGTGCTGACCGTGGTGACCAGGCCGCGCAGGTGCTGCGGCGCCGTGTCCAGCAGGCCGGGCACCTTGTCGCCGGCCTCGGCCAGCTTGACACCGGCGAAGGCCTGGTTCAGCAGGGCGCGCAGCTCGGCGACGGCGCCGGCGTCGACCTCGACGGGCGAGTCGACCACCCGCTGCTCGACCCGGCCGGTGTCGGTGATGAGCACCAGGAGCAGCCGGGAGGCCGCGACCTGCACCACCTCGAGGTGGCGGACGGCGCTGCGCGACAGCGTCGGGTACTGCACGACCGCGACCTGCCGGGTCAGCTGGGCCAGCAGGCGGACGGTGCGGCCGAGCACGTCGTGCAGGTCGACGGCGCCGTCGAGGAAGCGCTCGATCGCGCGGCGCTCGGCCGCCGACAGCGGCTTGACGGCGGAGAGCCGGTCGACGAAGAGTCGGTAGCCCTTGTCGGTGGGCACCCGGCCGGCGCTGGTGTGCGGCTGGGTGATGTAGCCCTGCTCCTCCAGCACCGCCATGTCGTTGCGGATGGTCGCCGGGGACACGCCGAGGTCGTGCCGCTCCGCCAGGGCCTTGCTGCCCACCGGGTCGTTGGTGGAGACGAAGTCCTGGACGATGGCCCGGAGCACCTCCAGGCGACGTTCGTCGTGCGCCACGGTGACACCTCCCCGTACCGGTCGACGCGCCGTGCGACGCCCGCGGGACCGAGTCCCGCCACGGCCCTCGCGGGCTGGCACTCGCACGAACAGAGTGCCAGGCCAGCATACGCGAAGCAGGCCCTCCTCCCCCTCGGCGACGAGCCCTGTCCGGGCCCGTCCGGGAGGACGGCGCCACCCCCGGTCCGGCGGCTAGGGTGGGCACGGTCGGTCGCCCCACCGGGGCTGAGAGCGGAGGTCGGTCCCCTGATCTTCAAAGGTGTGCGCGACGGTCGCCCCTACCCCGACCACGGCCTGGCGCCCCGCGACTGGGCCATGATCCCGCCGCGCCAGGTGCGGATCGACACCCTGACGACGACGAAGCGAGAGCTCGCGCTGGACGCGCTCCTGGCCGACGACTCGACCTTCTACGGCGACCTGTTCCCGCACGCGGTGCAGTGGCAGGGCGAGCTCTACCTGGAGGACGGGCTGCACCGCGCGCTGCGGGCGGCGCTGCAGCAGCGCAACGTCATCCACGTGCGGGTGCTGGACCTGGACTCGGCGAACCCGGTCGACACCCGCACCGGGCCGGACACCGCGAGCATCCCGGCCCAGCCCCCGGTGCCCGGCCCGCGCAACGGCTGAGCCGCCGCGCGGGCCGTACGGCCGGTCAGGCTGCGGCGGTGCAGGCCACGCAGGTGCGGGCGAAGGGCCGCAGCTCCAGCCGCTCCTCCGGGATGGCGGCCCCGCAGCCGGTGCACCGGCCGTAGGTGCCGGCGTCGATGCGGGCCAGCGCGGCGTCGATCTCCTCGACCATGCGCTGCAGGTCGGCGCTGCGGCGCTGCGCGACCGGGTCGGGCACCGAGGTGGCGCACTCGGCGAGGGCCTCCTCGCGCTGCTGCACGCACCCGGCGCGCTGGTCCTGGAGCAGGGCGCGGAACCGGTCCGCCGAGGCGGCGGTCATGGTGTCGAGCTGGGCGGACATGCGGATCTCCTTCTGGCAACGCGGAAGGACGCGGTCACCGGGCGGTGGCGCGTCAGGAACGGGCGGTTGCGACTCCGGGTGGAGTCAGGAGGTGCGCGGCGGGGCCCGGTCCTGGCTGCGTCGGAGGACGTCCAGTCCTCGCAGCCCTCGGGCTCGCCGGTTCATCGCCAGGGCGAGCAGCATGCCGCCGGAGAGGGCGGGTGCCGCCGCGGGGCGCAGACCGCGCGGGGACACCGTTCGGAGGAACGCGTACGCGTCCATCGCCGACACCCCCTTGCTCGCCCCGGCGCCGTTGCCGGAACGGGGACCATAGCCCATGACGTGCGCCACGAACCCGCCCTTTCGGGTGACGTCGTGGGACGTCGCCCACGGGTGACGAGGGGCGGGGCCCTCAGTCCGTGAGGTCGCGGACCACCGCGTCGGCCAGCAGCCGCCCGCGGTCGGTGAGGACGGCGAGGCCCCCGGCGTGGGCACCCGGCTCCAGCAGCCCGTCGGCGACGGCGGCCGCCGCCCGCGCCCGGCCGACGTCGGTCAGCGCGGTGAGCGGCAGCCCGTCGCGCAGCCGCAGCCCCAGCATCACCGCCTCCAGGGCGCGGTCGGCCTCGTCCAGCAGCTCGCTGTCCTGGGCCGGGCTCTCGCCGCGGGCGAGCCGGTCGGCGTAGGCGGCCGGGTGCTTGACGTTCCACCAGCGCAGCCCGCCGACGTGGCTGTGCGCCCCCGGTCCCACGCCCCACCAGTTGGCGTTGGCCCAGTACAGCTCGTTGTGCCGGCAGCGGGCGGCGTCCGAGGTGGCCCAGTTGGAGACCTCGTACCACTGGAAGCCGGCCCGGCGCAGGGCGGCGTCGGCCTGCTCGTAGCGGTCGGCGAGCACGTCGTCGTCGGGCATCGGCAGCTCGCCGCGCTTGATCCGGCGGGCGAGCCTCGTGCCCTCCTCGACGATCAGCGCGTAGGCGCTGACGTGGTCGACGGCGGAGGCGAGCACGGCGTCCAGCGAGGCGGCCCAGTCGGCGTCGCTCTCCCCCGGCGTGCCGTAGATCAGGTCGAGGTTGACGTGCTCGAAGCCGGCGGCCCGCGCCTCGTGCGCCGCCTCCACCGCGCGTCCCGGGGTGTGCCGGCGGTCCAGTGCGGCCAGCACGTGCGGGGCGGCGGACTGCATCCCGAGGCTGACCCGCGTGTAGCCGGCCTCCCGCAGCCGGGCCAGCGACGCCGGGGTGACCGTCTCGGGGTTGGCCTCGGTGGTGACCTCGACGTCGGGCGCCACCGGGAACAGCTCGTGGACCGCACCGAGGACGGCGGCCAGGTCGTCGGCCGGCAGGAGCGTGGGCGTCCCGCCGCCGACGAACACGGTGGAGACGGTCGGCAGGTCCGGCCCGAGCGTGCGCGCGGCCCGCTCCAGCTCGGCGATGGCGGTGCCCGCGTACTCGCTGCGGTTGGCGCCGGGGCCCAGCTCGTCGGAGGTGTAGGTGTTGAAGTCGCAGTAGCCGCACCGGGTCGCGCAGAACGGGACGTGCACGTAGAGCCCGAACGGTGTGCTGCTCAGCCCCTCGCGGGCGCTGTCGGGGAGCCGGTCGGGGCCGGGCGCGCCGGGCGGGAGACCGGCGTCGTTCAGCAGCGGCAGGACGGTGTTCATCTGCTCCCAGTGTGCCGCGCTCGCCGCGCGGACCGGCAGGATGCCCGGCGTGACCTCCGACCAGGTGCTGCAGGTGTCCGTGTCGCGGGGCGTCGCGACGCTCACGCTCGACTCCCCCGCCAACCGCAACGCGCTCTCCCGGGCGATGCGCGCGCAGCTCCGGGCGGCGCTCGAGCAGGCGCTGGCCGACGACGCCGTCCGGGCGGTCGTGCTGGACCACACCGGCCGCGTGTTCTGCTCCGGCATGGACCTCTCCGAGGCCGCCGGTGGCGCGAGCGAGGACCAGGGGGTGCGCGAGTTCCCGGAGCTGCTGGAGGTGGTGTGGTCCTCCCCGAAGCCGGTCGTGGCGGCGGTCCGCGGCCCCGCGCGCGCCGGTGGGGTGGGGCTGCTGGCCGCCTGCGACGTCGTCGTCGCCGCGGAGTCGGCGACCTTCGCCTTCTCGGAGGTGCGGCTGGGCCTGGTGCCGGCGGTCATCTCGGCGGTCGTGCTGCCCCGCATGGCGCCGCACGTGGCGCACCGGCTGATGCTCACCGGCCAGGTCTTCGACGCCGCGGCCGCTGCGGCCGGCGGGCTGGTCGACCTCGTCGTCCCCGACTCCGACGTCGACGCCGAGCTGCGCGCGCAGCTGGTGCACCTCACCGCGGGCGCACCGGCGGCGCTGGCGGAGACCAAGAGGCTGCTGCGCGCCCGGCAGGGGGCGCTGTCCTTCGACGACCTGCTCGACCTGTCGGCCCGGTTCTTCGCCGGCGAGGAGGGCCAGGAGGGCATCGCCGCGTTCCGCGAGAAGCGTCCCGCCCGCTGGGTGCCGACCGAGGGCTGACCTCCGGCGTGGCAGCGCAGGCTGCGGGCGCCACGACTGCTCTCATGGCCGCGTGAGGCTCCGCGACGCGCTCGGCATCGGCCCGGTCGGCGGGACGGTGGTGCCCGTGTCGGTCTGGCTGCCGGTCCTCCTCGTCGTCTCCACGGCGGCCGGCGCCCTGCTCGCGACCCTCGAGCGCGAGAGCGTCTGGCTCCAGCTCGCCGTCATCGCGGCCGCCACGGCGCTCGTGACCGCCGTCAGCACCGCGGTCACGCGTCGGCTGGAGCGGCGGCGGGCCCGCTAGCGCAGCCGGCGGGTGTTGTCGGGCAGCCGCTCGGTCACACCGCGGGCGTCCAGCCACTCCATGAGCGGGACGGCGACCCGGCGGCTCGTGCCCCACGCCTGCCGGGCCTGGCTCAGCGTGAAGGGCTGCGGGACGGTCGCCAGACGGGCCCGTGCCACGCCCTCGACCTCCGGCGCCAGGTAGACGCCCTCGCCGACCTTCACCAGCTGCCCGCTGCGCACCGCCGCGGCCAGCTCCCGCACGCCGAGGCCGGCGGCCACGAGGTCGGGCGCCTCCGGGGCGGCGAACGGGTCGAGCACCAGGCGCGCGCGGATCTCGTCGACCGCGCGCTGGAGGGCCGGCGGCAGGTCGGCCGACCCGTCGACGACCCGCCCCTCCCGCAGCAGCAGCGGCTCGCGCACCAGCGCCGTCACGAGGTCTGCGCCGGGCAGGTCGAGCGCCCGGCGGACCACCTCGGCCGGCGGCCCCGGCTCCAGCGGCCGCAGCCGCCGGTACCGGGCGACGACGTCGGGCACGCGGGCGCTCAGCTCGTCGGCGAGACCGGGCGCCAGCAGCCACGGCCCGTGCTCGGTGGCGCCGGCCGGCACCGGCCAGCCCATCGCCGCACTGGTCGACCGGGAGACCGCGGCCTCGCCGCTCCAGCCCGCCGCGGTCGAGTTCCGGTCCGACG
>NZ_SPQP01000012.1 GCF_004571075.1 Blastococcus sp. TF02A-35
GCCTGCGCGGCGGCGGCTGCTGGCAGCCCTTCCAGGGCGGCACCATCCACTGGTCCCCCACCACCGGCGCCCACGCCACCGACGGCATGATCCGCGAGGCCTGGGGCCGGCTGGGCTGGGAGAACGGACGCATGGGCTACCCCACCGGCGGCGTCGTCTGCGGCCTGCGCGGCGGCGGCTGCTGGCAGCCCTTCCAGGGCGGCGCCATCCACTGGTCCCCCGCCACCGGCGCCCACGCCACCTTCGGCGCCATCCGGGACGCCTGGGGCCGCCAGGGCTGGGAGAACGGGCGCCTCGGCTACCCCGTCTCGGGCGAGATGGTCTCCGGCGGCGTGGTCCGGCAGAACTTCCAGGGGGGGTACATCACGGTCGACCGGCGCACCGGCCGGGTCACCGTCCGCTGACCGGGTTCGCCTGACGTCCGGCGAGCCCGGACGTCAGGCGAAGCGGCGGCCGGTGAGCTGCTCGTACGCGGTGACGTAGCGCTCCCGGGTGGCGGCGACGACGTCGTCGGGCAGCTCGGGCGGCTCGGAGACGCGGTCCCAGCCCGAGGAGGTCAGCCAGTCGCGGACGAACTGCTTGTCGTAGGAGGGCTGCACCGATCCGGGCGACCAGGTGTCAGCCGGCCAGAAGCGGGACGAGTCCGGGGTGAGCACCTCGTCGCCGAGCACCAGCCCGCCGTCGGGTGCGACCCCGAACTCGAACTTGGTGTCGGCCAGCACGATCCCGGCCTCGCGGGCGACCTCCGCCCCCCGCCGGTACAGCGCCAGCGTGAGCTCGCGCAGCTGCTCGGCCCGCTCGGCGCCCACCAGCTGCACCACCCGCGGGAAGTCGATCGGCTCGTCGTGCTCGCCGATCTCCGCCTTGGTCGACGGCGTGAACACCGGCTCCGGCAGCTGCGAGCCCTCGACGAGGCCCGCGGGAAGCGCGACGTCGCGGATCGAGCCGGTCCGCTCGTACTCCTTCGTGCCCCCGCCGGAGAGGTAGCCGCGGGCCACGCACTCCACCGGCTGCATCTCCAGCCGCCGCACGAGCATCGCCCGGCCGGCGACCGACGCGGGCACGTCGGCGGCCGACACCAGGTGGTGCGAGGCCCCGAAGGAGGCCAGCACCGGGGCCAGCTGCTCGAACCACCAGACCGACAGCTGGGTGAGCACCTTCCCCTTGTCGGGGATCGGCGTGGGCAGCACCCAGTCGTAGGCCGAGATCCGGTCCGATGCCACGAGCAGCAGCTGCTCGGGGCCGGCGTCGTAGATCTCCCGCACCTTGCCGCGGGCGACGAGGGGCAGGTCGACGGTCACGACAGCGCGGCCAGCCGGTCGAACAGCGGACCCAGGTTGGCCACGTACCGCTCCGGGCGGCAGATCTCGTCCAGCCGGGCCTCGTCCAGGGTCACACCGGACTCCGCGGCGCGTGCCCGCAGCGTCTCGCGGAACGGGGCACCCGAGTTCCACGTCTGCATCGCGGCCGACTGGACGAGGGCGTAGGCGTCCTCGCGGGACAGCCCGCCCTCCACCAGCTCCAGCAGCACCGAGGAGGTGTAGATGAGCCCGCCGGTGGACTCCAGGTTCGCCCGCATCCGGTCGGCGTCCACGACCAGGTTCTCGACCAGGCCCGCCGTCAGGTTCAGCAGGTAGTCGGTGGTGATCGCGGCGTCGGGCAGGAACACCCGCTCGGTCGACGAGTGCGAGATGTCGCGCTCGTGCCACAGCGGGATGCCCTCCATCACCGGCACGATCGCCGCGCGCACGACCCGCGCGAGGCCGGCGATGCGCTCGGAGCGGATCGGGTTCTTCTTGTGCGGCATCGCCGACGAGCCCTTCTGGCCCGACCCGAACGCCTCGGACAGCTCACGCACCTCGGTCCGCTGGCCGTGCCGGACCTCCAGGGCGACCGCCTCGCAGACCGTGGCGATGATCGCCAGCGCGGAGACCCACTCGCTGATGCCGTCGCGCAGCACCACCTGGGTGGACGCGTCGGCCGGCCGCAGCCCCAGCGCGTCGGCCACGGTGCGCTCGACCGACGGGTCGATCAGCGAGTACGTGCCGACGGCGCCGGAGATGGCCACCACGCCGACGGCGTCCCGCGCCGCCCGCAGCCGGTCCCGGGACCGGGCGGCGGCGAAGGCGAGGTCGGCGACCCGGTGCCCCCAGACGACGGGCTCGGCGTGCACGCCGTGCGTGCGGCCGACCCGGATCGTCCCCCGGTGCGCCAGGCCGTGGTCGCGCAGCGCGGCCACCAGCCGGTCGGCCTTGGCGAGCAGGACGTCGGTGGCGTCGGTGAGCTGGACGGCCAGCGCGGTGTCGAGCAGGTCCGAGGAGGTCATGCCGTGGTGGACGAAGGCCGCGGCGGAGCGCGGCTCGGTGTTGTCCGCCCACGCGGTGAGGAAGGCGATGACGTCGTGCTGCGTCGTCTCCTCGATCTCCGCGACCCGCTCGGGGGTGGGCGGGGGCGCGTTGCGCACCGGCTCCACGACGTCGGCCGGCACGCGCCCGGCGGCCGCGTGGGCCTCGAGCACCAGCGTCTCGACGCGGCACCACAGCTCGTACTTGTGGGCGTCGCTCCAGACCCGTCCCATCTCGGGGAGGGTGTAGCGCTCGATCATGCGGGTACCGCCCGCCCTCGGTCAGCTCGTCGCAGCACGGGGACAGTCTCCCGTAGGGCTAGCGTGATCACGAACGGCCCCTACTGGCGGTGGAGGAGTGCCCATGCTGGGACGTGCCGGCGAGTTCGTCGGCCGGGCCCGCGAGCGCATCCGCGCCGCCCGCGAGCACGACCCGCACGGCTGGCCCGAGGAGCGCCCCGCGCGTCCCGAGCCGCCCGCCGACGACGGCCCTCCCCCGCTCGGCAGCCCCGCGCCCGGCGCGCCCGACCTCGACGGCGCCCTCGCCCCCGGCAGCGTGAGCGGCCCCCCGGAGAACGGGCGCCCGCAGCGCCGCGAGGAGCTCGACCGCCCGCTCCTGGGCGACCCGGGCCCCCGCATCCACGCCGAGGAGTTCGTGCCCACCACCCTGCGCACGGCGGCGGCCTGGTCGTGGCGGCTGCTGGTCGTGGTGGCCGGCCTGTACGCGCTGCTGGTCGCGATGGCCTACGTCGCGGTCGTGGTCGTCCCGGTGATCGTGGCGCTGCTGCTCGCGGCCCTCCTGCAGCCCGGTGCGGCGGCGATGGTGCGCAACGGCTGGCCGCGGTCGCTGTCCGCGCTGACCATGCTCGTCGTCGGCCTGGGCGTCGTCTCGGGGATCATCACGCTGGTCGTCCAGCAGATCAGCACCGGCTTCAGCGACCTCGCCGACCAGGTCAGCGAGGGCATCACCCAGGTGCAGAACTTCGTCGTCCGCAGCTTCCCCATCAGCCGGGGCCAGCTCGAGGACGCCGTCGTCCAGCTGCAGGACACCCTCGTCGCCAACCAGGAGACGATCGCCTCGGGGGCGATCACCACCGCAACCACGGTCGGCGAGGTCTTCACCGGCATCGTCCTGGCGCTGTTCACGCTCTTCTTCTTCCTCAAGGACGGCCGGTCCATCTGGCTGTGGCTGGTGGGGCTGTTCCCCCGCGAGTCGCAGGCGTTCCTGGACGAGGCGGCACGCCGGGCCTGGCGGACGCTGATCTCCTACGTCCGGGCCACCGTGGCCGTCGCGCTCGTCGACGCGGTCGGCATCGGGATCGGGCTGGCGATCCTGGGCGTGCCGCTGGTGATCCCGCTGGCCGCGCTGGTCTTCCTCGGTGCGTTCATCCCGATCATCGGCTCGTTCCTCGCCGGGTCGGTCGCCGTCCTGGTGGCCCTGGTGTCGGTCGGCCCGATCAAGGCGCTCATCGCCCTGGCGGTCGTCATCGCGGTCATGCAGCTGGAGGGCCACGTCCTGCAGCCGCTGCTGCTGGGCCGGGCGGTGCACGTGCACCCGCTGGCGGTCGTCCTCGCCATCGCGGCGGGGCTGCTCGTCGGCGGGATCTTCGGCGCGCTGATCGCCGTCCCGACCGTGGCCTGCGTGAACGTCGCCGGGACCTACCTGAGCCGCCGGAACGAAGGGCCACGCCCGCCCGAGCCGCGGCCGGAGCGGGTCCGCCCCGTGGTGACGGCGGGCGGCTAGCCCAGCGGGGCGTAGGCCTCGGGGTGCGCGGCCAGGTGGTCCTCGAACGCAGCCTGGATCTCGGCGTCCCACCCCGGCAGCGCCGCTTCGTAGCGCCGGTTGGCCTCTTCCTCCAGCCGCTCGCCGGCGTCCGGGTCCTCGGGGTCCAGGGCGGCGGCCTGCCGCGCGACCTCCTCGACGGCGTCGGCGGCCGCGTCGAGCCCCAGGGCCCGGAAGCCGTCGGCCGCGGCTGCCCGCTGGCCGGGCTCCAGGCTCTCCACCGCGTGCAGCAGGCCGCCGTTCATCGCCATCCCGTGGCAGAGCAGCACCGCGGCGAGCGCGGCGTCCCCGGGGTGGGTGAAGGGCGCGTACGGATCGCAGGCGCGGTTCCAGACCTCGTCGGGGTCGCTCACGGCGCGATCCGGCCCTCGACGGCGGCCAGCGCGATGTCGGTGCGCCAGTGCGCGTCGGCCAGCCGCACGCCCGCCACGCGCTCGTAGGCCGCCTGCCGCGCCGCGGCGAGGTCCTCGCCGACCGCCGTCACGGCCAGCACCCGGCCGCCGGCGGAGACGACCGTTCCGTCGGGGGCGAGCGCGGTCCCGGCGTGCAGGACGCCCTCGCCGTCGGCACCGGTGACGGGGTCGCCGGTGCGCGGGCGGTCCGGGTAGCCCGGTGCCGCGACGACGACGGTGACGGCGGCGCCGTCGCGCCAGCGCAGCGGCGGGTGCTCGGCGAGCGAGCCGGTGGCCGCCGCGTGCAGCAGCCCGCCGAGGGGCGTCTCCAGCAGCGGCAGCACCACCTGGGTCTCGGGGTCGCCGAACCGGGCGTTGAACTCGACGACCCGCACGCCACGGGAGGTGAGCGCGAGACCGGCGTAGAGCAGGCCGCTGAAGGTCTCGCCGCGCCGCGCCATCTCGTCGACGGTCGGCTGCAGCACGGTCGCGAGGACCTCCTCGACCAGCCCGGCCGGCGCCCAGGGCAGCGGTGCGTAGGCGCCCATGCCGCCGGTGTTGGGCCCGCCGTCGCCGTCGTCGCGCCGCTTGTGGTCCTGTGCCGGGACCAGCGGCAGCACCGTCGTCCCGTCGGTGACGGCGAAGAGGGAGACCTCCGGCCCGTCCAGGTACTCCTCGACCAGGACCGAGCCGCCGGCGTCGAGGACGGCCCGCCCGTGCGCCGCGGCGGCGTCGCGGTCGGGGGTGACGACGACACCCTTGCCGGCCGCCAGCCCGTCGTCCTTGACCACGTACGGAGCACCGCCGGTGAGCGCGGCCACCTCGTCGAGGGCGGTCTCCAGCTCCGCAGGACCGCCGACGGCCCAGGACCGGGCGGTGGGCACCCCGGCCGCGGTCATCACGTGCTTGGCGAAGGACTTGCTGCCCTCGAGCTGGGCCGCCTGAGCGGACGGGCCGAAGCAGGCGATGCCGGCCTCGCGCACGGCGTCGGCGACCCCGGCGACGAGCGGCACCTCGGGGCCGACGACCACGAGGTCGGCCCGCCAGCCCCGCGCGAGGTCGGCGACGGCGACCGGGTCGGCGACCGCGAGCGCCTCGCCGCCGGGCGGCGGCGGGGCGGTCCCCCGCGTGCCGGCGTTCCCGGGGGCGCAGGCGAGCGCGCTCACCGCGGGGTCGGACTGCAGAGCCACGCACAGGGCGTGCTCCCGGGCACCGGAGCCGATCACCAGCACGCGCACGGCTGGCGACCCTACCGACCCCGCGGAGCACGGGCACCCAGCGGGCAGAGCCGCCGGGACGTGACCGCTCCCACGGCTTCTAAACCTCAGAAACCCCAGACACCTCATGTGATCTACCTCATATAAAGGCTGTCACGAGCCTGGTCAGCGCGCTGTGTGCTCAGTTGTGCGCAATCCGTCTCCTTCAGTTCCCGCGCGATTCACCCGATTCCTGTGTTGTGGGTGCCATGCGCGCGACCGAGTCGCTGGCGATTCGACCAGTGACACGCCTTCCCCGGCCCGTCGTCATCGGACACCGTGGAGCCCCGGCCTACCGGCCGGAGCACACCACGGCGAGCTTCGAGCTGGCCATCGACCTGGGTGCCGACCTCATCGAGCCCGACGTCGTGGTCAGCCGCGACGGCGTGCTCGTCGTCCGGCACGAGAGCGAGCTCTCCCTCTCCACCGACGTGGCCGAGCACCCGGAGTTCGCCGACCGCCACACCTCGAAGGTGGTCGACGGGGAGCTGTGCACCGGCTGGTTCACCGAGGACTTCACCTACGCCGAGCTGCGCACTCTGCGCGCCGTCGAGCGGATGCCCGCCCTGCGGCCGCTCAACACCGCCTACGACGGCCGGTTCGGCATCCTCACGCTCGGCGAGGTCGTCGAGCTGGCCCGCTGCCGGTCGACCGCGGACCGCCAGATCCGCGTGCTCGCCGAGCTGAAGAGCCCCGAGGTCGTCGACGGGGACGCGCTCCCGCTGGGCGCCCTCGTGGCCGAGGAGCTGCGCCGCCTGGGCGCCGACCGGGCCGACGGCAGCGTGCTCATCCAGTCGTTCGACGCCGCCCTGCTGCGTGAGCTGCGCGCCCGCCTGGGCGACGGCGGCCCGCAGATGGCCCAGCTCATCGACGACGTCCCCACCGGGGACGCGATGACCACGCCCTCGGGCCTCCGGGAGATCTCCACCTACGCCCAGGCGATCGCCCCCAGCCGGGAGCGGGTCCTGGCCAGCGCCGCCGCCGCCCGCCCGGGCAGCGGGCACCTGGTCGACCAGGCGCACGCCGCCCAGCTGTCGGTCTTCGTTTGGACGCTGCGGGCGGAGAACACCTTCCTGCCGGCGCACCTGCGCCGGGGCGACGCGCCGGAGGGCCTGGGCGACGCCGTCGGCGACGCCGCGGAGCTGCTGGGGCTGGGCGTCGACGGGCTGATCACCGACTCCCCCGACCACGCCGTCCGGGCACGTACCGCCGTCGCCGCCCAGCTGGTCTGACTCCTCACCGGGCCCGGTAGGGCCGCTCGCGCATCGACCGGTGCAGCGAGCGCAGCCGCTTCCGCTCGTCGGCGCGCGCCCGCGCGTCGACCCGGAGCAGCTGCCGTCGCGCCTCGCCCTCCAGCTTCCGCCACGCGGTGAGCCGCGCGGGGTCCAGCCGCCCGTCGTCGACCGCGGCGGCGACCGCGCAGCCGGGCTCGGTGCGGTGCTCGCAGTCCCGGTAGCGGCACTCCGCCGCGAGCCCGACCACGTCGGCGTAGGCCTGCGCGACGCCGTCCTCGTCGTCGTAGAGCGCGAGCTCGCGCATGCCGGGGGTGTCGACCAGCAGCCCGCCCCCGGGCAGCACGTGCAGCTCGCGGGCGGTCGTCGTGTGCCGGCCGCGCCCGTCCTCCCGGATGTCCTGCGTGCCGGCGACCGCACGGCCCGCGAGGGCGTTGGCCAGGCTGGACTTGCCCACGCCCGAGGGCCCGACCATCGCCGCCGTCCGCCCCGGGCCGACCAGCGACCGGACGGCGTCCAGCCCCTCGCCCGTCAGCGAGCTGACCGGCAGGACCGGGACGCCGAGCGCGTCCTCGGCGACCTGCGCGACGACGGCGGCCACGTCGTCGCACAGGTCGGCCTTGGTCAGCACGACGGCGGGCGCCGCCCCGCTGCCCCACGCCACGGCGAGGTACCGCTCGATCCGGCGCACCCGGGCCTCGCCGACCAGGGCGTCCACGACCAGGACGACGTCCACGTCGGCCGCCACCACCTGCGCCGCCGACGTCCGCCCGGCGGCCGTGCGGGTGAAGGCGCTGCGGCGGGGCAGGACGGCGACGGCCAGCTCACCGCGCAGCGCGACCCAGTCACCCACGGCCGGCGCCGCGCCCTCGTGCAGGCCGGCCGCCGGGTGGACGCGCCGCTCGCCGTCGGCGGCGTGCACCGTCAGCCGGCCGCGGTCGACCCGCAGCACCCGGCCGGGCTCGCAGCCCGGCGGGAGGTCGGCGACGCGGTCGGCCGTCCAGCCCAGCGCGGTGAGGTCCACGCCGGAGATGGTGGCGCCCCCGGCCGCCGGCTGTCGCCGGGTTTTCCGCTAGGCGATCAGGTCGTGGATGACGACGTTCTCGTCGCGGCCGGGGCCGACGCCGATCACGCTGATGCGCGCGCCGGAGAGCTCCTCGAGCCGGCGGACGTAGGCCTGCGCGGCGGCGGGCAGCTCGTCGAACGTCCGGCAGTGCCGGATGTCCTCGAACCAGCCGGGCATCTCCTCGTAGACCGGCTTCGCGTGGTGGAAGTCGGTCTGCGTCATCGGCATCTCGTCGTGCCGGACGCCGTCGATCTCGTAGGCCACGCAGATCGGCACCGTCTCCAGGCCCGAGAGCACGTCGAGCTTGGTGAGGAAGTAGTCGGTGATCCCGTTGACCCGGCTGGCGTAGCGGGCGACGACGGCGTCGAACCAGCCGCAGCGCCGGTCGCGGCCGGTGGTGACGCCGACCTCGCCACCGTGCTTGCGCAGGTATTCGCCCCACTGGTCGTGCAGCTCGGTCGGGAACGGGCCGGAGCCGACGCGGGTCGTGTAGGCCTTGAGGATGCCGACGACCCGCTCGATGCGGGTCGGGCCGACCCCGGCGCCGACGGCCGCGCCACCGGCGGTCGGGTTGGACGACGTCACGAACGGGTACGTGCCGTGGTCGACGTCGAGCAGCGTGCCCTGCGACCCCTCGAGGAGCACCCACTCACCGGCGTCGAGGGCCTTGCCCAGCAGCAGCCGGGTGTCGACGATCCGGTGCTTGAGCTGCTCGGCGTACCGCGTGTACTCCTCGACGACCTCGTCGACGTCGATGGCCTTGCGGTTGTAGACCTTGACCAGGACCTGGTTCTTCTCCTGGAGCGTGCCCTCGAGCTTCTGCCGGAGGATCGAGAGGTCGAGCAGGTCCTGCACGCGGATGCCCACGCGGGCGACCTTGTCGCCGTAGGCGGGGCCGATGCCGCGGCCCGTCGTCCCGATCTTGCGCTTGCCCAGGAACCGCTCGGTGACCTTGTCCAGCGCCCGGTGGTGCGGCATGATCAAGTGCGCGTCGGAGGAGATGACCAGCCGCGAGGTGTCCACCCCGCGCTCCTCCAGACCCGCCAGCTCCTTGATGAGCACCTCGGGGTCGATCACCACGCCGTTGCCGATCACGGGGGTGCACCCGGGCGTGAGGATGCCCGACGGGATCAGGTGGAGGGCGTACTTCTCGCCGTCCGGCGTGATCACCGTGTGGCCGGCGTTGTTGCCGCCCTGGTACCGGACGACGTAGGGAACTCGGCCGCCGAGCAGGTCGGTGGCCTTGCCCTTGCCTTCGTCGCCCCACTGGGCACCGATCAGCACGACTGCGGGCATCGGCTCCTGGATCTCCTTGCGTCGGGGTGCCGGGGCGGTGGGACCGCACCCGGGAGGTTCCCGGCCGGCAGGTGGCAGGGTATCCGCATGTCCTCCGTCGAGCTGGACCTCCGTCGCCTGGAGCCCGGTGAAGCGCCCCGGCCGACCCAGCTGGAGCCGGTCCGCGCCGCGGACGCGGTGGTGGTGCGGGGTCCCGTCCCCGCCCTGTCGGCGGTGCTCGCCACGCTGCTCAAGGCGGGCCGGACCGCCGAGGTCCCCGTGGCCTGGGAGCCCGGCGCCGACAAGTCCTCCGTCGCCCTCGGCCGCGCCCTCGGCATCGGGACCGGCGGACCGCGCGACCTCACGCTTGTCCGGGACGACCACGGCGGCGTCCTGCTGCACCACGGCCGGATCGAGGCGGCCGGCGGTGGCCGGCGGTCCCTGTCGCGCCGCGTCGGGCTGCAGGCCCACCACGACGACATCCGGGTTGCCGACGGCGAGGTCACCCGCATCGACGTCCGGCCGGACTGGACCGCCGTCGACACCATCGGGGTCACCGTCATGACGCTGCCGCTGCGGCCGACCCGGCACACCAGCGGCCGGGCACTGCAGGTGGCGAGCGACCCGGCGCGGGTCCTGCGGGACGGCGTCCCCTACCCGCGGCCGGTCAACCGCTGGACCTGGTACGCCGACGACCGCGTCCGGTGGCGGCTCCAGCCGTAGGACGCCCCGCGGCACCGCCCGGCCCGTCGTGGACACTGAGGGCACCCGCACGCCCGAGGAGGACCCGCTGCCGACGTCCTGTTCCCCCGCCGCCGGGTCATCCCGACGGTGATCGGTGACCGGCCGCCGTTCGGCCCTGCCCGCCCCGCGCCCGGCCGCCGGTTCCTCGCGCGGGCCCTGGCGCGGCCGAGCCTGCCCGCCGTCGTCGCCCTCGTCGTGGTCGTCGTCTTCTTCGGCCTGCAGGCGCCGGGGCTGCGGACCGACAGCGGTCTGGCGGGCGTCCTGGACGTCGCCGCACCCCTGGGCATCGGGGCCGTGGCGGTCGCCCTCCTGCTGATCGCCGGCCAGTTCGACCTGTCCGTGGGCGCCGTGGCGGTGGCCAGCTCGCTGCTGACCGCCCTCCTGGTCGGCCCCGGGGGGTGGCCGGCCTGGCCGGCGCTGCTGGTCTCGCTGCTCGGAGCCCTGGCGATCGGCCTGGTCAACGGCGTGCTGGTGGTGAACACCGGGCTGCCGAGCTTCCTGGTCACCCTGGCCACGTTCCTGGTGTTGCAGGGAGCCTCGCTCGCCGGGTTCGAGGCCGTCGCCGGCTCGGCCCAGATCCGCGGCCTGGACGACGCCACCGGCTGGGGCTCCGCCGCGACGGTGTTCGGCTCGTCGGCCGAGATCGGCAGCGGCCGCTTCCACGTCGCCGTCGTGTGGTGGCTGGTCGCCACCGCGCTCGCCACCTGGGCGCTGTGGCGGACGAAGTTCGGCAACGCCGTGTTCGCCGGGGGCGGTGCCCGCCGCGCCGCGCGGGAGCTGGGCGTCCCGGTGCGGCGGACCACCGTGGCGCTGTTCTGCCTCACCGCGACCGCGGGCTGGCTCATCGGCACGCTGGGGCTGTTCCGGCTGGAGAGCGTGCAGCTGGGCAACGCCGACCTCGGCACCGCCCTGGACTTCGTGGTGGTCGCGGTCATCGGCGGCTGCCTGCTCACCGGCGGGTACGGGTCGGCGGTGGGCGCGGCGGTGGCCGCCCTCCTCTACGCGGTGGCCCGGCAGGGCATCACGCTGGCCGGGTGGGACCCCCGCTGGTTCCAGACGCTGCTCGGCGGCCTGCTGCTGCTGGCCCTGCTCGCCAACGGCGTCGTGCGCCGCCGGCTGAAGGCGAGGCCCCGGTCATGAGCACCGCGCTCCTCCCGGACCAGCCGCCGACGACGCCCGCCGTCGAGCTCCGCGGGGTCACGGTGCGGCACGGCAACGTGCCGGCGCTCAACCGGGTGAGCGCCGTCCTGCAGCCGGGCGAGATCACCTGCGTGCTCGGGGAGAACGGCTCGGGCAAGTCCACGCTGGTCTCGGTGCTCTCCGGCCTGCGGCGGCACGACGAGGGCGAGCTGCTGGTCGCGGGGGTGCCGGTGCGCTTCCGCTCCGCGCGGCAGGCGCGCGCCCTCGGCATCGCCACCGTGTGGCAGGACCTCGCCGTCGCGCCGCTGCTGTCGATCTGGCGGAACTTCTTCCTGGGCGCGGAGCCCACGCGCGGCATCTGGCCGCTGCGCCGGCTGGACGTCGAGGGCGCCCGGGCCACCACGGTGCGCGCGATGGCGCGCGTCGGTGTCACCGGGCTGGACCCCGACCAGCCGGCCAGCGCGCTGCAGGCCGGCGAGCGGCAGAGCCTCGCGGTCGCCCGCGCGCTGCACTTCGGGGCCCGCGCCCTGGTCATCGACGAGCCGGCCACGCCCATGACCGTGGCCCGGCAGACCCTGTTCGGGCAGGCGATCCTGGCGGCGCGGGCCCAGGGGCTGGCGGTCGTCGTCGTGACGAACAACCCGCGCTACGCCCACCTGATCGGCGACCGCTTCCTGCTGCTGGCCCACGGCAGCGTGGCCGGGAACCTGACCCGCGACGACATCGACGCCGACGAGCTGACCGCGCTGATGGCCGGTGGCGACTCGCTCACGACCCTGACGGACGCCCTGACCGCCCTGCACCCGGAGCTCGGCGAGCGCTGAGCCGGGGAGGGCGGTCAGGGATGGTCAGGCGAAGAGGCTGACACCACCCGGGCCGACCAGCAGCCCGACGACGATCAGCACGATGCCCCACAGCATCTGCCCACGGATGATCGCGAAGATCCCGGAGACCACCAGGATGACGGCAAGGATCCACAACAGGGTCACCATTGCTCAATCCCCATCTCTGCGGGCGCCCGGTCGGCGCCGTGCACGCTCAGTGATGCTCTTCACGATCAACTCGCAAACACCGCGCGAGAAAGACCTGGTCAGCGGCGCACCCTGAGATGGGACCACGAATTCTCGTTACTCGACGTCACGGGAACTCCGCGGGAGCAGGTCCCGGCCACCGGACCGGCCGCCGGGACCAGCCTGCCTACGGGACGAGCGTGGGGTCGCAGTCGCGCAGCAGCTGGGTGCAGCGCTCCTGCTCGCCCGTCTCGCCGATCGCGCCGGCCGCCGACGCCAGGACCCTCACGCAGCGCAGGAAGCCGCGGTTGGGCTCGTGCGACCACGGCACCGGGCCGAAGCCCTTCCAGCCGTTGCGGCGCAGCGCGTCCAGCCCGCGGTGGTAGCCGGTGCGGGCGTAGGCGTAGGCCTCGATGGTGCGACCGTCGGCCAGCGCCCCCTCGGCCAGCGCCGCCCACGCGGCGCTCACCGTCGGGTGGTGCGCCGCGACCTCGGCGGCCGGGACGCCGTCGGCGAGCTCGCGCTCGGCCTCGGGGTTGCCCGGCAGCAGGGTCGGGTCCGGCTCGCCGAGCAGGTTGCCGTGGGAGTGGGTCATCAGGCGCCCTGCGACTGGCCGGCGGACAGCAGGTCCTCGCACGCCTCGACGACGCGGGCGGCCATGTTCGTCTCGGCGGCCTTGAGGTAGCTGCGCGGGTCGTAGGTCTTCTTGTTGCCGACCTCGCCGTCGACCTTCAGCACGCCGTCGTAGTTGCTGAACATGTGGCCGGCGATCGGCCGGGTGAAGGCGTACTGGGTGTCGGTGTCGACGTTCATCTTCACGACGCCGTAGGAGAGCGCCTCGCGGATCTCCGACTGCGCCGAGCCCGAGCCACCGTGAAAGACGAAGTTGAACGGCTTGGCACCCTCGCCGAGGCCGAGCTCGGCGCTGACGACGTCCTGGCCCTGCTTGAGGATCTCCGGCCGCAGCTTCACGTTGCCCGGCTTGTAGACGCCGTGCACGTTGCCGAAGGTCGCAGCGAGCAGGTAGACGCCGCGCTCGCCGAGGCCGAGGGCCTTCGCGGTGGCGACGAAGTCACCGGGGGCGGTGTAGAGCTTCTCGTTGATGTCGTGCGCGACGCCGTCCTCCTCGCCGCCGACGACGCCGATCTCGAGCTCGAGCACGATCTTGGCGGCCGCGCACTTGTCGATGAGCTCCTCGGCGATCTGGAGGTTCTCCTCGAGGTCGATCGCCGAGCCGTCCCACATGTGCGACTGGAACAGCGGCGCCTGGCCGGCGTCCACGCGGTCCTGGGACAGCGCGATCAGCGGGCGGACGTAGGAGTCCAGCTTGTCCTTGGGGCAGTGGTCGGTGTGCAGCGCGACGTTGACCGGGTACCTCTCGGCCACCACGTGCGCGAACTCGGCCAGCGCGACGGCGCCGGTGACCATGTCCTTCACCTTGGTGCCGGAGCCGAACTCCGCGCCGCCGGTGGAGAACTGGATGATGCCGTCGCTGCCCGCGTCGGCGAACCCGCGGAGCGCCGCGTTGATCGTCTCGGACGAGGTGCAGTTGATCGCCGGGTAGGCGAAACCGCCCTCCTTGGCCCGGTTGATCATGTCGGCGTAGACCTCAGGGGTCGCGATGGGCATGCGGAGCACTCCTTGCGGTGAGCGGCGTGTACGGCGCTGTACGTCGGTGATCAGTATCGCGCCGCGCCTGCGGCCGCGGCACCACGGGGCGCGGCGGACCCCGACCGGGCGAGCCGGCGCTCAACCGCCGTCCCCCGCCGGTAGCACCGGTACGGGCAGGGTCGCGCCGAGGTCGCCACGGGTCACCCGCAGCTCCCAGCAGCCGGGAGCGTCCAGGAGGACCCCGGTCCCCCACTCGTCGCCGGGCGCGGGGAAGGAGCTGCTGCCGTGCGCCCGCGGCCCGAACGCGAGGGCCGCCTCGCTGCCGTCGGGGCGGACCGGCGTCACCTGCAGCTCCCCCTGCCCCGTCACCCGCCACACCACCTTCAGCTCCTCGCCCTCGCGGACCGGTAGATCGGCGAACGGCAGGGCGGTGACGGTCCCGCCGTCGGCCGGGACCTCGACGGGCTCGAGCGCGGCGCCGGCCGGGGTGTCGCACCCGCCCGTGGTCGTGACCTGGGCGGCGTCCGGGTCCAGCTCGGCCGGTGAGGTGCACCCCGGCGCCGTGAGCAGCAGCGCCAGCCCCAGGACTGCCCGTCGCCCGCCCAGCGCGACCACCTCAGCGCCCGTCGGGGGCGACGTCGCCGGCCGCCACCCGCTCAGCCCTGCTCGGTCCGGCTCACCACGCGGGCGGCGACCACGACCGGGTCGTACGTGGGCGAGAACGGTGGGGCGTAAGAGAGGTCGGAGCCGGCCAGGTCCTCGGCGGTCATGCCCGCCCAGATGGCCGCGGCCAGCACGTCGATGCGCTTGCCGGAGCCGGGCCCGCCGACGATCTGCGCCCCGATCAGCCGGCCGGAACCCGCCTCGCTGAGCAGCTTGATGGCGATCTCCTCCGCACCGGGGAAGTAGCCGGCCTTGGTCGTCGCCTCGATCGTGTCGGTCCGGTAGTCGAACCCGGCCTCCTCCGCTTGGGTGGTGCACAGCCCTGTGCGGGCGACCTCGATCTCGCCGACCTTGGTGAGGGCCGTCCCCAGGACGCCGGCGAAGCGCGCGGCCCGGCCACCGATGACAGAGCCCGCGACCCGGCCCTGCTTGTTGGCGTGCGTGCCCAGCGCGACGTGCGCGACCTCCCCCGTCACCCGGTGGAAGGTCTGCGCGCAGTCCCCGGCGGCGTAGATCTCCGGGTGCGACCTGGTCCGCTGGGTGCGGTCGACGTCGATCGCGCCGGTGGTGCCCAGCCCGATGCCGGCGGCCTCGGCGAGCGCGACCTCCGGCCCCATGCCCAGCCCCAGGACCACGATGTCGGCCTCGTAGGTCCCGGCATCGGTGCGGACCCCGCACGCGCGACCGGACCGGTCCACCAGCACCTCGCGCACGGCCTGGTCGGTGTGCACGTCCATCCCCATCGCACCCATGCCGTCGCGCACCCGCTCACCCATGTCGGCGTCGAGCAGCTGCATGGGCAGCGGATCGGCGAGCACGACGGTCACCTCGAGGCCCCGCCGGTGCAGGACCTCGGCCATCTCCAGCCCGATGTAGCCGCCCCCGAGGACCAGGCCCCGCCTGGCACCGGCGTCGAGGGCGGAGCGGATCGCCGCGCCGTCGTCCAGCCGGTGCACCCCGTACACACCGGGAGCGTCCAGCCCTGGGATCGGTGGCCGCGCCGGGCGCCCACCGGTGGCGACCACCAGGCGGTCGTAGCCGATCCGCTCGCCGTCGGCCGTGACCACCTTCCCGGCGTCGGTCTCGATGCCCTCCGCGCGGGTGCCCGTGCGGACGGTGATGCCCCTTGCCTCGAACTCGGCGGGCGTGCGGGCGATGAGCTGCTCCCGCCGCTCCACCTGGCCGCCGATCCAGTACGGGATGCCGCACGCGGAGAAGGAGACGTCCGACCCCTGCTCCAGCACCACGATCTCGAGGTCGTCGGCGTCGCGCAGGCGACGCGCCTGCGCCGCCGCGGACATGCCGGCGGCGTCCCCACCGATGACCACCAGCCGCTCCCGGGATCCGCTCATGCGGTCAGCGTTCCACCCGGTCGGCCCGCCTGCCGGAACACCGTCCCGGGGTTGAGCAGCCCGGCCGGGTCGAGAGCGGCCTTGATGGACCGGTGCACGTCCAGCGACACGGGGCCGATCTCGCGTTCGAGCCAGTCCAGCTTGATGGTGCCCACGCCGTGCTCGCCGGTGATCGTGCCGCCCAGCGCCAGCCCGAGCTCGAGGATGTCGTCGAAGGCGCCGTAGGCCCGCTCCCGCTGGCCGGGGTCGCCGTCGTCGAAGCAGACGGTGGGGTGCATGTTGCCGTCGCCGGCGTGCCCGACGACGCCGACGGTGAGGTCCCGGGTGGCCGCGATCGCGTCGCAGCCGTCGAGGAAGGCGGCGATCCGGGAGCGCGGGACGGCGACGTCGTCGATCAGCATCGCGCCGCCCACCTGCTGCAGCGCCGGCAGCGCCATCCGCCGGGCCTGCAGCAGCAGGTCGCCCTCGGCCTGGTCGTCGGTGGAGTGCACGAGCTGGGCCCCGGCCTCCTCGCAGAGGACCGTGAGCGCCGCGATCTCCTCCGCCGCGGTCACGCCCCCGCTGTCGGACTGGGCGACCAGCAGCGCCCGGGTGCCGTCGTCGAGGCCGGCCTTGAGCACCCGGTCCACGGTGCGGATGCAGGTGCCGTCCATGATCTCGAGCAGGCTGGGCACCAGGCCGGAGGTGACCACCCGCTCCACGACCTGCCCCGCCTGCGCCGTCGTCGCGAACGAGGCGGCGAGGGTCACCGGGGCCTTCGGCGCGGGACGCAGCGCCAGCGTGGCCTCGGTGATGATGCCGAGCGTGCCCTCCGAGCCCACGAACAGCCGGGCCAGGTCGTAGCCGGCCACGCCCTTGACCGTCCGCCGCCCGGTACGCAGCACCCGGCCGTCGGCGAGCACGACCTCCAGGCCGAGCACGTAGTCGGTGGTGACCCCGTACTTCACGCAGCACAGGCCGCCGGAGTTGGTGGCGAGGTTGCCGCCGATCGTGCACCAGTCGTAGCTGGACGGGTCCGGTGGGTAGAACAGCCCCGACCCGGCGACGGCGTCGCGCAGCTGCTTGTTCACCACTCCGGGCTGGACGACCACCAGCCGGTCGGCCGGCGAGATCTCCAGGACGGCGTCCATGCGGGTCATGACCACGGTGATGCCGCCGTCGACGGCGTTGCTGCCGCCGGCCAGCCCTGAGCCGGCGCCGCGGGGGACGACCGGGACGCCGTGCCGCGCGGCCACTCGCATCACCGCCACGACGTCGTCGGTGCTGCGCGGGAGGACCACCGCCGCGGGGGTGCCGGCCGGGGCCAGCATCGCCTGGTCCCGGGCGTAGGAGGCGGTGACGTCGGGGTCGGTGAGGACGCCGTCGGCGCCCAGCGCGTCGGTGAGCTCGGCGAGCCACGAGGTGGCGACTGTGGTCACGGTCACACCGTACGGCTCACGGTGACCTGCTGGAACGGCCCCGCCGCAGGGGCCCGGCCCGAGCGGAGCGAGGGCTGGGGGGCGACGGGGTCCTTATGCCAGGCCGAGGTCGGCGAGGGTGAAGGCGGCGCGGTACTCGAAGCCCGCCTCCTCGACCGCCTGCCGCCCGCCCCGGTCCACGATGACGGCGACGCCGATGACCTCGGCGCCCGCCTCCTGCAGCGCCTGGGCCGCGGTCAGGGGGCTGCCGCCGGTGGTCGACACGTCCTCGACGACCAGCACGGCGCGGCCCGCGACGTCCGGCCCCTCGATCCGCCGCTGCAGACCGTGCGCCTTGCCCGCCTTGCGCACCACGCAGGCGTCGAGGAAGCCCTCGCCCGCAGCGGCCGCGTGCAGCATCGCCGTCGCCACCGGGTCCGCGCCCAGGGTGAGGCCGCCGACGACGTCGTAGCGCAGGTCACCGGTCAGCTGCCGCATCACGCGCCCGACCAGCGGGGCACCCTCGTGGTGCAGCGTGAGCCGGCGCATGTCGATGTACCAGTCCGCCTCCTTGCCCGAGGAGAGCGTGACCTTCCCGTGGACCACGGCGAGGTCGACGATCAGCTGCAGCAGCCGGTCGCGGTCGGGCAGGGCGGGAGCAGCCGTCATGGGTCCGACCCTAGACACGCCGGAGGGCCGCCGTCGGACCGAGTCCGGCGGCGGCCCTGTCGGCCTGCGTCCCCGTTCCCGCCCCGGCTCACGAGGGGTGGGAGGACGGGGCCCTCGCTCACATACCGGCAGGCTTGAGGACCTGGTCGATGACGTAGACGGTGGCGTTGGCGGTCTGGACGTTGCCGCAGACCACCGAGGCCTCCATGCCGACGACGGTGCCGTCCATGGCGATCGAGAAGTCCTCGCCGGACCCCTCGATGGTGACCTCGTCACCGTTCAGCGTGGTGTGCGTGCCGGCCAGCTCCTCCGGGGTCAGGCGACCCTGGATGACGTGGTGGGTGAGCACCGTGGTCAGGGCCTGGGTGTCGCCCAGCAGGCCCTGGAGCGCGTCCGCCGGGACGGCCTCGAACGCCGGGTTGGCCGGGGCCAGCACGGTGATGTCCTCGGCGCTGTTCAGCGTGTCGCCGAGGTTGGCGGCGGTGACCGCCTGGACCAGGGTCGACAGGACGGGGTTGTTGCTCGCGGCGGTGGCCACCGGGTCGTCCGACATGCCCTCGACGCTGCCCTCGCCCTCGGTGGGCACCTGGGCGCAGGCCGGGCCGAACGGCGCGTCGGACATGGGCATCGCGGAGCTCTCGGAGGCCGAGGAGCTGCTGCTGGACGAGCCCGAGGCGCTGCTCTCGGAGCCCTCGTCGGAGCCGCCGCAGGCGCTCAGCGTGATCGCGAGCGTGGAGACGGCGGTGACCAGGATGCTGCGGGAAAGGGTGCGCTTCATGTCGGTGGTGCTCCTGTCCTGTTCCGTGCGACGTCGGTGTCGCGGTCGGGGTGGTGCACCGGCCGCGGGAGCGACCGGGGGGTTCGCCGCCGGCGGGGGCCGGGACGGGTCTGTGGGGGCGTCCGGTGGTGGCACCGGACGGTTTCTCAGCGGACGACCACCCGCACCGAGTGCCAGCCGCTGGCACCGTTCGGGAAGGGGGCGGCCCGCTCCTCGGTCTGCGTCTCGCCGTCGGTGCTGGTGGCCCGGACGGTGAGCGTGTGCTGGCCGGTCGCGAAGTCGTAGGGCAGCACCCACTGGCGCCACAGGTCGGCGTCGACCTCCGGGGAGAGCTCGGCCTCCACCCAGTCCCCCTCGTCGACCTTGACCTCGACGCGGGCGATGCCGCGGGTCTGCGCCCAGGCCACCCCGGCGATCGCCCGGCGGCCCGGGGGGAACGCCCGCAGCGGCGCGGGGGTGTCGACCCGGCTGAAGACCTTGATCGGCGCCTCGGCGGCCCAGTCGCGCTCGACCCAGTAGGGGTCGAAGGCGTCGAAGGTGGTGGCGTCGATCCGGGTGAGCCACTTGCAGGCGGAGACGTAGCCGTAGAGACCGGGGATGAGCATCCGCACGGGGAAGCCGTGCTCGACCGGCAGCGGCTCGCCGTTCATGCCGAAGGCCAGCATCGCGTCCTCGACCCCGAGGGCCGAGCGGGTCGGGGCGCCGATGGTCATCCCGTCCTGCGAGGTGCAGACCAGCTGGTCGCTGTCGTCCCGGATGCCGTTCTCGCGCAGGAAGGCACCCAGGGGCACGCCCAGCCAGCGGGCGGTCCCGGCCAGCCGACCGCCGACCTCGTTCGAGACGCAGGTGAGCGTGATGTCCCGCTCGATGATGTCGTCGCGGTCGAAGAGCTGCTGCAGCGTGTACGTCTGCGGGCTGTCGAACTTGCCCGTGAGGGTCAGCTGGTACTCCGACGGGCGGATCTGCGGCACCGTGATGGCGGTGTCCACCCGGTAGAAGTCGCGGTTGCGCGTGACCAGCGGGGTCAGGCCCTCGACGCCGGGCGCGAGGTCGGCACCAGCGGGGAGCGCCGGGGCGGGCGAGGCCGGCCGCGGCAGGGCCAGGTCGCCCCGCTCACCGGCGACGTCGAAGCGCTGCTGGAGGAGCTTGCCGCCACCACCGGCGACCGCGGCGACGCCGACGGCCACGCCGCTGGTGAGGAAGAACCGGCGCCGGTCCATGCCGGCGCCCTTGCGGTCCCCGGCGCCCAGCGCGTCGCGCAGCCGGCCGGCGAGGCCGGGCGACGCCGCACCCTCTGCGGGCCGCTCCGCGCCGTCGGCGTCCTCGGCGGCGGCCGGGGTCTGCAGCGGGGACAGCAGGGCCAGCAGGGCGAACGCCCCGACGATGGCGCCGACCAGCGCGGGGAGGCCGTTGAGCGGGCCGCCGGCCGGCCGGGTCACCGCGGCGACGACGCCGACCAGCCCGAACAGCGCGATGCCGGCGACGCCGAGCACGCGGTTGCGCAGCCCGACCAGGCCGATCACCAGCGCGTAGAGCGCGATGACCACCAGCGTGCCGACGATCAGGGCGATCTTGTCGTTCTCGCCGAAGGTCCGGATGGCGAAGGCCTTGACCGGCTCGGGGGTCAGCGTGATCGCGGCGTCGCCGACGGCCACGACCGGGGAGGAGGCGGGGCCCACGAGCGCGGCCACCAGCTCCGCGACGCCGAGCGCCACCGCGGCGGCCAGCAGCCCCGCCAGCGCGGCCAGCAGCCGGCGGACGCCGGGCTTCCGGCCGGCGCCGCGGGAGGTGGCTCGCGGGTCCTGCTCGGTCATGGTCACGACTGGCATTCGCACGCCGGGTCGGATCCGGATTCACCCGTCCCGAAAATCTTCCGGCGCCCGCCGCGACGGCTCCCGCTCGTGGCGGTGCGGCGCCGACCTCGCCGTCTGCCAGGCTGGGGCCGTGCCGGCCACCCCAGCTCCCAGCCCCGCAGACCCCGCGACCCCCGCGTCGAGGCCGACGTCGGTCCGGATGGCCGTCGCGCTCCTGGCCACCCTGGGGGTCCTGCTGCTGCTCTACGTGGTGATCACGGTCCTCGGCCGCGACGGGCTGATCCAGTCGCTGATGACCGCGGGCCTCACCCGGCCGGAGGCCGAGCAGTTCCTGCTCATCAACACCACGGCGCCGCTCGTGCTCGGGCTGGTCTACGCGGTGTCGGCCGGTGCCGTCGAGAGCCGCCGGGGCTGGGGACGCTGGCTGGGCCTCGTCGGCGCGGTCGTCCTCGCGCTCCTGGTGCTGACGACGACGCTGACCGCGGGCGGCGTCACCGTCATCTCGCTGCTGCTGCTCGTCCTGTCGGTCTCCGCGGCCGCGAGCCTGCTGGCCCGCACGACCCGCGAGTGGCTGGCCCCGGCCGGCGGCTGAGCCGCCGGCCGGCCCGCCTCACGCCTGGCCGGTGGTGCGCTGCCACTTCCGCCAGCGGTACCAGTCGTTGGACGGCTTGAGGGCCAGGAGCACCACGCCGGCCATCACCAGCAGCGTCTCGAACCAGCCGAGGGCGGTCGCGAACGGGACCGGGCCCGCCTCGCTCCCGGCGCCGTACGGCGTCGCCAGCAGGGTCAGCCCACCCAGCACCCAGAGGACGATCCGGGCCCAGTTGTAGCCGCGCCAGGCGAACCAGAGGAACAGCAGCTGCAGGGCGGTGACCACCAGGCCGCCCACGATGGTGACCTGGAGCAGGAGCTCGGCGAACCGCTCCGGGTCCAGCCCCTCGAGGTCCTGGTCGCTGAACGCGCTGCCGGCCTCGGCCTCGGTGAACGCGACGACCTCGTCGAACCGGGCCAGCAGCGCGATGGAGCTGATGACGGCGAGCACGAGGGCGGCCAGGAAGGCACCCAGGCCCGCCCGCACCGTCACGGGGCGCTCCATCGGCTGCGGGGGCGGGGCGCCCCAGCCGGGCGCCGCGGGCGGCCCCGGCGGGTAGGCGTAGGGGTTCTGCGGGTACGGCGGGGGCTGCTGGCCCCAGGGGGCCTGCTGGCCGTACGGCGGCTGCCCGTAGGGCGGCTGGCCCGGCTGCGGCTGGCCGTACGGCGGCTGCCCGTACGGCGGCTGGCCGTAGGGCGGCTGGCCCGGCTGCGGCTGCCCGTAGGGCGGCTGGCCCGGCTGCGGCCACGCCGGTGGCTGCCCACCCTGCTGACCGTCCTCGGGCCGGCCCTGCTGCTGCCCGTGCTGGTCGCCCTGACCCGCCGTCATCGCGCCTCCGCTCGTCGTTCCCCGTCGACGCGATCATCGCCGACCCGTCCACCGCCGACCAACGAGCCACGCAGCCGTCCCGTCCCCGGTCCCGCCCCGGCGTGCCGGGGCGGGACCGGAGGCCGGCTCAGGCGCGGGTGACGCTCAGCCCCGCGGCGTCACCACCCGGCCAGTCGACGACGACCTCGTCGCCGTCCCGGATGTCGCCGGCCAGCAGCGCCTTCGCCAGCTGGTCACCGATCGCCGACTGCACCAGGCGGCGCAGCGGCCGCGCGCCGTAGACGGGGTCGAACCCGTTGAGCGCCAGCCATTCCCGCGCGGCGTCGGTGACGGTGAGGGTCAGCCGGCGGGCGGCCAGCCTGCGGGCGAGGACACCCACCTGGATGTCGACGATCCCGCTCAGCTCCTCGCTGCCCAGCGCGCGGAAGACCACCACGTCGTCGAGCCGGTTGAGGAACTCCGGCTTGAAGTGCGACCGCACCACCTCGAGGACGGCGTCGCGGCGGCGCTCCTCCGGGACGGACTGGTCCGCGATGATCTGGGACCCGAGGTTCGAGGTCAGGATCAGGATGGTGTTGCGGAAGTCCACCGTCCGGCCCTGGCCGTCGGTCAGCCGGCCGTCGTCGAGCACCTGCAGGAGGACGTCGAAGACGTCGGGGTGCGCCTTCTCCACCTCGTCGAGCAGGACGACGGTGTACGGCCTCCGGCGGACGGCCTCGGTGAGCTGGCCACCGGCCTCGTACCCCACGTAGCCCGGAGGGGCACCGACCAGGCGGGCCACCGAGTGCTTCTCGGAGTACTCGCTCATGTCGATCCGGACCATCGCCCGGTCGTCGTCGAACAGGAACTCCGCCAGGGCCTTGGCCAGCTCGGTCTTGCCGACACCGGTCGGGCCGAGGAACAGGAAGGAGCCGGTGGGGCGGTCGGGGTCCGCGACGCCGGAGCGCGCGCGGCGCACGGCGTCCGACACCGCCCGCACCGCGTCCGGCTGCCCGACCACGCGCCCGGTCAGCCCCTCCTCCATGCGCAGCAGCTTCTGGGTCTCGCCCTCGAGCAGCCGGCCGGCGGGGATGCCGGTCCAGGCCTGGACGACCTCGGCGATGTCGTCGGGGCCGACCTCCTCCTTGAGCATCGAGTCACCGGAGGCGACCGAGTCCTCGGCCGAGCGGAGCGACCGCTCGAGCTCGGGCAGCCGGCCGTAGCGCAGCTCCGCGGCCCGGGCGAGGTCGCCGTCGCGCTCGGCGCGCTCGGCCTCCAGCCGGACGGACTCCAGCTCCTCCTTGATCCGCTGGATCCGCTCGATGGCGCTCTTGTCCTGCTGCCAGCGCAGGGTCAGCTCGGCCAGCTCCTGCCGGCGGTCGGCCAGCTGGGTCCGGAGGGTCGCCAGCCGTTCCTCGGACGACGGGTCGTCCTCCTTGGACAGCGCCATCTCCTCGATCTCCAGGCGCCGCACCGCGCGCTCCACCTCGTCGACCTCGACGGGGCGGCTGTCGATCTCCATGCGCAGCCGGCTGGCGGCCTCGTCGACCAGGTCGATCGCCTTGTCCGGCAGGAAGCGGGAGGTGACGTAGCGGTCAGACAGGGTCGCGGCGGCCACGATCGCGGTGTCGGTGATGCGGACACCGTGGTGGACCTCGTACCGCTCCTTGAGCCCGCGGAGGATGCCGATGGTGTCCTCGACGCTCGGCTCGCCGACCAGCACCTGCTGGAAGCGACGCTCCAGCGCCGGGTCCTTCTCGATGTGCTCGCGGTACTCGTCGAGCGTCGTCGCGCCGACCATGCGCAGCTCGCCGCGGGCCAGCATCGGCTTGATCATGTTGCCGGCGTCCATGGCGGACTCGCCGGTGGCCCCGGCGCCGACGATCGTGTGCAGCTCGTCGATGAAGGTGACGACCTGCCCCTCGGCCTCGGTGATCTCCTGCAGCACGGCCTTGAGCCGCTCCTCGAACTCACCGCGGTACTTGGCGCCGGCCACCATCGCGCCCAGGTCGAGCGCCATGAGCCGCTTGCCCTTCAGGCTCTCCGGCACGTCGCCGGCCACGATCCGCTGGGCCAGGCCCTCGACGATCGCCGTCTTGCCGACGCCGGGCTCGCCGATGAGCACCGGGTTGTTCTTCGTGCGCCGGGAGAGCACCTGGACCACGCGGCGGATCTCGGTGTCCCGGCCGATGACCGGGTCGATCTTGCCCTCGCGGGCGCGCTCGGTGAGGTCGACGGCGTACTTCTCCAGCGCCTGGAAGGTGCTCTCCGGGTCGGCGGTGGTCACCTTGCGGTTGCCCCGCACGGTGCGGAAGGCAGCGACGAGCGCGTCGCGCGTGGCACCGGCGCTCGAGAGCACCGCGCCCGCCTCGCCCTCGGACCCGGCCAGCCCGACCAGCAGGTGCTCGGTGGAGACGTACTCGTCCCCCAGCGCGCTCGCCTGCTCACCCGCGGCGTTGATCACGCGCAGGAACTCCCGCGACGGCGAGGGCGCGGACACGGTGGCGCCGCTGACGCTCGGCATCCGCCGCAGGGCCGCGTCGGCCTTGGCGCGCACGTCGGCGGGGTCCGCCCCGACCGCGGTCAGCAGGGGGCCGGCGATCCCGTCGGTCTGCTCCAGCAAGGCGACGAGCAGGTGCAGCGGCTCCAGCGCCGCCTGACCCCGGCCGACGGCGAGGCGCTGGGCGCCGGCGACGGCCTCCTGCGAACGGGTCGTGAGCTTGCTCTCCATGCTCGGACGCGATCCTTTCCTCGTTCCGGTGCGCCGTCCGTCCCTGGACGGCGCCGTCGACCTGTGCAACGACGGTCGAGTTGAGTCTGTTCCGCTCAACTCTGCCACCGCTCAGCGGGTCCCGGCAGGTGGCGCGCCCGGGGCCCGATCGGGCCCGGTCGGAGCAGAAAGTGGACGGAGGTTCCTGGTCAAGGGGCAGAAGGCCCTTAGACTGCCGGAATGACCGCACTGCCGGCGCCGAGCGTGGCGCTCGACGACCAGCTGTGCTTCGCGCTGTACGCCGCCTCCCGGGCCGTGACCGCGCGCTACCGCCCGATGCTCGACGCCATCGGCCTGACCTACCCGCAGTACCTGGTCATGCTGCTGCTCTGGGAGTCCGACAACCAGACCGTGGGCCAGCTCGGCCAGCGCCTGGCGCTGGACAGCGGCACGCTCTCCCCGCTGCTCAAGCGGCTCACCGCCGCGGGGCTGGTCAGCCGGCACCGGCGGGTCGAGGACGAGCGCTCGGTCTCCATCGCGCTCACCGACGCCGGTCGCGCGCTGCAGGAGAAGGCGGTCGCCATCTCCGCCGAGATGATCGACGCCATCGGCTTCGACGCCGGCGAGTTCGACGACCTGAAGAGCCGGCTGCGGCTGCTCACCGAGCGGGTCAACGGCACCGCCGGAGCCTGAGCGCAGAACCGGACGGTAGTGCGCAACCGGACCGGGTAGGAGCTGGTCACAGCGCCGCCCGAGCAGGAGGCGGCCACGGCCACGGAAGAGGCAGCATGCCCACTCGCAGCGCTCGCACCGCCTGGAACGGCACCCTCCAGGAGGGGTCCGGCCAGGTGGAGCTCTCCAGCTCCAAGATCGGCACCTACGAGGTGTCCTTCCCCAAGCGGACGGCCGACGAGGCCGGCGGGACGACGAGCCCCGAGGAGCTGATCGCGGCGGCCCACTCCGCCTGCTTCGCGATGGCCCTGTCCAGCGAGATCGGCAAGGCCGGCGGCACCCCGCAGTCGCTCGAGGTCTCGGCCGACGTGACGCTCGGCCAGAAGGACGGCGCACCGGCGATCACCGGCATCAAGCTCACCGTGCGCGGGGAGGTCGACGGCCTGGACGCGGCGGGCTTCGACAAGGCGGCCCAGGCGGCCAAGGCCGGCTGCCCGGTCAGCAAGGCCCTCACCGGCACGGAGATCACACTGGACGCCTCGCTGGAGCAGTAGGCGGACACCTCCCGGTACGACGACGGCCCGCCTCCCCTCGGGGAGGCGGGCCGTCGTCGCGGGTGGGTCAGCGGGAGGCGGCCGGCACCTTCTCGGTGACGACGGGGGCGCCGGCCTGCGCGTCGACCCCCGGCTCGGCGGCGGCACGCTCGGCAGCGACCCGCTCGTCACCGGTGTCGGTGCGCAGGGCGACCTCCTTGATGAACACGACCGCCACGAGGGCGACCACCGCCAGCACGGCGGAGATCAGGAAGATCCTGCCCGTCGCGTCGCCGTAGGACGCGGCGATCAGCACCCGGATCGGCGCGGGGGCGGTGCCCAGGTCGGCCAGCCCGACCTCGCCACCGCCGGCGGCCACGGCCTCGGCGGCGCCGGGGATCCTGGCCAGGCCGTCCCGGATCAGCTCCGCGACGTGGTTGCTCAGCACCGCGCCCAGCACCGAGACGCCGATGGTGCCGCCGAGGCTGCGGAAGAACGCGACGGCCGAGCTGGCCGCCCCCAGGTCCGTGGCGGCCACGGTGTTCTGCACCGCCAGGACGAGGTTCTGCATCGTCATGCCGATGCCCACGCCGAGCACGAACAGGAAGGCGCACAGCAGCACCATGTTCGTCTCGTGGTCGATCGTCGACAGCAGCGCGAAGCCGGCCACCGTCAGCACCGAGCCGCCGACGAGGAAGCCCTTCCACCGGCCGTACCGGGTGATGAGCAGGCCCGAGACTGTCGAGGACACCAGCAGCCCGCCCACCATCGGGATCGTCAGCAGCCCGGCCTCGGTCGGCGAGTAGCCGCGCGAGATCTGCAGGTACTGGCCCAGGAAGACCGAGGAGCCGAACATCGCGATGCCGACGGCGATGCTGGCCACGACGGCCAGGGTCGTGGTGCGGTCGCGGAAGAGCCGCAGCGGGACGATCGGCTCGGCCGCCCGCGTCTCGGTCACCAGGAAGGCGATGATCGCGGCGGCGGCACCGGCCAGGAAGACCGCGGTCTCGGTGGAGGCCCACTCGAAGCGGGTGCCGGCCAGGGTGACCCAGATCAGCAGCGCGGTCACACCCGCGGTCAGGAACGTGGCGCCGAGGTAGTCGATGCGGACCTTCCGGCGGGTCACCGGCAGGTGCAGCGTGCGCTGCAGGAGCACCAGCGCGACGAGGGCGAACGGGACGCCCACGTAGAAGCACCAGCGCCAGCCGAGCCAGCTGGTGTCGACGAGGACGCCACCGAGCAGCGGGCCGCCGACGGTGGCGACGGCCATGACCGCCCCCATCAGGCCGGCGTACCGGCCGCGCTCCCGCGGGCTGATCATCGCCGCGATCGCGATCTGCACCAGCGCCTGCAGGCCACCGAGGCCGAGGCCCTGGACCGCGCGCCAGGCGATCAGCGTGTCGACGGACTGCGCGAGACCGGCGGCCATCGAGCCCACGATGAAGACGACGATCGACAGCTGGATGAGCAGCTTCTTGCTGAAGAGGTCGGCGAGCTTGCCCCAGATCGGGGTGGTCGCCGTCGACGCCAGCAGGGTCGCGGTGACGATCCAGGTGTACTGGTTCTGCGTCCCGCGCAGGTCGGTGATGATCGTCGGCAGGGCGTTGGAGACGACGGTCCCGGACAGGAACGCGACGAACATCGCCAGCAACATGCCGGAGAGGGCCTCCAGCACCTGGCGGTGCGTCATCTTCCCCTGTTGCTCGACGGGTGCCTCGGCGGCGGTGGTGGTGCTCATGGAACTCCTGTCGGACGGTGCGGCGGTGGCGGAGGCAGGTCGGGCGGTCATCCGGCGACGGCCTGCGGGTCGTGGTGCCCGGCGGCGGACGGTGGCGAGGCGGTGACGGCGCGCTCGATGTCGGTGAGCAGCCGGTCGACCAGGTCGGCCAGGCGGTGCGCGTCGGCGTCGTCCCAGCCGGCCAGGGCGGTGCCAGTCCACTCCGAGCGGAGCGCGCGCGAGGTGGTCAGCGCCTCGAGCCCGCGGGCGGTGATGCGGAGCAGGCTGGCCCGCCCGTCCTGCGGGTCGGGGCGGCGCTCGACGTAGCCGGCGCGCTCCAGGGCGGCGACCTGCCGGCTGGCGACCGAGACGTCGATGCCCGCGCGGACGGCGAGGGCGCTGCAGCGCAGGTCGCCGTCGCTCTCCAGCGGGAGCAGCAGCGGCCAGCCGAAGGAGGGCAGGTCGCCGTGCAGGTGGGTGGCGGCCCGCGAGCTCATGTGCCGCCCGCTCCGGACGAGCTGGGCGAGGCTCACGGAGAGACGTTCCCGGGTCTCGGGGCTGAGCGGCATGGGGTCCTCACGGGGTGATCAATGCTTGCAGACCGCAACCATACTCTTAAATGGTTGCGGTCTGCAACGGATCGCCCCGGTGCCGCTCGTCACACGGTCAGCGGTCGGCCGGCTCCTCCACCACGTCGGTGTCGCGTGCCTCGCTCAGCCGGTTCAGCCGCCCGAGCAGGCCGGCGAGCGTGGCGACGTCGTCGGTCCCCCAGCCGGCGAGGTCGTCCTCCCAGCGGGCCCGCCGCGCGTCGCGGATCCGGCTCAGCCGGGCCGCCCCCTCCCGCGACGGGCTGAGCACCTGCGCCCGGCCGTCGTCGGGGTCCGCGGCCCGGTCGACCAGCCCGAGCTCGACCAGGCTGGAGATCTGGCGGCTGACCGTGCTCTTGTCCAGGCCCAGCCGCGCGACCAGGTCGCTGGCCCGCAGGGGGCCGGCGTCCTGGAGCAGCGCGAGCAGCCCGTAGGCGGCGCCGTCGAGGTCGGGGTGCAGCTCCCGGGCGAGCCGGGTCGAGATGGCCCTGGACCGCCGGAGCAGCAGTCCGATCTCCCGCTCCAGGGCCACGAATGCTTCGTGCGCGTCCACCGGCGCAGCATTCACCGTGCGGCGCCGGGCCGCCAGACCACCAGGGCGGAGCTGGAGCGCCGCAGCGGCACCAGGTCGGCTCGGTAGGCGGCGGGGACCGCGGCCTCGGCGGCCATCCGCCGGTTCTCCGAGTGCTGCAGCTCCTCGAGCAGCTCGTGCACGCGGGCCTGCAGCGCCTCGACCTGCGACTCCAGGTCGATGATCCGCTTGATCCCGGCCAGGTTGACGCCGTCCTCCTGCGAGAGGCGCTGGACCTCCCGCAGGAGCGCGACGTCGCGCGGGCTGTAGCGGCGGCCGCCGCCGGCGGTCCGGCCGGGGCTGACCAGCCCGAGCCGGTCGTACTGGCGCAGCGTCTGGGCGTGCATCCCGGCCAGCTCCGCGGCCACCGAGATCACGAAGACCGGCGCGTCGTCGGCGACGGCGCGCCCGGCCTCCTGCGCCGGGTCCAGCGGGTGGCTCATCGCTCGCCCCCCGTCACCGCCGCGGTGATCTGCGGACGCGGGTCCTCGTCCATCTCCTCGGCCAGCGTCTCGATGACCTTGCGCTGGGCCGGGGTCAGCCGGACGGGGACGGCGATCTCGACGGTGACCAGCAGGTCCCCGGACCGGGCCTTGCCGGGCACGCCCCGGCCGCGGACGCGCAGCGTGCGCCCGCTCGCCGTCCCTGCGGGGACCTTGAGCGAGACGGAGCCGTCGAGGGTCGGCACGGTGAGGGTCGTGCCCAGGGCCGCCTCGGCGAACGTGATCGGCACGGTGAGCGTGAGGTCGTCGCCCTTGCGCCCGAACAGCGGGTGCTCGGCCACGTGGACGACGACGAACAGGTCACCGGCCGGGCCCCCGCGCCGCCCCGGGGCGCCCTTGCCGGCCAGCCGGATGCGCTGGCCGTCCTTGACCCCCGCCGGGATCCGCACGGTGATGGTGCGGGTCTGGGTGGTGATCCCGCTGCCGGTGCAGGTGGGGCACGGGTCGTCGACCACCTGGCCGCTGCCGCGGCAGTTGCGGCAGGGCTCGGAGAACGCGAACGCCCCCTGGCTGCGGCTGGTGACCCCGGCGCCCTGGCACACCGGGCAGGCGTGCGGGCTCGTGCCGGGCTTGGCGCCGCTGCCCGCGCAGGTCGGGCAGCTGCCCGGGCTCTGCATGCGCAGCGGCACGGTCACGCCGAGGACCGCCTCCTCGAAGGAGAGCGTCGCCTCGGTCTCGACGTCCTGGCCGCGGGCCGGGCCGGACGCCGCCTGGCTGCGGGCCCGCGGGCCGCCGGCCGCACCGCCGAAGAGGCCGCCGAGGATGTCCCCCAGCCCGCCCGCGTTGCGGGCACCGGCCCCGCCCCCGGCGGCCCCGAAGAGGTCGCCGAGGTCGAACGCCTGGCCGCCGCCTCCCGGGAACCCGCCGGGGAACCCGGCACGGGCCCCGGCTCCCCCGGCGCCGAACAGCCGACGCGCCTCGTCGTACTCCCCGCGCCGCTTGGGGTCGGAGAGCACGTCGTAGGCCTCGGAGACCTCCTTGAAGCGGGCCTCTGCCTCGGCGTTCCCCGGGTTCTTGTCCGGGTGCAGCTCCTGGGCCAGCTTCCGGTAGGCCTTCTTGATCGCGGCGGCATCGGCGCCCTGGGGGACGCCGAGTGCGCCGTAGTAGTCCTTCTCGATGAAGTCACGGGTGCTCATCGACGCCCCCTCTCCGGATCAGTCCGACGCGGTGGCGCCGGCCTCGTCGCCGGCCGGCTGCGCGGCGGGCTCCTGGGCGGGCGCCGGGTTCTCGGGCGCGGTCACCGCGACCATCGCCGTCCGCAGCACCCGGTCCCCGCGGCGGAAGCCCTGCCGCAGCACCGTGGTCGCCGTCGGGACGGACACCTCCGAGGAGGTGTCGTGCATGACGGCCTCGTGCAGCGACGGGTCGAACTCGTCCCCGGCGGTGCCGAAGGCCTCGACGCCGAGGCCGTCGAGCAGGCCCAGGACACGGTCGCCCACGACCTTGAACGCACCGGTCAGGTCGCCGTGGTCACGGGCCCGCTCGATGTCGTCGACGATCGGGAACAGCTGGGCGGCGAACCGCTCGGCCGCCTGGTCCACCACCAGCGACCGGTCGCGGTCGACCCGCCGCCGGTAGTTGGCGTACTCCGCGGTCACCCGCTGGAGGTCCTCGGTGCGCTCGGCCAGCTGCTGGGCCAGGCCGTCCTGGCCGTCGCCGCCGGCGGCTGGGTGCGGCGCCGACTGCTCGGCGGCCGCCGTCTCGTGCTCGCTCATCTGCTCCCCTGGGAGGTCGGGACCGGGCCGTGCGCCGGCCGGCTGCTCGCCGGCCGGCGCACGGACCTCACCACTGGTCGGGTCGATCCGCCGCTTGTCGCGGACCACGACCCGCGGCTGCTCTTCCCGGTCCGTCATCGGCGGTCGTTGTCCTCGTCGACGATCTCGGCGTCGACCACGTCGTCGTCACCCTGGGTCGCACCCTGGGTGCCGGCGCCGGCGTCGGCACCCGGCGCATCGGCGCCGGCGGCCTCGGCCTGCTGGGCGTAGAGCGCCCCGCCGACCTCCTGGGAGACGCGGGCGACCTTCTCCTGCGCGGCCTTGATGGCGGCGATGTCGGAGCCACCGAGGGCCGAGCGCAGCTCGGTCAGCCCCTCGCCGAGCTCGTCCTTCTTCTCGGCCGGGATCTTGTCGCCGTTCTCGGCCAGGAACTTCTCGGTCTGGTACTGCAGCGACTCGGCGAGGTTGCGGGTCTCGGCCTCGTCGCGACGGCGCTTGTCCTCCTCGGCGTGCGCCTCGGCGTCCTTCATCATCCGCTCGATGTCGTCCTTCGGGAGGGCCGAGCCGCCGGTGATGGTCATCGACTGCTCCTTGCCCGTGCCGAGGTCCTTGGCCGACACGTGCACGATGCCGTTGGCGTCGATGTCGAAGGCCACCTCGATCTGCGGGACGCCGCGGGGCGCCGGGGGCAGACCGGTCAGCTCGAACATGCCGAGCTTCTTGTTGTAGGCGGCCATCTCGCGCTCGCCCTGGAAGACCTGGATCTGCACGGACGGCTGGTTGTCGTCGGCCGTCGTGAAGATCTCGGAGCGCTTCGTCGGGATCGTGGTGTTGCGCTCGATGAGCTTGGTCATGATCCCGCCCTTGGTCTCGATGCCCAGGGAGAGCGGGGTGACGTCGAGGAGCAGGACGTCCTTGACCTCGCCGCGGAGGACACCGGCCTGCAGCGCGGCGCCGATGGCGACGACCTCGTCGGGGTTGACGCCCTTGTTGGGCTCCTTGCCGCCGGTCAGCTCGCGCACCAGGTCCGTGACGGCGGGCATGCGGGTCGAGCCACCCACGAGGACGACGTGGTCGATCTGGCCCACGGAGATGCCGGCGTCGCGCACGGCCTGGTTGAACGGCGCGCGGCAGCGGTCGAGCAGGTCCTGGGTCATCCGCTGGAACTCGGCGCGGGTGATCGTGACGTCGAGGTGCAGCGGGCCCTCGGCGCCGGCGGTGATGTAGGGCAGGTTGATGTTGGTCGACTGCGCGCCCGACAGCTCGATCTTGGCCTTCTCGGCGGCCTCGCGGAGGCGCTGCATGGCCAGCTTGTCCTTGGACAGGTCGATGCCGTTGGAGGCGTTGAACGTCTTCACCAGGTGGCTGACGACGCGCTCGTCCCAGTCGTCACCACCGAGGTGGTTGTCACCGGCCGTGGCCTTGACCTCGATGACGCCGTCGCCGATCTCGAGCAGCGAGACGTCGAAGGTGCCACCACCGAGGTCGAAGACGAGGATCGTCTGCTCGGTCTCGCCCTTGTCCAGGCCGTAGGCCAGCGCGGCCGCGGTGGGCTCGTTGACGATGCGCAGGACGTTGAGGCCTGCGATCTCACCGGCCTCCTTGGTGGCCTGGCGCTGGGCGTCCTCGAAGTACGCCGGGACGGTGATGACGGCGTCGGTGACCGGCTCACCCAGGTAGGTCTCGGCGTCCCGCTTCAGCTTCTGCAGGATGCGGGCGGAGATCTCCTGCGGCGTGTAGCGCTTGCCGTCGATCTCCTCGGTCTTCCAGTCGGTGCCCACGTGGCGCTTGACCGACCGGATGGTCCGGTCGACGTTGGTGACCGCCTGGTTCTTGGCCGACTGGCCGACGAGGACCTCGCCGTTCTTGGCGAAGGCGACGACCGAGGGGGTGGTGCGCGCGCCCTCGGAGTTGGCGATGACCGTCGGCTCGCCGCCCTCCAGGACGGTGACGACGGAGTTGGTGGTGCCGAGGTCGATACCGACCGCTCGAGCCATGGGGGATGGCCTCTCTTCCGTGTGCTGGGTGGTTCTGGTCCGTGTGGGGTCAGCCGAGGAACCGCGGCGCCCGGGTCCACCTTGCGCGGGGTTCGCTCAACTTTCCTGCCCACCGTAACGGCAGGGGCTGCACCGGTGTTCCCGGGGTGCGTCCCATCGACTCATGTCCCCGCGCCGCCGCCGCGCCGGCCTCACCGCAGGCAGCTCGACCCCGCGCCCGAGCGCGAGGGCGGCACGCCCACGCGAGGGCCAGCGCCGCCCGCACCTCCAGCCGCCGTCCCCAGCTGCTCCGGCCGGCTCGGCCTCCTCACCACCGCCCAGGCCCTGGCCACCGGGTACGGGCCGGGCGAGGTCCGCGGCCTCGTCTCGTCCGGCAGCTGGGTCCGGCTGCGGCGCGGCGGCACCGGCCGGACTGCCTCGCCGTGCTGATGTCCGTCGGACGGTCGTCCGCGGTGGTCAGCCGCGGCGCCGGGACCTGCGGTCCCGTCAGTCGCCGGGGGCAGGGGCGACCGGCTTCACGGGCTCCTCCGTCGGGGCCGGCTCCATCGGGGTCGGCTCCGCCGCCCCGTCGGACGGGATCACCGGCAGCGGGACGGCGGGGCGCGGGACCTCCGACAGGCACCCGTTCGTCGACGTGGCGTAGGGCTCCAGCTCGTAGGCCTGCGGGAAGGCGTGCTCCACCGGGGCGCCGTCGGCCGCGCGCGGTGGCACCGGGACCCGGTAGCAGCCGTCGGCCCACCACTCCTGGAAGCCCACCTCGAGCGGCCGGCCGTCCTGGTCGTAGAGCAGCACGTCCTCGAGCGGCGTGCCGTCGGCGGCGTAGGGGAAGACGTTCGTCACCGGCCCGTAGCGGTTGAGCAGCGGGTACTGACCCATCGCCTGCTCGGGTGCCGCCGTCGCGTAGTCGTACCCGTACACCGGCTCCGGCCCGGTGACCGAGCCGCTCGAGACCAGCGCCAGGCCCCACAGCGCGAGCAGCACCCCACCCCCCGCGGTCACCAGGTGCAGCCGCCGGCCCGGCCTCTGCCCGGCGGTCGCACGCCGGCCGAGGTGCACCGAGCCCACGACCGCCGCAGCCACCAGGAGCACCCCGAGGACGTGGCTCCCCAGCGGTGCGGGGACGGGGAAGTCGCGGTGGTCCCCGAGCACGGCGCTCGGCACGAACACCAGGAGGTAGCCGCGCAGCACCCACCAGGCCGGGCGCAGCTCGACCAGCAGCCGGCGCGTCTCGCGGAGCGCCGGCCGGGCCCGCTGGAAGGCCTCCGAGGCGACCAGGCCGTCGATGCGCTCCCGCAGCCCCGGGGCCGGGGAACGGCCGCCCGCACCCCGGGCGGGGAGGCCCGCGGCCGCGCGCAGCTCCTCGGCGTAGACGGCCGGCGGCCCGAGGCGCACCGCGATGTCGCGGTCGTCGTCCTCGGCGGCGAGCGCGTCGAGGTGCATCGCGAGGTCCTCGACCAGGTCGCCACGGTCCTCCGCCGGGAGGTCGGCGAGCTCGTGCTCCACCGCGGCGAGGTAGTCCTGCGCCTGGCGCGTGCGCGAGGGGGCGGAGGGCGCGCTCATGCCACGTCCGCCTTCCGGTCCAGGAGGGCGTCGACCGTGTCGGCGAACGTCCTCCACGTCTTGGTCGAGTCGTCGAGCACCGAGCGCCCCCTGTCGTTGATCGCGTAGTACTTGCGGTGCGGCCCCTCGTCGCTCGGGACGACGTAGGAGGTCAGCGCACCTGCCTGGTAGAGGCGACGGAGGGTGCCGTAGACCGAGGCGTCGCCCACCTCCTCGAGCCCGGCGGTGCGCAGCCGGCGCACCACGTCGTAGCCGTAGCCGTCGGCGTCGCGGACCACGGCGAGCACCGCGACGTCGAGCACCCCCTTGAGGAGCTGGCTGGCGTCCATCGCCCACCTCCATGTGGAACCACGGCGTCCGCGCTGTGGTGCAACGGAAGGTACTCCACGAAGCGCAGTAGTGCGCAAGGCGCGGGCGCGTGTCGCGGCGGACCCGCCCGGCGGCCCCAGCGCGGGCACGTCGACCGCGCGGTGGAGGGTGAGAACGGCGTGCCGGGAGTGAGGTCGGCCGCACGGCCGGCCGGGGCCGGGGCGGCGGACCTGGGGTGGCGCGCCGCGGTGGCCGGATCGTGATCCCCGCGCGCGGTTACCGGCGAGTAGCCTTCTGGCGCGCCCGCTATCGTGCGCAGCAGTGCGGGCAGCGGTGCCCGTACGCGCCCGCACGCCCGGCTCGCGAGCCGGGATGGGCGGCGCGCGCACCACACACAGCCTCGTCGCCCCACGTGGCCGGCGGGAGTCAGCCGACGCCCTCGGGCGTCCGGGGAGGAAAACATGACGGGCCCGCTGCAGATCGTCCTCGGGACGATCAGCGTCCTGTTGCTCATCGTCGCCTCGGTGCTGGCCTACCGCGCCGTGCGCGCGATGGTGCGGATCATCCGCACCGGCCAGCCCGACGGCACCCGCTGGGGACCGGTCAAGACCCGGTTGAAGACGACGCTGGTCGAGTCGCTGGGCCACACCCGCATGCTCAAGTGGTCGAGCATCGGCGCCGCCCACTGGTTCGTCTTCATGGGCTTCTACGGCCTGTTCCTGACGCTGGTCGAGGCGTTCGGCGAGGTCTGGAACCCGGCGTTCCACCTGCCGCTCATCGGCGAGTGGAGCCTGTGGAACCTGTTCGCCGACATCATCGGCACCGGCACGATCCTCGGCATCCTGTACCTGATCTACCGGCGGCAGAAGGACCACCCGCGCCGGCAGGGCCGCAAGAGCCGCTTCGCCGGCTCCAACGAGGGCCGCGGCTACTTCGTCGAGGCCGTCGTCCTCGTCGTCGGCATCTGCATCCTGCTGATCCGCGCGCTCAAGGTCTCCTCCGACCTCACCGACGCGCCCGCCTGGTCGCACCCGATCTCGGGCGCCCTGGCGACGATCCTGCCCGACAGCCCCGACCTGCTCACCGTCGTCGCGTTCATCAAGATCGCCGTCTCGATGGCCTGGCTCGTGGTCCTCAGCCGGATCCTGAACATGGGTGTCGCCTGGCACCGGTTCAGCGCCTTCCTGAACATCTACGCCAAGCGCAACGCCGACGGCGCCCCGGCGCTCGGCCCGCTGCTCCCCATGACGTCCGGTGGCAAGCCCATCGACTTCGAGGACCCGGGCGAGGACGACGTCTTCGGCCGCGGCAAGATCGAGGACTTCACCTGGAAGGGGATGCTGGACTTCACCACCTGCACCGAGTGCGGGCGGTGCCAGAGCCAGTGCCCGGCGTGGAACACGGGCAAGCCGCTCAGCCCGAAGATGGTGATCATGGACCTCCGCGACCACCTCTACGCGAAGGCCCCCTACCTCCTCGGCGAGAAGACCGCGTCGGAGACGATGCCGGACTACGACGTCCTCAAGCCCTCCGACGAGCAGGTCTGGGCCTCGGGCTACGCCCGCATCGAGGGCACCAACGACGCGCAGGCCCACCGCCCGCTGGTCGGCACCCTCGAGGAGGGCGGCGTCATCGACCCCGACGTCCTCTGGAGCTGCACCAACTGCGGCGCCTGCGTCGAGCAGTGCCCCGTGGACATCGAGCACATCGACCACATCGACGACATGCGCCGCTACCAGGTGCTCATCGAGTCGAACTTCCCGTCCGAGGCCGGCGTCATGATGACCAACCTCGAGAAGCGCGGGAACCCGTGGGGCATGGGCGGCAACGTCCGCGAGGACTGGATCAAGGAGCTCGACTTCGAGGTCCGCATGGCCGACGGCCCGCTGCCGGCCGAGGTCGAGTACCTGTTCTGGGTCGGCTGCGCCGGCGCCGTCGACGACCGCGCCAAGAAGGTCACCAAGGCCGTCGCCGAGCTGCTGCACACCGCGGGCGTCGAGTTCGCCGTCCTCGGCAACGGGGAGACCTGCTCCGGCGACCCGGCCCGCCGCATGGGCAACGAGTTCCTGTTCCAGCAGCTGGCCATGGAGAACGTCGAGACCCTCAACGGCGTCTTCGAGGGCCGCGTGCCCGGCACCCGCAAGATCGTGGCCACCTGCCCGCACTGCTTCAACTCGCTGGGCAAGGAGTACCCGCAGGTCGGCGGCGAGTACGAGGTCGTCCACCACACGCAGCTGCTCGGCCAGCTGGTGGAGGAGGGCCGGCTGACCCCGGTCACCCCGGTCGACCGCAAGGTCACCTACCACGACCCGTGCTTCCTGGGCCGGCACAACAAGGTCTACACGCCCCCGCGCGAGATCCTGGACTCCGTCCAGGGCCTCACCACGCAGGAGATGCACCGCTGCAAGGACCGCGGCTTCTGCTGCGGCGCCGGCGGTGCCCGCATGTGGATGGAGGAGAAGATCGGCAAGCGGATCAACGTCGAGCGCACCGAGGAGGCGCTCGAGCTCGATCCCGACGTCATCTCCACCGCCTGCCCGTTCTGCATCACGATGCTCAGCGACGCGCTGACCGCCAAGAAGCAGAACGGCGAGGCCGGCGACCACGTCGAGGTCCTGGACGTCAGCCAGATCCTGCTGCGCTCCATGCAGCCGGTCGCGGTCTCCGCCCAGGGGGCCGAGCAGGGTGCCGACGTGGGCACCAAGGCCGACGACGTCGTGGGCCTGGACTCGGCGAACACCATCCACGACCCCGAGAAGTAGCCCACCTGCACACCCGGACGGCGCGCGTCCCCCCGAGGGGGCGCGCGCCGTCCGCGTTCCCCGGGATAGAAACGTCGCCGTGCTGATGCAGCTGCGGGTGACCGTCCCCGCCGACCGGACCGAGCAGGTGCGCGACCTGTTCGCCGGCGACCCGGGGACCGCGCACCTCGCCGTGCTGCCGGGCGCCGCGGTCGCCCCCGCGGGAGACCTCGTCGTCGCCGACGTCGCCCGGGAGTCCGCCGACGCCCTCGTCTCGGCCCTGCGCGACCTGGGGGTGGACCGGGACGGCGGCATCGCGATGGTCGCCGTCGACGCCGCCGTGTCCTCCGCCGCCCGCCGGGCGGAGGAGCGCGCGCCGGGCGACGGCGCGGACGCGGTCGTCTGGGAGCAGGTGGTCCGCACGACCGACGCCGAGTCGTCGCTGTCGGTCTCCTACCTCGCGTTCCTGACCATCGCCACGCTCCTGGCCGCGGTCGCCATCATCAACGACTCGGCGATCCTGGTGATCGGCGCGATGGTGCTCGGCCCGGAGTTCGCCCCCCTCGCGGCCCTCGCCGTGGCCGTCCTGCACCGCCGGCCGTCCGTCCTGCGCCAGGCGGCGGTCTCGCTGCTCGTCGGGTTCGCCGTCGCCATCGCGGTCACCACCCTCGCCGTCCTGGTCGGGCGGGGGCTGGGCTGGTTCGGCACCGAGCTGCTCACCGCCGAGCGCCCGGAGACCGGCTTCATCACCGCGCCGGACCGCTGGTCGGTCGTCGTCGCGGTCCTGGCGGGGGTCGCGGGCGTCCTGTCGCTCACCTCCGCCAAGAGCGGGGCGCTGGTCGGCGTCTTCATCTCCGTCACCACCGTCCCGGCGGCGGCGGACATGGCGGTCTCCCTGGCGCTGGGCGGCGGCACCGAGCTGCTCCGGGCGGCGACCCAGCTGGGCATCAACCTGGTCGGCATCCTCGTCGCGGCGCTGGCCACCCTGGCGGTGCAGCGGGCCGTGTGGCACCGGATGCCCCGCACGGTGCCGAAGGTGGAGCGCGTCGGCGCCTGACGACGGTTGCAGTCGGCCACCAACCCGGCGGGAACGTGCCGCCGGTCATGGAGGACGATCCAGGGGTGACCCGCACCGCCCCGTCCGTCCCCTCGCAGACCGGGTCCGCGGGGCGCGGCCTGGCGCTGATCGCCGTCGCGATCGTGCTGACCGGCCTCAACCTGCGCACCGCCGTCAACAGCATCGGCCCGGTGCTCGAGGAGATCGAGGCCGGACTCGGCCTCTCCAGCGGCCTGGCCGGGCTGGTCACCTCGCTGCCGGTCCTGTGCTTCGCCGCGCTCGGCTTCGCCGGCCCCCCGCTCTCGGCCCGGTTCCGCGACTCGCACGTGCTGGCCGGCGCGCTGCTGGCCATGGCGGCAGGGCTGGTCCTGCGCAGCGTCGCCGGCTCCTTCGGCCTGTTCGTAGTCGGCACCGTGATGGCGATGACCGGCGGCGCCCTGGGCAACGTCCTGCTGCCCGGCCTCGTGAAGCGCTACTTCCCCGGCCGCACCGGCCTGCTGGTCGGCGCGTACAGCACCGCGCTCAGCGTGGGTGCGGCGGTCGCCTCGGTGGCCACCCAGCCGATCGCCGACGCCGTCGGCGAGGGCGGCTGGCGCTGGGCGCTGGGGATCTGGGCCGTGGCGGCGCTCCTGGCGGCCCTCCCCTGGCTGCTGGTGCGGCCCACCCCCGGGGCGTCCCGGGCGTCGCACACCGCCGTCCGGCTGCGGGTGGTGCTCCGCAGCCGGCTCGCGCTGGCCCTCACCGCGTTCTTCGGCCTGCAGGCGATGCAGGCCTACGTGATCGTCGGCTGGTCGGCCCAGTACCTGCGGGACGCCGGCCTCAGCGCCGCCACCGCCGGGCTGCTGCTGGGCGTCAACTCGATCGTCGCGATCCCGGTGAACGCCGTCGTCCCGGTGCTCACGGTCCGGCCGCGGCTGCAGTGGCCGCTGGTCTGCTTCTTCATGACCTGCTACGCCGCCGGCTGGGTCGGGCTCTGGACCGCACCCCTGGCCGCCCCGTGGCTGTGGATGGTCCTGCTCGGGCTGGGTCTCGGCACCTTCGCGATGGTGCTGGCCCTGCTGGGCCTGCGGGCCCGCACCCCCGTGACGACGGCGGCGCTGTCGACCGTGACCCAGGGCTGGGGCTACCTGGTCGCCGGCGCCGGGCCGCTGCTGGTGGGCGTCCTGCGCGGTGCGACGGGCGGGTACGACGGCATGTTCGTGCTGGTGCTGGTCGGCGTCGCCGGGCTGTGGTCGCTGGGCTGGCTGGTCACCCGCGACCGGTTCGTCGACGACGAGATCGCCCACCTGCTGCCCACCGGGGCGGGGAGCGCCCGCGACGACGACCCGATCGAGGTCGCGGGCGCCGAGGCGCCGGTCAGCCGGGGCGGCGGGTCTCCGCGCGGGTGAAGTTGCGGTAGGACCGCGACGGCGTGGGGCCGCGCTGGTCCTGGTAGCGCGAGCCGTAGACCGCCGACCCGTACGGGTGCTCCGCCGCGCTCGTCAGGCGGAACATGCACAGCTGGCCGATCTTCATCCCGGGCCAGAGCGTGATCGGCAGGTTCGCGACGTTGGAGAGCTCCAGCGTGATGTGGCCCGAGAACCCGGGGTCGACGAAGCCCGCCGTCGAGTGGGTGAGCAGGCCCAGCCGGCCGAGCGAGGACTTGCCCTCCAGCCGGGCGGCGAGGTCGTCGGGCAGGCTGATGACCTCGAGGGTGGAGCCGAGGACGAACTCCCCGGGGTGCAGGACGAACGGCTCGTCGCCCTCGGGCTCGACGGGCGTCGTCAGGTCGTCCTGCTGCTCGGCCGGGTCGATGTGGGTGTACCGCGAGTTGTTGAAGACGCGGAAGTACCGGTCGAGCCGGACGTCGATGCTCGAGGGCTGCACCAGGGCCGGGTCGTAGGGGTCGATGCCGAGGCGTCCCTCGGCGATCGCGGCCGTGATGTCGCGGTCGCTCAGCAGCATGGCGCGGAGTCTAGGGAACGCGCCCACCCACCCCTCCGGGTGAAGGCCGCTCAAGCCGGGGGCCAGGTGCGCCGATGCGCCCGGGAACGCCTCCCGGATCGTCCGGGCAGGCCGCGCCGGAGGGCTGCAACGGATGACGAGCAAGCGGGCCATGGGGATCGTCCTGACCACAGCGGTGGTGGCCGGCTACGCCGGCGCCGCCGTGTGGTCGGCCTGGGCGGAGCCCGGCATCGAGCTGGCGGGCGGCTACGGGGAGGGCGACGGCCTCACCCGCTACGCCCTGACCACCGAGGCCGGCACCGCCGACCCGGCCCTCCTCGCCGCGCTGGAGGCCGTGCCCGGCGTGGCCTCGGCGCAGTGGCTCGACGGCGACCGCGCGCTCGTCGCCGCCAGCGGCGTGACCGCCGAGCGGCTGCGGGACGTGCCGGGGGTCCGCGAGGTGGAGCTCTCGCCCTCGGTCCCCGTCATGAGCACGGTGACCGACCCGTACGCCGTGGCCTACGGCTGGAACCTCGAGAACACCGGCAGCAACGCCTACCAGACCGCGGCCGTCGCCGACGCCGACGTCGACGCCACCACCGGGTGGGACACGACCACCGGGGCGGGCCGCGTCGTGGCCGTCGTCGACAGCGGCTTCGACTCCGACCACCCCGACCTGGTCGGGTCGCTGTGGAGCAACCCCGACGAGCGCTGCGGCAGCGTCGACACCGACGGCAACGGCCTGCGCGGCGACTGCAACGGCTGGAACTTCTACACGAACAGCTCGGACATCGACAACGGCGCGATGGGCACGCACGGGACCAGCGTCTCCAGCGTGGTCGGCGGCCGCGCCAACAACGGCGTGGGCTCGGCCGGCCTGGCCCCGAACGTGTCGATCATGCCCCTGGTCATCGGCGGCGGCAGCACCGTCGACGTGAACCTCGGCGCGCGCGCCATCCGCTACGCCGTCGACCACGGCGCCGACGTCATCAACGCCTCCTGGGGCGGCGCGGTCACCGGCAGCACCCTGCAGGCGCTGCGCGAAGCCGTCGCCTACGCCGCGGCGCACGACGTGCTCGTCATCGCCGCGGCCGGCAACGACTCGCTGAACCGCGACAGCAGCATCCTCTACCCGGCGAGCCTGACGGAGCCGAACGTCATCACCGTCGGCAGCTCCACCGCGTCCGACACGGTGGCCGCCCACTCCGCCTACGGGGCCTCGTCGGTCGACCTCTTCGCCCCCGGCGAGAAGCTGCCCATTGCGTGGAACGACGGCGGGATGCGCGTGGGCAACGGCACCTCGTTCGCGGCCCCGCACGTCGCGGCCGCCGTCGCGATGTACCGCGCGGTCATGCCGGAGGCGACCGCCCTGGAGATCAAGGACGCGCTGCTCGCCGACGTCGACCCCAAGGCGGCGTTCGTCGGCCGGTCGGTCACCGGCGGCCGGCTGACGATGGACGGCCTGGCCGCCCGCACCGGCGAGCAGGTGCGGTACGCCTTCACGTCGATGACGGCCCGCCCCGGCACCGTCACGCCCACCATCGGCGTGAGCGCGCCGGCCGCCAGCGGCCGCTACTCGGTCGACGTCGGCCTCGGCATGGAGCACGCCGGCGAGATCTGGGCGCTGGCCGACAAGGACGTGACCCTGGACGGCACCAGCGTGCCGACCGACGACGCCGGGGACGCCCGCTTCGACCTGGGCGTGCACCAGGCCCTGGACGGCTTCGCCCTGGCGCCGTCGATGGACCTGGCCGCCGGCCGCTACGTGCTCACCGTGCAGCTGTACCGCGACGGCGAGCCGGTCGGTCGGATGACCGCCGCTCCCCTGCTGGTGTCGGTGCCGGGCACGGCGCCCGGCACCTCCCCGGGCGGCTCGACCCCCGGTGGGACGACCCCGGGCACCACGCGGCCCGGCACCTCCCCCGGCGGCACCACCCCCGCGCCCGGCGGCAGCACGCCGACCACCCCGGGCACCCCGGCTCCGGGCACCCCGGCCCCGACGGCACCGCGCACGCCCACCCCGGGCACGCCGGCCCCGGGCACCCCGGCTCCCGGCACCCCCGCGCCGGGCACCACGACGCCGGGCACCCCGGCTCCGGGCACCCAGCCCGGCACCTCGCCCGGTGGCACCCAGCCCGGGACGACGCCGGGCACCCAGCCCGGCACCTCGCCCGGTGGCACCTCGCCCGGTGGCACCTCGCCGGGTGGCAGCACGCCGAGCACGCCGGCTCCGGGTGGCACCACGCCGGGGACCTCGCCGGGCACCTCGCCCGGTGGCACGGCGCCGACCGCTCCGGGGACCAAGACCTACCCCGAGGTGAGCGACTTCCGGATCACGTCGCTGAGCCCGGACGTCGTCGCCACGAGCGGCGGGTCCCTGGTCACGGTCACCGGCCTGGCGCTGCCCAGCATGCCGACGGTGCGCATCGGCGCGACCGCGACGGCGACGGTCGTGCAGAGCTCGGCGACCAGGCTGGTGTTCCGGGTCCCGGCTCGCGTGGCCGGCACCTACGACGTGTCGGTGCACGCCCGGGACGGCCGCTCCGCGGTCCTGGACGACGCGCTCACCTACACCGAGACGGTCGGCACGGCGCCGGGCGGCACCACGCCCACCTCGCCGGCCGCGGGCGGCACGTCGCCGGGCACCGGCACCACGCCGGGCACGTCGCCGGGCACGTCGCCGGGCGGCTCGACGCCGGGCGGCAGCACCCCCGGTGGCACCTCCCCCGGCACGGGCACGCCGCCCGCCGCCGGCGCCGAGGGCCCCTCGGGCGAGCGCCTGGTCCGCTCCGACCGGTTCCGCGCCCTCGGGCACGTCTGGTCGCAGAACTGCTCGGTCAGCTGCACCGGCGTCGCGATCTGACGCCGCTCCGCGCGCCTCTCCGGCGCGTCCCCTGAACCACCGCGCCCCGTCCGGCTTCCCCATACGGACGGGGCGCGGTGTCGTTCCCGGAGGTTCCGGTACAGCTTCGGACTGCCGATGGACAGGTCACACCCGGAAACCGCAGGGAGACCTCGTGCTCGACACCCGCCCGGCGCCCCACGCGTCCCGTGGCGCCCGACCCACCATCCGCCCCACCGGGCGGGAGCGGAGCTTCGCCGCCGACGAGCTGATCGTCTCCAAGACCGACCCCCGCGGCGTCATCACCTACGCGAACGACGTCTTCCTCCGGGTGAGCGGGTACGAGCTGGACGAGGTCCTCGGCCAGCCGCACAACCTCGTGCGGCACCCCGAGATGCCGCGCGCGGTGTTCAAGCTGCTGTGGGACACCCTGGCCGCGAAGCAGGAGATCTTCGCCTACATCAACAACCTGGCCTCCGACGGCGACCACTACTGGGTGCTGGCGCACGTCACGCCGTCCCAGGGCCCCGACGGCCGGGTCGTCGGCTACCACTCCAGCCGCCGCAAGCCGTCCGCGGCCGCCATCCGGCGCGTGCAGCCCGTCTACGCGCAGCTGCTCGCCGAGGAGCGCCGGCACTCCGGTGCCCGAGCCGCGGCCGAGGCCTCCTCGCGGCTGCTCGGCGACCTGCTCGCCGAGCAGCAGCAGAGCTACGAGGAGTTCATCTGGAGCATCATCACCCGCGAGGAGCACTGAGATGGGCATGCGGTCCCTGCGCGACGCCGGACGCCGCGGCGACGCCGAGGAGCTCGCCGTCTACCGCGACTTCGTGCGCCAGCTGACCAAGGCCTGCGAGGCGGCGTCCAAGGGCGACCTCGAGGTCCGCAGCCGGCTGACGCCGGCGGCCGAGAGCGTCCCCGAGCTGACGGCGCTGCACCACGCGCTCAACCGGGTCCTGGACGTCAGCGACGCGTTCGTCCGGGAGTCCTCGGCCGCGCTCAGCTCGGCCGCCGAGGGCCGGTACCACCGCAAGCTGCTCACGACCGGGCTGCTCGGCTCCTTCCGGCGCAGCGCCGTCGACATCAACGACGCCCGCTCCGCCATGCAGGCGACCGACGGGCGGGTCGCCGAGGCCCAGTCCAGCCGGCTGCGGATGGCCGACGAGTTCGAGTCCGTCGTGCTGTCGATGTCCGAGCAGGTGGCGACGGCGGCGACCGAGCTCAGCGCCTCGGCCTCCGGTCTCACCGCCGCGGCGTCGGCGGCCAGCAGCGAGGTGGTCGCCGCCCGGGACACCATCTCGATGCTCACCCGCTCCTCGACCGAGATCAAGGAGATCATCGCGCTCATCGACTCGGTGGCCGCGCAGACCCGGCTCCTGGCCCTCAACGCCACCATCGAGGCCGCGCGCGCCGGGGAGGCCGGCAAGGGCTTCGCCGTCGTGGCCTCCGAGGTCAAGGACCTGGCCGACCAGACCGGCCGGGCCACCGAGCGGGTCACCGCGCAGGTGGAGCAGATCCGGCAGGTGTCGGAGAACGTGGCCGGCGTGATGGGCAGCGTCGGCGGGACGGTCGACGAGATGAACGGCCTGGTGGACGGCATCGCCGCGGCCGTGGACGGGTCGGCGTCGCTGAACACCGGCCACGACGACGTCACCGGCCTGTCGCAGATGGCGGAGAAGCTGCGGTCCGAGGCCATCGGCTTCCTCGCCGGCATGCGCCGCTGAGCGGGGGCGGCTGCCGCGGGGGCGGGGCGACCAGGTAGTCTCGTCGCCGTTCGCGGGTGTAGTTCAATGGTAGAACATCAGCTTCCCAAGCTGACAGTGCGAGTTCGATTCTCGTCACCCGCTCCACTCGCCGCCGGGGCACCGGCACGCGCGACCGCTCAGCGGTCCTCCCAGTCCCCGTCGTGGGTCAGCTCCTCGCCGGGGCGCACCGGCCAGGCCTCCAGCTCCGGCGCCCGCAGCACCGCCTCGACCAGCTCGGCGGGACCGCCGACCGACGTCTGGTCGACGTCCACCTCGGTCACCACCAGCCGGCCCCGGTCGGCCGGGGCGGGGGCCTTTGGTCCCTGGGACACGACCGGATGGCGCACCACGATGAGCTGACCGCTTCCGGAACCGCATCGGCACTCCTACGGTTCGGGCCGTGCCCCCGCCCGAGCTCCCGGACCGTCGGTGACCGACGGCCGCGCCACCCCGGCGGCCCCCGGGCCGTTGGAGGCCACGCTGCGCCGACTGGCCGAGGCCGCCGCCGAGCACCTGGGCGGCGACCACGTGGCCCTGACCGCGCGCTCGGCGGACGACGAGCCGGAGCGCTCCGTCACGCTGGGGGCGGCCGGGGCGGGTGCCCCTGCGCCGTCGCACGCGCTGGAGCTGCAGCTGCGTGCCGACGACGCCGTGCTCGCCGCCCTGCGCGTCGCCCGCGCCGCCGGCGCACCCGCCTTCACCCCGGCAGACCGCGCGCGGGGAGCGGCGTTCGCGGCCGGCGCCGCCCCGGCCGTCGAGAACGCCCTCCTGGTCGAGCACGCACGCCTCCGGCGCCGCTGGGCCCTGGCCGGCACCGAGATCGCCAGCGCCCTCCTCTCGGGCCGGCCCGCCGACCAGGTGCTGCGCGAGGCCGCCGCCCGGGTGGCCGAGCTCGCCGGCGCCGATGCCGTCGGGGTGCTGGTACCCGAGCCGGACGACGACACGACCCTGCGCATCACCGCGGCCGTGGGACCGACGGCCGCGGAGCTGGAGGGCGTCCGCCTGCCGCTGGGCGAGACGCGCCTGCACGCGGCGCACCGCTCCGGGGTGCCGCTGCTCATCGACGACGCCGCGACCCCACCGCCGGGGACCCGGCTCGACGAGGTGGTCGACGCGATCGCCCGCTGGTACGGCCCGGCGCTGTTCATCCCGCTCGGCGGCCCCGCGCCCCTCAGCACCCTGACCGTCATGCGGATGCGGGGCCGGCCACCCTTCGACCGCCGGGTCCTCGACCTGGCGGCGGCGTTCGCCACACAGGCCACCGTGGCGATGGAGCTGGCCCGCAGCCAGGAGCGGGAGCGGCGCCTGCAGCTCCAGGCCGACCGGGACCGGATCGCCCGCGACCTGCACGACCACGTGGTGCAGCGGATCTTCGCCACCGCCCTGGCCCTCGACCGCGTGGGGCGGTCGCTGGAGGCCACCGCCCCGGAGGTGGCGGAGCGGATCGCCGAGCGCGTGGACGAGCTCGACGGCACCATCGCCCGCATCCGGGCGTCGATCTTCGAGCTGCACGGGGCGGAGGACGCCTCGCCGGACGCCGTCCGCCGGCGGCTCACCGAGATCGTGCGCTCGGTGACCGAGGGCCACGGGCTCCGCCCCGCACTCCGGGTGCACAACGAGGTCGAGGACCTGCCACCGGACCTCGTGCCCGACGTGGTGGCGGTGGTCCGCGAGCTGGTCACCAACGTGGTGCGGCACGCGGCGGCCTCGCGCCTGACCGTGACGGTGGCGATCGCCGACGGCGTGCGGGTGGTGGTCACCGACGACGGCTGCGGGCTGCCGCCGGTGACGGTGCGCAGTGGGCTGGCCAACCTGGCCGACCGGGCGGAGCGGCGCGGCGGGCGGCTGGCGGTCTCCGCCGCCCCGTCGGGCACCGAGATCGAGTGGGCGGTCCCGCTCCCGCGGTGAGCCGCCGCCCTCAGCGGAAGCCGCGCTGGTCGCGCAGCTCGGTGGCCAGGATCGCGGCCTGGGTGCGCCGCTCGAGGCCGAGCTTGGCGAGCAGGTGGCTGGTGTAGTTCTTCACGGTCTTCTCGGCCAGGCCCATGCGGTCGCCGATCTGCCGGTTGGTCAGGCCCTCGCCGATGAGCCGCAGCACGATGCGCTCCTGGTCGGTGAGCCGGGCCAGCCGGTCGGTGCCCAGCCGCGCGGCCGGCGGCCGGAGCCCTTCCTGGGCCAGCGTCCCTCCGGCAGCGACCGTGCGCACCGCCGTCACCAGGGCCGGGCCGCGCACCTGCTTGAGCAGGAAGCCGGCCGCGCCGGCGCCGAAGGCCGCGTCGCGGGCGTCCTGCTCGCCGTAGCTGGTGAGCACCAGGCAGGGCAGCCCGGGCACCCGGGCACGCAGCTCCCGGCACAGCCCCGCGCCGTCGCCGTCCGGGAGGCGCATGTCCACGATCACCACGTCCGGCCGCACGGCCGGCACGCGGGCCAGCGCCTCGGCGACCGTGCCGGCCTCACCGGCGACGGTGATGCCGGCGTCGTCCTCCAGGACCTCGGCCACCCCGCGCCGCACCACCTCGTGGTCGTCGACCAGGAAGACGCGGATGCGGGTGGACGGCTGCACGACCCCTCCCACGCTCGATGTGATCTCGGCCACAGAGCAGCGTAGGGCCCGCGCCCCCGTCCCGGCAGGTCAGGCGGGCAGGAGCAGCGCCGCGTAGAGGGTCAGTCCGGGGCCGAAGGCCATGGCGACGATCGGCCCGTCGACGTCGGCCAGCTCCTGCAGGACCAGCAGCACGGTGGCCGAGGAGCAGTTGCCGTGCTCGGACAGGACCCGCCGGGACGCCGCGACCTGCTCCTCGCGCAGCCCCAGCTCGTCGCGGACGACGTCGATGATCCGCGGGCCACCGGGGTGCACCGCCCAGCCCGCCACGTCCTCCGGCCGGAGCCCGGCGCCGGCGAGCAGCTCGTCCACGACGTCGCCCACGTGCCGGGAGAGCACGTCGGGCACCTTCGGGGAGAGCCCCATCCGGAAGCCGAGGTCGGTCACGTCCCAGGTCATGTGGTCGGCGGTCGAGGCGTCGGTGCGGGCCACGACCCCGGCGAGGCGGTGGCCGCGGCCGGCCCCCGGCTCGACGACGACGGCGGCCGCGGCGTCGGAGAAGAGCGCGTGCGCCACCACCTGCTCGAGGTCCCGCTGGGCCGGCTGCACGTGCAGGCTGGTCAGCTCGCAGCAGAGCAGCACCGCCGGGCGGGAGCGCGCGGTGACGAAGTCGCCGACGGCGGCCAGCCCCGGGATCGCGGCGTAGCAGCCCATGTGGCCCACCAGCAGCCGCTGCAGGCCTGCCGGCATGCCCAGGTCGCTTGCCAGCCGGATGTCCAGGCCGGGCGTCGCGTACCCGGTGCAGGTGGCGACGGCGAACAGGCCGACCTCACCGGGGGCCAGCCCGGCGGCGTCCAGCGCCCCGGCGACCGCCTGCTTCCCCAGGGGCAGCGCCTCCTGGATGTAGCGGGCCATGCGCGCCCCGGTGCCCCACCCGCTGAGGTCCTCGTCCATCGGGTTGGCCACGGCGTGCCGACGGCGGACGCCGGCGCCCATGAAGATGCGCTCTGCGGCGCGGACGCCCTCGTAGTGCCGGGCGAAGAACCCGTCCCACGCGGCCCGCTGGTCCAGCGTGGTCGGCAGCGCCGACCCCGCGCCGGTGACGACGGCCGCGGTCACGCTCGCCGCTCCGCGGCGCACCTGCTGGGGATCATGCTCACGACGGTACGTGCGCCCCGGGACCGACGCTCCTTCACCGCTTGCGCCCGTAGCCGGCGAAGACGACCGCGGTCGAGCGCACGGGCTTCATGCGCACCACGTCCCGACGGCGCGACAGCCAGGCCACCAGGTCGCGCACCGACGGCCGGAGGCCGACCAGCCGCAGGTCCAGCCCCAAGCGTTCGGCCGCCGACAGCAGCCGCGCGCGGTCGACGAACAGCGCCGGGTCGTGGATGCCGCGCGGCGGGCCGCCGGGCAGGCGCTCGGCGACCGTGACCATGAGGAAGCGGCCGACCCGGGTGTCGGCGAGGGCGTCGACGACCAGCGTCCCGCCCGGACGGAGCAGCCGCGCGCACTCCGCGAGCACGGCGACGTCGTCCGCCACGTGCTCGAGCACCTCACCGGCGACGACGACGTCGGCGCAGCCGTCGGCCAGCGGCACGGCGAGCACCGACCCCTGCACCGGCAGGACACCGTGCCCGCCGGCCACGCGGAGGCCCGCCTCGCCCAGGTCGACGCCGACGTGCCGGTAGCCCAGCCGGGCGACGTGCGGCGCCATGAGCCCGCCCCCGCAGGCCAGGTCCACCAGGAGCGCGCCGGGGGTGGCCGCCTGCGGGATGTGCTCGGCACGGGAGGCCGCCAGCCAGTGCAGGGCGGCGAACCCGCCCGAGGGCTGCCACCACTGGTCGGCCAGGTCGTCGTACTGCGCCGGGTCGTTGCGCGGCCGGGTGGTGCTTCGCACGCAGGGCTAGCCCTTCTTCAGCGGGTCGTGGCCCCAGTTCATCAGGGAGTAGCGCCACCTGGAGGTCTCGACGTCCTCCCCCTTCGGCTCCTGGGCCAGGTGGCGCTGGACGTAGCCGTGCACCTTGCGCATGTGCGCGAGGTCGTCGTCGGTCAGGTCGTCCTTCCTGGTGCGGAGCAGCTCGACGATGCGCCGTCCCGAGGCGTGGCCGGTCGACTCGCCGCCGTCGTCGCCCTTCTGGCCGACGGCCTGGGACTCCTCGCCGGCGAGCCACCTCTCCAGCTCGCCGGCGGTCATGTTCACCGCCTCGCCGAACTGGCGCCTGGTCTCGTCGGGGTCCTCGCCGGCCATCGGTCCTCCGCTCACGTCGTCCACCCCCGGTACCTCGCGACCCGCTCCCGGAAACCGCCGGTCACCTGCGCCGACCGGCGGTTCACCGCCGGGAGGACCGGGCACAGGCCTGCCGACCCGTACCGACGAGGAGGAGCCGACATGAGCGAGTCCCACCGCACTCCCCGCAGCGCCGAGCGCGCCGAGGGCGACCCCGCCGGCGAGGAGAGCGGCAGCGGCCGCACCCCGCACCCGGAGGAGCCGGCCGAGGGCCGCTCCGACGCCGCCGGCGACGGCGCGGACACGCCGGACGCCTGAACCATCCGCGGACGACGCTCACCGCCGCGCGTGCCCGGCGGCGGTGAGCAGCGTCTCTGCCCCGATAGGGGGCACTTCGCCGGCGGGGCGGTTTCCTCGAGTCACCCCCCGGGCACGCTGCGGCACATGGAGCAGACCACGAACCAGCCCCGCACCGAGGAGTCGACCGGGACCTCCACCGAGGAGCCCCGCGCCGAGGCCGCCGCGCGCGCCGTCGCCCGGATGCTCGCCAACCCGCGCCGCACGCGCCGCACCTGACCGGTCCGGCCCCGCAGGACCGGCGCTCTCGTCGCGCTGGGTGACCACACCGACCACATCGATCCCCGGCGTCCCGTTCAGCCCGGGCGCCTCTCGTCACCCAGAGCAACCACCCCGGCGTGCCGCGAACTGCTCCGTCACGTACCGGTGCATGCTCGCTGACGTGACCGCCGTACTCCCCCGCGCCGCCGCCGACGACACCACGGCACCGGTCCGCCGCAGCCGAGCAGAGCGTCAGGAGATCGTGCTCGACACCGCCGAGCGCCTGTTCTCCAGCCGCAGCTCGCGCAGCGTCGGCATGGACGAGCTGGTCCGGGAGACCGGGCTGGGGAAGATGACGGTCTACCGGCTCTTCAAGAGCAAGGACGACCTCGTCGGCGCCTACCTCTCGCGGAAGGCGGCCACCGTCCTGGCCTTCATCGACGCCGAGCTGGCCCGCCTGGAGGGCGACCCGCGCGCGGCGCTGCTGTCGGTCGTCGACGCCGTCGAGCGCGACGTGACGCGCACCGGCTTCCGCGGCTGCCCGTTCAACAACGTCAGCAGCGAGTACGACGACCCGCAGCACCCCGCCCGCAGCGCCGCCGCGGACTACAAGTTCGAGCTCTACGGCCGCCTCGAGCGGCTGGCCGAGGAGGTCGTGCCCGGTGGTGGCGAGGACCTCGCGGCCCAGCTGCACCTGATCATCGACGGCATGTACCTCTCCGGCGGGCTGCTCGGCCCCGACGGGCCGGCCGCCCACGGCCGCCAGCTGGCCGAGAAGCTGATCGACGCGGCGGTCGCCCGCGCCTGAGCGGGCGCCCCGCCCGGCCGCCCCGCAGGATGGTCCGGTGACCAGCGACCGCACCCGCCCCGACCTCGACGACACGACCGTCGAGGCGCTGGGCAAGCTCTCCGAGGCCCTGGAGACCGTCGACCAGGCCCGGGGCTTCCTGTACGCGTTCCACCAGCTCACCGGCAAGGCCGACCGCCTGCTGCAGGAGTCGGTGGAGCTGTTCGAGGAGGCAGGGGCGACCGAGCTCGCCGCCGACCTGGACCGGGACCTGGTGGGGCGCAACGTGATCGCCGACCGCTGGACCTTCCAGATCGTCGAGGACTTCGACGAGAGCTACTGGGGCACCTTCCGCCGCTACGACGCCCGTGCGCGCGACGAGCTGGCCGGCGGTGACCGGCACGTCTACGAGGCGCGGATGAAGCAGCGCGAGCGGACGAAGGGCCACCCCCACCACGAGGCGGGCCCCGCCCTCTCCGGCTGACCGCGCGGTTTCCGTCGGCCCGGCACCGGGAAGACCCAGGTCATGACCATGCCTGACGGGAACAACCGCGGCTCCGACCGCGAGGCGAAGCCGCTGGGCGCCGAGAAGGCGCCGGGCGAGGACCGCGACTCGCTGGGCGCCACCGAAGGCCCCGCCGACGGGATCGCCGGCACCGCCTACCCGCCGGCCGGCACGGAGCCGGACGCCCGATGAGCGCGCCGACCCCGCCGCCGTCCCGCGACCCGCTGAGCGTCGGCCTGGGCTCCCCCGGGGAGACCGGGCCGACGACGGCCACCCCCGGTGCCACCCCGCCGGCCACCGGCCCCCGCAGCACGCCCGCGCCCACCCGGGAGCGCCACACCGGCCGCGCCATCGGCCGGTCGCTGGCCCTGGCGCTGCTGATCTTCGTCACCGTCGTCCTGGTGCTGTTCGTCGTCTTCAACGACCAGACGGTGCCCATCAGCCTGGTGTTCGGTGACGTCGAGGCACCCCTGGTGCTCGCGCTGCTCGTCGCGGCGGCGCTGGGTGGCCTGCTGGTCTGGCTGGCCGGCCTCGTGCGACGGGCCCGCCGCCGCAACCGCTGACGTCCGGGGCCGGCAGGCCCCCGGAGCCACGAGAGGGCCATCTCCTCCCTGAGGGGCAGATGGCCCTCTCGTGGCGTGTCGGAGCACCCGACCCTTGCCGTTGTTACCGATGGGTAATAGCGTTTGTTACCGGCGAGTAGGAAATCGCCGCCCATCGGCATGGAGCACGGGAGCCCAGCGCACATGAGCCACTACACCGCGAACCTGCGGGACCTCGAGTTCAACCTCTTCGAGTTCCTCGACACCAAGGACAAGTTCGGCACCGGCCCGTTCGAGCAGATGGATGCCGAGACCGCGCGCGGGATCCTGGCCGAGATCCGGAAGCTCGCCGAGGGGCCGGTCGCCGCGTCCTTCGTCGACGCCGACCGCAACCCGCCGGTCTTCGACCCGGCGACGAACTCCGTGACCATCCCGGAGTCGTTCAAGAAGTCGTACAAGGCCGTCGAGGACGGCGAGTGGTCGCGCCTCGACCTGCCCGAGCACCTGGGCGGCTTCGGCGCACCGCACGCCCTGACCTGGGGCGCCTTCGAGATGATCCTCGGCGCCAACCCCGCCGTCTTCATGTACGGCTCGGGCGCGGCCTTCGCGGCCATCCTCGACGAGCTGGGCACGCCGGACCAGAAGCGCCTGGCCGAGCTCATGCTCGAGCACCGCTGGGGCGCCACGATGGTGCTCACCGAGCCCGACGCGGGCTCCGACGTCGGCGCCGGCACCACCAAGGCCGTGCAGCAGGCCGACGGCTCGTGGCACATCACCGGCGTGAAGCGGTTCATCACGTCGGCCGAGCACGACATGAGCGACAACATCATCCACCTGGTCCTGGCCCGCCCCGAGGGCGCGAAGGCCGGCACCAAGGGCCTGTCGCTGTTCGTCGTCCCCAAGTTCCACGTGGACCTGGCCACCGGCGAGCTCGGCGAGCGCAACGGCGCCTACGTCACCAACGTCGAGAAGAAGATGGGCCTCAAGGTCTCCACGACCTGCGAGCTGACCTTCGGCGACGGCCCGGTCCCGGCCCAGGGCTGGCTGGTCGGCGAGGTGCACGACGGCATCGCCCAGATGTTCAAGGTCATCGAGCACGCCCGGATGTTCGTCGGCGCCAAGGCGATCGCGACCCTCTCCGCCGGCTACCAGGTCGCGCTGGACTACGCGAAGACCCGCGTCCAGGGCGCCGACCTGACCGCGACCAGCAAGGACGCCCCGCGGGTGACCATCACCCACCACCCGGACGTCCGCCGCTCGCTGATGCGCCAGAAGGCCTACGCCGAGGGCATGCGCGCGCTGTACCTCTACACCGCGGGCTTCCGCGACCGCGTCACGGAGGCCGAGGCGGCCGGTGACGCCGAGGCCGCGAAGCTGGCCGAGCGGGTCAACGACCTGCTGCTGCCGATCGTGAAGGGCTTCGGCTCCGAGCGGGCCACGGAGCTGCTGACGTCGGAGTCGCTGCAGACCCTGGGCGGCTCGGGCTTCCTGCAGGACTACCCGATCGAGCAGTACATCCGCGACTCCAAGATCGACACCCTCTACGAGGGCACGACGGCGATCCAGGGCCAGGACTTCTTCTTCCGGAAGATCGTCAAGGACGGCGGCGTCGCCCTGACCTGGCTGGCCGAGCAGATCCAGGCCACGGTCGACGGCGAGGCCGGCAACGGCCGCCTCAAGGAGGAGCGCGCGCTGCTCGGCGCCGCCCTGCAGGACGTCCAGGGCATGCTCGCCGCGATGTTCAACCAGCTGTCCGGCGCGCAGGAGGACATGACCTCGCTGTACAAGGTCGCGCAGAACACCAGCCGCCTGCTGCTGTCGGTCGGCGACCTGGTCACCGCGTGGCTGCTGGTCCGCCAGTCCGAGGTGGCGCTGGCCGCCCTGGCCGGCGAGGTCAGCGAGCGGGACCGCCACTTCTACGAGGGCAAGCTCGCCGCCACCCGCTTCTTCGCCACCCAGGTGCTGCCCCGGCTCACCTCGGAGCGGGTCATCGTCGAGAACACCGACAACGCCCTCATGGAGGTCGACGAGGCCGCGTTCTGAGCCTCCGCACCACCGCGCCGACGGCCGTCTCCCCATGGGAGGCGGCCGTCGGCCGTTTCCTGGCGCGGCGCACGGGCATGGCCAGGGGACGTCGACCTAGGAGGAACCGTGAGCGACCCGCAGGGCAGCGACCGCATCCAGCAGGACGTCCCGACCGCGTCCGGCACCGGCGACAATAGCGACTCCTCGTCGTCGTTCGACGACGTGCCCCTCACCGCCGAGGAGGGGATCGAGCGGGACGCCGCCCAGGGCGACGACCTGCCGGCCCGCGCCGACGGTGACATCCCTCGCGCCACGCGTGCAGGGGCGTCGGGCGAGGTATGAGCGTCCCGACCGCGCACCCGGCGACCCGAGGAGAACGATGAGCGACCCCACCGGCTACGGCGAGTCCCCCGACACCGAGGACGGGCCCGTCGGCGAGGACCAGCAGACCGGCGGCGCCGAGGGCAGCGCCACCCTGACCACCGACGAGGACGCGCAGGCCGACGACGGCGTCGTCCGCCCCGGCAACGCCCCCGACTAGCGGACGGCCCCTCTCCCGACCGACCGGGAGAGGGGCCGTCGCCTCAGACCCGCTCGACCGCCTGCGCCCCGTCCCTGGGGACGACGGCGTGGTCCGCGGCGAGGTCGCGCGACCGGGTCTCCCCGTAGGCCAGGACCGCCACCACCGTGACCACCGCGCAGGCGACGAGGTAGAGGGCCACCGCGGTGGTGTTCGGCTCCTCGAAGCTGCCCAGCAGCGCCAGCGCGATCAGCGGCGCGGGGGCCCCGGCGACGAGCGAGGCCAGCTGCGACCCCATGCCGACGCCGGTGTACCGCGACTTCGTGCCGAAGAGCTCGGAGAAGAACGCCGCCTGCGGGCCGTACATGGCGCCGTGGAACAGCAGCCCGACGGTGATGGCGAAGACGCTCATCCAGAAGCTGTCCGCATCCAGCAGCTCGAACAGCGCGAACGCCCAGACCCCGATGCCGACCGCGCCCAGCAGGTAGACCGGCCGGCGGCCCACCCGGTCCGAGAGGGCACCCCAGAGCGGGATCGTCACCAGGTGCACCGCCGAGGCCAGCACGAGGGCGTTGAGGGTGAACGAGGAGTCCGCCCCCTCGGCCTTCGTCAGGTAGGAGAGGCTGAAGGCGGTCAGCAGGTAGAACGAGACGTTCTCCGCGATCCGCGCCCCCATCGCGACGAGCACCTCGCGCTTGTAGTGGGCGAGGACGGTCATGATCGGCGCCTTCTCGGCCACGCCGGTCTCCGCGGCCTTCTCGGCCGCCACCCGCTGGGCCTCCAGGAACACCGGCGACTCGCTGACCGCCAGCCGGACGAACAGGCCGACGAGGATCAGCACCGCCGACAGCAGGAACGGGATGCGCCAGCCCCAGCTCTCGAAGGCGGCGTCGGACTGGAAGGCCGCCAGCAGCGCCAGCACCCCGGTCGCCAGCAGGTTGCCCGCCGGCGCCCCCGCCTGCGGCCACGAGGACCAGAAGCCGCGGTTCTCCGGCTTCCCGTGCTCCGAGACCAGCAGGACGGCGCCACCCCACTCCCCACCGAGCGCGAAGCCCTGGATCAGCCGCAGGGTGACCAGCAGGATCGGCGCGAGCACGCCGACGGTGCCGAAGGTCGGCAGCAGGCCGATGGCGAACGTGGCGCCACCCATCATCAGCAGCGAGATGACGAGCAGCTTCTTGCGCCCGATCCGGTCACCGAAGTGGCCGAAGACCAGGGCGCCGATCGGCCGGGCCGCGAACCCGACGGCGTAGGTGCCGAAGGACAGCAGCGTGCCCGCGAACTCCGACTGGTCGGGGAAGAACAGCGCCGGGAAGACCAGCGCGGCCGGCGGAGCCGTAGAGGAAGAAGTCGTACCACTCGACGGTGGTGCCGATGACGCTCGCCCCGACGACCTTGCCGAAGCCGGCGCGGGGCTGCGCGGGTGCGGACATGGGACCCTCCTGGTGGATGTGATGGCGGTCACTGACGCTAGGCCGGTCACCCCCGCCGGTCCATGTGCCGGGACGCCCCGATCGCAGCCGTCCAGGTGTGGGTCCCGCCCATGACGTGCCGGCCCGGTCGCGCGCACCCCACCCTCCGGCGCGCGACGGGAGTGGTGTGGCGGCACACCACGGGACCGCGCGCTGCTGTGTGTCGCGCAACCGTGGGGGGCGTCGCACGATCGGCCTAGCGTCGCGGCCATGGCGGTCAACGGTTCCCTGGTCGGACGGCGCGCGCTCATCACGGGCGGGGCGTCGGGCATCGGCCGCGCCTGCGCCGTGCGGCTGGCCGCCGAGGGCGCCGACGTCGTCGTCGCCGACCGGGACGCCGCCGCGGCCGAGGCGGTCGCCGACGAGGTGGGCGGCACCGCGCTCGCCGTCGACCTCTCCGACCTCGACGCCGTGGACCTCCTCGACCCGGCGGTCGACGTCCTGGTCAACAACGCCGGGCTGCAGCACGTCGCACCGGTCCACGAGTTCCCGGTGGACCGGTTCTCCTACATCCTCCGGCTGATGGTGGAGGCCCCGTTCCGGCTGGCCCGGACGGTGCTCCCGCACATGTACGAGCAGGGCTGGGGCCGCGTGGTCAACGTCAGCTCCGTCCACGGGCTGCGCGCGTCGGCCTACAAGTCGGCCTACGTGACGGCCAAGCACGGCCTGGAGGGGCTGTCCAAGGTCATCGCCCTGGAAGGGGCCGCGCACGGGGTCACCTCCAACTGCGTCAACCCCGCGTACGTCCGGACGCCGCTGGTCGAGGGGCAGATCGCCGACCAGGCGCGCGCGCACGGCCTCTCCGAGGACCAGGTCGTCGAGCAGGTGATGCTGGCGCCGGCAGCGGTCAAGCGGCTCATCGAGCCGGCCGAGGTCGCCGACGCCGTGGCCTGGCTGTGCTCGCCCGCGGCCGCGTCGGTCACCGGCACCTCGCTGGTGATGGACGGCGGGTGGAGCGCGCATTGAGGACCGACCGCCTGCCGCTCACCACGCGCGCGGTCGCGGCGGGACGGCGGGGGCCGGCGTCGGCGACAATGCCGCCCGTGACCCGGGCCGCCGAGTACTTCGAGCTCCTGCTCGAGGACGCCGCTGCGATCGAGTACGAGCGGCCCCTCGTCCGCGCCCGGGCCGCCGGCGCCGACGGCGACGAGCTGGCCGAGCTGGAGCGGGTCAAGCTGCTGGCGCTGGAGGTCCGCGAGGCGTTCGCCGCGCGCCGCCGTCGCGAGTCGGAGCTGTCGGCGCTCTTCGACACCGCCAACGACCTGGCCGCCCTCCGCGGCGTCGACTCCGTGCTCACCGCGATCATCCGGCGGGCCCGCCAGCTGCTGGGCACCGACGTCTCCTACCTGACCCTGCACGACCCCGCCGCCGGCGACACGTACATGCGGGTCACCGACGGCTCGGTCTCCGCGCGCTTCCAGGCCCTCCGGCTGCAGATGGGCGCGGGCCTGGGCGGCCTCGTGGCGCAGTCGGCGGCGCCCTACGCCACGTCGAGCTACTTCAACGACGCCCGGTTCCGGCACACCGACGAGATCAACGACGGCGTGCACGACGAAGGGCTGGTCGCCATCCTCGGCGTCCCGCTGATCCGGGGCTCGCAGGTCATCGGGGTGCTGTTCGCCGCCGACCGCACCGAGCGCACCTTCGACCGGTCGGAGGTCTCGCTGCTCGGCTCGCTGGCCGCGCACGCCGCCATCGCCCTGGACAACGCCCGGCTCCTGGAGGAGACGCGGACGGCGCTGGACGAGCTGTCCGCGGCCAGCCGGGAGCTGCGCGCCCACACCGCCTCGGTGGAGCGGGCCGCCGGGGCGCACGACCGCTTCATCGACGTCGTCCTGCGCGGGGGCGGCGTGGAGGACGTCGCCGCCGCGGTGACCGAGGCGCTGGGCGGCAGCATCACCGTCGTCGACGAGGGCGGCCGGGTGGCGCCCGCGGACGACGGGGCGTCCACCGAGCTGCCGGCCGACCCGGCCGCGGCACTGACGCTGGCCCGCTCCACCGGGCGGACGGTGCGCGACGGCAGCTGGTGGACCGCCGCGGTCACCGTGGACAGCGAGCTGCTGGGCGGGCTGATCCTGCACCGCGAGGAGGAGCTCACCGACTCCGAGCAGCGCATCCTCGAGCGAGCGGCACTGGTGACGGCCCTGCTGCTGCTCATCCGCCGCACCGCCGGGGAGGCGGAGAACCGCGTCCGCGGGGAGCTCCTCGAGGAGCTGCTCAGCGGGAGCATGCGCGACCCAGACGGCATGCGGGAGCGGGCCCGGCGGCTGGGCGCGGACCTGGACCGACCGCACGCCGTCGTCGTCGCGCGGGTGGAGCCGCGCTGCCGCACCCGAGCGCTGGCGGCGGCCACGCACCTGGCGGCCACCCGGGGCGGCCTCGCCGGCACGCACGAGGGCAACGTCGTCGTCTGCCTGCCCGACATGGCGGCGGAGACCGCCGCCGCCTGCGTGCGGCGGGAGCTGGCGAACGCGGGCGCCGGTGCGGTGACCGCCGGCGGGGCGGGTCCGGCCCGCGGCCCGGGGGCCGTCGCGACGGCGCACGCGGAGGCGGCCCGCTGCGCGGCGACGCTGGTGGCGCTGGGCCGCGCCGGCACCTCGGCGAGCGCCGACGAGCTCGGCTTCTTCGGGCTGCTGCTCGGGGAGGGCCGGGACGTGCGCGGGTTCGTCGAGGCCACCCTCTCCCCCGTGCTCGAGTACGACGCCAAGCGGGGCACGGACCTGGCCGGCACGCTGCAGGCCTTCTTCGACGCCGGGAACTCCCCCGCCCGGGCGGCCGAGGGGCTGCGGGTGCACGTCAACACCGTCACCCAGCGGCTGGAGCGGGTGGGCCGGCTGCTCGGGAAGGACTGGTCCGCCCCGGCACGGGCGCTGGAGGTCCAGCTCGCCCTGCGGCTGCACCGGCTCACCGACACGTCGGCGGTCTAGCGCCTCCTACTCTGGGCCGGTGCCAACCACCCTGACGCCGACCCTGCTGACGCGGGAGGAGTGGACCGCGCGCGCGGCCGCTCACGAGGAGCGGGTCGACCGGTGGACCGGGCCGCACCGGGAGCGGCGGCGCCGCGGGGAGGCGCACCCGGTCCTGGACTTCCTCTTCACGTACTACTCCGAGACGCCGGGCCGGCTGCGCCGCTGGCACCCCGGCCCCGGGGTCGCGCTCGCCGGCCCCGCGCCGCACGCCGGCTGGCGCTGGTACGCGGCCGACGGCGGGACGGTGCGTCTGGACGCCGACGCCTTCGCCGCGGACCGGGGCGACACCGTCCGCTTCGTCCGCCGGCTGCTGGCCGCCACCGCCGCACGCCCGGCGTTCAGCGGCTGCTTCGGCCTGCACGAGTGGGCGATGGTCTACCGCGACACCGGCACCCGCCACCCCATCCCCCTGCGGCTGGGCCAGGAGGGCACCGACGCCGTCGTGGAGGCGCACCCCATCCGGTGCAGCCACTTCGACGCGTTCCGGTTCTTCACGCCCGACGCGGTGGGCCGCAACCGGCTGCAGCCCACCCGCGAGAGCCAGCCCGACCTCGAGCAGCCGGGCTGCCTGCACGCCGGGATGGACCTGTACAAGTGGGCCTACAAGCTCAGCCCGGCCACGCCCGGCGAGCTGGTGGCCGACTGCTTCGAGCTGGCGGTCGAGATCCGCGAGCTGGACATGCGAGCCTCGCCGTACGACCTGCGCGAGCACGGCTACGAGCCGGTCGCGATCGAGACCCCTGAGGGCAAGGCCGCCTACGTCGCGGCCCAGCGCGGGTTCGCCGAGCGCGGCGCCGTCCTCCGGCGGCGGCTGGTCGAGGTCTGCGACCAGCTGGTGACGTGACGGAGGGCCGCCCTCCCGGAGGAGGGCGGCCCTCCCTCAGACGCCGTCGCGGGGCTGACCGCCGCCGAGGCCCGCGCCCACCTGCTCGCGCAGCTGCTCCACGACCCGGCCCGCCGCCGGCCCGCCGTCCCCGGGCCGGCGCCCGGCCCGCCGTTCCCGCACCCGGTCCACCAGGCCGGCGATCCCGCCCGGCACGAAGAAGACGACCAGGATGAACAGCGTCCCGAGCAGGAACAGCGGCTCCGACAGCGGCACCTGCAGCCACCCGGGCAGGTCCTGGACCGTCGGTGAGTTGGCCAGGTCGGTGAGCCGGTTGTCCAGGTAGGTGTAGAGGACCCCGCCCAGCACCGCGCCCCAGCGGCTGCCCGCGCCGCCCAGCACCACCATGATCAGCAGCCCGATGGTGAAGTCCGACGTCGTCGTGCGGGGCGTGGACCCGCCGAGGAGCAGCAGGTGGGTGACGCCGCCGAGCGCGGCGAGCAGCCCGGCGATGACGAACACCAGGAGCTTGAAGCGGTACGGCTGCAGGCCCAGCACCTCGACGCGGCGCTCGTTCTCCCGGATCGCCTGCCACACCTTGCCGGCCCGGGACCCCGTCACCCAGGTGACGACGACGTAGACCAGCACCAGGTAGGCCAGGGCCAGCCAGTACAGGTTCACCGTGTTGAGGACGCCCACGAAGGCGTCGGGCACCTGGCCGCGGTCCAGCGCCAGGCCCTCCTCGCCGCCGGTGAGGCCCCCGGGTCCTGCAGCACGATGATCGAGCCGACCTGGGCCGTCGCCAGGGTCACCATCGAGAAGGCGATCCCGGAGACCCGCAGCGCCACCCCGCCCACCACCAGCGGCAGCACGACGCCCACCACGGTGGTCAGCGCGAGCGCCGCACCGAGGCCCCAGCCGAGCTCGGTCAGCGCCAAATTCGCCGCATAGGTGCCGGCGGCGAAGTAGAGCGCGTGGCCGAACGACAGCAGCCCGGTGAACCCGAACAGCAGGTCGTAGGAGAGCGCGACGCCGCCGAAGACCAGGCAGAGCGCGAGCAGCTGCAGCGTGCCCGGGCTGTTGAGCACGCCGTCGAAGACCCCGGGGAGCTGCAGCGTGGAGTACGGCAGCACCGCCAGCACGACGAGCACGATGAGCGGCGCCAGCCGCCGCACAGCCGACTTGTTCATGACGCCCTCTTTCACGCGAGCCGAGCCGTCAGCCCGCTCGGGCGGGTCAGCAGGACCGCGGCCAGCAGCAGCACGACCGACAGGTCGCCCACCCCGCTCGCCGCGTAGTAGTTGGCGAACTGCTGGACGAGGCCCACGAGCACGGCGGCCACGGCAGTCCCGGTGATGGAGCTCATCCCGCCGATGACGACGACGATGAACGCGAAGATCAGCAGCGAGGTGCCCTGCCCCGGCGAGATCGAGCCGAGGTAGATGCCACCGAGGGCGCCGGCCAGCGCGGCGAAGGCGCCGCCGACCGCGAACACCAGCGTGAACGCCTTCCGCACGTCGATGCCGAGCGCGGTCACCATCGACCGGTTCTCCACGCCCGCCCGGATGATCAGGCCGACCCGGGTGAACCGGAGGAAGGCCAGGACCGCCACCAGGACCACCAGCGCGCTGCCGATCAGCAGGAAGCGGTCGTTGGGCACGCTGGCGCCCAGGACCGACGTCGTGCGCTGGGCCCACTCCGGCCGCGGGAAGGGGTGCGGGTCGGCTCCCCAGATGGCGCGCACCAGGGCGACCAGCGCCAGGGCGAGACCCATGGTGACCAGCACCTGCTCGATGTGCCGCTCGTAGAGCGGCCGGATGAGGGCCAGCTCGACCAGGGCCGCGACGGCGGTGCCGACGGCGACCCCGAAGGCGACGGCGAGCACGAAGCCCCAGCCGGTCGAGCCGGCGCCGGGCAGGTTGTCCGACGCCCACCAGGTCCCGTAGGCCCCGATGGTCAGGAAGGCGCCGTGGGCGAAGTTCAGCACGCCCATCAGCCCGAAGATGAGCGAGAGGCCGGAGGCCACCAGGAAGTAGAGGGCGGCCAGCCCCAGGCCGGTGACGGTGAGGAGCACGACGGTGTCCATCAGGCGTGCCCCCCGCTCGTCGCCACGCCCAGCAGCTCGCGGGTCCGGTCGGCGTCGTCCAGCAGGTCCTGGGCGGAGCCGGTCCAGGCGACCCGTCCCTGGTCGACGACGGCCGCGTCCTGCGCCATCCGGCGCACCACGGTCAGGTTCTGCTCGACGAGCAGGATCGTCACCTCCTCGGCCGCGCGGGCCAGCACCTCGGCGACCTCGGCGACCAGCAGCGGGGCCAGCCCCTTCGTCGGCTCGTCGATCAGCAGCAGCTGGTTGTCGTTGAGCAGCAGCCGGGCGATGGCGACCATCTGCTGCTGGCCACCGGAGAGCGTCCCGGCCAGCTGCCGGCTCCGCTGCTTGAGCTCGGGGAACAGCTCGTAGACCCGGTCGTGGTGGTGGGCGGAGTCCCGCCGCTCGGCCAGGGTGAGGTTCTCGGCGACGGTGAGGCCGCCGAAGACCTCGCGGTCCTCCGGCGCGTAGCCGATGCCGTGCCGCACCACCTCGTGCGTGCGGCGGCCCGACAGCCGGTGGGTGCGGCCGTCGGCGCCGGTGAGCTCGACCACGCCGGTGGAGGGCACCAGCCCCAGGACGGCCTTGACGGTGGTGGTCTTCCCGGCGCCGTTGCGCCCGAGCAGCGCGGTCACGCCGCCGCGGCGGACGGTGAGGTCCACGCCCTGCAGGATGTGGCTGCCGGACAGCCGGACGTGCACGTCGGACATCCGGAGCAGCGGCTGGTCGGTCGCGGTCACAGCTGCTCCCCCAGGTACGCCTGCTGCACCGCGGGGTCGCTCGTGACCTTCTCCGGGGTGTCGAGCGCCAGCAGCCGGCCGTGGTGCATGACCGCCACCCGGTCCGCCAGCCCCAGCAGCACGTCCATGTGGTGCTCGACCATCAGCACCGTCTTGCCCTCCTCGCGGTGCACCCCGGCGATGACCTCGGTGAGCCCGGCGACGTCCTCGATGCTGACGCCGGCCATGGGCTCGTCCAGCAGGACGACCGTCGGGTCGGTGGCCAGCAGGATGGCGAGCTCGAGCTTGCGCTTGTCGCCGTGGGACAGCGCCCCGGCGAGGCCGTCGCCGCGCCGGGCGAGCCCGACCCGCTGCAGCGAGCGCGTGGCGACGTCCTGGGCGGCGTCCCGGTCGCGGACCCGCTGCCACGGTCGCAGGCTGCCGCCCAGCTTGGCCTGCGCCGCCAGCCGGACGTTCTCCCGGACGGTCAGCCCGGCGAAGACCGAGGACGCCTGGAACGTGCGCCCCAGACCCCGCCGGGCGCGGGCGGCCGGCGCCGCCCCGGTGATGTCGGCGCCGTCGAGGGTGACGGAGCCGCCGGTCGCCGGGAGCAGCCCGGAGAGCAGGTTGAACAGCGACGTCTTGCCGGCCCCGTTGGGCCCGATGACGGCGACGAACTCACCGCGCGCGACGTCGAAGCTGACGTCGTCGACGATGACCGCCCCACCGATGGCGCAGGTGAGGCCGGCGACCTGCAGCACCGGCACGCCCGCGGCGGGGCGGGCGGCCGGTGCTGCCTCCGTGCTCGTGGACACGCGGGACCCGGGGTCAGGAGCCGGACGCGACCGGCGGGGCGGTCGTCTCGGCGTCCAGCGTCTCGACCAGGACCGGGACCAGCTCGCCGTCCTTCTCCTCCAGGCGGGCCTGGAACATCGGCTGCAGCAGCGCGTGGTCCTCCTCGCGGATGGTCATCTCGCCCTTGACGCCGTCGAAGGTCCAGCCCTCCAGCGCGTCGATCATGGCGCTCACCTCGTCGCCGCCCTCCTGGATGGCGCGGACGACCATCTGGGCGGCGGTGAAGCCGTCGGGCGTGAAGAGGTCGACCTCGCCCCCGTCGGCCTCGACCCGCTCGGCCATCGCCTGGCTGACCTCGTTGTCCACGGCCTCGGCGAAGAAGTGCGAGAGGTACTCGATGCCGGTGGCCGAGGCGCCGAAGGTCGGGTACGAGGCGCGGATGTCCAGGCCCGTGACGACGGTCGACGCCTCGAGCACGCCCTGCTGGCCCATGGCCTGCCACATGGCGGGCGCCGTCTCCCCGGCCCAGGCCACGAAGACCAGGTCGGCGCCGGCGCCGCGGGCCTGCGAGGCGAACGGCGTCAGGTCGGTCGCCGAGGCCGGCACGAGCAGCGGCGTCACCTCCGCTCCGCCCTTGGTGCCCAGCACGGCGGTGACGGCCGCGACGTTGGCCTGGCCGAAGGCGCTGTCCTGGGCGACGACGAGGACCTTCTTGCCCGCCGGGTCACCGATGAAGGACTGCGCGGTCAGGATGTCCTGGTAGGTCTGCCGGCCGGAGCGGAAGGTGTTGTCGTTGACGCCGGTGACCGCGTCGGTGGCGGCGGGCCCGGAGATGAACAGGACGTCGTTCTGCTCGGCCAGCGGTGCGACCTGCGTGGCCACGCCGGAGGCGGTCGAGCCCGCGAGGATGCTGACGCCCTGGCCGATCAGGTCGGTCGCCTCGGCCACGGCCTTCGCCGGGTCGCCGGCGTCGTCGCGCTCGATGACCTCGATCTTCCGGCCGTCGACCTCGCCGGTGCCGTCCGTGGCGTAGTCCAGCCCGGCCTCGAAGCCCTGCAGATACTGGGCGCCGTAGGTCGCCAGCGGGCCCGACTTCGAGTAGACGAGACCGACCTGGACGGGCGCGCCCTCCTCGCCGGAGCCGCCACCGCCCGAGCCGGGCGCTGTGGGGCTGCCGCAGGCGCCGACGGCGAGGACGCCGGCAGCCGCTACCGCAAGGGTGGCGGTCCGGGACCGGAAACGGGTGCGGGGCATGGCGATCTCCTCGGGTGTGCGTCACTGCACAGTGGGCTGGACCACACCGTAGGGAGCTGTTGATCACGTGCCCATGTGGGCTGCTCCCACACCCTGCGGAAGAGCTATGGGTGGACACCACCCCGGGGGTCGCGGTCAGGCGCAGACCGGTGCGGGCGACGCTCCCTCCGGGACCGGCACGAAGTCGAAGGACTGCCCGTCCGCGGCCGACAGCGGGTCGCGCACGGTGAAGCGCAGCTGGTCGTCGTCGAGGAGGACCACCTCGCCGGCGGTGCGGTCGTCGTAGGTCGCCACCCCGGCGGCCTCGGGCAGGCGGGGAGCAGAAGGTGCCGGCGAAAGCCGCAGCGGGGGCGGACGGGCGCCCCCGTAGGGTGCGGGCGTGAGCTCCCCGCGCGAGGACCGCTGGATCAGGCTCGACGGCGCCGCCAACGTGCGCGACCTGGGCGGGCTGCCGACCGACGACGGCGGCCGGACCACCCCCGGCCGGATCCTGCGCAGCGACAACCTCCAGACGCTCAGCGCCGCCGACGTGCGCCGCCTGGTCGGCGAGCTGGGCCTGCGCGAGGTGATCGACCTGCGCACGACCGCCGAGATCCTGCTCGAGGGCCGCGGCCCGCTGCGCGAGCTCGCCGAGGTGACCCACCGCCACTTCAGCCTGCTCCCCGAGCGCGGCCACCACACCGACGTCTTCGCCGTCGAGGAGCCGCCGGAGGACCTGCCGGCCGGCTGGGGCGAGACCCTGCTCCCCCGCCAGGTCGCCGAGCACGACCAGGACGAGCCGCCGGCGGTCCGCTCCTACCTCGGCTACCTGGGCCAGCGCTCCGACGCCGTCGTCGGCGCGCTGCGTGCGCTGGCCGCCCAAGGGTCGGGGGCGGCCGTGGTGCACTGCGCCGCCGGCAAGGACCGCACCGGGGTCGTGGTCGCCCTGGCCCTGGCGGTCGCCGGGGTGCCGCACGAGGAGATCGTGGCCGACTACGCGCTCACCGCGGAGGTCATCGACGCGATCGTGGCCCGGCTGGCCGCCTCACCCACCTACGCCGAGGACATGGTCAGCCGCGACGTCGCCAGCCACACCCCGCGGGCTGAGACGATGGACCGGGTGCTGACGCTCCTGGACGAGCGCTTCGGCGGGCCGCTGGGCTGGCTGACCGCCCACGGCTTCGGCCCCGAGGAGCAGGCGGCCCTGCGGGCACGGCTGCGCGGCTGAGCCCGGTCAGCGGGTGATCCCGCTGCGGCGCTCCTTCTCCTGGTACATCGCGGCGTCGGCGTCGCGGAGCAGCTCGTCGGCGGTGCGGGGGGCGTCGCCGCAGAGGACGGCCACGCCGACGCTCGTGCCGACGTCCACCGGCCGCCCGTCCAGCCGGAACGGCTCCCGGAAGCACCCGGAGACGCGGTCGGCCAGCTGGTGGGCGTCGGCGGGGTCCAGCAGGTCGGGGAGCACGATGGCGAACTCGTCGCCGCTGAGCCGCGCGACCGTGTCGCCGGGGCGGACGACGGCGCGCAGCCGCGCCGCCACCTGGCGCAGCAGCTCGTCACCGGCGGCGTGACCGAAGGTGTCGTTGACGGCCTTGAACCGGTCGAGGTCGCAGAACAGGACGCCGAGGTGGACGTCCGCGCCGGTGGCGGCGAGCGTGCTCTCGAGCCGCTCCAGGAAGAGGACCCGGTTGGGCAGGCCGGTCAGCGCGTCGTGCGTGGCCTGGTGGCGCACGGTCTCCAGCAGCCGGGCCTTCTGCAGCGCGGTCGCCGCCTGGTCGCCGACGCCGCGCAGCCGGGCCAGCACGTCCCCGCCCAGCTCGGCCGGTGCCTCGCCGGCGTCCCAGCTCGCGGTGGCCACCCCGAGGAAGGTGCTCCCGGCCAGGAGCGGCACGGCCACCACGTCGGTGACGTCGATGGTGGCCATGAACTGCCGCAGCGCCGGGCTGCTGGTGGCGATGTTGAGGATGCGCGGCTCCCGGTCGGTGAGCATGCCGACCAGCTCCGGGGTGTCCTCGGGGCGCAGGGGCGTGCCCAGGAAGTGCTCGCGGCGGACCGGCTCGCTGCGCGCCGACGACCGGCCCTGCAGCTGGCCGAGCGCCGGGTCCCAGAGCATGACCGAGGCGCTGCTGCAGCCGACGACGCGGGGGAGCGTCTCGGCGACGATGGCGCAGACGGCGCTGGCGTCCGAGGCACCCGCGAGCTCGTGCGCCAGTCCCAGGAGCGCACCGGCCCGGTCGGCCTCCAGGCGGGCGTCCCGGAGCGCGATGAGCAGGTCGAGCGCGGCGGCGGCGTGGCCGGCGTAGGCCCCGAGCATGGTCTGCTCGTCGGTCAGCTCACCCTCGCCGGAGTGGTAGATGGCGGCCAGCCGCCCGTGCCGGCGGCGCGCGGAGGCGACGTCGACCACGACGGCGCTGGGGCCGAGGTCGTCGCCGGCCAGGAGCCGGTCGGCCAGCCCGGCCAGCTGCTCCTCGGGGATGCCGGCGGCGTGCACCAGCGGCGCGCCGCCGTCGGGCGCGGCGACGACGAGCAGGTGCGCCGGGGCGAGCACCGCCTCCCCGGCGCGGGCGACGATCCGGTGCAGCACGGTGTCCAGGTCGTCGCTGGCGACCAGCTCGCTCGCCGCGGTCTGCAGCGTGCGCAGCTGCCCGCGCAGCGCGACCAGCTCGGGGTCGTCGTCGCCGGCGGTCGGCCGGCGGCGACGCAGCCGCGAGCGGCGCTCCCAGGTGATCCGGTAGACGCAGGTGCGGCTGCCCCCGCTCTCGCACTCGGAGTGGGCGACGACGCCCGGCGGCAGGCCGAAGATGCTGGGCACGGTGATCGCGAGGCCGCGCGCGAAGGCGCAGTCCAGCGGGGAGTGCTCGTAGCCCTCGGCCAGCGTCAGCGAGACGGTCGCGGAGGTGGGGGTCGTCTCGTGCACCCGCATCGTCGAGACGGTGGTGAACTTGGCGGCGCTGCGCGGGAGGTGCCGGAACACCTGGCGCGGGGTGCCCAGGGCGCGCAGCACCAGCACGAGGGAGTGGGCCAGCCCGCTGCGCATCGCCGATGCGCCCATGTGGAAGAGGGCGTCGGGGTCGCCCAGGACCTCGGTCGCGGCGGTGAACAGCCGGATGCGGGTGTCGTAGCTCCACCAGCGGGCCTGGTCCTGCAGCTCCACCGCGACGCGCTCCAGGCCGGCTCGCCGGAGGACCTCGGCGACGGCCTCGTCGCCGCCGTGGCGGTGGACGTACTTGAGCAGGCCGGCGGTCGTCGCGCCGGACGTCTCACGCGCCTCGGCGTGGGTCTCCGTCGTCACGTCACCGCCACCATCCCCCCGGGAGCTGCACTGGTCTCCCGTGCAGCATCGGCCGCGAGCCGCGAACCTTGAGCGATCCTGCCCCGTTCCGGTGAGGCTTCCGCGCAGCTCAGCCGCGTGTCGGTGGGTGCGCACACCCCCGGAACGCATGCGACCCCGGTCTCGTGAGGAGACCGGGGTCGGGATGTCGCGGGCCGCGGGGCGCGGCCGGGGCTCAGCGGCCGAGGAAGTGGCCGCTGTTCGCCATCGTCAGGAGCTCGTCGCGCATCGCCGGGCTGCTGGTGCGCGAGAGCGCCTTGTCGAGCGCCCGCCGGGTGCGCGCCACCTGCCGACGCTCCCGCCAGATGGTCGTCACGCTGCTCATCGCTACTGCCTCTTTCGTCGTGGTTCGGGTTCCTGCACCGTAGTAACGCAGGCGTTCATCACTCTAATCCGACGAATCGCAGGTGGACTTGAACCGTGGCCTAACGTTTCTCACCCATCAGGGTGAGAGTGGTCACGTCGGCACGCTCGGTGACGAGATCGCGGGTCCCGGGACGACGACGGCGCCCGTCCCCTGGGGGAACGGGCGCCGTCGGCTGTCGTGACCGACCGGCCCCCTCACGGGGGCCGGTCGGTCACTGGTCCGGGCGGGAGACGTCGCCGCGCCACGCACCGGTCTCGGTGCCACGGCTCTCGATGAACTCCTTGAACTTCTTCGCGTCCGCCTTCACCTGGCGGTCGTCGAAGCCCAGGGCGGCACCGGCCTTCTCGACCAGACCCTCCGGCTCCCAGTCGATCTGGATCATCACGCGGGTCTTGCTGTCGTCGAGCCGGTGGAAGGTGACGACGCCGGCGTGCTTGGCCTCACCGCTGGTGCTGGTCCAGGCCACCCGCTCCTCGGGGTGCTGCTCGGTGATCTCGGCGTCGAACTCGCGCTTCACGCCGTCGATGTTGGTCACCCAGTGGGTGTGGGTCTCGTCGATCTGGGTGATGCTCTCGACGCCTCCCATGAACTGGGGGAAGGACTCGAACTGCGTCCACTGGTCGTAGACGACGCGGATCGGGACGTCGACGTCGACGGACTCCTGCACGCTGGCCACGCTTCTCAGCTCCTCGTGTCGCTTGTTTCGGTCGTGTGCCACCTACCCCTCCGGCGCGGGGGTGACACGTCGAACGAGCAGGTCAGCGCAGCGCGGCGCCGAGGCTTCCCCGGACCGTGGGGTTCCGCAGCAGGAGGGCCTGCGCGAGGTGGTAGGCGTCGGGCTGCCCGGCCCAGGTGCCGGAGGCGACGTCGCCCGAGGGCGTCAGCTCGTGGTGCCAGCTGCCGGTGGCCGGGTCGGCGAAGCGCTCCTCGCCGTGCGCCCACCACCGGTCGGCCAGCTCCCGGAACCGGGCCTCCCCCGTGACGGCGGCGAGCACCTCGGCCGCCGCGACCGCCTCGCACAGCACCCAGTGCATCCGGGCGCGGACGACGGGGCGGTCCTCCCAGTCCAGCGTGTACGGGAAGCCGTCGGCACCGTCGGCCGCCCACCCGCGGCGGGCGGCGGCGTCGAACAGGTCGACGGCGTCGGACAGCAGCCACGCCGGGGGGCCGGGGAGCACCGCGTGCAGGTGCAGGGCGAGGCGCGCCCACTCGAACTGGTGGCCGACCGTCACGCCGTAGGGGCGGAACGGGTCGGCGGGGCGGTCGCGGTTGTGCTCCGGCAGCGGCGTCCAGCCGGCGTCGAAGTGCTCGGGCAGCCGCCAGTCCCGCTCCCGGGCCCAGCCGTGCACGACCCGCTCGACGGTGCGCAGCGCCTGGCCCCGCAGCCGCTCCGCCAGGGCGGCGTCGCGCACCGCGTCGGCGGCGGCCAGCGTGGCCTCGACGCCGTGCATGTTCGCGTTGGCGCCCCGGTAGCCGTCCAGCCGCGTCCAGCCGGCGTCCCACTCCTCCACCGCCAGCCCCGCGTCGTCGTCCCAGAACCGCTCCTGCCAGACCTCCAGGGCCTCGGCCAGCAGGTCCTCCCCGAGGCCGGCGGCCGCTGCGGTGGAGCCGGCCAGCAGCACGAAGGCGTGCACGTAGGCGGCCTTGCCGTCGTCCTCGGTGCTCGACCGCCAGCCACCGTTCGCGTCGTCGTGCAGCGGACCGCGCCGCAGGGCGGCGACCCCGTGCGCCGCGAGCTCGCCGGCGCCGGGCCTCCTCAGCAGGTGCGCCAGCCCGAAGACGTGCGTCATCCGCGCGACGATCCAGGTCTCCTGCGGCCGGCCGGGCAGCAGCGAGCCGTCCGACCCCAGGTACCCGAAGCCGTCGTCGGTCCGGGAGCGGGCGGCGAAGGCGAGCAGCCGGTCGAGGTCGGTCACGCCGCCAGGCTAGGAGTGCGACCGCCTGGCCGCCGACACCGCGAGCGACACCTTCACGGTCGCCACGGCCATGACCACCAGCACGACCAGCCGCGCCAGGCCGGCGCCGATGTCCGCGCCGCCGTCGTCGGGGACCAGCACGTCGAGCAGGGCCAGCACCACGACCGCCCCCGTCACCACGAACCCGGTCCGCCGCGCGTCGGCGTCCTGCCCGGTCACGAGCAGGACGCCGGCGGCGAGGCCGCACACGTAGGCGGCCACCTGGAGCAGCCATGGCAGGGTCCCCGGGTCGGAGGCGGGCCGCGACCCGCTCACCGCGATCGCCGCCCCGGTCAGGACGACGAACAGCAACAGCGCGATCAGGGCCTGCGGCCTGCGGTCCACGGCGGTCTCCTCCGGCTCGGGTCGCCTCAGTAGGCGATCGCGGTCGCTGGATCTTGGAGCAGCGCCCCGATGTCGGCAAGGACCTTCGACCCGAGCTCGCCGTCGACGATCCGGTGGTCGAAGGAGAGCGCGAGCGTGGTGACCTGCCGCGGCCGCACCTTGCCCTTGTGCACCCAGGGCATCTCCCGCACGGCGCCGAAGGCCAGGATCGCCGCCTCACCCGGGTTCAGGATGGGCGTGCCGGTGTCGACGCCGAAGACCCCCACGTTGGTGATCGTGAGCGTCCCGCCGGTCATGTCCTGCGGCGCCGTCCTGCCCGCACGGGCGGTCTCGGTGAGCTCGCCCAGGGCGGTGGCCAGCTCGGCCAGCGACAGCCGGCCGGCGTCCTTGATGTTCGGGACGACGAGGCCGCGCGGGGTCGCCGCGGCGATGCCGAGGTTGACCCGGCCGTGCACCACGATCTCCTGGGCCGCCTCGTCCCAGCTGCTGTTGACCATCGGGTGCCGCTGCGCGGCGAGCAGCACCGCCCTGGCGACGAACGCCAGCGGGCTGAGCCGGACGCCCGCGAACTCCGGGCGGGCGGCCAGGCGGGCGCGCAGCTTCATCATGCGGGTGACGTCGACGGTCAGGAACTCCGTCACGTGCGGGGCGGTGAAGGCGCTGGCCACCATCGCGGCGGCGGTGTGCCTGCGCACGCCCTTGACCGGGATCCGCTCGCCCCCTTCCGGGGCCGAAATGGCCATTTCGGCCCCGGACGTGGCCGCGGCGAGCGCGGCGTCGACGTCGGCCCGGGTGATGACACCGCCGGCTCCGGTGCCGGTGATCGTCGCGAGGTCGACGCCGAGGTCCTTGGCGTACTTCCGGACCGGGGGCTTGGCCAGCGGGCGCGGGCCCCGTCGGCCCGGCACCGCCTCCCGCGCCGGTGCGGCTGCCTCGCTGAGCGCCGCGGCCTCGGCCTGCCTGCCGACCTCCAGGCCCCCGTGCCGCACCGGCTTCGTGCGCATGTCCGGCGCGGTGGCCAGCAGCGGCGGCGCGTCGTCGGGCACCGGCGGGGCCACGGGCGTGCCGGTGGCGTGGGCCGCCGTCCGGCGGGGACGGCGGCGGGCCTCGGTGGAGCGCGGGCCGTAGCCGACCAGCACCGCAGTGCGGCCGTTGGCGTTCGTCTCGCCGATCAGGCCCGAGCCGGCCGGCGCGGGCGCGGCCGGCGCGTCGCCCCCGACGTCGATGGTGATGATCGGCGCGCCGACGTCGACCATCGTCCCGGCCTCGAAGAGCAGCTCGACGACGGTGCCGGCGAACGGCGAGGGCAGCTCGACGGCGGCCTTCGCCGTCTCGACCTCGCAGAGCGGCTGGTTGACCGTGACCGTGTCGCCGACGGCGACCAGCCACTGCAAGATCTCGCCCTCGGTCAGGCCCTCGCCGACGTCGGGGAGCTTGAACTGGCGCAGCGTCGCGTTCGTCATCGCTCAGAACCCCATCGAACGGTCGACGGCGTCCAGCACCCGGTCGAGGTCGGGGAGGTACTCCTCCTCGAGCTTCGACGGCGGGTACGGGGTGTCGTACCCGCCGACCCGCAGCACCGGCGCCTCCAGGGAGTGGAAGCAGGTCTCGGTGACCCGGGCGGCGATCTCCGCGCCCAGGCCCAGGCTCGTCGGTGCCTCGTGGACCACGACGCACCGCCCGGTGCGCCGCACCGACTCCACGACCGGGTCGAGGTCCAGCGGCGCGACCGTGCGCAGGTCGATGACCTCCAGCGAGCGGCCCTCCTCGGCGGCCGCCTCGGCCGCCTGCAGCGCCGTCTTCACCATCGGGCCGTAGGCCAGGACGGTGACGTCGTCCCCACCGCGCACCACGCGCGAGCCGAACAGCGGGTCCGGGGTGGCGTCGACGTCGACCTCCGCCTTCTCCCAGTAGCGGCGCTTGGGCTCCAGGAAGACCACCGGGTCGGGGTGGGCGATCGCCTGCTGGATCCCCCAGTACGCGTCGACCGGGTTGCTGACGGCGACGACCTTGAGCCCCGCGGTGTGGGCGAAGTAGGCCTCCGGGCTCTCGCTGTGGTGCTCCACCGCGCCGATGCCGCCGCCCATCGGGATCCGGATGACGATCGGCATCGCCACCCTGCCCTTCGACCGGGCGTGCATCTTGGCCACCTGCGTGACGATCTGGTTGTAGGCGGGGAAGACGAAGCCGTCGAACTGGATCTCGCAGACCGGCCGGTAGCCGCGCATGGCCAGGCCGACGGCGGTACCGAGGATGCCGGCCTCGGCCAGCGGGGTGTCGACGACGCGGGCCTCGCCGAAGTCCTTCTGCAGGCCGTCGGTGATCCGGAAGACGCCACCGAGCCTGCCGATGTCCTCGCCCATCAGCACGACCTTCGCGTCGTCCTCCATGGCCCGGCGCAGCCCGAGGTTCAGCGCCTTGCCGATCGTCAGCGTCTCGGTCACCGCTCCCCCTCGAAGCTCGCCCGGTACGCCACGAACTCGTCCCGCTGGGCGGCGAGGTGCGGCGTCTGCTCGGCGTAGACGTGGTCGAACATCTCCGTCGGCGCGGGGTCGGGCATCTCCACGGTGCCCCGCCGGATGCCGACGGCGAGCTCGTCGGCCTCGGCCTCGACGGCGTCGAAGAACTGCGCGTCGGCCGCGCCGCTGCGCGACAGGTGGGCCTTGAGCCGGGCGATCGGGTCGCGCAGCTTCCACTCCTCCAGCTCGCCGGCCAGCCGGTAGCGGGTGGGGTCGTCGGAGGTCGTGTGCGCGCCCATCCGGTAGGTGAAGGCCTCGATGAACGTCGGGCCCTGCCCCTCGCGGGCGGCCTGCAGGGCGGCCCGCGTCACCGCGAGGACGGCCAGGACGTCGTTGCCGTCGACCCGCACGCCGGGGAAGCCGAAGCCGGCGGCCCGCTGGTAGAGCGGCACCCGGGACTGGCGCTCCAGCGGGACGCTGATGGCGTACTGGTTGTTCTGGCAGAAGAAGACGACGGGCGCGGAGAAGCTGGCGGCCCAGATCATCGCCTCGTTGACCTCGCCCTGGCTGGTCGCGCCGTCGCCGAGGAAGGCGAGCACGGCCTGCTCGGCGCCGTCGCGCTGGACGCCCATGGCGTAGCCGGTGGCGTGCAGGCACTGGGAGCCGATGACGATCGTGTACAGGCTGAACCCGGTGGCCACGGGGTCCCAGCCGCCGTTGTCCACGCCGCGGAACAGGCTCATGACGTGCAGCGGGTCCACCCCGCGCGCCCAGGCCACGCCGTGCTCGCGGTAGGTCGGGAAGGCCATGTCGCCCTCGGCCATGGCCCGGCCGGCGCCGATCTGCGCGGCCTCCTGACCGAGCAGGGAGGCCCAGATGCCGAGCTCGCCCTGGCGTTGTAGCGCGGTGGCCTCGGCGTCCCAGCGGCGGACGAGCACCAGGTCGCGGTAGAGAGCGCGCAGCTCCTCGTCGGTGATGTCGAGGGAGTAGTCCGGGTGCTCGACCCGGTCGCCCTCGGGCGTGAGGAGCTGGACGGTGTCGCTGCCGCGCTCCGGCGGCAGGTGGGGAGCGGCGGCCCCCGGGACCGGGTCGACCACCTCGATGGTCTCTGGCAACGCTGTCACGGTCGCGCTCCTCGCCTCGGCCACCGCCACCGGGGTCACCGGTGCCGCGGTGGTGCTCGACGTCCCGCCGGGTGTGGCGGTCCTCACACATCCTGACACGCGAGGGCGCCCGGACAACAGTCCTGGTCCGCACCAGTCTGCGCGGTCCTCGACGCAGGGTCTGTTCAGATCGGCTACCGCGACCCGGCCCGAGGTGCCAGACTGCTCAACGTGCCTGAGGTCGACGCCACCGATGCCCGGTTGCTGCTGGCCCTGACCGAGGACCCCCGTGCGAGTGTGATGGCGCTGTCGCAGCGGCTCGGGCTGGCCCGCGGCACCGTGCAGACGCGGCTGGCCCGGCTGGAGGGCAACGGCGCCCTGGCGCCGCTGGACCAGCGCGTGCGGCCGGAGTCCCTGGGCTACCGGCTGGGCGCCTACATGTCGGTGCAGGTGGCCCAGCGGGACCTCACCGAGGTCGGTGACGCCCTGGCCGGCCTGCCGGAGGTGCTCGAGGTGACCGGCCTGTCCGGCGCCACGGACCTGCTCGTGCACGTGGTGGCCACCGACGCCGACCACCTGTGGCGGATCACCGAGGCGGTCCTCGCCATCCCCGGGGTGCAGCGCGTGGACACCGCCCTGGCCATGCGCCGTTTCGTCGACCGGCGGGTGGCCCCCCTCCTGGAGCGGGCGGCCGGGCCGGCCGCGGACTGACCGGTTCCGGCGCGTCATGCCCTCGGGGCGGCGCGTCGTCCTAGGGTGCGCCGTGCCCAGTCGCCGGCCGCGCCACGTCGCCCCCCTGCTCGTCGCCCTGCTGGGCGGCCCGCTGGTCCTCGCCGGCTGCGGCCCGGAGATGGTGGACGGGACCATCGAGCCGTTCACCACCAGCGGCGGCGAGGTCGTCGCGCAGGAGCGGTGCGCCGGGGACGGCTTCGAGTGCGTGACCCTGACGGTGCCGTCGGACCACTTCGCCGCCGCCTCCCGCGAGTGGGAGGTGACCTTCGCGGTGCGGGAGGCCGACGGGGAGTCCCGCGGCATCCTCGTGACGGCCACCGGCGGGCCCGGCTCCAGCGGCATCCTGCTGGCCGAGTCCTACGTCGCCGCGCTGGACCCGGCCATCACCGACTCCTACGACCTGGTCTTCTTCGACCAGCGGGGCATCGGCCGCTCCGAGCCCTTCGCCTGCGACGACGCGATCGCGGGCTTCGACCCGTTCATCGACGCCTCGGCCGACGAGGAGGAGCGGGACCGGTACGCCCGGCGCGCCGAGGACTTCGGTGCCCGGTGCTTCGAGGAGGCCGGGTTCTCCCCCGCCGAGGCGCCGCTGTTCGCCACCCGGCAGGCCGTCGAGGACCTCGAGACCTTCCGCGAGTGGTACGGCGCCGAGCAGCTGACGCTCTACGGCGAGAGCTACGGGACGCAGTTCCAGCAGGCGTACGCCGCCGCCCACCCCGACCGGGTGCAGAGCCTCGTGCTCGACGGCGTCGTCGACCCGCAGACGCCGATCCGCTCGTTCGTGGCGGAGAGCGCCCGGGCCTACAGCGACGTCCTCGCCGCCACGCTGGCCGGCTGCGACGCCGACCCGGCCTGCGCCGCCGACGCCCCGGGCCGGTCCGCGGCAGCCTACGACGAGCTGGCCGCGGAGCTGGCCGAGGCGCCCCGCGCCTACGACTACCCGCTCCCCGACGGCGGCTCGGAGGAGCGCGAGCTGACCATCGAGGAGCTGGAGTCCGCGGCGGCGGGCTCGATGAGCGCACCCCACCAGCGCCTCCGCCTGGCCCGCGCGGTCAACGCTGCCGTCGAGGGCGACGAGCTGCCGCTGGCGCGGCTCGCCGCCGCCGGCGCCGGTGCCGACCCCAACACCGGCGAGGTGGCTCCCGACCCCACCTTCTCCCCCGCCCTCTTCCTCGCCGTCGAGTGCCAGGACTACCCCTTCGTGCCCGAGGGCAGCTCCCCGCGCGCCGAGCTCGACTCCTGGCTCGACGGGGCGGCCGAGGCCGGCATCGGTGACCTGCGGCTGGGCGACGTCTACTACGCCGACCTGCCCTGCCTGTTCTGGCCGCGCGGCGAGAAGCCGGCGCCCGCCCCGCCTGCGCCCGCGGACCCCGCCCACCCGGTGCTGCTGCTGACCGCCGACACCGACCCGAACACCCCGGCGGCCAACGCCCTCCGCGTGCACGCACGGGACCCCGACTCCGCCCTGGTCGTGCTGCCCGGCGGCCCCCACGTCCTGTTCGGGTGGGGCTACCCGTGCGTCGACCGGGCGGTGCTGCGGCTGCTGGAGTCCGGCCGCCTGCCCGCGCGCCCGGAGACGACCTGCGACGACCTCGTGGCCGGGACCTACACGGCCCTGCCGCCCGAGGACGCCGCCGGCTACGACGACCCCTACGAGACCCTGGACCTGCTGCTCACCGAGGTGCTCGGGCCCACCTTCGAGACCTGGCCGGGCGGGGCGCCGCTCGCGCTGGGGTGCCCCGAGGGCGGGACGGCCGAGTACCGCCTCGACCTCTCCGGCACGGTGGAGGTCGAGCTGGACGGGTGCGCGTGGACGCCGGACGTCCCCGTGGACGGCACGGTGGAGGTGGCCGACGCCGGGCTGGGCGACGCCACCATGACCGTCACGCTGCCTTTCGCGGAGCTGGAGCTGCGCGCCAGCGGCCGGCTGACCGGCACGTTCCGCGGGCAGGAGGTCGACTGACCCGCGGCGCCTCAGCTCGGGCGGCGCACCCGCACCGGGCCGCGGGCGCCGTGGACGTCCACCACCGCGCCGCCCTGGGTCACCTCGACCTCGCCGGCGGCCGCCAGCCGGCCGGCCGCGGCGCGCGCTGCCGGCATGAGGTCCCGCCAGGCCTCCGGGTCGACGGCGCGGGCGGCCTCGGACGGGCAGATCGAGGAGTCGGCGCTGCGCCGGTCGAGCAGCTCACCGATCGCCCGCTCCAGCCGCGCGCCGACGTCGTCCACACGGCCAGCGTGCCGGTCCCGGGACGGGGCCGCCAGCACGGGTGAGTGCCGGGCACGGTCGCGGGTAGGGGCCGCCGGTCGCCCACCCGTGCCCGAGGAGCCCCGTGACACCCACCGACCGCGAGCTGCTGCAGGAGCTGCTCCACGCCTACGGCCCCGGCGGGCAGGAGGACGACGTCCGGGAGGTGTGCCGGCGGGCGCTCGAGCCCCTGGTCGACGAGCTGACCGTGGACGCGGCGGGGAACCTCGTGGGGCTGGTCCGCGGCAGCGACGCCGCGGCGCCGGTGGTCCGCGTCATGGCGCACATGGACGAGCTCTCCATGATCGTCAAGCGGGTGGAGGCGGACGGGGCCCTCCGGCTCTCGCAGCTGGGCACGATGTACCCCGCCAACTTCGGGCTGGGGCCGCTCACCGTGCTCGGCGACGAGGCGCAGCTCACCGCCGTGCTGATGCTGGGGTCGGAGCACACCACCCCGGAGACCACGCAGGTCTGGCAGACCAAGCCCGACGGCGGGGACCGGGCGATGCAGTGGAGCGACGTGCACGCCTTCACCGGCAGCTCGCCCGAGGAGCTCGAGGCGGCCGGCGTGCACGCCGGCACCCGGGTCTGCGTCCACCGGGCCCGGCGCACGCTGGTCGACGTCGGCGACTTCGTCGCCAGCTACTTCCTCGACGACCGGGCGGCGCTCACCGCGCTGGTCGCGGCCGCGCGGCTGCTCCGCGAGGGCGGAGGGCCGGCGGGGGACGCCTACCTCGTCTGCACGGCCGGCGAGGAGATGGGCGGCATCGGCGCCACCTGGGCCAGCCGTCACCTGCCCGGCGACATCACCCTGGCGCTGGACGTCGGCCCGGCCGAGCCCGAGTACCAGGTGGGCGTCGACTCCGGCCCGGTGGTCGCCTACGCCGACGACGCCGTCGTCTACGACAAGGCCATCTCCGACCGCCTGCTCGCGCTCGGCCGGGAGCTCGGGCTGGCGCCGCGGGCCGCCGTCTGGGAGTCCTTCGACTCCGACGGGTCGCAGGCCAAGAGCCACGGGCAGACGGCCCGGGCCGCGCTGGTCTCCCTGCCCACCCTCAGCACGCACGGCTACGAGGTGCAGCACCGCGACACCGTGGGCCGGGTCGCCCGGCTGGTGGCCGAGTACCTGCGGCGGCCGGTCTGAGGCGTGTGCCGTCCCGGCCTGCGGGTACGGGCGGCGCCATGAAGCGGACCCCTCTCGGCGTGAGCGGCAAGGGCAAGCGCGGCATCAGCACGCTCGGCTGGGCGCTGCGGGGCGCGGCCGCGGGTGCGGCCGGGAGCACGGCGCTCAACGCCGTCACCTACCTGGACATGGCCGTCCGCGGGCGGGGCACCAGCTCCACCCCGGAGGACACGGTCGAGCGGCTGTCCGACGCCGCGCACGTGCCGGTCCCCGGTGACGACGAGACGCGGCAGAACCGCGTGCAGGGCCTGGGCCCGCTGCTGGGGCTGGTGGCCGGCGTCGGCGTCGGGACGCTGGGGGGCCTCGCCCGCTCCCGCGGCTACCTGTCGGCCAAGCCCGTCGGCATCGCGCTCACGACGGCCGGCGTGATGGTGGCGGCCAACGGCCCGATGGCGGCGCTCGGCGTCACGGACCCGCGCACGTGGTCGGCGACGGACTGGGTCAGCGACCTGGTCCCGCACCTGGTCTACGGCGTCGTCGTCAAGAACACGATCGACGCCTTCGACCGCCCCTGACACAGTTCCCCCGTGCACGAGATCACCAGCGAGGAGGAGCTCCGCGCGCTGCTCGGGGAGCCGGTGCCCGCGGCGCTGGCCAAGGAGCGCACGGCGCTCGCCGATGTCGACCGGGAGTGGCTCGCCGCCTCCCCGTTCTGCCTGGTGGCGACCAGCTCCGCCGACGGCACCTGCGACGTCTCGCCGAAGGGTGACCCGCCCGGCTTCACGCTCGTCCTCGACGAGCGGACCGTCGCGATCCCGGAGCGGGCGGGGAACCGGCGGGCCGACGGCTACCGCAACGTCCTGGCCAACCCGCACGTCGGGCTGATCTACCTGCTCCCGGGCCGTACCGACACGTTGCGGATCAACGGCCGCGCCCGGCTGACCACCGATCCCACCCTGCTCGACCGCATGGTGGTGAAGGGGCACCGCCCGGTGCTGGCCGTCGTCGTCGACGTCGAGCAGGTGTTCCACCACTGCGGCAAGGCGTTCCTGCGCTCGCAGCTGTGGGACCCGGAGAGCTGGCGGCCGGACGTCGTGCCGACCCGTGCCCGGATCGCGCACGCGCTCGAGCGGAAGGACGAGCCGCTCGAGGAGCTGGAGCGCTACTACTCCTCCGCCGCCTACTCCGCCGGGCTCTACCCCGCGAGCTGAGCCCTAGCGCCAGCCGCCCTCGTCCACGCCACCGGGCACGGGCGCGGCGGGGTCGTAGGGCGTGCGGGTGAAGACGAACGTGTCCAGGTCCAGGTGGTCGTCGGCGATGCGCAGCGTCTCGCCGGCGTAGTAGCCGTCCAGGCCCACCCAGCGGCCGTCGTCCCGGCGGGCGAACCGGCTCGCCCGCCCGGCGCGGCCCGGGAGCGGCCCGAGGTGCAGCATCCCGCCGGCCACCGCCCGCAGCACGACCGGCGACGGGCCCCAGAACCAGACGCCGAGGGAGTCCAGCGGCACCGGGGACGGCGACGGCGCCCAGGCCTCCACGACCCGGGGCTCGGCGGCGCGCAGGTCGGCCAGCAGGCCGAAGACCAGGGGGTCGACGCCGCTGGTCGCGTTGGCCAGCGAGACGGCGCCGGTCTGCTCCTCGCGGTCGACGAAGACCCCGGCCAGGAAGCCGGGCATCGACCCGCCGTGGCCCACCAGGGTGCGGCCGTCGAGCCGCATCACCTGGACCCCCAGGCCGTAGGCCGACCACCCGACGGCGGAGGAGTCCACGCCGGCGGGGACGGTCATCTCCTCCAGCGTGCCGGGGTCCAGCACGTCAGCGGTGTCGCCCAGCAGGAACGCGGCGAAGCGGCCCAGGTCGGCCAGCGTCGCCCACAGCTGCCCGGCCGCCGCCATGACGCCCGCGTGGTGCTCCGGCTCGGGCAGGACGACGTCGGCCCAGGGGTGCACCGCCAGGCCCTCCGCCGCCGGGGCGGCCGGTCGCGGGGTGGTGCGCCGCATCCCCAGCGGCGCCAGCACCTCGGTGGTGACGGCGTCCTCCCACGACGTCCCGCGCAGCCGCGCGACGAGCTCGCCGAGCAGGCCGAAGCCGAGGTTGGAGTAGTGGAACCGCCGGGCCGCGCCGAGGACGACGTCGGCGCCACCCAGGCCCAGCTCCTCCAGCGAGCCGCCGGGGGTGCGCTCCCACCAGCCGCCGGGGCTCTCCGCCGAGGCGCCGGCCAGGTGGGAGAGCAGCTGGCCGACGGTGCGGTCGCCGAAAGGCGTGCCGGGGAGGTGCCGCTCCAGCCGGTCGTCGAGCCCGAGCAGGCCCTCGTCCCGCAGCCGCATGACGACGACGGCGGTCACGGTCTTGCTGATCGAGCCCAGCCGGTACTGGACGTCGGTGTGCGGCCCGGGCACGTCGCCGCGGCCGGCCGACCACGCCAGGCCGCCGTCGCGGACCACGCCGGCGACCAGGCTCGGGGCGCGCCCGTCGCGCTGGACGCGGGCGGTGCGGGCGAGCAGGAGGCGGGCGGTCGAGGGCAGCACGGTCTCGGGCACGACGCCGACCGTATCGGCCGCCGTCGGGGTCAGGTGGTGGGCACCGGCTCCGGGAGCGGGAGCCGGCCGTTGGCGGTGGCCCAGCGGTCGAACCAGATGGTGGCCAGCGGCGGCACCGAGGCCACCAGCGCGAGGAACGTCGTCCGGTGGTCCCAGCGCAGCACCCGCCAGGCCACGACGGTGACCACCAGGTACAGCATGAAGACGCCGCCGTGGACCGGGCCGAAGATCTGCACCCCGCGCTCGGAGTCGCCCAGGACGTACTTGACGAACATCCCACCGAGCAGCAGGAGCCAGGAGGCGGCCTCGGCCAGGGCGACGGCACGGAAGAGCTGGGCGACGGTGCTGGGCTTCACGCCCCCATGGTCCCTGACGGAGCGGCCGGCCAGCGGGTGGGCCTGCTCACCGGCCCGTCGGTGCCCGGTGGCAGGGTCGGGGTGTGCGAGGGCTGGCGCGGCGCGAGTTCTGCCTCGTGCTGCTGCGCCGGATGGCCGACGTCCGCCCCGACCTGGTCGCCGAGGCGCTCCCCCGGCTGGGTGCGACCCGCGCCGAGGCGCACGCCGCGCACACCCGGTGGCAGGCGCTGCAGCACTCGCGGCGGGCACCGCGCGGGCTGGCGCTGCGCTCGGCGGTGCTCGGCCCGCCGGAGGAGCTGGAGGACCGGCGGTTCGGCGACCTGGACGTGCAGGTGCGCCGCTGGCCGCTGCCGCTGTGGCCGCACCTCCTCTGGGAGGTGGTGAGCGGGCCGGGCGGGTCGGTGCTGCACGAGCACCTGGCCCGCGCCCCCGGGTCGCCGGTCCCGCCCGCGACCGCCGGGCGGCTGCTGGTCTGGGAGCACGTGCTCGACGACGTCGTCGCGGTCCCGGGCGCGCGGAGCGTCGACCCCGGCGTGGTCACGCGCTGGGAGGTTCGGCTCCCCGGTGGCCCGCGGACGACCTTCGTCTGGGGGCTGCTGCAGCGGGTGGAGCCGCCCCTGCCTCAGCCGGCGATGCGGCGGGCCCCGCTGTAGCCGCCGACCGAGTCCAGCGGCGCCACCTTGACGACGTCGCCGGAGGTCGGGGCGTGCACCATCTGGCCGTTGCCGATGTAGATGCCCACGTGGCTCACCGGGCGGTAGAAGAAGACCAGGTCACCGCGCTGCAGCTGGTCGCGGGAGACCGCCTGGCCCATGCCGGACTGGCTGCGGCTGGAGTGCGGCAGGCTGATGCCGGCCGCCCGGTAGGCGAACTGGGTCAGGCCCGAGCAGTCGAAGCTGCGGGGGCCGGAGGCCGCCCAGACGTAGGGCTTGCCGCGCTGCGCCATGGCGGTGTCGACGGCGACCTGCGCGGCCTGGCTGTTGGCGACGACCGGGCCGCTGGGGGCGGGGGCCTGGCGGTCGTCGCGGCTGGCCCGGGTGCCCTCGGGCCGCTCCCCGGCGTCCTCGGCCGCGGCCGGGTGCGCGGCCTGGGCGACGGCGGCCTGCCGCTCCTCGGCGCTGAGCCGGTTGAACTGGGCCTTGAAGTCGTCGATCTGCTTCTGCAGGTCCGCCTGCTGCGCGGCGACGGCGTCGTAGGTGGCCTGCGCCTCGGTGGCGGCCTGCTGCGCGGTGGCCTGCGCCTGGGCGGCGGCGACGTTGGCGGCCGCGGCCCGCTCCACGATGCCGGTCTGGTGGCCGGCGATGGTCTGCAGGGTGGTGACCCGGGAGACGAACTCGTCGGCCGAGCCGCTGGTCATCATCGCCTGGAAGGAGCCCATGCTCTCGCCGGTGAAGGCGGTGCGGGCGACCGCGCGCACCGACTGCTGCGCGGCGGCGAGCTCGGCGGTGGCCCGCTCGAGCTCTGCCCCGGCGGCGACGGCGGCGGCCTGCTGGGCGGCCAGCGCGTCCCGGGCCTCGTTGAACTGCTCGGTGACGACCTCGAGCTGGTGGCCCCGCTCGGCGACCAGGCGCGCGGCGTCCGCCGAGGTGGTCGGGGCGCCCGGCGTGGCCGAGGCGGGCGCGGAGGCGAGCAGGATGCCGACGGTGCCGGCGAGAGCGATGCCGGCCCGGCGCAGGGTGCTGCGGCGGGCGGACGTGCGCAGGGGGGACGCCATCGTGCGGCGACTCTCCGATCTCTTCCACGAGCCGCCTACCGGGTTAGCTGACGGGTTCGGGCGGGAGTGCGCCCGGCGGGACGGACGAGTCCGTCTCACTTCACCCCTGTGCTGCGGTGGGTCCCCGGTCCGGCACCCACGCCTGTGCGGGTGGCCGGCTCGACGGCGCCCGGCGGGGGTCACTCAGGCAGTGACTGAAAGCCCCGGCGGACGCACTCACCGTAAGTGCCGTGACCGGGCCGTGACAATCCCCGGAACGACATTTGTGTAATTCGCTGTGGGCGCTGGGTCACATCGGCTGGTAACCCTCCCGCCGCCACGCGGACGCACGGTTTCGGCCCCCGGCCCCGGGACCACTACCGGTACATGGACCTCCGCAAGCCGCTGCTGCTCCTCGCCCTCGTGGGCTCGCTCGTCGCCTGCGGCGACAACACCGACGTCCAGCGCGGCGAGACCAACTGCGACTCGACCTCCGACCAGGCGAACAACCCGCACGACGCGAGCTGCGAGGAGACCGGCTCGAACGACGGCAACAGCAACCCGTGACCGGGACGCGGTGAGCCGGCGGCCGACCGACGCGCCGGGCACCCCTCCGGCCCGCGGCTCCTGGCGGGCGGCGGCCACGGCCGTCACCGCCGGCGTCCGGTCCGGGCTGGTCGGCCGGGACCTCGCGCTGCTCGCCGCCGGGCTGACGTTCTACGCGGGCATCGCGGTGGTGCCGCTGCTGCTGCTGGCCTTCGCCCTGACCGCCTGGCTGACGTCCCCCGAGCGCGTGCACGAGCTGGGCGGCCGGGTCGCCGACCTGCTGCCCGGAGAGCTCGGCGCACCTGAGGCGGTGGCCCGCCTGGTGGACGCCGGGGTGGGCCTCAGCCCGCTCGGCGCCCTCCTGGCGCTGGTCCCGATGACGTTCTACGGCGAGGGCCTCCGGCGGGCCCTGCTGCGCTTCAGCTCCCGCGAGGAGGGGCTGACCGGCTGGCGGGGGCGGCTCGCCTCCCTACCGCTGCTGCTGCTGGCCCCCGTCCTGCTCTACCCGCTGCTGCTGGCCGGGGCGGCGATGGCCGACCTCGCCGAGCGCGGAGGCGCCGCAGCCACGCTCGGCCAGCTGGCAGTGGGCTTCTACTCGGTGCTGGCCGCGCTGACGGTGCCGCTCGCGTTCGGGTTCCGCGTCGTCGCCGGGGGCCGGGTGGGCCTGCAGGCCCTGCTCGTCGGCGCCCTCTTCACCGCCGCGTGCGTGTCGGGGTTCCTCCAGGGCTTCGTGCTCTTCCTGTCCCTGCCGCTGGACCTGGGCGCCCCGTTCGGCGGCCTCGACGTCATCGGTGGCGTCGTCGCCGTCGGGCTGTGGCTGTTCGTGCTGCACCTGGTCGTCGTCATCGGCTGGCTGGTCACCCGGGCCCTGGACGAGGTGCTGGGCGGCCCGGCTGCTGTGCCGGTGGCGCCGGGACGGTAGGAACAGGGCATGCCCGACTCGATGCTGGCCGGCCGGCTCAACGTGCGCACCCGCGAGTTCGTCGTCAAGGAGGTGCCGAAGCCGACCCCGGGGCCGGGCGAGGTGCTGGTCAAGGTGGCGGCCGCGGGCATCTGCCTGTCCGACGTGCACCTCATCGAGGGGCAGCTCTCCCCGCTCTTCCTGGCCGGCGACGAGGTGACCCTCGGCCACGAGGTCGCCGGCACGGTCGTGGAGCACGCCGACGACGTCGCCGGGTGGGCCGAGGGGCAGCGGGTGCTGCTGCAGGCCGGCGAGCTCAAGGGCGAGTGGGTGCACACCCGCGGCGTCGACTACGACGGCGGCTGGGCGGAGTACGCCCTCGCCACCGCCGACACCCTCGTGCCGATCCCGGACGACCTGCCGTTCGAGCAGGCCTGCATCGTGCCCGACGCCGTCTCCACGCCGTGGGCCTCGATCGTGGCGACGGCGCAGGTGCGCGCCGCCCAGCCCGTCGGCGTCTGGGGCATCGGCGGGCTGGGCGCGCACGCGGTGCAGCTGCTGCGGCTGGCCGGCGCCGCGCCCATCGTCGCCGTCGACCCGGTGCCCGCCGCCCGGCAGCGCGCGCTGGACTTCGGCGCCGACCTGGCCCTGGATCCGTCGGACGACATCGCCGCCCGGGTGCGCGAGCTGACCGGCGGCGCGGGCCTGGCCGCCGCCTTCGACTTCGCCGGCGTGGCGCCGGTGCGCGAGCAGGCGGTGCGCTGCCTCGAGCGGAACGGCGCGCTGGTGCTCGTCGGCCTCACCGACCAGCCGCTGACCATCCGCAACGGCACGCAGTTCAGCTACTTCGGCCAGCGAATCCTGGGCCACTACGGCTCCGAGCCCGGCCACGTGCAGGAGCTCGTGGACCTGATCCGGCACCACCGGCTGGACCTCTCCCGCTCGATCTCCGGCACCCTGCCGCTCACCGAGGCGGCCGAGGGCGTCGAGCGGCTGGCGCAGAAGCAGGGCGACCCCATCCGGCTGGTCATCACGCCCTGACCGGGCGAGGCCCTTGCGCGGCGCCGCGGGCCACGCCAGCCTGCTCCTGTGGGAACCGCCCGGTCCGCGCTGCTGCTCGGCGCAGTGGCCTGTCTTCTGGCCGGCTGCGCCTCCGCGGGGGCGGATGAGGACAGGACCCTCGACGGCCCGGTCGCCCTCGTGGCGCCGACGCCCGGCGGCCCACCCCTCCAGGGTCCGGCGCCGCTGCCGGAGGAGGCGCTCGGCCTCCCGCCCGTGACGGCGGAGATGCACGCGGTCCTCGACGAGGTGCAGCGGCGCTGGGGCGGCCACCCGGACCTGGGCCAGCCGGAGATCAGCCGCGACCGGGCCCTGGTCGTCCTGCGCTGGCACGGGACGCCGCCGCCCGGGCTGTCCGCCCTGGCCGGGAGCCGGGACGGCGGCACCTTCGAGGTCCGGGTGGAGGAGACCCCCTTCCGCGACGGCGAGCTGGTCGAGGAGGCCGGCCGGCTCGTCCGCGAGAACCCGGGCGTGGTCACCGCCGCGGGCCCGCGCGCCGCGGGCGACGGCATCGTGGTCGGCCTGCACCCCTCGGTCGCCGAGGACGGGCCGGAGCGGCTCGGCCTCACCAGCCGCTTCCCGCTCTTCCCGGAGGTGATGGACGCGCCGGTCCCGATCCCCGCCGGCTGACCTCAGGCGCGGTCGCCGGGCTCCACGATGCGCACGTCCACCGCGCGGAACTGGCCCGGGGTGGTCAGCAGCACGGCCTTGGTCGGCTCCCCCACGTCGAGGAACGTCCCGGCGCGCAGCGCGGCCAGGGGGCGCAGCCGGGGGTCGGCGAGCACGTCGTCGACCAGGCCGCGGTCCCCGCCGGTGAACAGCGCCGCCAGCCCGTCGACGTGCGGCAGCAGGACGCGCGCCGCGGTGTCGACCGCGGCACCCACGACGGCGTCGGTCTGGTTGGACCGCCGCCGGGCGAACCGCTGCTGCGACCAGCCCCCGGCCGCCGTCCGGCCCTGCACCTGCCGCGCGTCGACCTTGGAGACGACGAGGCCGTCGCCGTCGAAGACGCCGACCGCCCACCGGCCCCGCCGCACGAGGAGGACGGCGGCGCGGTGCTCGCGCTGGGCGGCAGCGGTGAAGGAGGCCAGCAGCGGCACCTCCGGCGCCCAGCCGAACGGCGCCCGGAGCGTGACGGCCGTGCTGTCGGCGCAGGTGACCGCGAGCCCGCCGTCGACCACCGCCACCTCGGTGAAGGCCCCGTGCCGGGTGGCGACGCCGTCCAGCCAGCGACCGAGCCGCGCGGGTGCGACGCCGAGCTGCCGACCGCCCCCGGCGGCCGGCCGGGGCCGGGTCACCGGGTCAGCCGGCCAGCGCGGGCTCGCTGACGTGCTCGGCCGGCACGTGCAGCAGCCGCTGGAAGGCCAGGACGACGAGCGCGGCGACCCCGGCGGAGGCGGTGGCGACGACGAACGCCGTGTTGGCACCCCAGACGTCCACGATCTTGCCCGCGACCGAGGCGCCCAGCGCGACGCCGAGGCCGAGCGCGGTGCCGATCCAGGTGAAGGCCTCGGTCACCGCCGACCGGGGCACCAGCAGCTCGGCGAGGGTGAAGGAGCTGATCAGCGAGGGCGAGACCGCGATCCCGGCGATGACCACGAAGGGCAGCATCACCCACAGGTCCTCGATGAGCACGAGCGGGACGGTGAGGACGGTCAGCAGCAGGAGGGCGACGGCCAGCCGGCGGCGCAGCGGCGTGTGCCAGTGCACGGCGCCCCAGCCGATGCCGCTGGCCATGGAACCGACCGCCAGCCCGGCGATCAGCACCCCGGAGACGGACTTGGCGCCGACCTCCTCGGCGAAGGCGACCAGGGCGATCTCGAGCGTGCCGAGGATGGCGCCCACGGCCGCGCCGACCACGAACAGCACGCGCAGGCCGGTGGTGCGGATGGCCGAGGGGCCCTGCCGGCTCACGTGCCCGTGGGGCTCGGGCTCGGTCTTGCGCTGCGCCGCGAACAGCAGGCTGCCCACGGTGGCCAGCGCGAAGGCGGTGACCACGCCCGAGGTGGCGTGCCCGGTGGTGGAGAGGAAGGTGACCAGCACCGGGCCGACGATGAAGGCGAACTCGTCGACGACGGACTCCATCGCCAGCGCGGTGGGCAGCCGGTGGCTGCCGCGCAGCAGGTGGGTCCAGCGCACGCGGATCATCGAGGAGACCGGCGGGATGCAGGCCCCGGCCAGGCCGGCGGTGACGAACACGATCCACAGCGGCCAGTCCTCGCGCACCGAGAAGAGGAACGCGGCGCCGGAGAGGACGAAGACGAGCAGGACCGGCAGGAGCACCTTGCGCTGCCCGTGCGTGTCGGCCCAGCGGCCGAACAGCGGCCCCGCGATCGCGGTGGTGACCGCGCCGACGGCGGCGACCGCCCCGCCGAGGCCGTAGGAACCGGTTTCCGCGGCGACCAGCAGGACGCAGCCCAGGCCGACCATCGACAGCGGGAGCCGGCCGATGAACGCCGCCAGGACCATGGGCAGGGCATGCGGGGTCCGCAGGACCTGCAGGTACGGATTGGCCACGAGCGGGGATGCCTCCGGGAAGGGGGAGGGGGCTAGGTCACGCTAACCGACCGGGGGACCGCACGCCCCGGCGACGAACCGTGCAACGGACGAACGAGGCCCGGAACCACCGGGGTTCCGGGCCTCGTTCGTCACCCCCTGCGGGGCGGCGATCAGCTCAGGCGGCTCTTGAGGATCTCGAGCTCGTCCCACATGGTGCTGGGGAGCTTGTCGCCGAACTTCTCGAACCACTCGGTGATCTGCGGGATCTCCGCCTGCCACTCCTCGGGCTTGACGGCGAGGGCCTTCTCGACCTGCTCGGGCGTCATGTCCAGGCCGGAGACGTCGAGGGAGTCGACCGTGGGCACGTGGCCGACGGGCGTCTCGACGGCGGCAGCGGTGCCCTCGAGGCGCTCGATGACCCACTTGAGCACGCGGCTGTTCTCACCGAAGCCCGGCCACAGGAAGCCGCCGTCCTCGTCCCGGCGGAACCAGTTGACGTAGAAGATCTTCGGCAGCTTGGTGGCGTCGGCCTGCTTGCCGGTGTTCACCCAGTGGCCGAAGTAGTCGGCGGCGTTGTAGCCGATGAACGGCAGCATGGCGAAGGGGTCGCGGCGGATGACGCCGACCGCGCCGGTGGCGGCGGCGGTGGTCTCCGAGGACAGCGTCGCGCCCATGAAGACGCCGTGGTTCCAGTCCCGGGCCTCGCTGACCAGCGGGATCGTGGTCTTGCGGCGGCCGCCGAAGAGGATGGCCGAGATCGGCACGCCCTTCGGGTCCTCGTACTCCGGCGCCAGGATCGGGCACTGGGTGATCGGGGTGCAGAACCGGCTGTTCGGGTGGCTGGACAGCTCGTCGCTGTCCGGCGTCCAGTCGCGGCCCTTCCAGTCGGTGAGGTGCGCCGGGGGCTCCTCGGTCATGCCCTCCCACCAGACGTCGCCGTCGTCGGTCAGGGCGACGTTGGTGAAGACCGAGTTCCCCTTGTCGATGGTGCGCATGGCGTTGGGGTTGGTGTCCCAGCCCGTGCCCGGCGCGACCCCGAACAGGCCGTACTCCGGGTTGGTCGCGTAGAGGCGGCCGTCCTCGCCGAAGCGCATCCAGGCGATGTCGTCGCCGATGGTCTCGACCTTCCAGCCCGGGATGGTCGGCTCGAGCATGGCCAGGTTCGTCTTGCCGCACGCCGAGGGGAAGGCGCCGGCGACGTAGTAGGTCTTCTGCTGCGGGCTGGTGAGCTTGAGGATCAGCATGTGCTCGGCCAGCCAGCCCTCGTCGCGGGCCATGGCGGAGGCGATCCGCAGCGCGTAGGCCTTCTTGCCCAGCAGCGCGTTGCCGCCGTAGCCGGAGCCGTAGGACCAGATCATGCGCTCCTCGGGGAACTGCACGATATACTTGGTCTGGCTGCACGGCCACGGGACGTCGGCCTGGCCGGGCTCGAGCGGGGCGCCGAGGGAGTGCATGGCGGGGACGAACGGGCGGTCGGTGCCCAGGGCCTCGAGCACGCGGCTGCCGATGCGCGCCATGACGCGCATGGAGACGACGACGTACTCGGAGTCGGTGATCTCGACGCCGAACATCGGGTGCTCGGCCTCGATCGGGCCCATGCAGAAGGGGATGACGTACATCGTGCGACCACGCATGGAGCCGCGGTACAGCTCCGTCATGATCGACTTCATCTCATTCGGGTCCATCCAGTTGTTGGTGGGACCCGCGTCGGCCTCGTCGACCGAGCAGATGAAGGTGCGGTCCTCGACGCGCGCGACGTCGCTGGGGTCGGAGGCGCACCAGTAGGAGTTCGGCTTCTTCTCCAGCGGCCGGAAGGTGCCGGCCTCCACGAGCTTCTGGGTGAGCCGCGCGGACTCCTCCTCGCTGCCGTCCACCCAGACCACCTGGTCCGGCGTCGTCAGCTCGGCCATCTCCCGCACCCAGGCGAGCAGCCGGGCGTGCGTGGTGGGGGCGTTCTCGAGACCGGGGGTGGCCACGGAAGTCACGGCGTCTCCATCCTCTGCGTGACCGGGGCGGAAACCTGCCCCGGCGGTCCTGCTCTAGCCGCTGCGACCGCGCCTGCGGCCGATCCGGATCGGGACAGGGTACAAGCGCGGACACACAGCTGTAACTGCGATGAATGTTACGTATAGGACGTCTACTCCTCAGCTCGGAAGAGCCTGGTGGGAGGCGTTGTTCGACACATCTCGTGAACACTCCCGCGCTCCTCGCACCGCTTCGCCTCCGGACCGTGACCCTCCGCAACCGGCTCGCGGTGGCGCCGATGTGCCAGTACTCGGTCACCGACGGCTTCGTCGGCGACTACCACCTGGTCCACCTCGGTCGGTTCGCCCTGGGCGGCTTCGGGCTGGTGCTCGTCGAGGCCACGGGCGTCACGCCGGAGGGCCGGATCAGCCACGGCGACGTCGGCCTGTGGTCCGACGAGCACGTGCCCGGCCTCGCCCGCGTCGTCGACTTCCTCCACGCCGAGGGCGCTGCTGCGGGCATCCAGCTGGCCCACGCCGGTGCCAAGGCCAGCAGCCTCCGCCCCTGGGACGGCAGCGGCCCGGTCACCGAGGAGAACGCCCGGCCCGGTGAGGCGCCGTGGCCGACGGTCTCGGCGTCCGACGTGCCCGCGGGTCCCGGCTGGCCGGTGCCGCACGCGCTCTCGGTCGAGGAGCTGGCGGAGGTGCGCGACGCGTTCGTCGCCGCCACCCGTCGCGCCGAGGCGGCCGGCTTCGACGTCGTCGAGGTGCACGCCGCGCACGGCTACCTGCTGCACCAGTTCCTCTCGCCGCTGAGCAACCGGCGCACGGACGGCTACGGCGGCTCCCGCGAGGCGCGCATGCGCTTCCCGCTCGAGGTCGTCGAGGCCGTCCGCGCGGCGTGGCCCGAGGAGAAGCCGCTGCTCGTCCGCGTCTCCGCCGTCGACGGCTCGACCGAGGGCCTGACCATCGAGGACACCGTGGCCTTCGCACGCGAGCTGCGCACGCTCGGGGTGGACGTCGTCGACGTCTCCGGTGGCGGGCTCGGCGGGGGCTGGGAGCACCCCATCGGCTACGGCTACCAGGTGCCCTACGCCGCCACGGTCCGCGAGCAGGCCGGCATCGCGACGATGGCCGTGGGGCTGGTCGTCGACGCCCGCCAGGCCGAGGCGGTCGTGGCGACCGGCGCGGCCGACCTCGTCGGGATCGCCCGGGAGGCGCAGGACGACCCCAACTTCGCCGTCCACGCCGCCCGCGAGCTCACCGACGCCTACGACACCTACCCGGTGCAGGCCGGGCCGCGGCTGGCCTCGCGCGACCGGCTGCTGGGCCGGCTGGGCCCGTGGGCGGGCCCGGACCCCGTGCAGGTCGTCCAGGCCTCCTGAGCGCTCAGGCCCGGTAGCCCGGGCCGACCTCGGCCCAGAAGGCGTCCCAGTCGGCGGGCGCCGCGCGCCCGCCGACCACGGAGTCGAACTTGTCGAGGTACCAGTGCCAGCCACCCGCGTAGTCGGTGACGTCGGTGCCGGGCGGGAAGTGCTGGAGGAAGCGCAGCACCGTGCGGTCCCCCGCCTCGCGCAGCTCGAGGTCGACCCGCCAGGGCTCCCCGTCCGCCTGCGGCCAGAGGACGACCAGGCGGTGGGGCGGCTCGCAGACCTCGATCGTCATCGGCTCGCCCACCGGCTCGGCCTCGTGCGTCATCGTGAAGGTGCCGGTGGCACCCACGCGGCGCTCGCCGTCGAACGTGCCGATCCAGCGGACCAGCCGGTCGGGCTCGGTGAGGGCCGACCACACGTCCTCGATCGGGTCGGGCCAGGAGCGGCGGAACTCCAGGCGACGGCGGCCGTCGGGCTCGTCGGTGACGACGCCGCGCCGGGTCTCGAGGTCTTCGGTCATGGGGCCTCTCCGTTCGTCCGTGCCCGCCGGCCGCGGGCGATCTCGGTGTCCAGGGCGTCCAGCCGCTGCGCCCACAGGTCGCGGTAGGGCTCCAGCCAGTCGTCCAGCTCGCGCAGCGGCGCGGGGTCCAGCGCGTAGCGCCGCTGCCGGCCGTCGGCCCGAACCCGGACCAGCCCGCTCTCGCGCAGCACCCGGAGGTGCCGGCTGATCGCGGGACGGCTGACGGAGAAGGGCTCGGCGAGCTCTCCCGCCGTGCGCTCGCCGCCGGCCAGCAGGGCCAGCAGCTCCCGCCGGATCGGGTCGGCCAGGGCCTGGAGCGCCTCCACGGGGCATGCGTAACACATCGGTTACGCGTCGACCAGGGGTTCGCCCGCGGGGCATCGGGATAGGAGGTCGGGCATGACCGTCACCGATCCCGACACCCCGGACCCGCTCAACGACCCCCGCACCACGCAGGCCGACCCGGGCGCCTACGGCGAGGGCGCCGACCTGGCGTCGACCGTGGACGACCCCGCGTCGACCGGCGAGGAGGAGCTGGCCACCAGCCAGACGCTCTCCGACGAGGCCGGCGGCGGCGACGTGACCGGCGGCGCCTTCTCCGACGGACCGTCGACCTGACCGTGTGACGGACCGGTCCTCCCGGGTATGTGGCGGCGACCACGCCCGCAGCACCCGAGGAGGACCTGATGGCCACCGGTGAGACCGGCTTCGAGGACGTCTACTACGACCTCATCTCCGTCCAGTACCACTCGCTCAAGGCCGGGCACGACTACGGCCAGTACGTCCGCGACGCCGAGAACGCCGGCCTCGACGACATCGCGGAGTTCTTCCGCAAGGTGATGAAGCAGGACTCCAAGCGCGCGGCCAAGTGCCACGAGTTCCTGGGCCGGCTGCAGGGCACCAGCCAGGGCGGTCCCGCCGCGAAGTGAGGCGCGGCAGGATGGCCGCGTGATCAGGACCCCGCTGACCCGCCGCTTCGAGCTGGGGACGCCGGTCATCGGTGCGCCGATGGCCGGCGTCTCCGGCGGCGCGCTGGCCGCCGCCGTCTCGCGCGCCGGTGGCCTCGGGATGGTCGGGGTGGCCGGGAACCACACCGCGGCCTTCGTCGCCGAGCAGTGCGCCATCCCGGGTCGCCTGCCGTTCGGCGTGGGCCTCATGGCCTGGGTGCTCGCGGACCGGCCCGACCTGTTGGCGGCGACGGTCGCGGCCCGGCCGGCGCTCGTGTCGGTCTCCTTCGGCGACCCCGGCCCGTACGTGGGCACGCTGCACGACGCCGGCATCGCGGTCGCCGCGCAGGTGAACACCGTCGCCGACGTGCACCGGGCGGTGGCCGCCGACGTCGACGTGCTCGTCGCGCAGGGCAGCGAGGCGGGCGGGCACACCGGGCACCGCGCGACCCTCCCGCTGCTGCAGGAGGTGTTGACGCTCACCGACCGCCCGGTGGTCGCGGCCGGCGGGATCGCCACCGGTCGCGGGATGGCCGCCGTCCTCGCCGCCGGAGCCGCGGGCGTCTGGGTCGGGACGCCGCTGCTCGCCTGCCCCGAGGGGCTCAACTCCCCCGCCGCCCGCGCCCGCGTGCGCGCCGCGGCCGGCGAGGACACCGTGCTCACCCGAGCGTTCGACGTCGCGCAGCGGCTGGCGTGGCCGGAGCGCTGGCCGGGCCGGGCGCTGGCCAACGAGTTCAGCCGCACCTGGCACGGCCGCGAGGCGGAGCTGGCGCACGACGACCTCGCCTCGCAGCGCGTCGTCGAGGCGCGGAGGAGCGACGACCTGGAGCAGGCGCCGCTCTACGCGGGCGAGTCCGTTGGCCTGGTCACCGAGGAGCGGTCGGCGACCGACGTCGTCCGGATGCTCACCGAGGACGCCGAGCGGGCGCTGCGCGCCGTGCCGGACCTGCTGGCCTAGATGTCGTGACCACGGACGTTGTTGACAGTCGGCGTGGTGGCTTGATCACGAAGGAGACCTCCGGAAGGAGTGGCGATGTCTGACGTCCCCACTCCCGACCGGAGGTCTCTGTGGCCCACGCTAACGCC
>NZ_SPQP01000087.1 GCF_004571075.1 Blastococcus sp. TF02A-35
GAGCCGGTGGCCTTGTGCACCGGCAGGCTCTCGCCGGTGACCATGGACTCGTCCACCTCGGACTCGCCGTCCTCCACGACGCCGTCCACGGGGATCTTCGAGCCGGGCCGAATCAGCAGCAGATCGCCGGTGACGACCTCGGCGGTGGGCACCTCCACCGGCTGGCCGCCGCGGATCACGACCGCCCGAGGTGGCGCCAACTCCAGCAGCGCACGGATGGCGTCGTTCGCCCCGCCACGGGCACGCATCTCGAACCAGTGGCCGAGCAGCACGAACGCGGTCAGCACGGTGGCGGCCTCGTAGAAGACCTCACCGCCGCCGGTGAGCGTGATGACCAGGCTGTACAGCCAGCCCGCGCCGACCGCGACCGCGACCAGGACCATCATGTCCAGGGTGCGGGCGCGCAGCGCCCGATAGGCGCCGTCGAAGAAGATCCAGGCCGAATAGAAGATCACCGGCAGCGACAGGAGCAGCGAGAAAACGTCGTCGCGCAGCCCGAACGGCGCCGCCGCCTCGAAGCCGATCACCTCCCGGCCGATCGGGGACCACAGCAGGATCGGAATCGACAGCAGCGCGGCCACCAGGAAGCGGTTGCGCATGTCGCGAGCCATGTCATCCATCGACATCCCGGCGTGGTGGCC
>NZ_SPQP01000013.1 GCF_004571075.1 Blastococcus sp. TF02A-35
CCTACCACCGCCGGCGGCGTCAGGACGCCCTCGGTCGACTCACGCCCATCGAGTACGAGACCATCGTGCCCACAATGGCCGCGCAGGCAGCCTGACCCAACCTGTCACCGATCCGTGCAGCAGTCCCGTCCGATTCAGCCTGGGGTCCCACGGCTCCACGAATAGGTGCTCCAGCAAGGACGACGGGCCCGGGGGACACAGGCAGGCGTGCGGGACCGATGGGTCCGGCTCCGCGCGCCGCCGCTCGGCTACCGAGCGGGTCCGCCACTGCGGCCTTCGTCGAGGTCCCGGTCGGTGCCGGGAGCCGGGGTGGTGACCGTGTCGGCCTGCCACAGATCGGGTCCGAAGACCTCGTACTGGATGTCCCGGGGCGGCACGCCACAGTCGACGAGCGCGCTGCGCACCGCCTGCATGAACGGCAGGGGACCGCACAGGTAGTAGACGGCGTCCTGCGGCAGCTGCACCGCGGAGAGATCCATGATCCCACCGTGCACGCCGTCGACGGGCAGGCTGCACTCCGCGCCGCGCTCGAACCAGACGTGTACCGAACTGTTGGGGAGCTTCCGGACGTCGCCGAGCACCTGCTGGCGCAACGCCCAGGACGACTCGTCGACGTCAGCGTGCAGCAGTGTCAGATCGAGCCGGGAGCCTGCGGTGGCCAGATGGGAAAGCATGCCGGCCATCGGGGAGATGCCGATGCCGGCGCTGGCGAAGACGGCCGGCCGCGAGTCGTCGAGGACGACGTCCCCGAATGGGAGGGACAGGGTGACCGTGTCGCCGACGTCGACGGTGTCGTGCAGCAGGTTGGACACCTCGCCGGCAGGCTTGCCGTTACTCCGTATTCGCTTGACGCTGAACTGGCGGTGTTCACCGTCGTCGGCGCGGGTGAGGCTGTACTGCCGAGGCTGGTGCAGGCCGTCCGCCGTCGGCATCTGCACGGTCACGTACTGGCCGGGCAGCGAGGTCTTGACGAGCCGGTCGTCGATTCGCTTGACCACGAAGGTGACGACGTCGTCGGTCTCGCGGACCTTCCGCTCCACCTGCCAGGGCCGCCACACCGTCTCCGGCCGGACACCACGGGAGCTGTACAGCCCGCGTTCCATGTTGATCAGTGCGTAGGCCATCAGCCAGTAGACCTCGTCCCAGGCGGCCGCCACCTCCGGGGTGACCGCGTCGCCGAGCACGTCGACGATTGCCCAGAAGAGGTGCTCGTGGACGATGTCGTACTGCGCCGGGGTGATGCCGAGGGAGACGTGCTTGTGCGCGATCCGGGTCAGCAGTCGCTCGGGCACCTGCTCAGGGGTCTTGACCAGGGCACTGGCGAAGACGGCGACCGAGCCGGCCAACGCCACCTGCTGCGTGCCCTCGGCCTGGTTGCCGCGGTTGAACGTGCCGTCGAACAACTCGGGGTGGGCGCTGAACATGTGCCCGTAGAACCGCCGGGCGATCTCTTCGATGTTCTCGGCGACGACCGGCAGCGTGGCCTCGATGACAGGACGGGATCGTTCGGACAGCACAGCGGCTCCTGGTCCTTGACAGCGTGAGTTGACCGCTTCGTTCGGAAGGCGGCCGATGGTTCGACCGTAAGCGGCGTCCAAAGTTTGGACAACAGGGCGTCGTAGTAACCACGACCTCTGGTAGAAAAGCGGGAGGACGCCCGATTACCGCGCGCTGGCGGCCACCGCAGCGCCGAACGGCAGGGGGACACCGTGCACCAGGCGAACGTGGCGGCGCTGTCGCGCCGGTTGCTGGCGACAGCAGCCGCGCACCACTCCCGACGTGCTGGTGAGACCGTCTACGGCGCCCACGAGACGACGCTGCACCAGACGGTGATCGCCCTGGTGAAGGGTGCCGGCCTGGCCGAGCACGAGAGCCCGGGGGAGGCCACCCTCCAGGTGCTGACCGGCCGCGTGCGCCTGGTGGCCGGGGATCGGTCGGAAGAGGGACTGGAGGGAGACCTGCTCGTCATTCCCCCGGTCCGGCACAGCCTCGAGGCGCTCGACGACTCGGTGGTCCTGCTGACGGTCGCCCGCGGCTGACCCGGTGATGGGACCGGGCGGGAGGGGAGCCGTCGGATCAGCCGAGCGGAGCAGCTGCCCCGTTCGCAGCGGATGGCGGAAGGTCCGCGTCGGACTCGGGACCCACCGGTGCCAGGTGGGCCTCGCACAGCGAGGGCTCGACGAACGGCAGCAGTCGATCGGCGGTCACCGGGGCGCGCATCTCGGCCAGTGCTCCGCGCATCAGTCCCAGGTGGATCGAGCAGATCACCTGGCGCTGCGCCTCGGCCACCTCGCGGAACGGGCAGTGCGGCAACAGGATGCGCCGTGGATCGTCGACGGCGAGCTCGGGGGCGAAGCCGATGTCGCCGAGGATGCGCAGGAGCTCAGCGACGGCCTCCTGCTCGCTCGTCCGCTCGAAGGGCGCCGGGGCGTCGGTGAGGTGGTGTCCCCAGGCCCGTCCGGTCTCGATGGCTGCCCCGGCTGGGTCCTCCGCCGTGCCGGACACGTAGCTGGCGAGGATCTCGGCCAGGAACCGGTAGTTGCGCCGGTTCGCCGCCGGGTCCGGCGTCGGGGTAGCGGTGTAGGTGAGCCGCGGTCTTCCCGGCTCGACGCGCTCCTCCTCGGCCTCCCGTGCCGCCAGCCCGTCCGCGACGAGGCGGTCCAGGTGGAAACGCACCGTGTTCGGGTGCAGGCCGGTTCGCTGGGCGAGATCTTGGACGCCCAGACCTGCCGGTGCGCTGCGCAGCAGGTCCAGGACGTGCTGCCGGCGCACGCCCGCCCGCGCGGTCTCCGCCGCTCTGGGTTGGGTCCGCCGTTCCTCCATCGCTCCAATGTCCCAGATCGCGCAGACCGGGCGCTTCTGCCGCGGCGCCCGAACCACCCTCGCGGGGGACGTCGGCCATCCGGTGCGGCGGCTCCTGGCACAAGAGAGGCAGACCGACGCCCGGTCCACGGCGGATTTGCAGAAGGGGACTCATGACCAGCACCCGAACCGGCCCGGACGAGGCGTTCGAGGGGGGCTTCGACAGCCCCCTGTCGGAGGCTCTCGTCGGTACCTCCCGCTACTTCCGCAAGGGCGAGACGAGCGCCGACAAGCGTTCCCTCCACCAGATCGGCGGTCGGGACGCCGACAGCTTCTACCGGGACCGGTGGAGCCACGACAAGGTCGTCCGTTCCACGCACGGCGTGAACTGCACCGGGTCGTGCTCGTGGAAGGTCTACGTCAAGGACGGGATCATCACCTGGGAGGCGCAGCAGACCGACTACCCGTCGACCGGCGCCGACCGGCCCGAGTACGAGCCCCGCGGCTGCCCGCGTGGCGCCGCCTTCTCCTGGTACACGTACTCGCCGACCCGGGTCCGCTATCCCTACGTCCGCGGCTCGTTGCTGCAGATGTACCGGGAGGCCCGGCAGCGCCTCGGCGACCCGGTCCTCGCCTGGGCCGACATCGTCGACGACCCAGAGAAGGCCCGGACCTACAAGTCCCAGCGCGGCAAGGGTGGGCTCGTCCGGGCCTCGTGGGACGAAGCGACCGAGATGATCGCCGCCGCCCACGTGCACACGATCAAAAAGTACGGGCCCGACCGCGTCGCCGGCTTCTCCCCGATCCCGGCGATGTCGATGGTGTCGCACGCCGCCGGGGCGCGATTCATGTCGCTGATCGGTGCGCCGATGCTGTCGTTCTACGACTGGTATGCCGACCTGCCGGTGGCCTCGCCGCAGGTGTTCGGTGACCAGACCGACGTCCCGGAGTCCGGGGACTGGTGGGACGCCTCCTACCTGATCCTGTGGGGCTCCAACGTCCCGGTGACCCGCACCCCGGACGCGCACTGGATGACCGAGGCGCGCTACCGCGGCCAGAAGGTCGTCGTGATGAGCCCCGACTACTCCGACGCGACCAAGTTCGCCGACGACTGGCTGGCACCGCACCCCGGCACCGACGGGGCGCTGGCCATGGCCATGGGCCACGTCGTCCTCAAGGAGTTCTTCGTCGACCGGCAGGTGCCGCGCTTCCAGGAGTACGTGCGGAAGTACTCCGACCTGCCCTTCCTGCTGACCCTGACGCGGCACGGCGACGGCTATGTCCCGGGCAAGTTCCTCACCGCTGCCGACCTCGGCGACAAGGAGGAAGGCGCGGAGTTCAAGACCGTGCTCGTGGACTCGGCCACCGACCAGCCGCACGTGCCGAACGGTTCGCTGGGCTTCCGCTTCGGCGAGGCCGGCAAGGGCAGATGGAACCTCGACCTCGGCGAGGTCGACCCACGCCTCAGCCTCTACGACGGCGCCACCGAGTCGGTCCCGGTCGACCTTGCGCGGTTCGACACCCCGCGCGGCGAGGGCGCCACCATGCGCCGCGGGGTGCCCGTCCGCCGGATTGGCAAGCACCTGGTGACCACGGTGTACGACCTGCTGCTGGCCCAGTTCGGGGTCGGGCGGGCGGGGCTGCCGGGGGAGTGGCCCGCCGGCGAGGACGACGCCTCGCAGCCGTACACACCGGCGTGGCAGGAGCAGTTCACCGGCGTCTCCGCGGCGGCCGCAGCCCGGATCGGCCGGGAGTTCGCGCAGAACGCCGAGGACTCCGGCGGCCGCTCGATGATCATCATGGGCGCCGGCACGAATCACTGGTTCCACTCCGACACGATCTACCGAGCCTTCCTGACCCTGACCACGCTGACCGGCTGCCAGGGGGTCAACGGCGGTGGCTGGGCGCACTACGTCGGCCAGGAGAAGTGCCGGCCGGTGACCGGCTGGCAGACGCTGGCGTCGGCCCTGGACTGGGCGCGTCCGCCGCGGCAGATGATCCAGACCGCCTACTGGTACCTGCACACCGACCAGTGGCGCTACGACCAGACCACGCTGGACGGGTTCGCCTCCCCGCTGGGCACGGGGCGCTTCGACGGGAAGACGCCGGCTGACGTGCTCGCGCAGTCGGCGCGGATGGGCTGGATGCCGTCGTACCCGACGTTCAACCGCAACCCGCTGGACATGGCCGACGAGGCCGCCGCCGCCGGCAAGGCACCCGGCGAGCACGTCGTCGACGGCCTGCGCGACGGCAGCCTCCGGTTCGCCGCCGAGGACCCGGACTCGCCGGAGAACTTCCCGCGGGTGCTCACCATCTGGCGGGCCAATCTCCTGGGCTCCTCCGCCAAGGGCAACGAGTACTTCCTGAAGCACCTCCTCGGCACCGACTCCTCCGTGCGTGCCGAGGAGGCGCCGCCGGAGGCCCGCCCGAAGGACGTCGTCTGGCACGACGAGGCGCCCGAGGGGAAGTTGGACCTGCTGCTGGCCCTGGACTTCCGGATGACCAGCACGACGATCTTCTCCGACATCACGCTGCCGGCCGCCACCTGGTACGAGAAGCACGACCTGAACACCACCGACATGCACCCCTACGTGCACTCGTTCAACCCGGCCATCGCGCCGCCGTGGGAGACCCGCACCGATTTCGAGGCCTTCGGCACGATCGCGAAGGCGTTCAGCCGGCTGGCCGCGAAGCACCTCGGCGTCCGCAAGGACCTCGTGGCGCTGCCCCTGCTGCACGACACCCCGGACGAGCTGGCCAACCCGCGCGGGGTGGTGCGCGACTGGAAGGCCGGCGAGTGCGACCCGGTGCCCGGCCAGACGATGCCGAAGTTCGTCGTTCAGGAGCGGGACTACGGGGCGGTCGCCCAGAAGTGGTCCGCGCTGGGCCCGCTGGTCGAGGAGCTCGGCCTGCAGGTCAAGGGCGTCACGACGAAGCCGGACAAGGAGGTCGACTACCTCCGGCACAAGAACGGGGTGATCCGGGACGGCGCCGCGGCGGGCCGGCCGGCTCTCGCCCGCGACGTGCACTGGTGCGAGACCATCCTGGCCCTCTCCGGGACCACGAACGGCCGGCTGGCGACGCAGGGCTTCCGGTTCTCCGAGGAGCGCACCGGCACCCGGATGGCGGACCTGGCCGAGGAGCACCAGGGCAAGCTGATCACCTTCGCCGACACCCAGGCCCGCCCCACCCCGGTGATCACCTCGCCGGAGTGGTCGGGCAGCGAGCACGGTGGACGCCGGTACTCGCCGTTCACCATCAACGTCGAGCGGCTCAAGCCCTGGCACACCCTGACCGGCCGGATGCACTTCTTCCTCGACCACGACTGGATGACCGAGGCAGGGGAGAACCTCCCGGTCTACCGCCCCCCGCTGGACATGCACGCCCTGTTCGGGGAGCCGCACGTCGGCGACACCGGCGAGCTCGGCATCACCGTCCGGTACCTCACGCCGCACAACAAGTGGTCGATCCACTCGGAGTACCAGGACAACCTGTTCATGCTGTCGCTCTCCCGCGGCGGGCAGACGATCTGGATGAGCACCCAGGACGCCGCGAAGGTGGGGGTGCGCGACAACGACTGGATCGAGGCGGTCAACCGCAACGGCGTCGTCGTCGCCCGCGCGATCGTGTCCTCCCGCATGCCCGAGGGGACCGTCTACATGCACCACGCCCAGGACCGGCTGATCGACGTCCCGAAGGCGGAGACGTCGGGGAAGCGCGGCGGGATCCACAACTCGCTGACCCGGCTCTTCCTCAAGCCGACGCACCTCATCGGGGGCTACGCGCAGCTGTCGTTCGCCTTCAACTACCTCGGTCCCACCGGTAACCAGCGCGACGAGGTCACCGTGATCCGTCGCCGTTCACAGGAGGTCCAGTACTGATGCGCGTCATGGCCCAGATGGGCATGGTGATGAACCTGGACAAGTGCATCGGGTGCCACACCTGCTCGGTCACCTGCAAGCAGGCGTGGACCAACCGCAGCGGCGTCGAGTACGTCTGGTTCAACAACGTGGAGACCCGGCCGGGGCAGGGCTACCCACGCACCTACGAGGACCAGGAGAAGTGGCGGGGCGGCTGGCAGCTCGGGCGCAACGGCCGGCTCTCGCTGCGCACCGGCAGCCGGCTCAAGCGACTGCTCACGATCTTCTCCAGCCCGGTCCAGCCGTCGATCAACGACTACTACGAGCCCTGGACCTACGACTACGAGACGTTGACCAACGCTCCGGTCCAGGAGCACACCCCGGTCGCCCGGCCGCGCTCCCTGCTGACGAACAAGCCGATGAACATCAAGTGGAGCGCCAACTGGGACGACAACCTGGGCGGGGCGCCGGAGCTCACGCAGGCCGACCCGGTGCTGCAGAAGATCTCGGCGGAGATCAAGGAGAAGTTCGAGCAGACCTACATGTTCTACCTGCCGCGGATCTGCGAGCACTGCATCAATCCGTCGTGCGCGGCGTCCTGCCCGTCGGGCGCCATCTACAAGCGGGAAGAGGACGGCATCGTCCTGGTCGACCAGGACCGCTGCCGCGGCTGGCGGCAGTGCGTCACGGGGTGCCCGTACAAGAAGGTGTACTTCAACCACCGCACCGGCAAGGCCGAGAAGTGCACGTTCTGCTTCCCGCGCGTGGAGGTGGGGATCCCGACGGTCTGCTCGGAGACCTGCGTGGGCCGGCTGCGCTACATCGGCATCATCCTCTACGACGCCGACCGCGTGCTCGAGGCGGCGTCCACCCCGAACGACCAGGACCTCTACATGGCCCAGCGGTCGATCATCCTGGACCCGCACGACCCCGAGGTGGTCCGGGCCGCCGAGCGGGCGGGCATCTCCCGCGACTGGATCGACTCCGCGCAGCGCTCGCCGATCTACTCGCTCATCACCAAGTTCGAGGTGGCCCTGCCGCTGCACCCGGAGTACCGCACCATGCCGATGGTCTGGTACATCCCGCCGCTGTCACCCGTGGTGGACGCCCTCACCGAGACAGGGCACGACGGGGAGGACGCCGGCAACATCTTCGGCGCCATCGAATCGCTGCGGATCCCGATCGAGTACCTGGCCGAGCTGTTCGCCGCCGGTGACACCAGCCTGGTTACCGGGGTGCTCAAGAAGCTCGGGGCGATGCGCGCCTACATGCGCGACCTGAACCTCGGCCGGCCGGCCGACGAGTCGATCGCGACCGCGGTCGGCATGACCGGTCAGGACATCCAGGACATGCACCGGTTGCTGGCGATCGCCAAGTACGACGAGCGCTACGTCATCCCGGCGATCCACGCCGAGCAGGGGCCTGAGCGCGAGGAGTTCGACACCGGCTGCTCCCTGGACTACGAGGACGGCCCGGGCATGGGTGGCTGGGGTCCGTTCGGCGAGACGTCGGGCGGGTCGACGCCGATCGCGGTGGAGAACTTCCACATGCTGTCGGCCCGGCAGACCACCGACACGCTGTCCGCGCCACCGACGAAGGCGCAGCGGGTCAACCTGCTGAACTGGGACGGCAAGGGAGCTCCCGAGGGGCTCTTCCCGTCCCGTGGGAACGACGACGCACGGCACGGTCCCGACGGTGGCGGGGACGGACCTGGCTCGCCGAGCGTCACGGAGCCCAAGCCGTGAGGCTGCGTCCCGGCGGCGGGGCGACGCCGGCCCAGCTCGCCACGGTGCGCCAGGCGGCGTCCCTACTGATCGGTTACCCGGACGAGGAGCTGGTCGGCCGGCTACCGCTGCTGCGGGCGGCGGTCGCCCCGCTCCCGGGCGAGTTCGCCGGACCGCTCGGCCGGTTCCTCGACCACCTGGAGACCACGCCGCTGACCGAGCAGCAGGCGGCCTACGTCGAGACCTTCGACCTGCGCCGCCGGTGCTCGCTGTACCTGACCTACTACGCCTACGGCGACACCCGGAAGCGCGGCATGGCGCTGCTGCAGTTCAAGCACCTCTACGGCCGCGCAGGCATGGCCCTCACCGACGACGAGTTGCCCGACCACCTGGCCGTCGTCCTGGAGTTCACCGCGGTCGGCGACCCCGTCCGGGGTGAGCGGTTGCTGCACGAGCACCGGGCCGGTCTGGAGCTGATCCGGCTGGCGCTCGAGGACCGCGGGTCGCCCTACGCGGCGGTGCTGCACGCGGTGTGCGCGACGCTGCCGCCGGTGCGGGCCGAGGACCGGGCAGCGGTGCTGAAGCTGGCCGCCGAGGGCCCGCCCACCGAGGACGTCGGCCTCGACCCGTACGGGGCGACGCCCTTCGCGCCCCCGGACTACATCCCGCAACCGACCGCCGGCGCACCCGCAGGAGTTGCCCCGTGAACGCCCTCGACATCGTCCTGTGGGTGATCGTCCCGTACATCAGCCTGGCGATCTTCGTCGTCGGGCACTACTGGCGGTACAAGTACGACAAGTTCGGCTGGACCACCCGGTCCAGCCAGCTCTACGAGTCCCGCCTGCTGCGGTGGGGGAGCCCGCTGTTCCACTTCGGCATCCTGTTCGTGCTCATCGGGCACGTCATGGGCCTGGGCATCCCCAAGTCGTGGACCGAGGCCGTGGGGCTGTCCGAGACGGCCTACCACGCCATGGCCATCGGGGTCGGGGCGATCGCCGGCTTCGGCACCCTGGTCGGCCTGGGCATCCTGCTCTACCGGCGGCGCACCACCGGGCCGGTGTTCAGCGCGACCACCAAGAACGACAAGTTCATGTACCTGGTGCTCACCATGACCATTCTGTTCGGGCTGAGCAACACCGTGCTGGGGGTCGTGGGGCATGGGGGCGTGGACTACCGGGACACCGTCTCGCCGTGGTTCCGCAGCATCTTCTACTTCAACCCCCAGCCCGAGCTGATGGCCGCGGCCGGGCCCGGTTTCCAGCTGCACGCGCTCTCGGCGTTGCTGCTGTTCGCGATCTGGCCTTTCACCCGGCTCGTCCACGTGTTCAGCGCGCCCCTGGGCTACTTCACCCGGCCCTACATCGTCTACCGCAGCCGCGACCGCCAGCTCGGCAACCGGGCGACACCGCGCGGTTGGGATCGAGTGGGAGGGCCACGCAGGTGACCACCGCACCGTCGCCCGGTTCCGCGGGCACACCAGGGACGTCCGCGGAGGCCATCCCCCGGGAGGCCTGGGTGATGCTGGCGGTCGCGACCGTCGGCTTCGCCATCAATTTCTGGGCGTGGGCCCTGGTGAGTCCACTCGGCGCGTTCTTCACCGACGAGCTGGGCCTCAGCGCGCTCGAGAAGTCGCTGCTGGTGGCCGTACCCGTGGTGGTCGGGTCGCTCGGGCGCATCCCCGTGGGTGCCATGACCGACCGGTTCGGTGCGCGGCTCATGTTCCCGTTGATCAGCGCGATGACCATCCTGCCGGTGCTCTTCATCGGGTACGTCGGCAACGACTCCTACCCGATGATGTTGCTCGGCGGCTTCGTCCTCGGGCTGGGCGGCACGACCTTCGCCATCGGCGTGCCACTGGTCAACTCGTGGTTCCCGCCGGCCAAGCGCGGCACCGCGCTGGGCATCTTCGGCGCCGGCATGGGCGGGACCGCCATCTCCGCCTTCACCACCGTCGGACTCAAGGATTCCTTCGGCCTCGCCTTCCCGTTCACTCTGGTCGCCATCCTGCTCGCGCTCTACGGGGTCGCCTCCTACGCCCTGCTGCGGGATGCCCCGGGGCGCACGGCCGTGACCGGGGGAGTGCTCCGGCGGACGTGGGAGACCTTTCGATTGCCGGTCACCCTGCAGATGTCGTTCCTCTACGCGGTCGGCTTCGGTGGCTTCGTCGCCTTCAGCGTGTACCTGCCCACCTACCTGCGCGACGCCTTCGGCCTGACCCCCGGCGACGCCGCGCTGCGCACCGCCGGGTTCGTCGTCCTCGCGGTGATCATGCGGCCGGTCGGCGGGGTCCTGTCCGACCGGTTCCACCCTCTGCCCGTGCTCGTCGGTTGCTTCGCGGTCGTCACAGCGTTCGCGGCGGTGTCGGCGCTGGAGCGGCCGTTGGAGTGGACAGGCACGGTCGCCTTCCTCGCCATGGCCGCCGCACTCGGCGCCTCGTCCGGTGCGGTGTTCGCCCTCGTGGCCCTGGCCGCCCCGGCGGGCAAGGTCGGCGCGGTCACCGGCATCGTCGGCGCCGCCGGCGGCCTCGGTGGGTTCGCCCCGCCGCTGGTCATGGGCGCCATCTACGGTTGGTCCGGAAATTACAAACCCGGCCTCTGGTTGCTGGCCGGAACGGCTCTCCTCGCCGCCGCCTACACCTTCTGGGGTATGCGGTCGGTAGGGCGACCGGCACGGGCGAAGTGACGCGCCTCACCGGCGGCCGCGGGATGGCCGATGCAGCGAGGGCACTTGAATTCAAGTGACGACCGAGCCGGGCCCCGGCCAGCCACCGTACCCGCCCTGCGATGGAGGAGACCTATCGATGTGCGACCACTGCGGCTGCCGGAACCTCACCCCCGTCGCCCGGCTGATGGACGAGCACGACCGCTTGCGTGAACTCAGCGGCCAGCTCGCTGGGAAGACGAACACTCCGCGCCGCGAGCACTGCCCGTCAACTGACGGGATGCGGCGGCGCCCGACCAGTTGTGTGCCGAAGCTCCGGTCGAGGGGAGTCCCGCCGTCAGGCTTTGTCTGTGGGCGGAGCGCCGACGAGGGTCCGGTCTACATCGATCGCAACGACGGGATGTCAGGCGGCGGGTGTCACGCCGCCGCGACTGCATTGGGAGTCGGTGCCGATCGCGGTTCTTGTGGCCGGGCTGGATGGGGGCACCCGCTGACCGGTGGTGCCGTTCACGAGTGCGGCGAGGGCGCGACGGTCGAAGTTGAAGTCGCGAGGCATCGGAGGAATGGCTCTCTCCCCGGAGTGTCGGGCGAGTAGCCCGTGGAGTTGTCGTACAGGTGTGCGAGCCTCGGAGGCGTCTTGTCCATCCGCAGTTCGCTCGGAGGGAGCGGCACGGGATGCCAGGTAAGGCCCGCGTACACGAACTCGCCAAGGAGTTCGGAGTCGATAGCAAGATCCTGCTCGCCAAGCTCAAGGAGCTGGGCTTCTTCGTGAAGTCGTCGTCCAGCCTTGTAGAGGCGCCGGTGGCCCGACAGCTTCGGGAGTGCTTCCCGCAGGCTCAACGGCCAGTGTCGGCGCCAGGTCGTCCGGCTCCGCGATCAGCGGTGCAGGAGCACGCTGCGCCGTTGCCGCCCGTGAGACGGATGTCGTCTGCGCTGCCACCACGGCCGCAGCCGCTGCCCGCCTTCCCGAGCCGCCGACTCAGGCGTGAGTGGTATCGCGGAACCCCGCCGGAGGGGCTCACCAAGTACCTGCTCGACCACTACGTCGTCTGCCGGCGGGATCCAGAGGGAAGGTCGCCGGGTGGCTCCTACTCCTACTTCGAGGACGAGGTTCGCCAGGCAAGGGATCTATCGGCCGAGTGGGCGCCGACTCTCTTCGATGGCCTCAAGTTCGCGGACATCGTGCGGTGGATGCGGGAAGGTGCGCCTGCCCAGTACGCGGGCGATCTGCACCGAGCGGGCGTCCGGCCGGAGGAGCTGAGTTGGTCGTACGAGGACCGAGGCGCCGAGCCCCTGAGCATGCGACTGATCCGCGGTCGGTGGACGGTGGAGATGGTCGTCAACGAGGTCGAGCGGCGGCGTGAACTGAGGTGATGCGGCGATGGAACGCTTCGCCAGCGGTGAAGCGGGCGTCGCGTTGGCGTTCACCTCCATCCCTCATCGGTGACTGCCCTAGTAGCAGGGTGGGCCGAAGTGGATCAGGCGGGGTTTTTGGGCGTCCCCTGAGATGGTCGCCGGGAAGGAGCGTGGAGGGTGATCGCCGCAGTCGCGGGACCGGCGACAGGCACTCTTTAGGCACCCAATACTCCCGTAATCGGCCGTCACGAGCCGTCGTAGCCAACGCTTCGCAGCCCCTCTGACCTGCGTCTTCAACGTGAGCCAACGCGAGCAAGCGCCTCAAGATCAAATCGCAGGGTTATTGGTTCGAGTCCAATCGGGGGAGCCCTTCCAAGGCCCTTGACCGACACGGTCAGGGGCCTTCGTCGTCCCTGGGCGTCGCCGTGGACGACTCGGGGCCCGCCCGGACGAACCGGACGGGCCCCGAGGGTGGGACGGGTCAGCGCTGGGCGAGGTAGGCCGCGCCGGTCTGCCGCAGCCGGTCGTGCACGCCGTCGTTCACCGTGACGCCCTCGCGGCCGAGGAACGCCTTCGCCAGCTTGGCGACCATCGTGTAGTTGGTGTCCACGACGTTGGCCACCGGCGCGAGCCCGGCCTGGCTGACCAGCTGGTAGGCGTCGAGGGTGTCCCAGCCGGTGAGCTCGGCGGCCCAGGTGACCAGGTCGTGCTGGCTCACCCGGTAGGCGTCCTCCAGCGGCTTGGTGGAGCCGGTCGACATGAGGAAGTCGTCGGTCTCCAGCCGCGGCCAGGGGTTCCCGCCGCCCTTGATGAGGTCCACCACGACGACGGTGCGCATGGCCGCCTCCACGGCGGTGCCGCACACCTCGCCCTCGCCCTGCCGGCAGTGCCCGTCGCCGATCGCCAGCTGGCCGCCGGCCACGTTGACGCCGAAGTACGCCGTCGTGCCGGCCCGCAGCTCCGGGGTGTCCATGTTGCCGCCGTGCGCCCCGGGCGTGACGGTCGCGAACACCTCGCCGCCCGCGGGGGCGACCCCGACGGTCCCGTGCATCGGGTCGAGCGGCAGCTCCACCTCGGGGCCGCCACGGCGCGGCCGGAACAGGCAGGTGCCGCGCTCGCGGTCGACCTCGTAGACCCACACGACCTCGTCGAGGGGGGCGTGCAGCATCGCCGTGGTGTGCGTGGCCGTGAGCGCCCCGAAGTGCGGGAACGTCGTCGAGACGGCCCAGTCGCGGGCCGGCGCGATCTCGACGAAGTGCACCGCCAGGGTGTCGCCGGGCTCGGCGCCCTCGACGTGGATCGGCCCGGTGACCGGGTTGAGCTGCGAGAAGTCGCAGACGGCGCTGGGCAGGTCGTCGGCGCTGGTCACCCGGCCGCCGAAGCAGTCCTCGGTGGTCAGCTCGACGACGGTGCCCGGCCGCACCCGCACCAGCGGCTCGGGGGCGCCGCCGAAGGTGTAGCGGTACTGGTCGGGCGTGGGCGAGAGCTGGACGACCTCGAGGCTCACAGCGCGTCCTCCGTCCTGAGCTCCGGCTTGCGGCCGGTGGCCAGCAGCACGACCAGCAGCACGACGCCGACGGCGAACCACACGAACCCGAGCTCCTGGGCGGCCACCTGGGCGTTGTAGACGACGTAGGCCAGGATCGCGAAGCCGATGACGGGCACCGCGAGGTGCAGCCACCAGTTCCGGCTCTTCTGCCGCCCGATGTAGTGCACGACCACGGAGACGTGCAGCAGCAGGAACGCCGACAGGGCGCCGAAGTTGACCAGCGTGGACAGCAGCGTGATGCCGTCGTCGCGGGTGCTCATGTAGATGCCGAGCACCAGCGAGATCGCCGCGACGAGGAAGGTCGCGTTGACCGGCACCCGCCGGGTCGGGTGGACGCTGGCGAGGAACGCCGGCAGCTGCCGGTCGCGCGCCATGGCGAACAGCAGCCGCGAGGTGGCTGCCTGGGCCACCAGCGAGTTGGCGAAGCCCCACGCGATGGCGGTGGCGACGGCCGTCAGGGTGCCCAGCCAGGCCCCGCCGGCGACCTCGGCAGCGTCGTAGAAGGCGGTGCCGGCGGCGTCGCCCTCGGCGATCAGCGTCTCGGGGTCGGCCACGAGCAGCGCGGCGACCCAGGTCTGGACGACGAACAGCGTCCCGGCGAGCACCAGCGCCGCGATCATCGACTTGCCGATCGAGCGGGCTGCGTCCTTGTTCTCCTCGGCGAGGGTGGAGATCGCGTCGAAGCCCAGGAAGCTCAGCACGGCGATGGAGACCGCGCCGAACACCAGCTCCAGGGAGAAGGTGTCGCTGTTGTAGATGGGCGAGAGGTCCCAGCCGCCGCCCTCGCCCGAGGAGAGCGCGACGACGCCGATGACGAGGAAGATCGCCAGCACGACCAGCTCGGCGACCAGCACGATCTTGTTCACCCGCGCGGTGAACTCGATGCCGAAGTAGTTGACGACGGTGTTCAGCACGATGAAGCCGACGATCCACGCCCAGACGGGGACGCTGGGGATGATCGAGGTCATCGCGAACCCGGAGATCAGGTACAGCAGGCCGGGGATGAGCAGGTAGTCCAGCAGCACCATCCAGCCGGCGATGAAGCCCACCGGCTGGGCGATGCCGCGGCCGGCGTAGGTGTAGACCGAGCCGGCCATCGGGAACGCGCGCGACATCTGCGAGTAGGACGCGGCGGTGAACGCCATGGCCAGCCCGCCGATGATGTAGGCGAGGGCCACCATGCCGCCGGAGGCCTGGAAGACGCCGCCGAAGATGCCGAACGGCGCGATCGGGACCATGAAGACCAGGCCGTAGACGAGCAGGTCGCCGAAGGTCAGCGTGCGCTTGAGTTCCTGCTTGTAGCCGAACGACTCGACGCCGGCGGCGGTGGCGGCGGGGGTCACGCCTGCGGGGCCGGTCGAGGTGCCGGTGGTGGTGCGAGGGTCGCTCATGGGCGGTTCACTCCGTCTCTCCTCCCGGTGCGGTGCCGGGGCGCGAGCAGAGTAGGACCGAATCCTTCCAGGTGGAAGTATCCGTCTCAGGCCGTGGGAACGATCGGGATCTCGCGCAGCGCGAGGCCGTCGGCGCGGGCCAGCCGGGCGGCCGGGCCCCGGCGGCGGAAGCGGCCCGGGCCCGAGACGGCGACCCGGACGCCCTCGTACAGCCCGCGGGCGTAGGCGCAGGCCACCGGCGCGGTCGGTCCCGACCGGCGGGCGAGCCGCTCCTGCAGCTCCAGCTGCGTGTGGTCGGGCCCGTCGGCGGACGAGGCGAACGAGGGCATGCAGGCGTAGAGCTCGCCGGTGCCGTCGCCGCCGACGGCGTACAGGCCGTTCTCCTCCAGGGCACCCGACAGCCGCACCACCCTGCGGTCCAGCCCGGCCCGGGTGAACTCGCGGTTGAAGGTGACCAGGTCGCGCCCGACCATGCTCAGCAGCACGCCGTCCGCCCGCGTCCGGCGGACGAGGTCGAGCAGCGGGCCCATGTCGGTGGGGCCGAACGGCACCAGGGCCTCGCCGACCACCTGCGCGCCGGCGGCGGCCAGTGCCCGGCGAGCGGCCCGGTGCACCGCCCGTGGCCACACGTAGTCGGTGCCCAGCAGCACCCACCGCCGCGCCCGCCGGTTGCCGACCAGCCAGGTCAGGGCCGCGGCGTGCTGCTCGGCCGGGGAGGCCCCGGTGCGGACGACGCCCGGGCGCAGCCGGCCGCCCTCGTGCGGCGGGGTGAACACGTAGCGGGCCGCCGGCGGGAGCGCCCGCTCGAGCGCGCGGTGCACGTCGCTGGTGTGGAACCCGACGAGGACGTCGAAGGCCCCCGCGCGGAACAGCGACGCCGCCTCCGCGGCAACCACCTCGGGCGCCCGGCCCGAGTCGAGGCTGACCAGCCGCACCTCGCGGCCGTCCACCCCGCCCGCGGCGTTCAGCTCGTCGGCGGCCAGCCCGGCGAGGTCGAGCGCGGACGGCGCGGTGAGCGCCAGGGGGCCCGACAGCGGCACCGCGAGGCCGACGTGGAAGACGTCGCGGCGCGGACCCGTGAGCAGGAGGTCCCACGGGTCCAGCGGACGCGTGGCACCGGACACGCGCAGAAGTATGGTCTCCCCATGTTCCCGGCAGGTGACGTCGACGCCGTGCGCGTCACCGACGACCTGGTCGAGCTGCTGACCGTCACCCAGCGGCGGGTGGCCGCGCAGGTGTCGGCCGCCCTCGCGGAGGACGGCGGGACCCTCGACGGCTACCGGCTGCTCCGGGCCCTGGCCGGGACCGGCCGCGCGATGGGCGAGCTGGTGGCGGTGCTGCACCTGCCCGCGCCCACCTGCACCCGGCTGGTGGACGCCGCCGTCGACCGGGCGCTGGCCTACCGGCTCCCGCACCCGGACGACGGTCGCAAGGTGGTCGTCCACCTCTCCGACGTCGGCCGGGACCGGCTGCGCCGCTGGGAGGCGCTGGTCGCCGTCCAGGAGTCCGCGCTGTCGGCCGCGCTCGGTGCCGCCCGGGTCGACGCCCTCCGCCGCGCGCTCGACGAGCTCGCCCACCCCGACGGCTGAACGGCCGCCCCCTGCGGGGGAACCGGGCGCGGCTCGTGCGCCCGCGCGTGCGAGGGTTCCCGGGAGACGCGATGGAGGAGTTGGCATGACCTGGCCCCGGCCGGTCCCGGTGATCGGTGACCAGACCCACGCCGCCGAGCGGGCCGCCGACCCTGCGGGCTGGGCGTTCGACCCGGCCACGGTCGAGGCCCTGCACGCGGTCGTCGGTGCCCGCCGCGACATCCGCCGCTACCGTCCCGACCCGGTGCCGGACGAGCTCCTGCGCACCGTCCTGGAGGCCGGCCACCGCGCACCGTCGGTGGGGCACTCGCAGCCCTGGCGCTTCGTCGTCGTCACCGAGCAGGCCACGCGCGACCGGGCCGCGGTCCTGGCCGACCGCGAGCGGCTCCGCCAGGCCGAGCTGCTCACCCCCGACCGCCGCGCCCGCCTGCTGGACCTGCAGCTGGAGGGGATCCGCGAGGCGCCGGTGGGCATCGTCGTCGCCTGCGACCGCCGCACCCACGCCACCGGCGTGCTCGGCCGCGCGACCTTCCCCGACGCCGACCTGTGGAGCTGCGCCTGCGCCATCCAGAACATCTGGCTGGCCGCGCGCGCCTCGGGGCTGGGCATGGGCTGGGTGACGCTGTTCCAGCCGGCCGACCTCGCCGAGCTGCTGCACCTGCCCGAGGGCGTGGAGACCCTCGGCTGGCTGTGCCTCGGCTGGCCCGACGAGCGCCCGCCCGAGCCGGGGCTGGTGCGGCACGGCTGGTCCACCCGCGCCCCGCTGGAGGACGTCGTCCTGCGCGAGCGGTGGCCGGGGGAGGAGAGCCCGGCCGCGCCGGTCTCGCACCTGGCCGGGCCGCAGCCCGAGGCGGTGGTCGCCGCCCGCGACACCGGCGACGACCTGCTCGCGGTACCCGGCTCGCTGGGCGTCCTGGACCGCGCTGTCGACCGCGTGCTCGCCCTGCCCGGCCCGGTGCCGGGCACCGGCACGCTGGTCGTCGTCGCCGGTGACCACCCCGTCGCCGCCGCGCACGCCGTCTCCGCGTACCCGGCGTCGGTCACCGCCGACGTCCTCGCCGCCACCGGCACGGGGGAGTCGCTGGGGGCCTCGACCGCGCGGCAGGCCGGGCTGCACGTGCGCGCCCACCACGCCGTCTCGCCCGACGTCCAGGGCGACCTGCTCACCGCCGACGCGCTCACGGGCACCGCCGCCGCGGCGCTGGTCGAGGAGGGGCGGGCGCTGGGCACGGAGCTCGCCGCCACCGGGCTGGTCTGCCTCGGCGAGGTGGGCATCGGGAACACCACGGTCGCCGCCGCGCTCGCGTGCGCGCTGCTCGACCTCGACCCGGACGACGCCGTCGGGCTGGGCGCGGGCGCCGACGCCGCGATGCTGGACCGGAAGCGGGCGGTGGTCCGTGGGGCCGTCGAGCGGGTCCGGGCGGAGCACCCGTCCGCCGGCCCGCTCACCCTGCTGGCCGCTCTCGGCGGCCCGGAGGTCGCCGTGCTCACCGGCATCACGCTCGGCGCCGCCGCGGCCGGCGTCCCGGTGGTGCTCGACGGCCTCGTCACCTCCGTCGCGGCGGCGGTCGCGGTCCGCCTGGAGCCGGCGGCGCAGACGGCGCTGGTCGCGGGCCAGCGCAGCCGCGAGCGCGGGCACGCGGCGGTGCTCACCGACCTCGGCCTGGAGCCGCTGCTGGACCTGCGGCTGCGGGCGGGGGAGGGCGTCGGGGCCGCGCTCGCCGCGCAGCTCCTGCTCACCGCGCTGCGCGCCCGCGCCACCGCGGGCCGGGTCTCGTGATCGGCCGGCCCGCCCGCCGCACGCTCGTGCTGGGCGGGGCCCGGTCGGGCAAGTCGAGCTATGCCGAGCAGCTGCTGCGCCGCGCCCGCGAGGTCGAGTACGTCGCCTGCGGGCTGCCCGCCGACGGCGGTGACCCCGAGTGGGCCGACCGCGTCGCACTGCACCGCGACCGGCGCCCGGCGAGCTGGCGGACGGTCGAGACCGTCGACCTCGTCGGCGTCCTCGGCCGTCCCGGCCCGCCGGTGCTGGTCGACTGCCTCTCCACCTGGCTGGCCCGGGCGATGGACGACTGCGGCGTCTGGGCCGAGGAGCCCGGTGCCGACGAGCGGCTGGCCGGCGCGGTCGACGACGTCGTCGCGGCCTGGGCCGGGACCCGCCGCCGGGTGGTCGCGGTCAGCAACGAGGTGGGGTCCGGAGTCGTCCCGGCGACAGTCTCCGGCCGCCGGTACCGCGACGAGCTGGGCATCCTGAACGCACGCGTCGCGGCGGCGTCGCAGCGCGCGTGGCTGCTCGTCGCCGGCCTGCCGCAGCGGCTGAAGTGACCGGCCCCGCTCGCGGAGGCCCGCTGGCGGCGCTGGGCCTGTTCAGCGTCCTGCCGGTGCCGGCGTCCGCCCGCGTCCCCGGTGCCGGCGTCCTGCGCTGGCTGCCGCTCGTGGGCGTGCTGCTCGGCGCGCTCGCCTTCGTGCCGGCGCTCGCGGTGTGGCGGGGCGAGGGCGAGGGCAGCCCGCTCCTCGCCGCCGCGCTCGTCGTCGGAGCGCTCGCCCTGCTCACCCGGGGGCTGCACCTCGACGGCACCGCCGACCTGGCCGACGGACTGGGCAGCGGGCGGCCGGCCGAGCAGGCGCTGGCCATCATGCGCCGGCCGGACGTCGGCGCGTTCGGTGTCGCGGCGCTGGTCTGCCTGCTGCTGGTGCAGGTGACGGCGCTCGGCGCGGTGCTGGCCGGCTCCTCTCGTCCCACCGGGCTGCTCTGCGTGGTGCTCGCGGCCGCCGCCGGGCGGGTGGCGGTGCTGCACGCGGCCGCCCGGCCCGCCGCGCCCGGCTCGTCCCTGGGCGTGCTGGTCGCCGGCGCGCGCACACCGGTGGCCCGCTGGACGGCGACGCTGCTCCTGCTCGCCGGTGCGGCCGGTCTGCGGCTGGCGACGGGCGGCTCGGTGGGCGACGCCGCCTGGGCGGTGGCCGCCGTGCTGCTGGCGCCGGCGGTGGGCGCCGGCCTCACCGCGCACGCCGCGCGGCGGCTCGGCGGGGTCAACGGCGACGTCTTCGGAGCCGTGGTGGAGGTCGCCACGACCGTCGCGCTCGTCTCCCTGGCCGCCGGGGTGACCTGGGCCTAGCCCGCCCGGGTCAGTCGGCGGGGAAGAGGGCGCGCAGGCCGAACCGGGTGGGCCGCTGGAACGGGCGCCAGGCGCCCCGTGGCTGGGCCAGCCGGTCGGCGACGACCCACAGCACCGCCGGGTCGACGCCCATGCCGAGGTGGCTCGCGTGCACCGCCACGTTCTCGCTGGTCGGGCCCTCCTCCTGCAGGCAGGTCCGCCAGTCGACGACGCCGTCCCACCGCGAGTAGACCGACGTGCTCGGCACCTTCAGGGCCCGGGCGGGGCGCACCTCCTCGACGGCGCGCAGCTCCCGGTAGGCCCGGTACATCCCCGCCCCGGACGGCGGGCGCTCGCGGGGGGTGACACCCGCGAACGGCGAGCCGAGCGAGACGACCTGGCGGACCAGGTGCGGGCTGCGCTCTGCCAGCCGCCGGGCGTAGATCCCGCCCAGGCTCTGGCCGACGATGCTCACCGAGGTGCCGTGCTCGTCGGCCAGCCGCTCGACCAGGGCGCGGACCCCCTCCACGACCTCCGGCCGCGGGCCGCGGTTGCGGCCCAGGTCCCAGCCGACGGTCGGGTAGCCGAGGGTGCCCAGCCAGCGCCGGATCGTGCGGGTGGAGACGTCGGAGGCCAGCCACCCGGGGAGGACGACGACGGGGTGCGGCTCCCCGCGCGCCGCGAACCGCAGCAGCGGGTACCCGGCCGCGAGCGCACCGGCGCTCACCATCGCCCGAGCGGGCTCGGTGAGGGCCAACAGGTTGTCGACGCGCTCGCCGCGGGCGGGCTCGGAGGGGGTGCTCACGGGCACTCGATGCCCGGCCGGGGCCGGGATCAGTCGCCCGGGGGCAGGACACGGGGGACGAAGACCTCGTCGACCGGCCGGGGGCCGACGTACTGGCGGCAGGTGCAGGGCACCCAGCTGTGGCCCGACCACCGGCCGCGCTTGTCGTAGGTGTCGCGGCGCAGCTCCGCGTAGCAGGTGTTGGTGGCGGTGTCGTGCTGGCTGAGCGTGTGCCCGCACCCGCACAGCGGTGTGACCGGCGGGGGAGGTGCGGGGGTGCGCCCGCGGCCCAGCCGTCCCGCCACGAAACCGACACCGAGCAGGGCGGCGCCCACCAGCAGGCTGACCGGTTCCATCCGCGTGCACCTCTTCCGAACGAGGCCTCCGACGGTAGCGCGGCCGGCGGCACCGGCGAGCGCGGACGGTGGTCGCGATTGCCGCCCGGAGCCGTCCGTATTCGCCCGATCGGGGGGGATTGGACGGCCGTGACGCAGGGCACTGGACGAACGTGAGCGCCTATGCCGTGGGGTTCGCCCGACCGGACCGTTGGTCGGGCAGCCAGCCGAACCAGCAGACCTACCCCTGGCACGCCGTCGAGGCGCACCGTTCGCCGGCGGAGCTGGACGGCGAGGTCGAGCTCGCGGTCTGCGGCGCGATCGTCCAGGTGTGGGGCACGCAGAAGTGGGAGCGCGTCGGCATCGGCCGCACCGGCTGCCCGGAGTGCGCCCGCATCACCGCCGTCGACCAGCGGCTGACCCGGGCGAGCTGAGCCCGCAGGCCCCCCGCACCGGCCGGCCGCAGCCGGCCGGTGCCCTCAGCGCTTCTCGGGCCTGCGTCCGCTGATCGCCGACAGCCCGGTGATCGCCCGGCCCACGATGAGCGCCTGCACCGAGTCGGTGCCCTCGAAGGTGAAGACCGCCTCCATGTCGGCGAAGTGCCGTGCGACGTGGTGGTCGATGAGGATGCCGTCGCCGCCGAGGATGTCCCGGGCGTCGGCGACGATCGCCCGGGCCTTGGCCGCGTGGTTCATCTTGGCCAGCGAGGCCATCGCCGCGGTCATCCGGCCCTGGTCCGCCAGCTTGGACAGCCGCCAGCACATCAGCTGCATCGAGGTGATCTCGGCGAGCATCCGGGCCAGCTTGTCCTGCACCAGCTGGAAGCCGGCGATCGGCTGGCCGAACTGCTCGCGCTGCATCGCGTGGGCCAGCGCCAGCTCGTAGGACGCCGTCGCCAGGCCCAGCGCCCGCCAGGCCACGGTGTAGCGGGTGCGGTCGAGGACCTGGGAGACGTCCTTGAAGGAGTGGCAGTTCGCCAGCTTGTTCTCCGCCGGGACCCGGACGTCGGTCAGGGTGATCTCGGCCTGCCACACCGCGCGCAGCGCCGTCTTCCCGGTCATGACCGTGGCCTCGTACCCGGGCGTGCCCTTCTCGACGACGTAGCCGCCGACCTTGCCGTCCTCACCGCGGGCCCAGATGATCACGAAGTCGGCGATGGAGCCGTTGCCGATCCACTTCTTCGCGCCGTTGAGCACGAAGGAGTCGCCGTCCCGGCGGGCCGAGGTCTCCAGGCCGACGGCGTCGGACCCGTGCGCGGGCTCGGTGAGGCCGAAGGCGCCGATCTTCTCCAGCCGGGCCATCGGCGGCAGGAACCGCTCGCGCTGCTCCTCGTCGCCCAGCAGCGCGATCGACTGCATGGCCAGGAAGCTGTGCACGCCGTTGAAGGTGCCGATGCTGCCGTCGGCACGGGCCAGCTCGGCGGCCACGAGGCCGGCGGCGACGTTGCTCATCCCGGGGCAGCCGTAGCCCTCGATGGTGCCGCCGACGATGCCGGTCTCCGCCAGCCGGGGCACCAGCTCGAACGGGAACTCCGCGCGCTCCCAGTACTCGTTGATGCGCGGCACGACCTCCTTCTCGCCGAAGGCACGCACGCGGTCGCGGATCTCGACCTCCTCCGGCTCGAGCAGGTCCTCGAACGCGTAGAAGTCAGGGCTCTCGACGGTCACGAGCGCGAACGCTACGACGATCCGGGGCATGCTGCGCGTCGTGCGCATCGTGATCGCCCCGGACTCGTTCAAGGGCACCCTGACCGCCGAGGCCGCGGCCGACGCGGTCGCGGCGGGCCTGCGCCGGGTGGTCCCGGACGCCGACCTGGTCCTGCGGCCGGTCGCCGACGGGGGAGAGGGGACGGTGGCGGCGGCCCTCCGCGCCGGCCACGCCGCGCGGCGCGTGCGGGTGAGCGGCCCGGACGGGCGCCCGGTCGAGGCGACCTTCGCCCTCGACGGGACCACGGCCGTGGTCGAGCTGGCCTCGGCCGCGGGGCCCGGGCTGCTCGACCGGCCGGCACCGACGACGGCGACGACGCGCGGGGTCGGCGAGCTGCTGCTGGCCGCGCTGGACGCCGGGGCGCGGCGGGTCGTGCTGGGGCTGGGCGGCAGCGCCACGACCGACGGCGGCGCCGGCATGCTGCAGGCCTTGGGCGCCCGGCTGCTCGACGCGGCCGGCTACGAGGTCGGGCCGGGGGGTGCCGGCCTGGCCGACCTGGCGCGGGTCGACCTCAGCGGCTTGGACCCGCGGCTCCGGGACACCCGGGTCGTCGTCGCCACGGACGTGGACAACCCCCTCACCGGGCCGTCGGGTGCGGCCGTGGTCTTCGGCCCGCAGAAGGGCGCGTCCCCGGAGGACGTGGCGCTGCTCGACGCCGCGCTGGCCCGGTACGCCTCGGTGCTGGTGCACACGACCGGCGCCTGGGTCGAGCGGCGGCCGGGAGCCGGCGCCGCGGGCGGCACCGCGGCCGGCGCCATGGCCGTGCTCGGGGCGGAGCTGGTCTCCGGCGCGGCACTGGTCTGCGACCTCGTCGGCCTGGACGCCGCGCTCGCCGGCGCCGACCTCGTGGTCACCGGGGAGGGCGCGCTCGACGAGCAGACGCTGCGCGGCAAGGCGCCCGCGGAGGTGGCCGCCCGGGCGCGGACCGCGGGCGTGCCGTGCGTCGTCCTCGCCGCGGAGGTCCGCCTCGCGGCCGAGCGGCTGCCCGCCGCGGGCATCGCCGCCGCGCACGCGCTGACCGAGGTGCAGCCCGACGTCGCGCGATGCCGGTCCGAGCCCGCGCCGGTGCTCGCCGACCTGGCGGCCCGCGTGGCGCGGAACGGGGTCCCGACCGCCGGCTCGCGGTAGCTTGCGTCGTCCCGGTCCGCTGCCCAGGAGTCCCGTTGCCGTTCTTCATCCGCAGCCTCGGCCGCTTCATCCGGCTCCGGCTGCACGGCTGGCGGCTGCCGCTGGCGGTCGCCGTCCTCGTGTTCCTCAGCAGCTGGCTGCTGATGAGCCTGGTGGAGCCGGCCGGTGCCGCCATCACCGCGCCGGGCACCTACTGGTGGTACTTCCTGGTGACCGCCGCGACCGTCGGCTACGGCGACGTCTTCCCGACCTCTCCCGGGGGCCGCGCCGTCGGGGCCTACGTGATCGTCGGCGGCATCGTCACGCTCACGCTCCTGTTCACCCAGCTGGCCGCGGCGCTGCAGTCGGTCCGCGGCCGTCGTCTGAGAGGTGTGGTCCCCCTGGACCTGTCCGACCACGTGGTGCTGCTGGGCTACTGGCCCGGCCGGACCGAGCGCATCGTCGCCGAGCTGACCGCCGAGGGGCGCTTCCAGGTCGCGCTGTGCGCCTGGGACGACGTCGCCGAGAACCCGATGCCGGACCAGCCCGCGGTGCACTTCGTGCGCGGTGACCTGACCCGGGAGGACGTCATGACCCGGGCGTGCGTGGCGAGGGCCCGGACCGTCGTCATCGACGGCCGGGACGACAACGAGACGCTCGCGGTCGCGGTGGCGGTCGACCACGCCAACCCCGGCGTGCACCTCGTCGCCGCGGTCCGCGACCTCGGGCGCCGGGAGAACCTGCGCTACGTCAACGCCGGCGTGCAGGCGGTGCAGTGGCACATGCCGTTCCTGCTGTCGGAGGAGGCGACCGACCCCGGCATCACGCAGGTCTACAACGACCTGATGAGCAGCGGCGGGCACGGCAACACCTACTCGATGGCCGTCCCGCCCGGGTTCCCCCACCGCACGTTCGGCGAGTGCCAGACCTGGTTCGGCCAGGGCTTCGGCGCCACGCTGCTCGCTCTGCGGGGCGAGGGGCCCGACGGGCTCCGGGTCAGCCCGCCCTGGGACACCCCGGTGCCGGCGGGGACGACGCTGTACTACGTCGCCGCCCAGCGGATCCCGGCCCGGGAGCTGACGCAGCGCGCCTAGGAGGGGTGCCCCTCGACGTCGGCCTCGTCGCCCTGCGGCGCCTCGCGGGGCTCGCTCTGGGCCTCCAGCGAGGCCTCGACCTCGGCGGTCTCCTGCTCGACGGCGATGTCGCGGGGCTGCGGCGTCTCGGTCATGGCCCCACCTTGGCGCAGGTGCCGCCGCTCCGCTCGCCGCTCACCCGAGGAGCCCGCGCGCGTAGCCGATCTGCCCGAGGTGCTGCATGTCGTCGCCGATGACGCTCACCAGCCGCATGCCGACGGTGACCGGCGGGTCGTAGGAGTCGTCGACCATGCGGTCGAGGTCCTCGTCGGTGACCCCGCGCAGGTAGGCGGCCGACTGCGCGTGGACGGCGTCCGCATAGCCGGTCAGCAGGTCGACCGACGGGATGCGCACCGCGGAGACCTGCTCGCGGTCGAAGCCGTAGCCGGTCTCGCTCGGGTCGAAGGGCAGGCCGAAGCGCTCCGCCCAGCCCTGCGCGGTCCACACCTGCTCCCGGCCGGCGAGCTCGGCGACGTGGTCGTCCTGGACCCGCAGCAGGTGCCAGGCCAGCCAGCCGATCGGGTTGGCGTCGGGTGCGACCCGGTGGCCCAGGTCGTCGGCGCCCAGGCCGCCGAGGCTGCTCAACAGCATCTCGTGGATCTGGTCGTAGGCGTAGAGGTACACGTCGGAGCTGCGCATGACCGTCGTCCTACCCGTCCGGGACGGTTTCCTCCCGGTGCGCTCAGAAGTTGAGGAACTCTGCCAGGGCGAGCGCAGCGCCGAGCAGCAGCACCAGCAGCAGGGCCAGGGTGGTCACGACCGGCACGACCACCCACCTGCGCTTGAACCGGCGCCGGCGACGCGGAGGAGCGGGGGCCGGGGCGGCCTGCACCGGCACCGGGGCGGCCGCAGCCGGCGCCCCCTTCCGCTCGCGCCGCCGGTCGGCCAGGTACCGGACCTGGTCCCGGGCGTCCCGCGCCACCGAGCCGAGCAGCGTGCGGGAGGCGGAGGCGAGCGCCAGGAGGTCGGCGGCGTCGAGCCGCTCCATCGAGCTCCCGCGGATCGACGCCGGGGCGGCCGGCGGAGGAGGCGACCAGTCCTCGGCCGCGGACGGGGTGGGCGAGCGGCCGTCGGCGACGGCCCGGAGCTGCGCGCGGGCGGTGGCGGCTGTGCTCCGCCGGCCCGGGTCCTTGGTGAGCAGGCCCTCGAGCACCGGCCCCAGCGGCCCGGCCCGCACCACCGGCGCGGGGTCCTCGGAGACGACGCTCATCAGCGTGGCCATCGCGTCCCCGCGGTCGAACGGCGGGCGCCCCTCCACCGCCGCGTAGAGCGTCGCGCCCAGGGACCACAGGTCGACCGGCGGGCGCGGCTCGTCGCCGTAGGCGCGCTCCGGCGCCATGTAGGACGGGGAGCCGATGAGCGCCCCCTGCGTGGTGAGGCTGGAGTCCCCGGTGGTGGTCGCGATGCCGAAGTCGGTGAGGCAGCCCGAGCCGTCCGGGCCGACGAGGACGTTGGCCGGCTTGACGTCGCGGTGCACGATGCCGATCTCGTGCGCGGCCTCCAGGGCGTCGAGCACGTCGAGGCCGATCCGGGCGACCGCGGCGGGTGCCAGCGGACCGCGCTCCTCGACGATCTCCTGGAGGCTGCGGGCCTGGACGTGCTTCATCACCAGCCACGGCTTGCCGGCCTCCTCCACGACGTCGTAGACGGTGGTGACGTGCGGGTGCTCCAGCCGGCCCGCGGCCCGCGCCTCGCGCATGGTGCGCTCGCGCAGGACGGCGCGCTCCTCCTCGGTGACGTGCACCGAGAAGGTGACCTCCTTGACCGCGACCTGGCGCTCGAGGACGAGGTCCCTCGCCAGCCAGACGGTGCCCATGCCGCCCTGGCCGAGCTTCTCGGCGAGCGCGTAGCGCCCGCCCACGACACGGGGCGGGGTTCCGGGTTCGGCGCTCACGGGCGTCCTCCTACCCGGAGGCCGTGGTCAGGACGCCCCCGTGCCGTCGCGGAGCTCCCGGCGCAGGATCTTGCCGGTCACGGTCTTGGGCAGCTCGTCGATCAGCTCGACGATCCGCGGGTACTTGTAGGCCGCCATCCGCTCCTTGCAGTGCGCGATGAGCTCCTCGGGCGTGGTGGTCGACCCGGGCTTGAGGCTCACGAAGGCCTTGACCGTCTCGCCGCGCTTCTCGTCCGGCACGCCCACGACGGCCGACTCCCGCACCGCCGGGTGCTCGGCCAGCACGTCCTCGACCTCGCGCGGCCAGACCTTGTAGCCCGACGCGTTGATCATGTCCTTCTTGCGGTCGACGATGAACACCCAGCCCTCGGGGCTCATGAACCCGACGTCGCCGCTCCTCAGCGCCCCGCCGGGCAGGTTGGCCGCCGTCTCCTCGGGCTTGCCCCAGTAGCCGGCGACCACCTGCGGCCCGTCGGCCACGATCTCGCCCACCTCGCCCAGCGGCAGGTCGTTGCCGTCGTCGTCCTGGATGCGGACGACCGTGCTCGGCGCCGGGACGCCGACCGACAGCGCCCCCGAGGTCGGGTCGACCGGGGACGGCGAGCCGAACGGGGTGACGGTCATCGGCGACGTCGTCTCGGTCAGCCCGTAGGCGTTGTGCACCTGCTTGCCGGTCGCGGCGAGGAAGTTCTGCTCGGCGGTGGGGGAGATCGCGGCACCCCCGGAGTAGATGGACCGGAACGACGCGAAGTGGTCCTTGCTGAAGCCCGGCGCGTTGAGCAGGGCGGTGAAGGCGGTGATCGCGCCGATGGTGAACGTCGGCCGGTGCTCGGCGAAGGCGTCGAGCACCACCTGCGGCTCGAACCGGTAGGCCAGCACCAGGGGGGCGGGCGCCAGCATGCTGACGGCGATGTGCCCGATCAGACCGGTGATGTGGAACAGCGGGGCGACGCCGAAGATCGCGCCTCCGTCGGCCCCGGCGTGCACCCAGTCCCGGTACACCTGCGCAGTGAAGACGACGTTGCGGTGGGTGTTCATCGCACCCTTGGGCACACCCGTCGTCCCCGACGTGTAGGTCAGGAACGCCACGTCGTCCGGCGCGAGACCGACCGGCGGAGGCACGCTGCCGCGGTGCTGGGCGATGAACTCGGAGAGGTCCGTCGTCCCCTCGTGCCGCTGCCGGGCCAGGCCGGCGAAGAGCCGCTCGTCGTCCCTGGTCTGGAACTCCAGCTCGCTGGTGGTGAGCACCAGCTCGACGTCGGTACCGGGCACGACGTCCCGGGCCACCTGGTCGTAGAGCGCCTCCAGCGACACCAGCACCTTCGCGCCGGAGTCCGCCAGCAGGTAGGAGAGCTCGCGGGCCCGGCTCATCGGGTTGATGGAGACCATGACGCCGCCGGCCTTCCACGCGGCGACCATCGCGATGACGAACTGCGGCACGTTCTGCAGGTAGACGGCCAGCCGGTCACCGGGTGCGAACCCTCGGGCGAGCAGCCCCGCGGCCAGCCCGTCGCTGAGCCCGTCCAGCTCGGCCCGGGTGATCACGCCGTCGAAGTAGCGCAGCGCCACCGCGCCGGGGTCGCGGGCGACCCCGGCGCGGAACATCTCCAGCGCGTTGCCGAACTCGATGTCGTAGTCGGCCGGGTGGTCCCCGTAGAGCGCCAGCCACGGGCGCTCGTCGTAGGCGCTCATGTCCGGGTCGCTACTTGATGACGACCGGGTTGACCGGGGTGCCGGCGGCCTTGGCGACCTTCAGCGGCGCGGCCACGTAGAGGAAGGCGTACTGCCCGTCCTCCGCGCAGTCGGCGGCGAGCTTCTCCAGGTCCGCGATCTCGGTGAGGGTCACGCCGAGGTTGCGCATCAGCGCGTTGTGCAGGACCAGGGCGACGCCGTTGTTGGGGTCGAAGGTGACCTCGTTGGCGATCGTGTCGGTGGCCAGGTTCGGGATCTCCATGTCCTGGAACCACTGCACCAGCTCGGGGCTGTAGACCAGGCCGGGCTCGTTGAAGCCCTCGTAGAACGCCTCGCCCTGGTCGTGGAACAGCTTCAGGAAGTTGGTGCGGACGACGAGGATGTCGCGCTTCTCGATCGGCGTGCCCTGGGCCTCCGCGCAGGCGACGAGGTCCTCGTGGGTGAAGGTCTCGCCCTTGTCGAGGGTCTCCTTGCCGCGGAACCGGGCCATGTCCAGCAGCACCGCCCGGCCGACGACGCCGCGCTCGGCGATCGGCGCGACGCTTGCCTTCTCCAGGCCGCCGACCGTGGTGCGGGCGTCGTAGCCGTTCCAGATCTTGCCGTCGTACCAGAGGTGGCCGAGGGCGTCGTACTGGGTCGACCCCTGGAGGTAGGCGTCGATCTTGTCGTCGGCGTAGTGCAGGCCACCGGGGTACTGGGCGCCCTTGCCGCCCTCGTCCCAGTCGCTCTCGTCGAGCACCTGGGTGCGGACGGCGGGGGTGCGGCCGGGCCACACCGGGTCGCCCTTCGGGTCGCCGATCAGCCGCTGCAGCGTGAAGACCTTGCCCGAGCGGACCAGCCTGACCGCGGCGAGCACCTGCTCGGGGCCGAGGTAGTTCAGCGCGCCGACCTCGTCGTCCGGCCCCCACTTGCCCCAGTTCGTCGGCGAGTCCTTGAGCAGGTCACCGAGGTAGGGAGCGGCGGGGGTGTCGGTCACGAGGGCCTCCAGGGCTGGGAGCGCGAGCGGGGTGCCCCGACACCACCACGACCCCCTTGTGGTGTCAATCACAAGGATCTGGAAGGTTCTGGGGAGACCCGCCCGACGCCGTCCGCTCGCCCTGGGGGAAGCCATGAGCACCACCGTTCCCGGTAGCCCGGAGACCGTCTTCACCTACGGTGCGCCGCAGCTGAAGTTCGGCAACGGGGCGTCCGACGAGATCGGCTACGACCTGAGCCGGTACGGCGTGAAGCGGGTCCTGGTGGTCACCGACCCGGGGGTCGCGGCCACCGGCCACCCGCAGCGGGTGGCCGACCAGATGGCGCAGTTCGGCATCGAGGCGCGGGTCTACGACGGCGTGCACGTCGAGCCCACCGACGTCAGCCTGGTCGCGGCCATCGAGGAGGCCCGGTCCAGCGGTCCCTGGGACGCCTTCGTCGCCGTCGGCGGCGGGTCGAGCATCGACACCGCCAAGGCGATCAACCTCCTCACCACCAACCCCGGCGAGCTGATGGACTACGTCAACGTGCCGGTGGGGAAGGGGCAGGCGCCGCCGGAGCCCCTCAAGCCGCTGGTCGCGGTGCCGACGACGACGGGCACCGGTGCGGAGAGCACCACGATCTGCGTGATGGACGTGATCTCGGCCCGGGTGAAGACCGGCATCAGCCACGCCCGGCTGCGGCCGACGCTCGCCGTCATCGACCCGGACCTGACGTTCACCCAGCCGGCCGGGGTGACCGCGGCGTCGGGGATGGACATCCTCTGCCACGCGCTGGAGAGCTACACCGCCCGCTGGTACACGACCTACGACCACCGGACGCCGGAGCAGCGGGTGCCCTACTGCGGCTCGAACCCGATCTCGGACATGTGGTCGGAGAAGGCGCTCACCCTGCTGGCCGGCTCGTTCCGCACCGCGGTGCGCAACGGCGAGGACGCCCAGGCCCGCTCGGACATGGCGATCGCGGCCACCTTCGCCGGCATGGGCTTCGGCAACGCCGGCGTGCACATCCCGCACGCCAACGCCTACCCGATCGCCGGGCAGGTGAAGGACTTCCACCCCAAGGACTACCCGGCCGGCGAGGCGATGGTGCCGCACGGGATGTCGGTGTCGCTCACCGCGCCGGAGGCCTTCCGGTTCACCTTCGACGCCTCCCCGGAGCGGCACGTCCGGGCCGCCGAGCTGCTGGCGCCCGGCGCCGACCGCCCGTCGGACCTGGCCGAGTTCCTGCCCACCGTGCTCGCCGACCTGATGCGCGACATCGACATGCCGAACGGCATCGGGGCCGTCGGGTTCGACGAGGGCGACATCCCCGACCTGGTCGAGGGCACGATGAAGCAGCAGCGGCTGCTGGCCACCAGCCCGAAGGCGGTCACCGAGGACGACGCCGCGGGGATCTTCCAGCGCTCGGTGGAGCTGTGGTGACGCCGCTCAGCTGAACAGCGCCGCCAGCTCCGCGTCGGAGGCGGCCAGGGCGTCGCGGTCGAAGGTGCTGCTGGAGGCCACCAGCTCGGCCGCGCCGGTGCGCTCCAGCAGCTCGGCGAGCCGGCGCTCCACCTGCGCCGGGGTCCCGGCGACCGCGGCCGCCGCGGTCTGCTCGAGGTACTGCTGCTGGCGCGGGGTGCGGGCGGCGGCCCGTACCTCGGCCACCGGCTGCAGCGCGGGGAAGGCGCCCTCGGTGCGGGAGCGCGCCATCGCCCACGCCTCGGGCAGCAGCAGGTCCGCGGCCTCCTCCGCGGTGTCGGCGACGACCACGTCGAGGCTGACCGACACCCGCGGCTCGGGCTGCTGCGCCGAGGGGCGGAAGCCCCGGCGGTAGGCCGCGAGGGCCTCGACCCCGGGCTGCGGGTCGCCGGCCACCCCCAGGATCGGGCCGCCGACGACCACCGGCAGCCCCAGCTCGGCGGCGACCTGCAGGCCGCTGCCGGTGGCGAGCACGTGCAGCGGGACCGGGCCGGCCGGCTGCGGGTGCAGGGTGATCGCCGCGGTGCCGGTCAGGTAGGCGCGCAGCTCGTCGAGGTCGGCGGGGAAGTCGCGCTCGGTCTCCCGCAGCGCGCGCCGCACCGGAGGGGTGAAGCCGGGGGAGCGGCCCAGGCCCAGGTCGACCCGGCCGGGTGCGAAGGCGGTCAGGGTGGCGAACTGCTCGGCGACGACGAGCGGCTGGTGGTGCGGCAGCATCACGCCGGCCGAGCCGAGCCGGATGGTGCTGGTGCGCCCGGCGACCGCGGCGAGCAGGACGGCGGGCGCGGCGCCGGCGACCCCGGGGACCCCGTGGTGCTCGGCGACCCAGAACCGGCCGAAGCCGAGCCGCTCGGCGTGGACGGCGCGGGCGGTGGTCCCCAGGAGTGCGGCGGAGTCGGGCTCGCCCACCCGGGTGCGGGACCGGTCCAGGAGCGAGAGCCGGGGCGTCGGGGTCACGGGACCGGCAGCGCCGCCGGGGTCCGCGCTGTTCCGGCCGCTCAGCGCAGCGGGACGACGGACTTCGTGACCTGGCCGCTGGCGACCAGCACGCCGTCGACCGTGGCCTCGGCGCGCATGAAGGCCACCGCCCGGCCGCGCCGGAGCACGGTGGCGACGACGTCGACCGTCGCGCCGCTGCTGACCGGGCGGAGCAGCGAGGCGGCGACGTCGTGGGTCACCGCGTGCTCGCCCGGTCCCAGGGAGGGCAGCAGGGCGAGGAAGGAGGCGACGTCGAGCAGCGCGTAGACGACGCCGCCGTGCAGCAGCCTCGCCGGGTTCTCCGACGCCGTCCCGACCTGGAAGCGGATCCCGGCGGAGGGGTCCTGCCGGTCGCGCAGCTCGACGCCGAGGAAGCGGTGCAGCGGGATGTCGAGGACTGCCTGGACGCGGGCGTCTGCGAGGGGCTCACCGGACATCGGGCCAGCATCCATCAACAGCTCCCGCGGTTCCCACAGGCCCTGCCGCACCGGGCGGCGAGCGCGCCGGCTCCCATAGGCTCCGGCCCAGTTCAGCAACTGGAGGGGGCGGCGGTGGGCTTGTACGGGGATCCGGGCGCCCTGGATGCGCTGGCATCGGAGCTCTCCCAGCGCGCCCGGGAGGTGCGGGCAGCGGGTGAGGAGCACCGGGCCGAGGGTGCCCGCACCCGCTGGGTGTCGGAGGCGGCCACGGCCTACCGCGAGCAGCAGGCGAAGGACTGCGCCGACGTCGACGCCGCGGCCGACGCGATGGAGCGTGCCGCCGACCTGCTGCGCCAGCACGCGGACGAGGTCCGGGAGCGGCTGGCGGCGATCGCCCGGGCCGAGGAGGCGGTGCGCTCCTGGCTCTCCGAGCAGGCCGCCCGCGGCGGGGAGCTGCTCGACGACGTCGGCGACTTCCTCGGCGACCTCCCCGAGGCCGGCGCGGACGCCTGGCGCGGGCTCTCCCGGCAGCTCGGCCGGCTGGGGCTCATGTGAGCGCGGCCCCGCGGCGCCTGACGCTCACCGCGGCGGAGTGGGCGGTGCTCGTGACCGACCGGCTGGCGGACCCCCCGCCGGCGTTCGTGCCCGCGCCGGTGGCCCCCGCCGACCGCGACGGCGCGGTCGCCGCGCTCGTGCGGGCGCGCGTGCTGGTGGCCCCGCCCGGAGGGGCCGCGGAGCCGGTGCCGCCGGTGGCCGCCGACCTCGCCGTGCTGAGCCGCCCGCTCCTCGCCGTCCGCCTGGCCGTCTCGGGGCGGACCGGGGAGCGGCACGGCTGGTTCGCGCTCGGACCGGGGGTCGTCGTCGGGGTGCTGACGCTGCCGGGTGGGGGGGTGGAGCTGTCGCTGGCCCCCGCCGTGCGACTGGGCACCGAGCTGGCCCGCGCCGTCCCCGAGGCACCGGAGGTGACCGGCCCGTGGCCGGCCGAGGAGGAGCCGACCGACGGCGCCCCGCTGTCCGGGCGGGTTCCCCTGGCGCTGCTGGCGGACGAGCCGGCACCCGGCTCCTCCGACGACGAGCGGGCGCTGGCCCGGGAGCTGGAACGGCGGACGACGGGGTCGCTGAGCTGCCTGGTGCTCGGTCGGGCGGGGGGCGACCTGGCCGTGGGGCAGGTGTCCTGGCTGGCCACCGACGCGGGCTGGGTCGGGCTGCGGCCCCGCCTCGACGGCGGCCCGCGCCGGATGGTCGACCTCGTGCCCGTGGAGCCGGCCGACCTCGGCACCTGGGTGGCGCCCACGGTGGCGGCGCTGCTGGAGGCCGACTATGACCGGCTCTGAGATCTCCGTCAGCGGCGGCGCGGGCGGCCTGGAGGCGGACCTCGCCGACCTCGCCGCGCTGGGCCGCAACAGCACCGACCTCGCGGAGATGCTGGCGGCGACCAGCCTGACCTGCCACGGGATGCTGGTCGACCCCGACGTCCTGGCCTCGGCGGTCCTGGACCCGGCCGGGGTCGCCCGGTTCGAGGCAGCGCTGCTGGAGGCCCTGGACGGCCCCGGTGGCTTGAGCGCACTGGCGGTCCGGTTCGCCGCCCGCGCGGCCACGCTGCAGGCCGCCGCGCTCGCCTACGAGGCGGCGGACGCTGCGCTGGCCGAGATGGCCGACACCCTGGACTGGGCGATCGGGACCATCCCCGGGCTCTTCGTGACGACGGTCCTCGCCGAGGTGGCCGCGGAGCTGCTGAGCGACCCCGAGGGCGCGGCCGACGCGCTCGGGGAGCTCATCGAGGACCCCGAGCGGTGGGTCACCGAGCACCCGGGGCTGGTCGACTCCGTGGTCAACAAGGCGCCGGGGCTGCTCGGCGGGCTCTCGCTGCTCGGCGGGGGCGACGTCCGGGCGGCTGCGGCACTGCTCGGGAACCTGTGGCCGGACGGGCGGCCGGTCGTCACCAGGCGGCCCGACGACGTCCGGCAGGGCGTCCTCCAGCCTCCGCGGAACGTCACCGACCTGCTCACCGCGCTGGACCTCCGCAACCGGTCGGCGGCGGAGCGGGACACCGACCAGGTCAGCGTCCGCGTGATCACCCATGCCGACGGCACCCGGGCGTTCGTCGTCGACATCCCGGGAACGCAGGACTGGAGCCCGCCCGGGCTCTCGCCCAACCGGGCGCCGAACGACCTGGGCACGAACGTCCGCGTCCTCGGTGGTGACGTGACGACGCGCCAGGAGGCCATCGCCATGGCGCTGCACCGGGCGGGCGCGGGCCCGACGGACCCGGTCATGCTGGTCGGGCACAGCCAGGGCGGGATGGTGGCCGCGCAGGCGGCGCACGACTCGGGGACGGCGGCCTTCCCCTACGACGTCCGGAGCGTCGTGACCGCCGGGTCGCCGGTCGCCCGGGCCGGCATCCCGGAGTCGGTGCAGGTCCTCGCGCTGGAGAACGCGCACGACATCGTCCCGCACCTCGACGGCCGCTCGAACGACGACGACCCCAACGTCACCACCGTCACCTTCGACCGGCAGAAGGGGAGCGTCGGCGAGAACCACGGCATCAGCACCGCCTACCGGTACGGTGCCGAGCAGGTGGACCGCAGCGACGACCCGTCGATCGCGCACTTCCGCGCCGCCTCCTCGCCGTTCTTCGTCGAGCCGGGGGAGAGCGCGACGGTCCGGGCACAGGTCTTCGAACTCGAGCAGAGGTGAGCCGACGATGCGCGCAGCCAGGTCGCTGACGCGACGGTCGCCGGGGGCGCTGGTCGTGGTCCCCCTGGTCGTGCTCGCCCTCGCCGGCTGCTCCTGGGTCGGGGCGGAGGACGACCGGCCGGAGAACACGGTCGAGGACAACGAGAGCATCGGCGCAGGGCTCGCCGCCGAGCTCGCCGAGCGCGACGACGTGGCCTCCGCCGAGGTGCGCTACCTCGACACGTTCACCGTCCCGAACAGCGCCAGCGTCGAGATCCGGATGGAGCCGGGGGCGGACGTGGAGGCCCTGTACGACGAGGGGCTGCGGCTGGTCTGGCAGAGCGAGATCAACCCCATCTCAGTGATCTACGTGGACGTGGTCAACCCCGAGGACCCGCCGTCGGGGATCTCCCGGTCGGTCGACGCGACCGAGCCCTCCGTCCGCGAGGAGCTCGACGAGAAGTACGGCCCGCACCCGGACTGAGCGCCGTCAGGGGCTGGTGAGCACCACCAGCTCCTGGGTCGCCCTCGTCATCGCGACGTACCGGTCCACGGCCCCCTCGATCGCCGTGCCGAAGGTCTGCGGTTCGACCAGGACGAGCAGGTCGAACTCCAGCCCCTTCGCGAGGAGCGGGTCGAGCGACCTGACCCGCGGGGTCGGGCGGAAGGCCGGGGCGCCGATCACGCAGGCCACCCCTTCGGCGTGCCCGGCCAGCCAGGCCGCGACGACGGCGTCGAGGTCGGCCGCGGAGCCGTGCCGGACCGGGGCACCGCTGCTGCGGATGGACGTCGGCACGTTGGCGTCGGGCAGCACGGCCCGGATGACCGGCTCGGCCTCGGCCATGACCTCGGCCGGCGTCCGGTAGTTGACCGTCAGGGACGCCAGCTCGACCCGGCCCAGCTCGACGCGCTCGAGCCGCTCCCGCCACGTCTCGGTGAACCCATGCCGGGCCTGCGCCCGGTCGCCGACGATGGTGAAGCTGCGGGACGGGCAGCGCAGCAGGAGCATCTGCCACTCGGCGTCGGTCAGCTCCTGGGCCTCGTCGACGACGACGTGCGCGAAGGGGCCGGCCAGCTCGTCGGGCTCGGCGGTGGGCAGCGCGGCCTGGTCCACCAGCGCGTCGCGCAGGTCGCCGTGCCGCAGGCTGGTCATCAGCAGCAGCTCGGAGTCGTCGGCCGCGACCAGCTCGTCGATGACACCGGCCATGCGCTCGCGCTCGGCCGCGACGACGGCGTCCTGACGGCGCCTGCGCCTGGAGGCCTCGGGGTCGCCGAGCCGCTGACGGGCTGCGTCGAGCAGCGGCAGGTCCGACGTCGTCCAGGCCCGCGGGTCGCGGCGCTGCAGGAGCCGGACCTCGTCGGGGGAGAGCCCCGGAGCGGCCATGCGCAGGTAGGCCTGCACGGACCACAGGTCGCCGACGACGTCGGTCGCCTCGAGCACGGGCCAGGCCCGGCTGAACGTCGCGCGCAGCTCGCGGTCCTGCAGCAGCGCCTTCCGGAGCAGGTCGTCGTCGACCTCGCCGTCGTGCTTGTCCGCGACGATGGTGAGCAGCTCCTCCCAGACCTGCTCGCGCGCCTCGTTGTGCGGCGTGCCCGGCTCGGCGGCCCCGAACGCCTCGGCCCAGTCGGCGGCGGTGGGCCGGACCTCGTCCCACGGCGTCGTGACCGTGGACGCCCGCGACGGGGGCTCCTCGTAGAACCGGACCGCGGCCTCGACCGCCGCCACCAGGTCCACCCTCGACTTCAGGCGGGCCACCTCCGGGTCGGGCTCCGGCGTCGCTGCCGCGCCCTCGGGGACCAGGTCGCGCAGCGTGCAGGTCCGCACGCCCTCCTCGCCGAGGCTGGGGAGCACGTCGGAGACGTAGGCCAGGTAGGGCTCGTGCGGGCCGACGAACAGGACGCCGCCGCGCCGGTGGCCCAGCCGGGGGTCGGCGTAGAGGAGGTAGGCGGTGCGGTGCAGGGCGACGACGGTCTTGCCCGTCCCCGGCCCGCCGTCGACGACCAGGGCGCCCTCGGAGCCGGCGCGGATGATGGCGTCCTGGTCGGCCTGGATGGTGCCCAGCACGTCGCGCATCCGCGCCGTCCGCTCGCTGCCCAGGCTGGCGATGAAGGCGGACTGGTCGTCCAGCGCGGCGTGCCCCTCGAACCCGTCGGCGGTGAAGACCTCGTCCCAGTAGTCGGTGACCCGCCCGCGGGTCCAGCGGTACCGGCGGCGGCTGGCCAGGCCCATCGGGTGGGCGTGGGTGGCGGCGAAGAACGGCTCGGCGGCGGGGGAGCGCCAGTCGAGGAGGAGCCGGCGGCCGGAGCTGTCGGTGAGGCCGAGCCGTCCCACGTACACCGGCTCGGCGCCGTCGGCGGCCACGATCCGGCCCAGGGTCAGGTCCAGCCCGAAGCGGCGCAGGGTGCGCAGCCGGGCGCTCAGCCGGTGCACCTCCAGGTCCCGGTTGAGGGCCTCCTCGCCGCTGCCGCCGGGCGCCTTCCGCTCGGCGTCGAGGCGGGCGGACAGCTCGGCGACCTGCTGCCGGAGGCTCTCGGCGATGGCGGCGAAGTGCTGCTCGTCGGCGGCGACCAGGGCCGGGTCGGCCTTGGCGGCGAGCGTCTCGGGGAGGGCGAACGCACTGGTGGCTGAGGGCTGGGGCTGGTGCCGGTGGTCGCTCACGGCGGGCGAGTCTCCGGCACGACCCGGGTCTTGCCGCAAGCCCCGGGGTGAGCTATACGTTGGAAGTGGCAGGAGGTCGGTGATCCTCCCGAAGGTCCGCGACCCGCGGTTCACGACCATCCGTCGGGGCGGCAGCCTGACCGACGACGACCACCGGCTCCTCGCGCTCTGGGCAGCCGACTGCGCCGAGCACGTGCTGCACCTGTTCGAGTCGGTGCGACCTGAGGACCCGCGGCCGAGGCAGGCCATCGAGCACGCCCGTGCGTGGGTGCGCGGCGAGGTCCCGATGATGCAGGCGCGCGCAGCCGGTGGGCACGCCATGGGAGCGGCCCGCGACCTGCGCGGAGCGGCCCGCTTCGCCGCCTACGCCGCAGGGCAGGCGGGAGCCGTGGCGCACGTGGCGGCGCACGAGCTCGGCGCAGCCGCGTACGCGATCAAGGCGGTGCGGGCAGCGGCGCCGGACGACGACGACGCCGGCCGGCGGGAGTGCCGGTGGCAGCGCGAACAGCTGCCGGAGCCGGTCGGCGAGCTGGTGCTCGACGACCAGCGGCTGCGCAACGACATCTGCTGGTACGTCTTCGACTGCTGACCGCGGGTTCCGGTGGTGGGGCGGGTGGGGCTCGAACCCACGACCCAGGGATTATGAGTCCCATGCTCTGACCGGCTGAGCTACCGCCCCGTGCTGACAGCCTGCCAGATGCCGACGACCGTCTGCCCCCGCCGCCCGGGCCGCTGACCTGGGCGTCGTGACCGCGCTGTGACATCCGGTGCGATCGCTTGTACCGTCGCCTGCGGCCCGGACGACCCCGCCCCCGAACCCGGGGGCTCGCCCGGGCCCCGCCGAACCGCTCCGGCCCTCGGGCCGAGCGGACCGGGGACCCACCGTTCCACTGGGGTGAATCCCGTCTGCGCCACCACGGGCAGACAGGTAGGGCCACGTTCCAGCCCGAACCCGTCAGCTGACTCGGTAGGCGGAGCGAGGAACGGAGAACGTCGCCTTGGCGACCCTGCACCACCAGTACCCCCATGCCCGCCTGCTGCGACGCTCCGCCGTCGTCACCACCCTGGTCGCTGCATCCCTCTTCACGGCCCCCACGGCCTCCGCCGCTCCCGACGAGGGGCGGGCCGACCAGGACGTCGCCGCCCAGGTCGAGGCCATCGGGCAGAAGGTCCGCGACGCCGAGGCCAACCTGCAGCGCATGACCATCGAGGCGGAGGCCGCCAGCGGCGCCGCCATGGAGGCCCAGACGCAGCTCGCCGACGCGCAGCGGCACGCCGAGACGACGGCCGCCCAGCTCGCCGCCGTCCGCGAGGCCGTGGCGGAGGGCGAGGACGACGTCGCGGCTCTCGGCCGGCAGGCCTTCATGGGCGGCGGCGACACCCGCAGCTCCATGCAGATCGTGCTGCACGCCGGCGGGCCGGCCGAGCTGCTCCAGCAGGCCGCCACCCTCGACCTGCTCGGCGAGCAGCGTGCGGAGACCCTCGAGGACCTCGAGCGCGACGAGGCACGGGAGGAGCGTCTGGACCAGGAGGCCCGCGACGCCGTCGCCGACCGCGACGCCGCCGCCCGCGCCGCCGTCGAGACCCAGCAGGCCGCCGAGGCGCAGCTGGCGTCCGCGCAGGCGGACTTCGACGCCCTGGCTGCGGAGAAGGCGACCCTGGACCAGCAGCTGCGCGACGCCGAGATCCGGCTGCTCGCCATGCGCGGCGCCGCCGACGCCGAGGCCGCCTGGGCGCAGCTGCAGGCCGCCGAGGAGGCGGTCGGTGCGCTCACCGCTGCCGGCGGCGCCGTCCCACCGACGATCGGCCGCGTCACCTCCTGCTACGGCAGCCGCTGGGGTGCCATGCACTACGGCGTGGACATCGCCGCGCCGATCGGCACCCCGGTCCACTCGCCCGAGCCGGGCGTCGTCCTGCAGGCCGGTCCCGCGAGCGGCTTCGGTCTCGCCGTCGCCGTCCAGCACCCCGACGGGGCCATCACGGTCTACGGCCACGTCAACCAGTTCTTCGTGCGCCCCGGCCAGGTGGTCGGCGGCGGCGAGCGGATCGCCGAGGTCGGCAACAAGGGCCAGTCCACCGGGCCGCACCTGCACTTCGAGGTGCACCGGGGCGGCCTCTACGCCGACCGCTCGAACCCGGTGCCGTGGCTGGAGCAGCGCGGCATCTCGCTCGGGGGCGGTTGCGGCTGAGCCGGTGAGGCCGTGACGGAGGATGACCCCGTGCGGGACGGCGGGGGGATCTGGCTGCGAGCGGCTGCGCTCTGCCTGCTCGTCGTGGCGGGCACCGTCGCGGCGCTGGTGGGGGACCTGCCGGAGCCCGCCGCGGTGCGCGCCTGGCTCGACGGCGGGGGAGCGGCCGCCTGGGCGCTGCTGGTCGGCGGGGTCGCGGTCGTGCTCCTCGCGCCGGTGCCCCGGTCGGTGGTGTCGGTGCTGGGCGGCCTCGTGCTCGGCTTCGGAGCCGGGTTCGCCGTCGCCGTCGCCGGGGGCCTCCTGGCCGCGGTCATGGCGTTCTGGCTCAGCCGGGCGCTGGGACGTCCCGCCGTCGAGCGGCTCGCCGGGCCCCGCCTGCACCGCGCCGACGAGCTGCTCAGCGAGCGCACCTTCGTCTCCGTGCTCGCCGGCCGGGTGATCCCGGTGATGCCCTTCGTGGTGATCAGCTACGGCGCCGGGCTCAGCGGCGCGCGCTTCGCTCCCTACATCGCCGCCACCGCGGTGGGCCTGCTGCCCAGCACGGTGGTGCAGGTCGGCATCGGGGCCTCGACCGGCTTCGTCGTCGACCACCTGACCGCCCTCACGGTGGTGCCGGCGGCCGCCGTCGCGCTGGTCCTCGCCGTCGCGGCCGGCTGGTGGCTGCGGCGGCGGTCGCGGCGGGTGGGGGAGGGATCCCTGCCCGGCTGAGCGCTCAGCCCCGCCCGAAGAGCCGGCCGAGCACGCCTCCGGCACCGCCCATGGTGCGGGCGGCCAGCTGGAGGATCGGCCCGCCCGGGATGCCGGGCACCTTCTGCACGATCGGCGCGAGCTGCAGCAGCCCGCCGACGTCGTGGACCTTGAGCTTGCGCCGGGCGACGGCCGGTACCGGGTTGACCCGCCCCGACGCGGCCTCCAGCAGCAGGTCCGCCGCGCCCTCGACCGCCGGGCCGTCGACCGTGCCCGCGGGCACCCGCCGCACCTGCCAGCCCGAGGCGTCGGCGGTGAAGCCCCAGCCGCCGTCCGGGGTGGCGAGCGTGACCCGGCCGCTGATGCCGGTGTCGGCGGCCAGCGCCCCGGTGACGTCGGTGAGCGCCGCGAGCCCGGACTGGAGGACGTCGGCGGGCGGCGGCTCCGCGCCGCAGGACACCAGGTCCAGCCAGTGGACGGCGAGCTCGTAGGCCTGGCCCAGCACGACGCTCAGCAGCGGGATGCGGCCGACGACGGAGACGGCGGGCGCGGTGTCCAGCTCGACGGGCTCCTCGGCCAGGTACCGGGCGGTCGCCTCGCGGTTGCGGCGCAGGGCGGCGAGCACCTCCTCGCGCGAGGCGGACCGGTGCGCCGCCGTGACACGGGCGTTGACGGCGTCGGGGTCCGGCGGGGTGCCCGGCCCGCCCGAGCGGGCCGAGGCGACCAGGTCGCGCAGCGCCTGGTGGTCCTCCCAGCAGCCCAGGTGCACGCAGATCTCGTGGGCGCGCCAGCCCGGCAGCCGGGAGTCCCGGGTGAGGTCGAGCGCCTCGGCCTGGGCGATGAACCCGTCCCACGCTCCCAGCACCATCTGGGAGATCTCGTCCCGTCCGGCATCGGCCATTCCCTGGTGTCGTCCCACGTCAGCGCCCTACCCGGGGCGCGCGCCGGGCAGGCATCGATCGCGGACCGCACATCCACCGCCGTCGGAGAAGCACCTCTCACCCTCCCGGGGGAGGCGGGGCGTCAAGCAGCCGGCGTCTCGCGCCGATCGCACTCACGTGAGCCAGCCCCCCGTGCGAGACCGCCGAGCCAGCGGTGCGACGCCGTCCGACCAGCCGACCGACGGCTGGCTGCGGGCGGCGCTGCGCGCTGCCGGCGCGGGCCTCTTCCGGACGCTGGCCGACGACGACGACCGCGCCGCCTACTGGGTGCGCCACGTCCGCATCGGGATCGTGGTCAGCGAGGTCTCGGCCCTGGCCTTCGCGGTGTACGCCCTCTGGACCGGCGGGTCCGATGGGCTGGACCCGGCGCTCCTGGCGCTCCCCGTGCTCGTCGCGGTGACCACGCCGGGGATCCTGCTGCTCCCGCTCCGGGCGATGATGCGCGACTGGCGCGGCCCCGCCTTCTTCTACGCCTGGTCGGCGGTCGTGGCCGCGGTGGTCATCGCCGCCACCCGCATGGACGGTGGGGCGAGCAGCCCGCTGGACGCGCTGCTGTTCCTCTCCCTCACCTACACCGCCGTCGCGTACACGCCCCAGGGCGTCGTGGCGACCGGTGGCTTCACCATCGTCGGCTACCTGCTGTTCGTGGAGCTGCCCGGCTTCAGCACGGCGGGCGCCTTCTTCCTCACGATCCTGGTGGTCTTCACGATCATCAGCGCCATGGCGTCGGCCAACTCGTGGGCGGCCTACGACCGGCAGGTGCTGCTGATCCGCACCCAGGAGATGCTCGCCTCCACCGACCCCCTCACCGGCATCCCCAACCGGCGGCTCTTCCTGGACCGCGTCTCCGGCGCGGTGGAGGCTGCGGCCTGGGGGCACCAGGCGGTCGTGCTCCTCGTCGACCTCGACGGCTTCAAGGCCGTGAACGACGCCGACGGCCACGCCGCCGGTGACGCGCTCCTCACCGCGGTGGGCGTGGCCCTGGGCGGGGCGGTCCGGGAGACTGACACCGTCGCCCGGCTCGGTGGCGACGAGTTCGGCGTCCTGGCCGACGTCACGGCCGGGTTCTCCGCCACGCTGCTCGCCGAGCGGCTCCGGGAGGCCGTCGCGGTCGCCGGCGCCCGGTACGGCGTGACGGCCAGCGTCGGTGTCGCGGAGATCGACCCGGGGGACGACGTCGAGGACCTCATGCACCGGGCCGACGTGGCGATGTACCAGGCGAAGGCCGGCGGAGGGGACCGCGTCCGCTCGCTGGACGCCTGAGCGCCTCTGGGACGCGCCGTGGTTCTGCCGCGACGCTGGGTCACCGTTCGTGGGGGTAGCTGCGCAGGTCATCGGCGCGTCGTGCCGGGGACATCAGCGACGACTGGTGACGGAGAGTGACCTGCGTCATGGTCGGTGACGTGCGGCCCGCCACCCGGCGGCTCGTGCCCGGCCGGGCCGCTGCGGCGGTGTCCAGGAACGTCCACCCACGGGTAGACGGGGCGCGCTGAAGCGTGGTATTGGCCGTTGACCAGCGCCGAGAGGTGCCGGCGGAGATCATCGACCACTTTCGTCCCAGGAGTCGCACCCGGGCTGGCGCGATCGGGTCACCATCGTGCAAACTTGTCGCGAGAGCCCTGCTCCGCCACTGCCGAACACAGCGCGTCACCGAATCGATGGGTCCGTAGGGGAAGACGAGACCGATCGAGTCGATGGAGGTGCCCCGTGCAGCGACGGTCAACCCAGGGTGTCGTCTTCGTGCACGCGTGCCCGAAGGCGCTCTGCCAGCACGTCGAGTGGGCGCTTGAGCGCGTGGTCGGCGCGCCGGTCTCCTTGTCGTGGGCTGAGCAGCCCGCGGCGCACGGTTCCTACCGTGCCGAAGTGGCCTGGACCGGTTCGCCCGGCACCGGCGCCAAGCTGGTCGCTGCGCTGCGCGCGTGGCCCATGCTGCGCTTCGAAGTGACCGAGGAAGCCAGCCACGGCAACGACGGCGAGCGCATGTCCTACGTGCCCGGCAAGGGCGTGTTCCGCGCCCCCACGAGCGCCAACGGCGACCTCGTCGTCTCCGAGCAGCAGCTGCGCCACCTGGCCGCGACCGCCGGCTCCATCGAGGCGTTCCGCCACGGGGTCGACGAGCTGCTGGGCGCTGCCTGGGACGCCGACCTCGAGGTCTACCGGCACGCCGGTGACGGCAGCCCCGTCACCTGGCTGCACCAGGTCGTCTAGTCGTCGGGCCTGCGCGAGCAGGTCACGATCAGGGCACGACACTCCCGGCTCGGCCGGGCAGCCGTCGTAGCCTGGAGCGGGCCGTCCGGGCGCCGTCGGGGAAGCGGCGCCGGGACGGCCTTTCCACGTTCCCTGGCGGGGGCCGCGCCCGCTACAGCGGGATGTTGCCGTGGGCGCCGCGGCCCAGCGGGGCGTCGGCCAGGGCCTGGACCAGCCGCCGCCGGGTGTGCGCCGGCTCGACCACCTCGTCGACGACGCCGATCTGCAGCGCGCGGTTCACGCCGCCCGCGATCCGCTCGTGCTCCTCGGCCAGCTGCGCGTGCAGCGCCTCGCGCTCCCCGGGCGGGGCGGCGGCCAGCTTCTTGCGGTGCAGGATGCCCACCGCTGCCTTGGCGCCCATGACCGCCACCTCGGCGCCGGGCCAGGCGAAGACCTTCGTGGCGCCGAGCGACCGCGAGTTCATCGCGATGTAGGCACCGCCGTAGGACTTGCGGGTCACCAGCGTCACCCGGGGGACCACCGCCTCGGCGAAGGCGTGCAGCAGCTTCGCGCCGCGGCGCACCACGCCGTCCCACTCCTGGCCGACGCCGGGCAGGTAGCCGGGCACGTCGACCAGCACCACGAGCGGGACGCCGAAGGCGTCGCACATGCGCACGAAGCGCGCCGCCTTCTCCGCCGAGGCGGAGTCGAGGCAGCCGCCCAGCCGGATCGGGTTGTTGGCGATCACGCCGACGGTGCGCCCGGCCAGCCGGCCGAGGGTGGTGACGACGTTCGGCGCGAAGCGCGGGTGCAGCTCCAGGCCCGGCTCGTCCAGCACCGCCGAGATCAGCGGCTTCACGTCGTAGGCGCGGTTGGTCTGCTCCGGCAGCAGCGCCCGGAGGTCCGCCTCCGGCTCGCCCGCGTCCGGGGCGAAGGTGCCCTGCGCGGCCAGCAGCTCGACGGCCAGGCGGGCGGTCTCCAGCGCGGCCGGCTCGGAGTCGGTGACCACGTGGACGACGCCGGAGCGCCGGCCGTGGGTGTCCGGGCCGCCCAGCTGCTCCTGGTCCACGACCTCGCCGGTCACCGAGCGGACGACGTCCGGGCCGGTGACGAAGACGCGGCCGGCCGGTCCCATGATCACCAGGTCGGTGAGCGCGGGGCCGTAGGCAGCGCCGCCGGCGGCCGCGCCGAGGACCACCGAGATCTGCGGGATCCGGCCCGAGGCACGCACCATGCCGGCGAAGACCTCGCCGACGGCGTGCAGGGCGGTGACGCCCTCGGCCAGCCGGGCACCGCCGGAGTGCCAGATGCCGATGACCGGCACCCGCTCCCGCAGCGCGGTGTCGATCGCGTCGACGATGTGCCGGCAGCCGTCGACGCCCATCGCGCCGCCCATGACCGTGGCGTCGGTGCAGAAGGCGACCACCGGGCTCCCGCTGACCGTCCCGCGGGCCGCCATCACACCCGAGGTGTCCCGGGCGGCGAGGGGCTGCAGCGAGCCGGGGTCGAAGAACCGCTGGAGGCGGTCCTCGGGGTCCCGCGGGTCGGGGGCGGTCAGGGGCGGGGCGGCCGGCGCGGCGGTCACGGCGTCTCCTCGGGAAGCGGGGGCGGGGGGAGGGACGGCGTCACGCGGTGGTGAAGACCAGCGCGATGTTGTGGCCGCCGAAGCCGAACGAGTCGTTGACCGCTGCGCGCAGCGTCGCCTTGCGGGGCTCGGACCGCACGATGTCGAGCGCCTGCACGGCGGCGTCGTCGTCCGGGTCGTCGAGGTTCGCCGTCGCGGGGACGACCTGCTCGCGCAGGGCGAGGATCGCGAAGACCGACTCCAGTGCGCCGGCGGCGCCCAGCAGGTGGCCGGTCTGGCTCTTGGTCGCGCTGACGAGCACGTGCTCGCCGAGGGAGTTGCGGATGGCCGAGGCCTCGGCGGTGTCGCCGACCGGGGTGGAGGTGGCGTGCGCGTTGACGTGGCCGATGTCGGAGGCCGACAGGCCGGCGTCGCGCAGCGCGGCGGTGATCGCGCGCCCGGCGCCCTCGCCCTCCGGGTGCGGGGCGACGAGGTCGTAGCCGTCGGCGGTGGCGCCGGCGCCGGCCAGGCGCGCGTGCACCCGGGCGCCGCGGGCGGCGGCGGAGTCGGCCCGCTCCAGCACGAGCGCGGCCGCGCCCTCGCCGAGCACGAAGCCGTCCCGGCCCTTGTCGAACGGGCGGGAGGCGCGCTCGGGCTCGTCGTTGCGGGTGGACATCGCGCGCATCGCGGCGAACCCGGCCATCGGCAGCGGGTGCACGCAGGCCTCCGCGCCGCCCACGAGCACGACGTCGGCGCGGTCGAAGCGCAGCAGGTCCAGGCCCCAGCGGATGGCCTCGGCGCCCGAGGCGCAGGCGCTCACCGGGGCGTGCACGCCACCCTTGGCGCCGATCGCCAGCCCGACGGCGGCAGCGGGCCCGTTGGGCATGAGCATCGGGATGGTGAAGGGGGAGACCCGCTTGGGGCCCTTCTCCTCGAGGACGTCGTCCTGCCCGAGGAGGGTGAGCGCGCCGCCGATGCCGGTGCCGAAGACGACGGCGATCCGCTCGGGGGCCACGCCCGCGTCGGCGGCGCCGGACTCCTTCCACGCCTGCTCGGCGGCGATGACGGCCACCTGCTGGCTGCGGTCCAGGCGGCGGGCGCGGACGCGGTCGATCTGCTCGGTGGGGTCCGACGCCAGGCGGGCGACCAGCTGGGCCGGGAACTCCTTGACCCAGTCGTCGGTGATCCGGCTGACGCCCGAACGGCCCGCGAGCAGGGCCTCCCAGGTGCTGGCCACGTCACCGCCGAGCGGCGTGGTGGCACCCAGGCCGGTGACGACGACGTCGGAGGTGGGCGCGCTCATGGGATCTCCTCGTGCTGCGTGCGGGGGCGCCGCGGCCGGTGGGCCGGGCGGGTGGCGGGTCCCGCCGGCGGTCGGCCGGCGGGACCCCGGGCCGTCAGCCCTGGTTGCTCTCGATGAAGCTGATCGCGTCACCGACGGTCTTGATGTTCGCCAGCTGGTCGTCGGGGATGGCGACGCCGAACTTGTCCTCGACCGCGGTGGCGATCTCGACCATCGACAGCGAGTCGACGTCGAGGTCGTCGGTGAACGACTTCTCCGGAGTGGCGTCGGCGGGCGCAACGCCGGCCACCTCCTCCAGGATCTCGCCGAGCCCGGCCTGGATCTCCTGGGTGCTGGCCAACGTGGGGTCCTCTCTCTCGGATGGGACGGCGACCCCGGTCGGGGGCGCCGTCGTCGTCCGGGACCAGGTGTCCCGGGGACTGGGGGGAGCATCGCTCCGTCGCGGCGTCACGGCAGCCGCAGCACCTGGCCGGCGAAGGTGAGCCCGGCGCCGTAGCCGAGGACGAGCGCCAGGTCGCCGGACTTCGCCTCGCCGGACTCCAGCAGCGCGCCGAGCGCCAGCGGGATGGAGGCGGCCGAGGTGTTGCCGGCCTGGACGATGTCGCGCGCGATGACGGTCCGCTCGCCGAAGCCGAGCTTCTTGGCCATCGACTCGATGATCCGCAGGTTGGCCTGGTGCGGGGCGAAGACGTCGATGTCCGCGGCGGTCACCCCGGCCTTGTCCATCGCCTCCTGCAGCGTCTCGGTCAGCCGCGTCGTCGCCCACCGGTAGACGGCCTGGCCGGCCATCGTGAGGAACGCCGACTCGACGTCGATCTCGATGGCGCTGTACTGGTCGCCGTCGCTGCCCCAGGCGACCGGGCCGATGCCCGGCTCGTCGGAGGGCCCCACCACGACCGCGCCCGCACCGTCGGCGAAGATCACCGCCGTCGCCCGGTCGTTGCGGTCGGTCACGTCGGTCAGCCGCTCGACGCCGACGACGACGACGTGGCGGGCCGACCCGGTGCGGATCGCGTCGGAGGCCAGCCCGAGGGCGTAGCAGAACCCGGCGCACCCGGCGTTGAGGTCGAACGCGCCCGGGCGGGGGATGCCCAGCCGGTGAGCGACCTGCGGGCCGATGCCGGGGATCGGGTGGCGGAGGCTGGCGCTGGCCACGATCACCAGGTCGACCTGGTCGGGGGCCAGGCCGCTGGCGGCCAGCGCCTTGCCGCCGGCCGCAACCGCCATCTCGACGAGGGTCTCGTCGTCCTCGGCCCAGCGCCGCTCGGCGATGCCGACCCGGCTCTGGATCCACTCGTCGTTGGTGTCCATCACCTGCGCGAGCTCGTCGTTGGTGACCCGGCGGCGCGGCCGGTAGCCGCCGACGCCCAGGATGCGGGCGCCGGGGGCGCCCTCGGCCGGCTTGATGGTGGTCACGAGGACACCTCCGGGTAGAGCCGGGCGATCGGGTCGCCGGCGTCGACGAGGTCACCGTCGTGCACGAGCCACTCGGCGAGCACGCCGTCGTAGCCGGCGGAGACGTTGACCTCCTCCCGACGGCCGCGGATGCAGCCGAGCGGGGTGCCGGCGGGCAGGTGCGTGCCCTCGGCGATCTCGGCCGGGCTCACCGTCCCGCGGGCGGGGGCGACGACCATGCGCCAGTCGGGGAGGTGCTCGGCCTCGGCACGGCCGCGCTCGGCGGCGATCAGCTCGCGGGCGCGGTCGAGGTCGGCGGGGCTGCTGACCGCGAGGATCTCGATGCCGGCGCCCTTCCACTCGCGCTTGGCCAGCCCGGCCAGCGCGCCGGCCGGCGGCAGCTCGATCACCGCGGTCACCCCCAGCTCGCGCATCGTGGCCAGGCAGGAGTCGAAGCGGACCGGGCTGGTGACCTGACTGACCAGGCGGGACAGCGCCTCGGCGCCCGAGCCCACCGCGGCGCCGTCGGCGTTGGAGAGCAGCAGCCGGCTGGGGTCGGCCGGCCGGAGACCGCCGACCAGCCCCTCCAGCTCCTCGCGGGCCGGTGCCATGTAGGAGGTGTGGAAGGCGCCGGCGACCGACAGCGGCATGACCCGCGCCTTGGCCGGCGGCTGGGCCTTGAGCGCGTCCAGCCCGTCCAGCGGGCCGGCGACGACGACCTGCCCGCCGCCGTTGTAGTTCGCCGCGGAGAGCCCGTGCTCGTCCAGTGCGGCCTGCAGCTCGTCGGGGTCGCCGCCCAGGACGGCGGACATGCCGGTCGGCGTCAGCGCGCAGGCCGCCGCCATGGCCCGCCCACGGACGGCGGTGAGCGCGATGGCGGCCTCGACGGAGAGGACGCCGGCCAGCGCCGCGGCGGTGAGCTCGCCGACGCTGTGCCCGGTGATGACGACGTCGCGCCCCGCGTGCGGCGTGTGCGCGACCGGCCCCGGTAGCCCGCCCAGCTCGCGGGCGACGAAGAGGCTCATCGCGACGACGAGCGGCTGGGTGACCGCGGTGTCCTTGATCGCCTCCGCGTCACCCTCGGTGCCCAGCGTCAGGAGGTCGGCGCCGGCGATGGCCCCGGCCCAGCGGAAGAACGGCTCCGCGCCCGGGAGGTCGAGCCAGTCGGTGAGCATCCCTGGTTTCTGCGCACCCTGACCCGGGGCGAGGACGGCGAGCACCCCCTCACCGTGCCAGTGATCCGGCTCGGCCGCGGTGGGCTGCGATACGAAAGCCCACCGGTGATCTTTGTGGGAACCCTCCAACACATGCAGCAGAACAGCCTCGTGGCGACCCGGTCCGTGGTGGGGTTCGGACGGTCAGTGCCAGAGCGAGCGCTCGTCGGCGAGGGCGGAGAGGGCGAGTGCAACCTGGAGGGTCCAGCTCCCGCGGGGGTCGGTCGCCGAGACGCCGGTGAGCTCTGCGGCCCGCTTCAGCCGGTACCGCACGGTGTTCGGGTGCACGAAGATCGCGCGGGCGCTGGCCTCCAGGTTCCCGCCGCTGGCGAGGACCGCCCGCACGGTCTCCAGCACGCCACCCCCGGCGGCCCGCAGGGGTGCGGCCACCCGCTCCTGCAGCGCGGCCCGGGCCAGCGGGTCGCCGTCCAGGGCGCGCTCGGCCAGGAGCGCGTCGGCGGACACCGGCCGCGGCGCCTCCGGCCAGGCCCGGGCCGCGCGCAGGCCGGCCAGCGCCGCCGCGGCGGAGAGGCCGGCCCGGCTCAGCCCCTCCACGACCGGCCCGGTGACGACCGGGCCCGCGCCGAACTCCTCGCTGACCCGGTCCGCCGCGAGCTCCAGGTCGTGCTCCCCGCCCAGCACGACGACCAGCTGCTCGGCGTGCACGCCGACGAGGACGTCGCAGCGCACCGAGCGGGCCGCCCGCCGCACCGCGGCGTGCGGGTCCTCCACGTCGGTCGGGGCCGGGCCGACGACGACCACCGCCGTTGTGGTGGCCGCCCACCCCAGCGCGGCGGCGCGCCCCGACAGCTCGTCGGTCCGCTCGCCGCGCACCAGCGCGTCGACGGCGAGCGCCTCCAGCCGGGCGTCCCAGGCGCCCCGGTTCTCCGCGAAGCTGGCGTAGACGTGCGCGGTGGCGAAGGCGACCTCGCGGCTGAACAGGAGGACGGCCAGCCGGAGGGCGTCCTCGTCACCGGGCTCGGCGACCGAGGACACCCGCTCCTCGACCACCTCGACGGTGACCTTGACCAGGTCCACGGTCTGCTTGAGCGCCACGGTCCGGGCCAGCTCCCGGGGGGCGGCGCCGAACACCTCGCCGGTGAGCTTGGGCGGGCGGCCCGGGCTGCGGCACCACTCGACCAGCGACGCGATGCCGGCCTGGGCCACCAGCGTGACCCAGGAGCGCTGGTCGGCGGGCATGGCGCGGAACCAGGACAGCTCCTCGTCCATCCGGGCCACGGCCTGGGTGGCCAACGACCCGGACGCGCGCTCCAGCCGGCGGAGGGTGGCCTCCGACGGTGGGCGGTTGCTCACCCGGCTCACCCGGTCAGCGTGTCACGCCGCCCAGTGGTGGGGGAGAGTGGACCGGTGAGCGTTCCCCCGGTCGGCACCGCGGATGTCACCCGGGCGCGTGCCGCCGTCCCGGCCGGGCTGGTGGTGGCCACCGTCGCCGGGTTCGCCCTGGTGGCCCTGCTGGGTGCCGGCGTGCGGACGGGGTTCGCACCGCAGCTGCGCCTCGACGCGGCGGTGAGCGAGGCGCTGTACGCCGGCGACGACCGCGCCCGGGCGCTGGACTGGCTGCTCGAGACGCTCACGGCGCCCGGCCTGTCCGCCGTCCGGCTGGTGCTCCTCCTGCCGGTGGTGGTGTGGCTGGCCCGCCGCCGGGCCTGGCGGACCGTGGCCTGGGTGGTGCTCTCGGCCGGCCTGGTCAGCCCGGTGACGGCGCTGCTGAAGGACTACTTCGGCCGCGTGCGCCCGCCCTTCGACGACGGCGGGGCCCGGTACGAGTCGCTCAGCTACCCGAGCGGCCACTCCTCGGGCATCGCCGCCCTGGTCACCGTCGCCCTGGTCCTCGCCTGGCCCTGGCTGACGTCGGCGTCGCGGCGCCTGTGGGCCACCGCGGGTGTCGTCCTCGTCGTCCTGGTCGGGCTCACCCGCATGTGGCTGGGCGTGCACTACCTCTCCGACGTCCTGGGCGGCTGGGCGCTGGGGCTGTCCTGGTGCCTGCTCGTGGCCGTGCTGCTCGACGCGCTCCCGGGTGGTCGCGCCGCCCTCCCGCCCCGGTGAGCGGCCCCGACCAGCACGTCGTGCTGGCCCCCGACGACGGCTCGCTCGGCCCGCTGCTGCGGGTCGCCGACGACCGCCTGGCGCCGGGGGAGGGCTACGGCCGGCACGAGCACCGCGCCGTCGACGTCGTCGCCGTCGTCCTCGCCGGTGCGGTCACCCACCGCTGGGGCGAGGGGGCGACGGTCGCCGCGGGGGACGTCGCGGTGCTGCGCGCCGGGCAGGGGCTGGTGCACGACGAGGTGGCCGGGGCAGCCGGCGCCCGGGTGCTGCAGTGCTACCTGCGCAGCGCCGACGCCGCGGCGCCGACCTCGCACGAGGTGCACCGTGCGCCCGCCGGCCGGCTGGACCTGCGCCGCCCGGACGCCCGGCTCTGGCTCGGCCGCGCGGAGCCGGGGGAGGAGCTGGTGGTCCCCGCGGGGGTGGTGCTGGTCGCCACCGCGTCCGGGGTCGCCCGGCAGGACGCGGGGCCGGTGCGGGTGGCCGAGCCGGCGACGGTCGTCGTCTGGGAGGTCGACACCGGCCGGCCGTCCTGGGCCGTGTGACAGTGGAGGCATGCCGACCAGCCCCTCCGACCTGCTCGCCGCCGCCTACTCCGACGCCGACCGCACGATCGAGCTGCGCCGCCGGCTGCACCGGCACCCGGAGATCGGCCTGCACCTGCCGCAGACCCAGGCGACGGTGCTGGAGGCGTTCGCCGAGCTGCCGCTCGAGGTGACCACCGGGACCTCCACGAGCTCGGTCGTGGGCGTGCTGCGCGGGGCCCGGCCCGGCCCCACCTACCTGCTCCGCGGTGACATGGACGCGCTGCCGGTGCACGAGGACAGCGGCCTCCCCTTCGCCTCCGAGGTGCCCGGCGCCATGCACGCCTGCGGCCACGACACCCACGTGGCGATGCTGGTGGGCGCCGCGCGGGTGCTCTCGCAGCTGCGCGAGGAGATCGCCGGGCAGGTCGTGTTCATGGCGCAGCCGGGGGAGGAGGGCTTCCACGGCGCCCGGTACATGCTCGACGAGGGGCTGCTCGACGTCGTCCCCGAGGCGCCGGTCAGCGGCGCGTTCGCGCTGCACGTCTCCTCGACCATGCCGAGCGGCACCGTCAACCTGCGGCCGGGCCCGGTGATGGCTGCGGCCGACCAGTGGCGCATGACGCTGCGCGGGCGCGGCGGGCACGCCTCGGAGCCGCACAAGGCCGCCGACCCGATCCCGGTGGCCGCCGAGATCGTGCTGGCCCTGCAGGCGATGGTCACCCGCCGGGTCGACGTCTTCGACCCCGCCGTCGTCACCGTCGCGCACATCGAGGCGGGCTCGACCAACAACGTCATCCCGGACACCGCGGTGCTCCAGGGCACGATCCGCACGCTCTCGGCCGAGCGGCGGGCCGACATGGTGGCGTCCGTGGAGCGGGTGGCCACGCACGTCGCCGCCGCGCACGAGATGGAGCTGCACTGGGAGCACTTCGAGGGCTACCCGGTCACCGTGAACGACCCGGCCGCGGCGGCGCAGGTGCTGGAGACGGCGGCGACGCTGTTCGGCCGGGAGGCGGGGGTGCTGATGCCCGCGCCGCTCATGGGCGCGGAGGACTTCTCCTACGTGCTTCAGCAGGTCCCCGGCGTCATGGCCTGGCTCGGGGCCTGCCCGCCCGGGCTGGACCCGGCGACCGCGCCGGCCAACCACTCGAACCTGGTGGTGTTCGACGAGGAGCCGCTGCCGGCCGGCGTCGCCCTCTACGCGCAGATGGCGCTGCAGGCGCTGGCCGGCTGACCGGCGGCGCTCAGGCGGAGGCGCGCCGGACGAGCGCGGTGTCGCAGACGCGGGTCTCGACCGACCGCTCGCCGTGCTCGATCTGGTCCAGCAGCAGCTCCACCATCAGCGTGGTCATCTCGCCGAGCGGCTGCGCCACGGTGGTCAGCGGGGGGTCGCAGGCCGCGGCCACCGCGGCGTCGTCGAACCCCACGACGGCGACGTCGTCGGGCACGCGGCGCCCGGCCGCGCGCAGCGCCTGCACGGCGCCGACGGCCATGGGGTCGGACGCGACGAAGACCGCGTCGAGGTCCGGCGCCCTCTCCAGCAGCTCGGTCATGGCCCGCATCCCGCCGGCCTCGGTGAAGTCGCCGGCGGCGACCAGGGCGGGGTCGACGGGGCGGCCCGACCGCTCCACGGCCGCGCGGTAGCCGGCGAACCGGTCGAGCCCGGCCACCATGTCCTGCGGCCCGGTCACGGTCGCCACGCGGCGGCGGCCCAGCGAGAGCAGGAGCCCGGTCGCGGCCGCGGCGCCGCCGGTGTTGTCGGCGTCGACGTAGGCGATGGGCCGGCCGTCGAGCGGCCGGCCGGAGAGCACCAGCGGGAGCCGGGTGCCGGTGAGGATGTCGGGCAGCAGGTCGTCGCTGTGCAGCGACATCAGGATGACGCCGTCGACGTGGCCCTGCCGCACGTAGCGGCCGATCTTCTCCTGCTCGCGCTCCCCGCGGGCGGCCAGCAGGACGAGGTTGAGGTCGGTGTCGGCCAGGCGCGCGGACAGCCCGCGCACGATGCTGGCGAAGAACGGGTCGGAGAAGACCTGGGTGTTGGACTCCGACAGGACCAGCGCGATCGTGTCGGTCCGCCGGGTGACGAGGCTGCGGGCCATCCGGTTGGGCACGTAGCGCAGCGCCTCGACGGCGGCCTGCACCGCCAGCCGCGCCTCGGGGCTGACCCGGGGCGAGTCGTTCACGACCCGCGACACCGTGGCCCGGGAGACGCCGGCCAGCTGGGCGACCTCGTCGAGCGTGGGGGAGCCGACCCGCGTGCCGGTGGTCGTCATGGCCGTCCCTCCCGGCTCGGTGGCCGTCCCGGTCCGTCGCCCCGGGAGCCGGGGCGGCAGCGCAACGGTAGCGCCGTGAAAGCGTTTCCACGATCCCCTTGACAGGTGATTGTGACTCAGGCCACTCTGGCCGCCGTCAGGTCGTGAGAGCGTTCTCACGACGGACCCTCGAGCCCGTCCCTCCGTGGGTGCGGCCGACGACCAGGAGGTCTGCCATGTCCGTGTCCGCGAGGGACCAAGGCGGCGTCGGCGGCGGTCGCCGTCGCACTGCTCACCGGAGCCTGCGGCAGTTCCGGCGCCGCAGACGACGGCCCGTACGACCCCGACGCACCGGTCACCCTGACCCTCGGGCTGTTCGGCACCTTCGACTTCGACAACGCCGGGCTCTACGAGGAGTACATGGAGCTCCACCCGAACGTCACGATCAAGCAGAACACCGTGGCCCAGTCCGCGCCGTACTACAAGTCGCTGCAGACCCGCCTCGCCGCGGGCTCCGGCCTCGACGACATCCAGGGCCTGGAGATCGGGTTCATCGCCGACGTCGTGGCCAACCACGCCGACGCCTTCGTCGACTTCGGCGCGGAGGAGAACGCCGAGGAGCTCGAGGCCAACTTCTACGACTGGAAGTGGGGCCAGGCCAGCAGCCAGGACGGCAAGGTCGTGGGCCTGGGGACCGACGCCGGCCCGGAGGCCATGTGCTTCCGCAAGGACATGTTCGAGGCCGCCGGCCTGCCCACCGACCGCGCCGAGCTCGGCGAGCTGTGGTCGACGTGGGACGAGTACCTCGAGGTCGCCCGCCGCTACGAGGCCTCGCCGACCAAGCCCGCGGACAGCGCCTTCGTCGACAGCCCGGCGAGCATCTTCTCGGCCTCGGTCTACCAGGGCGAGACCGCCTACAACGACGAGGACGGCAACCCCATCCCGGAGGAGAGCGACGGCGTCGAGTCGGCGTGGGGCTACGCCAGCCAGGCGGCCGCGGAGGGCCTCACCGCCAACCTGTCGCAGTTCGGTGACGAGTGGGTCGCCGCCTTCCCCAACGACGCCTTCGCCACGATCGCCTGCCCGGCCTGGATGCTCGGCTACATCAAGTCCCAGATGGGCGAGGACCGCGCCGGGGTGTGGGACGTCGCGCCGCTCCCGGGCTCCAGCGAGTCCGCCGCCAACTGGGGCGGGGCGTGGCTCGGGGTGCCCTCCAGCGGCAAGAACGTGGAGGCGGCCAAGGACCTCGTCGAGTGGCTGACCGCACCCGAGCAGCAGGTGAAGCTCTTCACCCGCACCGGGCACTTCCCCTCCAGCCCGCAGGCGGCGGAGGACCCGGCCGTCGTCGGCCACGTCGACGAGTTCTTCAGCGGCGCACCGACCGGCGAGATCTTCGGGAAGTCGGCCGCGGCGATCAAGCGGACGCCTATCGGGCCGTACGACACCCAGATCCAGGAGGCGTTCACCACCGCCCTGACCGACATCGCGTCGAGCGGCACCAAGCCCGACGACGCCTTCGAGGACGCGATCAAGGCCACGCAGCAGGCCATCGGCGGCTGACCCCCGCCCGGCACGCCCCACCGGACGCGGTGCCCGGGAGCGATCCCGCTCCCGGGCACCTGCACCGGCACCTCGCCGCCCCCGGCCGTCCCGGGGGACCCCGGTCCGCCCCCGAACTCCTCGAGGCCCCGCATGACCATCGCGAGCCAGAGCCCCGCCGAGGCGCTCGTCGCAGCGCCCCTCCGCCCCGCCGCCCCGCCACCACCGCCCCGCCGCCGGCGTCGGCTCAGCCAGAACCGCTGGGGGTACGCCTACGTCGCCCCCTTCTTCCTCGTCTTCGGGGCGTTCAGCCTCTACCCGTTCCTCTACACCGCCTGGGTGTCCCTGCACCGGACCAGCCTGTCCGACATCGACGGCGGCACGTTCGTGGGCCTGGAGAACTACCGCAACCTGCTGCAGAGCGAGTTCTTCTGGAACGCCGCCCGGAACACCCTCACCATCGGCGTCCTCGCCACGGTGCCGCAGCTGTGCATGGCCCTGGGCCTGGCCCACCTGCTGAACTACAAGCTCCGCGGGCGGACCTTCTTCCGCACCGTGATGCTCATGCCCTACGCGACCAGCATCGCCGCCGCGACGCTGGTCTTCGCCCAGCTCTTCGGCCGCGACTACGGGCTGATCAACACCGCCCTCGAGGCGGTCGGCCTGGAGCGCATCGACTGGGAGAGCGGCACCTGGAGCAGCCAGTTCGCCATCGCCGTCATCGTCACCTGGCGGTGGACGGGCTACAACGCCCTGATCTACCTGGCGGCGATGCAGTCGATCCCCGGCGAGCTCTACGAGGCCGCGGAGATCGACGGCGCCAGCCGGTGGAAGCAGTTCCTGCACGTCACGATCCCGTCGCTGCGCCCGACGATCGTGTTCACGATCGTCGTCTCGACCATCGGCGCGGTCCAGCTGTTCGGTGAGCCGCTGCTGTTCGCCGGCAACGGCACCACCTCCGGCGGCTCGTCGGGGCAGTACCAGACGCTCGGCCTGCTGATGTACCAGCAGGGCTGGAGCAACTTCCACATCGGCCAGGCGGCCACCACGGCCTGGGCCATGTTCATGATCATCCTGCTCGTCGTGGGGCTGAACGCCGTGGTCGGCCGCCTCCGCGCCCGGGCCGACCGGTAGGGGCCGGACATGACCATCACGCTTCCCGGCACCGGCACCACCGAGGTACGCCCCGTCGGCCGTGCCGCCGACGGCGCGGGCGGACGGGCCCGCAAGGGCCGCGGTGGGAAGTCCGGCAAGGCCGGACCGGTGACCTACACGGTGCTCACCCTCACCGCGCTGGTGTCGATCTTCCCGCTCTACTGGACGGTCGTCGCCGGCTCCCACACCAACGCCGAGCTCGCGGCCAGCCCGCCGCCGTTCCTGCCGAACGCCAGCCTGTTCGACAACTTCGCCGCGGCGCTGGACCAAGCGCCCATCGGCAAGGCGATCCTCAACTCGGTGCTGGTCTCCGGCGCCATCACCGTCGGCACCGTGCTCTTCTGCACGCTGGCCGGGTTCGCCTTCGCCAAGCTGCAGTTCCGCGGCCGCGGGCTGCTGCTCGCGCTGGTCGTCGGCACGATGATGGTGCCCACCCAGCTGTCGGTGATCCCGCTGTTCATGATGATCGCCGACCTGCAGTGGGTGAACCAGCTGCAGGCGGTCATCCTGCCGACCCTGGTGAGCGCCTTCGGCGTGTTCTTCATGCGGCAGTACCTGATCAGCGCCCTGCCCAACGAGCTGCTCGAGGCCGGGCGCGTGGACGGCGCCTCCACGTTCCGGATCTTCTGGTCGATCGTCGTCCCGGTCGCCCGCCCGGCGATGGCGGTGCTCGCGATGCTGACCTTCCTGACCGCCTGGAACGAGTTCTTCTGGCCGATCATCGCGCTGACCACCGCCAACCCCACGGTGCAGGTCGCGCTGGCCGGGCTCGGCTCGGGCTACGTGCCCCAGCAGTCGGTGATCATGGCCGGCACCCTGCTCGGCACCCTGCCCGTGCTGGTCGTCTTCACGATCCTCGGCAAGCAGATCGTGGGCGGGATCATGCAGGGCGCGGTCAAGGGATGACGGCCTGCCCCGGCGGCGCGGCGCGAGGCGCCGCCCCACTGCTCCTCAGCCCCTCCACCCCTCCCTCCCGGAAGAGGACCGACCCATGGCGACCGTGACCTTCGAGCAGGCGACCCGCATCTACCCCAGGTCCGACCGCCCCGCGGTCGACGCGCTGGACCTGCGCATCGAGGACGGCGAGCTGCTCGTCGTCGTCGGGCCGTCGGGCTGCGGCAAGTCGACGTCGCTGCGGATGCTGGCCGGCCTGGAGGAGGTCGACACCGGCGCCATCCGCATCGGCGACCGCGACGTCACCGACGCCCCGCCCAAGGACCGCGACATCGCGATGGTCTTCCAGAGCTACGCCCTCTACCCGCACATGACCGTCGAGCAGAACATGGGCTTCGCGCTCCGGCTCGCCGGCGTGGGCAAGGCGGAGATCGCCCAGCGGGTGGCCGAGGCGGCCAGGATCCTGGACCTCGAGGACTACCTGCAGCGCCGGCCCAAGGCGCTCTCCGGCGGCCAGCGGCAGCGGGTGGCGATGGGCCGGGCGATCGTGCGCCAGCCGCAGGTGTTCCTCATGGACGAGCCGCTGTCCAACCTCGACGCCAAGCTGCGGGTGCAGACCCGCACCCAGATCGCGGCGCTCGTGCGGCGCCTGGGGACCACCACCGTCTACGTCACCCACGACCAGGTCGAGGCCATGACGATGGGGGACCGGGTGGCGGTCCTCAAGGACGGGCTGCTGCAGCAGTGCGACACCCCGGCGACGATCTACGAGCGGCCGGCGAACGTCTTCGTCGCCGGCTTCATCGGGTCCCCGGCCATGAACATCGTCACCGGGGAGGCCGTCGACGGCGGCGTACGCGTCGGGACGTCGGTCCTCCCGGTGGACCGCGACCGGCTGTCGCGGGCGTCGGCCGGCACCGGCCGCGTCACGGTCGGCTTCCGCCCCGAGTGCCTGGACCTCGGCGGTCCCGGGGACGGCGTCCCGGTCGTCGTCGACGTCGTGGAGCAGCTCGGCTCGGACGCCTACCTCTACACCACGCCGGAGGGGGTGCAGGCCGGCGTCGGCGGCTCCGGTGTCGTGGTCCGCATAGACCCCCGGCAGGTGCCCGTGCCCGGGCAGACCGTCTGGCTGCGCACCCGCGAGGACTCCCTGCACGTCTTCGACCCGGTCACCCAGGCACGCGTCGACTGACCGCGGCCGCGCCGCACCCACCGCCCCATCCCCCCGACCGTCGAGGAGACGCACGCCCATGACCACCACCGACGCCCGACCCGACCTCGCCATCGCGCTGCGCTTCCCGCCCGGCTTCACCTTCGGCGCGGCCACGGCCGCCTACCAGATCGAGGGGGCGGTCGACGTCGACGGCCGCGGCCGGTCGATCTGGGACACCTTCAGCCACACCCCGGGCCGCACCTTCCAGGGGCACACCGGCGACGTCGCCGTCGAGCACTACACCCGCTTCCCGCAGGACGTGGCGCTCATGGCCGAGCTCGGGCTGTCGGCGTACCGCTTCTCGGTCGCCTGGGCGCGGGTGCTGCCCGAGGGGGCCGGCCGGGTCGAGCAGCGGGGCCTGGACTTCTACCGCCGGCTGGTCGACGAGCTGCTCGACCACGGCGTGGACCCGTGGCTGACGCTCTACCACTGGGACCTGCCGCAGGCGCTGCAGGACGCCGGGGGCTGGGCCGCCCGAGACACCGCGGCCCGCTTCGCCGACTACGCCGAGGTCGTGCACGGCGCGCTGGGCGACCGGGTGCGCCACTGGTCGACGCTGAACGAGCCGATGTGCAGCGCGCTGCTGGGCCACATGTCCGGCCAGCACGCGCCGGGGGAGCGCGACGCCGTCGCCGCGGCCCGCGCCACGCACCACCTGCTGCTCGGCCACGGCCTCGCGACCCAGGCCCTGCGGGCCCGCGGGGTGGAGAGCGCGGGCGTCACGCTGAACTTCACGCCGATGACGCCGGCCAGCGACCGGCCCGAGGACGTCGACGCCGCCCGTCGGCTCGACGGCCAGCAGAACCGGATGTTCCTGCTGCCGATCGTCACGGGGGAGTACCCCGCCGACGTCGTCGCCGACCTGGAGGGCGCCGGCGCGCCGCTGCCGGTCGAGGACGGCGACCTCGCGGTGATCGCCGCCCCGCTGGACTGGCTCGGGGTCAACTACTACTTCGAGTCCACCGTGCAGGTCGGCGTCCGTCCCCCGGACCGGCCGACCTCGTTCATCGGCGCCGAGGACGTGGTCGAGCTGGAGCCCGAGGGCCCGACGACGACGATGGGCTGGGGCATCAGCCCCGAGGCCTTCACCCGGCTGCTGCTGTGGATCTCCGACCAGGCGCCGGGCCTCCCGCTGGTCGTCACCGAGAACGGCTCGGCGTGGGAGGACGAGGTCTCCGACGACGGGGCGGTGCACGACCCGGAGCGCACCGACTACCTGTTCCGGCACCTCGAGGCGGTGAGCACCGCGATCGCCGCGGGGGCCGACGTCCGCGGCTACTTCGCCTGGTCGCTGCTGGACAACTACGAGTGGGCCCGGGGGTACGCGCAGCGCTTCGGCCTGGTCCACGTCGACTACGCGACCCAGCGGCGCACCGTCAAGGACAGCGGGCGCGCCTACGCAGAGGTCCTCCGGCGCCACCGGCAGGCTCCGGAGGTCTAGGACGGGAGCCGGCGGCGCAGGGGGGTCTGCGCCGCCGGCTCCCGTTCCCGGGCCTGCGTCAGGTCGCCGGGCTCGGGTCCGTCCGCTCCTCGGCCGGGGCGGCCTGCACGTCGCGCACCTGGTACTTCTCCACCGCCTGCCGGACGACGGAGCGCTCGACCTCGCCCCTGTCGGCCAGCGTGGCCAGCGTCCGCACCACGATCGTCTCCGCGTCGACGTGGAAGTGCCGGCGCAGCGCCGGGCGGGTGTCGGAGAGGCCGAACCCGTCGGTGCCCAGCGTGGACATCCCACCGGGGACGTAGGGCGCGATCAGGTCGGGGACGGAGCGCATCCAGTCCGACACCGCCACGACCGGGCCCTGGGCGTCGGCCAGCTTCGCGGTGACGAACGGGACCTTCGGCTCCTCCTCGGGGTGCAGGAAGTTGTGCTCGGTCACCTCGTCGGCCTGGCGGCGCAGCTCGCCCCACGACGTCACCGACCACACGTCGGCCGAGACGTTCCAGTCGTCCGCCAGCAGCTCCTGCGCGCGCAGCGCCCACGGCACGGCCACGCCGGACGCGAGCAGCTGCGCCTTGCGCCCGCCCTCGGTCGCCGGCCCCTCCGCGTAGCGGTACATGCCCGCCAGCAGGTCGGCGACCTCCAGGCCCTCCGGCTCGGCGGGCTGGCTGAACGGCTCGTTGTAGACCGTCAGGTAGTACATGACGTCCGGCGAGCGGTGCCCGCCCAACGGGGCGCCCGGGTCGTCGCCGTACATGCGGACCAGCGCGTCGCGGGTGATGTGGGCGACCTCGAAGGAGAAGGCCGGGTCGTAGGAGACCACCGCGGGGTTGGTGTGGGCGAGCAGCAGCGAGTGCCCGTCCTCGTGCTGGAGCCCCTCGCCGTTGAGCGTCGTCCGCCCGGCCGTGGCGCCCAGGATGAACCCGCGGGTCATCTGGTCGGCAGCCGCCCAGAACCCGTCACCGGTCCGCTGGAACCCGAACATCGAGTAGAAGATGTAGATCGGGATCATCGGCTCGCCGTGGGTGGAGTACGACGTGCCGACGGCGGTGAACGACGCCGTGGAGCCGGCCTCGTTGATGCCCTCGTGCAGGATCACGCCCTGCTCGGACTCCTTGTAGGCCAGCATCAGCTCGCGGTCGACCGAGGTGTACCGCTGGCCGGCCGGGTTGTAGATCTTGTGGCTGGAGAAGAGGGAGTCCAGGCCGAAGGTCCGGGCCTCGTCCGGGATGATCGGCACGAAGCGCGGGCCGAGCTCCTTGTCCTTGAGCAGCTCCTTGAGCAGGCGGACGAACGCCATCGTCGTCGCCACCTCCTGCTTGCCCGACCCGCGGCGCAGGACCTCCAGCGCCTTGTCGTCGGGCGCCTTGAGCGCCTTGGCCTCCGACCGGCGGCGGGGGACCGCCCCGCCGAGGGCGCGGCGCCGCTCGAGCATGTACTGCATCTCGTCGGAGTCCGGGTCGGGCTTGTAGTAGGGCGGCAGCGTCTTGTCCAGCGCCGAGTCCGGGATGTCCAGGTAGAGCCGGTCGCGGAACCCGGCGAGGTCCTCGGCGGTCAGCTTCTTCATCTGGTGCGTGGAGTTGCGGCCCTCGAAGTGGCTGCCCAGCGTCCAGCCCTTGATCGTCTTGGCGAGGATCACGGTGGGCTGGCCCTTGTGCTCCATCGCGGCCTTGTAGGCGGCGTAGACCTTGCGGTAGTCGTGGCCACCGCGGGCGAGGTCCCACACCTCCTTGTCGCTCATGTCCTCCACGAGCTTGCGGGTGCGCGGGTCGCGGCCGAAGAAGTGCTCGCGGACGAAGGCGCCGTCCTCGGCCTTGTAGGTCTGGTAGTCGCCGTCCGGCGTCTGGTTCATCAGGTGCACCAGGGCGCCGTCGCGGTCGGCGGCCAGCAGCTTGTCCCACCCGCGGCCCCAGATCACCTTGATCACGTTCCAGCCGGCGCCGCGGAAGAACGACTCCAGCTCCTGGATGACCTTGCCGTTGCCGCGCACCGGGCCGTCGAGCCGCTGCAGGTTGCAGTTGACGACGAAGGTGAGGTTGTCCAGCTCCTCGCGGGCGGCCAGGCCGATGGCGCCGAGCGACTCGGGCTCGTCCATCTCGCCGTCGCCGAGGAAGGCCCACACGTGCTGGTCGGAGGTGTCCTTGATGCCGCGGCCGTGCAGGTAGCGGTTGAACCGCGCCTGGTAGATCGCGTTCAGCGGGCCGAGGCCCATGGAGACGGTGGGGAACTCCCAGAAGTCGGGCATCAGCCGCGGGTGCGGGTAGGAGGAGAGGCCGCCGCCGGGGTGGCTGACCTCCTGGCGGAAGCCGTCGAGCTGCTGCTCGGTCAGCTGGCCCTCGAGGAAGGCACGCGCGTAGATGCCGGGGGAGGCGTGCCCCTGGAACCAGATCTGGTCGCCGCCGCCGGGGTGGTCCTTGCCGCGGAAGAAGTGGTTGAAGCCCACCTCGTAGAGCGACGCCGAGCTGGCGTAGGAGGAGATGTGGCCGCCGACGCCGATACCGGGGCGCTGGGCCCGGTGCACCATGATCGCGGCGTTCCAGCGGATGTAGGCGCGGATGCGGCGCTCGATGTGCTCGTCGCCCGGGAAGTACGGCTCCCGCTCCGGCGGGATGGTGTTGATGTAGTCGGTGCTGCGCAGCGAGGGGACGCCGACCTGCTGCTCGCGGCTGCGCTCCAGCATCCGCAGCATCAGGTATCGGGCCCGGCCCCGACCGGCGTGGTCGATGACGGCGTCGAGGGACTCCACCCACTCCTGGGTCTCGTCGGGGTCGGTGTCGATCAGCTGGCTCGGCAGCCCGCTCGTGATGACCGGGCGGGGCTGGCCTGCGTCGCGGGCGGGGTCGCCGTCCGTCTGCTGCGGTGCGCTCATGCCCCCATCGTCCACCGCCGGAGCGGCCGCCGTCACGTCTCGTGCCGATGTGGGCGGGGAGGCGTGTCGCGCCCGGGCGGTGTCCGCGCGCTGTCGGCCCTGTGCGCGCAGGCTTGCGCCGTGCCCGTCATGCCCTACGCTTCCGCCTGCGGTGCCTCGTCTTCGGCGACGCCGCCCCGGATGCCCGGCCACCGACGGCCGGACGGCGGGCGGGTCGACGCAGCGAGAGGGGTGACATGACCAGGGTGCGGGTGGTTCTCCCGCTGGTCGTGTCCGCCGTCGGCTCGTGCCCGCTCGGCTCCCGGCCCGGACACGTCGTCCACCCGGTCGTCCCGTGACGCGTCCCCGCGCGGTCAGCGGCCCGACAGGGCACCATCCACGTCACAGCGGACCAGCAGGATCACGTATGGAGGAGCAGCAGGGATGAGCGTCGACAGCGCCGGCATGGCGGCCCGGCTGGGCATCAAGCCGGGCATGGTCGTGCAGGAGCTCGGCTGGAGCGAGGACGCCGACGAGGACCTGCGCGACTCCATCATCGAGGCCTCCGGCAGCGAGATGGTCGACGAGGACACCGACGAGGTGGCCGACGTCGTGGTCCTGTGGTGGCGGGAGGACGACGGCGACCTGTTCGACGCCCTCACCGACGCCCTGACCTCGCTGGCCGACGAGGGCGTCGTCTGGCTGCTCGTCCCCAAGTCCGGCCGGCCGGGGCACGTCGAGCCCGGCGACGTCACCGAGGTGGCGCCCACGGCGGGGCTCTCGCAGACCAGCAGCATCTCCGCGGCCAAGGACTGGTCGGGCATCCGCCTGGTCACGCCGAAGGCCGCTCGCAGCCGCCGCTGAACCCGGTCACCGGGGCGAGGCCCCGGTGCGGCACGATCGCCCCATGACCCTCTCCGTCGGCGACCGCGCCCCCGAGTTCAGCCTTCCCGACCAGGACAAGCAGGTCGTGTCCCTCGCCGAGCTGCGGGGCACCCCGGTTCTCGTGGTCTTCTACCCGTTCGCCTTCTCCGGCATCTGCACCGGTGAGCTGTGCCAGCTGCGCGACGAGCTGGCCACCTACACCGACGCCGGCGTCAAGGTGCTGGCCATCAGCACCGACCCGGTCTTCAGCCTCAAGGCCTTCAAGGCGCAGGAGGGCTTCGACTTCCCGCTGCTGTCGGACTTCTGGCCGCACGGCGAGACGGCCAAGGCCTACGGGGTCTTCAACGAGAAGGCCGGCATGGCCGTCCGGGGCACGTTCCTCGTCGACGCCGAGGGCGCCATCGCCTTCGCCGAGGTCAACCAGCCCGGCGACGCCCGCGAGCAGTCCGGCTGGAAGGACGCCGTCGCCCAGCTGGCGGCCTGACCGACCTGCCACGCGGCCCGGGGCACCTACCCTGGGCCGCGCGGGGCGTGTAGCTCAGCGGTAGAGCCCTCGCCTTACAAGCGAGTGGTCGCAGGTTCGAATCCTGTCGCGCCCACCACGGACCGCCGCCTACGGTCCCGTCGTGCCCACCTACGCCGCAGCCGACGGCACGCCGCTCGCCTACGACCTGGTCGGCGCCGGGGGCCGGTCGCCGCTGGTGGTGGTCGCCGGCGGCGCCTGCCTGCCGCCCGGCTACCTCGGCGACCTGGCCGGGCTGTCCGGTGTCCGGCCCCTGCTGCTGCCGCACCTGCGCGGGGTGGGGGAGTCGCCGCGGCCGGCGGAGCCGGAGGCCGGCTCGTACTGGCGGCAGGCCGAGGACGTCGAGGCCCTGCGCGCGCACCTGGGGGTCGAGCGGCTGGCGCTCGCCGCCCACTCGGCCGGCACGCGGCTCGCGCTGGCCTGGGCGGCGCGCTTCCCGGGCAGCGTGGAGCGGCTGCTGCTGGTCACCCCACCTGCGGGCGTCGTGCCCGGCGCGGTGGCCGACGGGGACGCCGTCCTGGACGCCCGGCGCGGCGACCCCGCGGTGGAGGCGGCCCTGGCCGCGAGGGAGCGGGGCCCCGACCTCACCGGCAGCGAGTCCTACACGGCGTACGTGCAGTCGGTGATGCCGCTCAGCTACGCGGCCTGGACCGCGCGGGAGCGTGCGCACGCCGCCCCGCAGCGGTACGACGTCGAGGCGATCCGGGCGTACTTCAGCGTGCCGCCGCCCGAGGACCTGGTCGGGAGGTGCGCGGGAGTGTCGGCACCGGTGCTGGTGGTCGCCGGGGCGCAGGACCCCGTGGGACCGACGCCGCCCCGGGTGGTGGCGCGGCTGTTCCCGCGCGGCGAGGTGGTCACCGTCGACCGCTGCGGGCACTTCCCGTGGGTCGAGCAGCCCGACGCGTTCCGCCGGGCGGTGGACCCTTTCGTGACCGGCTGAGCCGGCGGCCCTCAGGCGGCGGGCTGGGCGGTGATGTCGACCGGGCCCGGAGCCGCGGGCGTGGCCGGCTTCGGGAAGGCGGGGCGGAGGAACGCCGGGGCCTTGAAGGGCTTCCAGGTGCCCTCGGGCTGGGCCAGCCGGTCGGCGACCGCCCAGATGGCCGCGGGGTGGTGGCCGATGCCGAGGTGGCTGGCGGTGACGGCGATGTTCTCGCAGCGCTCGCCCGGGACGTTCAGGCAGGTCTGCCAGTGCACGATGCCGTCGAAGTGCGAGTAGATCGAGGTCGCCGGCACCGGGAGGGGGCAGCCCTCGGACTCCAGGGGGAACGGCCGCTGCTCCACGTGCAGGTGGGCGAACCGGTCGAAGACCTTGGTGGCCCGGCTCTGGCTGTGCCGCTCGATGCGGAAGGGGCTCCCGAGCGTGATCACCTGTCGGACGGCGTCGGGGTTACGCCGGGCGAGGTCCCGGGCGAAGATGCCGCCCAGGCTCCAGCCGATGACCGAGACCGGGCGGCGGTAGCGGCCGTGCAGGTACTCGAGCTTGTCCTGCAGGCCGTTGACGCACACGGCCGTGGGCCCGATGTTGCGGCCCAGGCCCCAGCCGTGGACCCGGTAGCCCTGGCGGCGCAGCACGGCACGCAGCGCGCGGGTGGAGTTGTCGTCGGCCAGCAGGCCGGGAAGGACCAGCACGGGGTGGCCGTCACCCTTCGGCAGCCGCGGCTCGAGGGGCCGCGCAGCCAGGTACAGGCCGAGCTCGGCCACCGCACGCCCCGGCTCGGTGAGGTAGAGGGGGAGTGCCGGACCGTCACCCTGCTGTCGTGCCACGTCGTCCTCCTGGCTGCCGTCCGTTCGTGGAAGGGCTGTACCAAGATGCGGCCTGGCTCACACGTGTCGTTACGAACGCCGCAGGCATATGTTGCCGAATTGTGTCCTGCGTCATATCGGACGTAGGCGTTCCGCCTCATCCGCCACCGCCCCGGGGCTGCGCCGACTGGCAGGACGTGCCACCGTACGGGCGCACCGCATCGGGGGGAGGGCCATACATGAGCGAGCACGGCACGACCGGACGCAGCGCGACGGTGGACCTGGGCGGGCCGGTCCACTACGTCGACTTCGGTGGTCCGGCCGACGGCCCCGTGCTGGTCCTCGTCCACGGGCTGGGCGGCTCGCACCTCAACTGGGACCTGTTCGCGCCCCTGGTCCGCGAGCAGGCCCGGGTCCTCGCCGTCGACCTCCCCGGGTTCGGCCGGAGCGAGCCCGGTGACCGGCAGGCCAGCGTCTCCGCCAACGTCGCGGTGCTGCACCGCTTCCTCACCGAGGTCGTCGGCGAGCCGGCCGTGCTGGTCGGCAACTCGATGGGCGGCATGATCTCGATCCTCGTGACCGGTGAGCACCCCGAGCAGGTGCGCGGGCTGGTGCTGCTCGACCCGGCCGTCCCCGGCCCGCGGCGCGCTCTGGACCCGCTCGTCGCGGTCACCTTCGCGCTGTACGCGCTGCCCTTCGTGGGTGAGCGGTTCCTGTGGTGGCGCCGGCAGCGGCAGTCGGCCCTGGCCCGCGTGCGCGAGATGCTGCAGCTGTGCGGGGTGGACCCCGACGAGGTGCCGTCGGAGGTCATCGACCGGTCGGTCACCCTGCTCGAGGAGCGCCAGGACGTCGCCGGCATGGACCGGGCGTTCCTCGGCGCCGCCCGGTCGCTGCTGCGGCTGCTGGCCGACCCGCGGCGCTACCGCGAGGCGATGGCCTCGATCTCGGTGCCGGTGCTCCTGGTGCACGGCGACCGCGACCGGCTGGTCCCCGTGGCGGCCGCCCGCGACATCTCCCGCCGGCACCCCGCGTGGCGCTACGCGGAGTGGGCCGACGTCGGCCACGTCCCGCAGCTCCAGGAGCCCCGGCGGCTGGCCACCGAGGTGCTCGCCTGGCTGCGGGACGCCGCCCTCGTCCGCTAGCCCTCGCGCAGCGTGTCGCGCAACGCCTCCAGGCCCGTGTAGCGCGGGCGCCAGCCGAGCTCCTCGCGCGCCCGCGTGGTGTCCATGATCGCCGGGCGGCTGGCCGCCTCGACCCACTCGGCGACCGGCGGCAGGAAGGGCAGCCGGGACACCGCCCGAGCGGCGGCCTGCGCGGGGGCGGCCGGGAGCGGGATGGGCAGGGCGCCGAACTCGCGCGCCACGTCCGCGGCCGTCAGCACGCCGTCGCCGGCGATGTTGTAGGCCCCGGCCGGCCCCGCGCCCACGATGCACAGCAGGAGCGCCTGGCCGACGTCCTCCTCGTGGATGAACTGCAGCGGGTGCTCCGGGACCAGCAGCGGCACCGGGACGGGCAGCCGGCGCGGCCGGTCGAACAGGCGGCGCCCCAGCGGCGCCAGGGGGCCGGGGAGCACGTCCTTGCCGCCGATCGCGTGCGGGCCGACGACCACCGGCGGGCGCAGCAGGTACAGGTCCAGGTCGGGGGCGTTACCGGACTCCTCCTGCAGCAGGTGCTCCAGCTCGGCCTTCTCCTGGGCGTAGAACAGCCGCGCCGCCGGGCGGACCGGCCACTCCTCGCTGATGCGCTCCGGGTTGTCGCTGTGGAAGCCGTACGCCGCGACCGAGGACGCGTAGACGAACCGCTGGGCGCCGACGGCGGCGGCGGCCCGGAACACGTTGAGCGTGCCGTCGACGTTGATCGCCCGGGTGGTCTCCCGCGAGGCGTTGCCGGTGATCATGAAGGCCAGGTGGACGACGACGTCGGCGTCGCGGAACGCCTCGCGCAGCGCCTCGGGGTCGCGGACGTCGCCCTGCCGGTACTCCATCTTCGTCCAGCCGCGCTCGGCCGGGTCGAACGGCCGCCGGGCCATGCCGATGACCTTGCCGATCCGGTCGTCGGCCTGCAGCAGCGGCAGCAGGCCCTCGCCGAAGGTGCCGGTCGGGCCGGTGACCGCCACGGTCAGGCCGGCCCGGTCGGCCTTCTTCCGCCTGCCCCCGGAGGCGCTGGTGCGGCGCTGCTTCGCCGGGCTCACCGGGCCGCCGCCTTGCCCGCCGGCACCGCGCCGGCGGGCTGGGTGACGTCGGGCGTGGCCTTCTCGGCCCGGGCGTGCTCCAGCAGCTCCTCGATGCCGCTCCGGATGCCCCCGGAGAGGACGTCGACGTCGGGGAAGGCGTCGAAGTCGGCGTTGATCCCGAAGGTCATCGTCTTCAGGTAGCTGAAGATGCCGATGGAGCAGCGCGTCCCACCGGCGATCGGCACGTAGGCGTGCGCGGTGCACATCCGCCGTCCCAGCACGTACAGCGGCACCCGCGGGCCCGGCACGTTCGTGGTCACCGCCTGGCACCAGATCTGGCCGGCCTGCACGGCCGCCCGCACGCCCATCGACAGCAGCGTGGGCGCCACGAAGTCGCCCATCGAGATGATCGAGGGGACGTCGACGGCCTGCATCGCCTGCTTGTACTCGTCCATCTGGCCGCGGATGGTCTGCATCCGCGACACCGGGTCCGGGTCGCCGACCGGCAGGTCGACGAAGACGGCGGAGACGCGGTTGTCGAGGGTGCCCTTCTGCTTCTCCGACCGGACCGAGACCGGGACCATCGAGCGCACGACCAGGTTCTCCGAGGAGAGCTCGCCCCGGCCCTTGAGGAGGTCGCGGAAACCGCGGGTGATCGCGGTCAGGACGACGTCGTTCACCGTCCCGCCGAGCGCGGTCCGGACCTCCTTGAACTCGTCGAAGTTCCCCTCCGTCCAGGCCCAGCGGCGGTGCGGGCCGATGGGCCCGTTGAGCGACCGCGCGGTGGGCGTGATCGCCTGCTTGGCCAGCGAGGGGAGCGTCTGGGCGAGCGTGCGGCCGGAGTCGGCGATGCTCTTCGCGCTGCGGACCGCGCTGCCCACGGTGGGCAGCGAGCTCAGGGTGCGCAGCGGCTGGGTCACCGCCTCGGTCACCGCGCCGGCGACCAGCGCGGCGCTGGACGGGTCGCGGCGGGGGGTCCAGTCGCGCGGCTCGTCGTGCTTGGCGTCGGGGGTGAGGTCGAACATCAGCTGCATGAGGTCGGTGCCGGCGACGCCGTCGACCATGCAGTGGTGGACCTTGGAGATGATCGCCCAGCGGCCCTCGGCGAGGCCCTCCACGAGCCAGAGCTCCCACAGCGGCTTGGCCATGTCGAGGCGCTGGCCGAGGACGCGGCCGGCCAGGTTGCGCAGCTGCTCGTCCGACCCCGGGGACGGGACGGCGGTGTGCCGCACGTGGTACAGGATCTGGAAGTGCGGGTCGTCCACCCACATCGGCCGGCCGAGCTGCAGCGGGACCTCGCGCACCCGCTGGCGGTAGCGGGGGACCAGCGGCAGCTTGCTGAGCAGCAGGCGCACCACGTCGCCGTAGGTCGGGGCCGGCCCCTCGAACACGGCGACCGACCCCACGTGCATGGGCGTGTTCTCGCTCTCCGCGAAGTAGAACCCGCTGTCGAGGGCACTCATGCGGTCCACGTCTCGCTCCTCGCCGCCCCGGTACCTCAGCTCGGTAGGGGCCGTCGCACGGTCTCGGTTGGCCGCCGAAGTTAGGTGTGTCGCGGAGTACGCGCAACTCGGACATGTGGCGGCGGCCACATCCTGCATGCCCCGCTCAACCGCTGGTCAACCGGCCCGTCGCTCGCCGTTCTCCACCCGTGCGAGCAGGTCCAGCAGCGCGCGGTCGACGACGTCGGTGCGGGTGAGGTTGACGCTGTGACCGGCTCCCTCGACGACCACGAGCTCGGCGCCCGGCCCGATCTCCTCGGCCAGGCGCCGGCCGTGCCCGACGGGCGTCAGCCGGTCGTGCGTCGCCGCGACGACGGTGACCGGAACCCGGCTCAGCACCGGCAGCGAGGCGTACTCGTCGTGGTCGAGGAAGGTCGCGTAGAAGGCGGCCGTGACGGGGAACGGCGTCTCCTCCAGCAGGGTCTGGACCAGCCGGACGCTCGTGGGGTCGGCGTCGGCGCGGTTGCCGAAGAGGAAGCGCCGGGTGAACCAGCGGCCGAAGGGGCTGCCGCGCCAGCGGAACCGCTCCAGCAGCGGCGCGGTCAGCTGCAGCAGCCGCAGGTACAGCGGCAGCAGGTGCAGACGGCGGACCAGCTTGAGCAGCCACCCGAGGAGGCCGGACTCCACCAGCCCGCCCGCCGACGTCGCCAGGAGGAAGGCACCCACGACCCGGGTGCCGAACAGCTCGGGCCGCCGGCGGGCCAGCGCCATGATGCTCATCCCGCCCATCGAGTGCCCGACCACCACGACCGGCCCGGACGGGACGACGGCGTCGAGGACCTCGCCCAGGTCGCGGCCGGTGCGGTCGATCGTGGCGTCGGGCAGGGGGGTGGCCGCCGAGCGCCCGTGCCCGCGCTGGTCCCAGAGGACCAGCCGGTAGCGGTCGCGCAGCGCGAGCCGCTGCAGCTCCCACTCGGCGAGCCGGGCGGTGAAGCCGTGCGAGAAGACGACCGTGAGGGGCGCACCGTCTCCAGCCGGCCCACCGCCCTCGGCGGGGCCGTCGAGCTCGACGTGCAGGTCCACCCCGTCGTCGGTGCGGACCACCCGGGATCCCGGCGGGGCCGGGTCGGTGAGCGGCGGGAGGATCAGCGGAGGCAGGTCGCTGGGCACCGCGCCATCCCAGGACGCCGCGGCTCGCGGCGCAACCCGAGCCCGGCCGGCGGCGGCCGTCAGTGCGGGGCGCGCCAGGAGGGGGTGGACTCGCGCACCAGCCGACGGACGGCGTCGACCTCGCGGGCCAGGGGTGCCAGGACGCCGTCGGCGTGCAGCTCCGCGTCGTCCGGCGGCCGGTGCTCCCGGACGTCGTCCTCGAGCCGGCGGATCGCCCGCCGCAGCGTGGCCACCTGGGCCAGGTCGGGCGCCGGCTCCCCGCCGCGGGTGGCGATGACCGCCTCGGTCACGGCGTCGGAGGCGCGCTCGAGCTGGACGATGACCGGCCACCAGGCGGCGGCGCGGGTGCTGATCGGCGGCGGCTCGGCGAGGCGCCGCTGCAGCTGGGTCTGCAGCTCGGTGAGCGCCCGGTAGTTGCGCCGACGGGCCCGGCGCCGCTCGGCCGGGCTGCCGGTGAACGCGGCGTCGACGAACCCGTCGAGGGCGAGGGCCGCCTCGCGCAGCGCCTGGTCCAGCGGGGCCCGCCAGGTCTGCGGCCACAGGAGGTAGCCGAACACCAGGACGATCGCGCAGCCGACGAGCGTGTCGACCAGCCGCGCACCGACCAGCCCGGGGCCACCGGGCAGGACGAGGTCCAGCATCAGGATGATCAGCGGCGTCTGGAAGACCGAGAACAGGCCGAAGTTCGTGTCCCGCGCCCAGGGCAGCACCGCGGCCGAGCAGGCCAGCGCCACGACCACCCAGCCGTTGCGGGGGAGGACGGCCAGCAGCGCCGAGCCCAGGAGGACCCCGAGCAGGGTGCCGGCGCCGCGCTGGACGGCCCGGGTGAAGACCGAGCCGAAGTCCGGCTTGAGCACGATGGCCACGGTGAGCAGCACCCAGTAGGGGCGCTCGAAGGGCAGGTGCTGGCGGGCGACCTCGGCGATCGACATGCACAGCGCCAGCCGGACGGCGAACCCCCGGGCGTCGGCGCTGGCCAGCGTCCGGTCGACGACGTCGCGCAGCCGTGCGGGCAGGCTGACCGTCGGCTGGAGGGCGGCCGCGCGCGCCCGCTCCTCGGGGTCGCCGACGACGTTCCAGGCCAGCCGCACCCCGTGCCGGACCGCGCGCAGCGCCGGGTGGCCTTGGTCCCGCTCGGGCGGCTGCTCGGCGGGCAGCGGCCGGCTGCCGGAGACCGCGGCGGCCAGCGCGTGCACCGCCGCCACGTCCTGCGGGTCGGCCTGGATGCCGGCGCTGGCGGTGGCCACGGCGCCCTCGACCAGGACGGCGGCGGCGTTGAGGACGCCGGCCAGCTCGCTCAGCTCCCGGCTGCGCCCGGCCGACCTGCTGCGGCTGCGGATCACCCGGTCGTAGGCGGCGTTGAGCGCGGTGGTGAGCGCCCGGCGGGCGCCGGGGGCGGCATCGGTGCCGGCGACGGTGAGCAGCTCGGCGATCCGGGTGAAGACGGTCGCCACGGCCGAGCGGTCGGGGTCGACCGGCTCGGTGCGGACCTGCACGAGGGTGGTCAGCGTGGCCCACGCTGCCCCGCACAGGAAGAAGAGGACCTCACCGGCGGCCGACAGCTCGGTGACCAGCCCCGAGGCCAGCGCCGTGTAGACCAGCAGCTGCAGCGCACCGAGCGAGAGCGCGGAGTTGACGGCGCTGAGCAGCGCGGCGACGGCCGACAGGACCGCGATCAGCACCACCGGCTCCCAGCCGCCGTTGGTGGCGTACTGCCCCGCGAGCAGCCCGAGGGTGCCGAAGGTGGTGGCCGCGGCGATCCGCCGGAGCCGGTCCCGCAGCGGCCCGGGCTGCGGGGCGAGGGAGGCGGCGAGCGCGCCCATCGTCCCGAAGACGCCCGCACCCAGGACGGCGCCGGACTCCAGCCCGCCACCGACCACCATCGCGACGGCGAGGGGAGCGGGCACCGAGACGGCGAAGCGGGCGACGTCGCGCCACGGCACCCGGGGCGGCGTCGTGCGCAGCAGCTCCTCGAGCCAGGCCGGCGCGCGCAGGCCCCGATCCCGACGCCGCTCCTCCGCCACGTTATGAGCTTGTCATTCCACCGCGGCCGTCGCGTCGTCGGCGCCTACGCTGCGGAGCCGTGCCCGTGCTGCTCCGTGAGGTCCTCGACGCCCTCGACGCCCGCTACCCGTCCGCGCTCGCCGAGGGCTGGGACGCCGTCGGCCTGGTGTGCGGCGACCCGGACGAGCCGGTGGCGAAGGTCCTGTTCGCCGTCGACCCCACCGCCGCCGTCGTCGACGAGGTCGTGGGGACCGGCGCGCAGCTGCTCGTCACCCACCACCCGCTCTTCCTGACCCCGGTGCACGGGGTCCCGGCCGACGACCCGAAGGGCCGGCTGGTCCACCGCCTCGTGCGCGCCGGCGCGGGGCTGCTCGTGGCGCACACGAACGCCGACCGCGCGCCCGAGCACGGGGTCAACGACGCGCTCGCCGCCGTCCTGGGGCTGGCCGACGCCGTCCCCCTGGAGCCCGACGCCACCGACCCGCGCGCGGGCCTGGGCCGGGTCGGCCGGCTCGCCGAGCCGATGACGCTGCGCGCGTTCGCCGAGCACGCGGCGAGCGTGCTGCCGGCGACGGCGGGTGGCGTCCGGGCTGCCGGCGACCCCGACCGGGCCGTGCGCACGGTCGCCGTGTGCGGCGGCAGCGGAGGGTCGCTGCTGGGCGCCGCGGCGGCGGCCGGGGCCGACGTCCTGCTGACCAGCGACCTCAGGCACCACCCGGTGAGCGAGGCCCTCGAGGTGCCCGGGCCGGCGCTCTGCGACGTCGCCCACTTCGCCTCCGAGTGGCCGTGGCTGCCGGTCGCCGCCGAGGTGCTGCGGGCCGACCTCGGCGGGCGGGTGGAGGTCGAGGTCTCCACCCGGCGCACCGACCCCTGGACCTGCCGGGCCGGGCAGGAGGAGGGCGGCGGCAGGCACGCCGCCGGCTGAGCGCGGACGAGCGGCAGGGGCGACGGCGGCGCACGGGTAGGTTCTCCGCGTGAAGGTCGACCATTTCGAGCAGCAGAAGCTCCTGGAGCTGGCGGCTGAGGACGTCGCTCTCACCCAGCTCGCACACCGCCGGCGCACGCTGCCGGAGGCGGTCGCCGTCGAGGCGGCGGCCGAGGCGGAGCGCACCCTCGCCGACGACGTCGTCCGCGCCGAGACCGAGGTGCGCGACCTCCAGCGCGAGGTGAAGCGGCTCGAGGGCGACGTCGAGACGGTCCGGACGCGCGCGGCCAAGGACCAGACGCTGCTGGACTCCGGCAGCGTCTCGGCCAAGCAGATGACCGACCTGCAGCACGAGCTGGAGTCGCTGGCGCGCCGTCAGTCGGACCTGGAGGACCAGGAGCTCGAGCTGATGGAGAGCCTGGAGACCGCCGAGGCGGCGCTGAGGGCCGCCCAGGAGGGCCGGGACGCCGCCCGCGCCGAGCTGGAGCGGGCCGAGCAGCTGCGCGACGACGCCCTGGCCGACCTGACCGACGGCACCCACCGGCACGAGGCCGCCCGCGCCGCGGTCGCCGGCGGGATCTCCGCGCCGCTGCTGGCCCTCTACGACCGGATCCGGACCCAGACCGGCACGACGGGTGCGGCGATGCTGAAGGCCCGCCAGTGCCAGGGCTGCCGCATCGAGCTCAACGGCCGCGAGCTCGCCGCCGTGCGCAACGCCGACCCGCACGAGGTCGTGCGCTGCGAGAACTGCGGCCGGATCCTCGTCCGCACGGCCGAGTCCGGCCTGTGACGAGGGCCAGAATGGCCATTCCGGCCCCGGGGGAGCGGGCGTGACTCGTCGGTTCGTCGTGGAGGCCGACGGGGGCTCGCGGGGCAACCCGGGCCCGGCGGGCTACGGCGCGCTCGTCCGGGACGCCGAGACCGGGCGGGTGCTCGCCGAGCGCGCGGCGTCGGTCGGCCGGGCCACGAACAACGTCGCCGAGTACGGCGGCCTGGTAGCCGGCCTGCAGGCGGCGCTGGACCTCGACCCGACGGCGTCGGTCGAGGTCCGGATGGACTCCAAGCTCGTCGTCGAGCAGATGTCGGGGCGCTGGAAGGTCAAGCACCCCGACATGCAGAAGCTCGCCCTGCAGGCCCAGCAGATCGCCCGGCAGCTGGGGCAGGTCCGCTACACCTGGGTGCCGCGGGCGCAGAACGGCGCCGCCGACGCGCTGGCCAACAGCGCCATGGACGGCCGGCCGGTCCACCGCGACGCCGCCGCCGAGGCCGTCGTCCTGGAGGACGACGTCCAGCCCACGCCCGACCCCGCCCCGGTGACCACCACGGTCACCCACCTGCTGAGGCACGGGCAGACCGAGCACACCCCCGAGCGCCGGTTCAGCGGCCGCAACGACCTGCCGCTGTCCCGCACCGGCCGCGCCGAGGCCGAGGCGGCCGCGCACCGGCTGGCCGGGCTGGGAATCGAGGCCGTCATCGCCTCCCCGCTGCGCCGCACCCGGGAGACCGCCGAGGCCGTCGCCGCGGTGCTCGGCCTGCCGGTGGAGCTCGACGAGGACCTGGTCGAGCTGGACTTCGGCGACCTCGAGGGCCTGTCCGCCGACGAGGCGCGGCAGAAGTTCCCGCTGGCCGTGCGCCGGTTCATGTCCGACGTGCGGGTGGCTGCCCCCGGCGGGGAGTCCGTGGCCGACGTCAGCACTCGCGTGGCGCGGGCCCGGGAGCGGGTCCTCACCCGCCACGCCGGGAGGACGGTGCTGCTGGTCAGCCACGTCACGCCCATCAAGCTGATGCTGGCGGCGGGGCTGGGCGCCGGCGACGACGTCGTCCACCGGGTGTTCCTCGAGGCGGCGTCGCTGTGCACGGTGGCGTGGGCCTCCGACGGCCGCTCCAGCGTCCGCCTGGTGAACGACACCGCCCACCTGCGGTAGGGCTCAGGCCCGCGCGAAGAGGTAGGCCGACACGGCGACGGCGAACAGCACGATCAGCACCCGCAGCGGGGCCACCGGGATGCGGGTCGCGATGCGCGCCCCCAGGAAGCCGCCGAGGAGGCTCGCGGGTGCGGCGACGGCGACGACCAGCCAGTCGATCGGGCCGAACAGCCCGAAGACGACGAGGGTGACGGTCGCGGTGACCGCCGACAGCGCCGACTTCAGCGCGTTCGCCAGCTTCAGCCGGTGCAGCCCGATGCCCAGGACGCCGACGAGGATGACGCCGAGCGCCCCGCCGAAGTAGCCGCCGTACACGGTCGCCAGGAACAGCGCGACGTGCAGCCACACGGGGTCCCGCCGGGGGCCGCCGTCGGCCCGCGCGGTGATCCGCCGGGTGAGCAGCGGCTGCACCGCGATCAGCAGGCCCGCCAGGAGGACCAGCACCGGGACGACGACGTCGAAGGCCTCCGACGGGGTGGTCAGCAGCAGCACGCTGCCGGTGGCGCCGCCGGCGGCGGCGACCGCGCCGAGGCGCAGCAGCCGGCCGCGCTGCCCGGCGTACTCGTGCCGGAAGCCGGCGACGCCGCCGAGGTAGCCGGGCCACTGCGCCACGGAGTTGGTCACGTTCGCCGCCACCGTCGGGAGCCCGAGGGCAACCAGGGTGGGGAAGAGGACCAGCGACCCGCCCCCGGCGATGGAGTTGATGACGCCGGCCAGCAGGGACACCGCGGCCGCGACGACAAGATCAGCGGCGGACACCCGGCCAACCTACGGTGGCCCCATGAGGAAGCCGGGCAAGGCGTCGATGCTGGCCGTGCTGCTGGGCGGGGGCGGAGTCCTGCACCTCGTGCGGCCCCGGATGTACGACTGGCTCGTGCCGCCGGAGCTGGGCGACCAGCGCACGTGGGTGCTCGCCTCCGGGGTCGCCGAGATCGGCACCGCGGCGCTGCTCGCCGTCCCGGCGACCCGCCGGCTCGGTGGCTGGTCGGCCGCGGGGCTGCTGCTGGCCTTCGTGCCGGCGCACCTGCACACCTTCCGCGTGATCCCGCGGAAGCCGCTGCCCATGGCGGTGGCCATCGGCCGTCTCCCGCTGCAGGTCCCGATGGTGACCGCGGCGCTCGACGTCGCCCGCGGGCGCTGACCGCGCGGCAGACTCACCCCATGCCTCCCGCCCCCATGCCCGACGACTGGCAGCGCGCCCTGGTCGTCGCGGCCCACCCCGACGACATCGAGTACGGGATCGCCGCGGCCGTCGCGGTCTGGACGGCCGCCGGCAAGGAGGTCCGCTACCTGCTGGCCACCCGCGGGGAGGCGGGCATGGCGGGGGTCCCGCCCGCGGAGGCCGGGCCGCTGCGCGAGCAGGAGGAGCGGGCGTCGGCGGCGGTCGTGGGGGTGAGCGAGGTGGAGTTCCTCGACCACCGGGACGGGGTCCTCGTGCCCGGTCCGCCGCTGCGCCGTGACCTGGCCGCGGCGATCCGGCGGCACCGGCCCGAGCTCGTCGTCACCGGCTACTTCGGGCCCACCTGGACGCCCCCGGGCGTCTCCCCGGCCTACCTCAACTCCGCCGACCACCAGGCGCTCGGGCAGAGCGTCCTGGACGCGGTCGCCGACGCCGGCAACGAGTGGATCTTCCCGGACCTCGCGGAGGAGCCGTGGCGGGGCGTGAAGTACATCGCGGTCAGCGCGCTGGTCGACCCGCCGCACGAGGTGGACGTCAGCGAGGCGGTCGAGCTCGCCGTGGCCTCGCTGGCCGAGCACCGCCGGTACCTGGAGCTGCTGTCGGACGACCCGGTGGAGGAGCAGGCCCGGCAGGTGGTGGACATGTCCACCCGGACCGAGGACGGGCGGCGCCGGGTGGGCTTCAGCCTCTACTGGGGCTGAGCGGTCACCGGAGCTGGGGCACCTCGGCCGGGAAGGCGGCCAGCCACTCCTCGAGCTGGTCGGCCGGGAGCGGCCGGGAGTGCAGGTAGCCCTGGCTGAGGTCGCAGTCCAGCGAGCGCAGGTGGGTGAAGGTCCCGGGCGTCTCCACGCCCTCGGCGACCACCCGCAGCCCCAGCCGGTGGGCCAGCTCGACGGTGCTGGCCACGATCGCCGCCGTGCGCTCGTCGGTGAGCAGGTCCGCGGTGAAGGAGCGGTCGAGCTTGAGCTCGCCCACCGGCAGGTCGCGCAGGTAGGCCAGCGACGAGTAGCCGGTGCCGAAGTCGTCGATGCTGACGCAGGCGCCGAGGTCGGCCAGGCTCCGGACGACGGCGATGCTGCGGTCGGGGTCGGTGAGCAGCACGCTCTCGGTCACCTCGAGGATCAGGTGGCCGGCGGGCAGGCCGTGCTCGGCCAGCAGCGCGGCGACGCGGCCGGGCAGCGTGATGTCGAGCAGGTTGCTCGCCGAGAGGTTGACCGACATCCGCAGGTCCAGGCCCCGCCGGTGCCAGTCCGCCGCCTGGGCGACGGCGCGGCCGAGGACGACCTCGGTCAGCTGGCCCATGAGGCCGTGGACCTCGGCCAGCGGCAGGAACTCGCCCGGGCCGAGCAGCCCCCGGACCGGGTGCTGCCAGCGGACCAGCGCCTCGACGCCGACCGAGCGGCCGGTGGCGACGTCCAGCTGCGGCTGGTGGTGCAGGACGAGCTGGTCCCCGGCGAGCGCCGCGCGCAGGTCCTCGACGAGGGCGAGGTTGCCGCTGCTTCCGGCGTGCCGGGAGCTGTCGTAGAGGGCCGCACCGGAGGCGGTGCGCTTGGCGTCGTACATGGCGACGTCGGCCTCGCGCAGCAGCTCCGCCGGCGACACGTCGTCCTCGCCGCCGCCAGACACGGTCAGCCCGACGCTGGCCGAGGAGTGGATGACCATGCCCTCGATCGGGAAGGGCTCGGCCAGCCGCTGGTGGAGCCGGCGGCCGAGGCTCAGCGCGGCGTCGGCCAGCGGGGCGTCGGCGTCCATGGGGGCGAGGACGGCGAACTCGTCGCCGCCCAGCCGGGCGAGGACGTCGCCCGGGCGCAGCACGGTCTCCAGCCGGGCGGCCACCTTGCGCAGGAGGTCGTCGCCGGCGGCGTGCCCGAGCGCGTCGTTGACCTCCTTGAACTTGTCCAGGTCGAGCAGGGCCAGGGCCAGCGGCGTCCCCGTGCGGCCCAGCTCCTCCACCCGGCGGAGCAGGGCGCGACGGTTGGCCAGCCCGGTCAGCTCGTCGGTGTGGGCCTCGCGCCGCGTGATGGCCAGGACCGCCAGCTCGCGGACGTTGACCAGCAGCCGGACGCCGGAGCCGGTGGCCGCCAGCGCCGCGCACCAGGCGGTCGCCCCGGTCACGCCGGCCTCGGAGGCGACCAGGAGCACGCCGGTGGAGGCGACGATGACGACGAAGGCGCCGATCGTGGACGCCGTCGGGTCGGCGGGCTGGGGCTCGGAGCGCCCCGGGCGGAGCACGGCGGCCAGCGCCAGGCAGACCACCGCGACCGGCTCGGTCACCCAGGCCCAGGTGTCCGGGCTCCCGCCGGCGAGCAGCACCGCGGTGCTGCCGGCCAGGGTGGCGCCGAACGAGGCGAGGACCAGCCACGTGCGGGGGTCGCGGCCCATGTCGCCCAGGAACGGCAGCGTGGCGACCGTGCCCAGGATGACGAACGACACGGCGAAGTGGGCGCCGACCGCCAGCGCCGTCGCCGCGGGGGCGGAGGCAAGCGGCCCGCCGCCGACCTGCGTGACGAGCTGGATGACGGCGACCACCGCGAGCACGGCGGAGGCGCCGTTGAGGGTGTCGTTGGGGTCGGCCAGGTTGCTGCTGAAGCGGTTCCAGCGGACCAGCCCGCCGTAGACCGGCGGGAAGGCGAGGACCGGCGCCCACAGGTTCGCCGCCGTCGCGAAGGGCTGGGCCGCCGGGACCAGGCCCAGCAGGGGGCCGAGCAGCGTCGACCCGGCGACCAGCACGGCGCCGGCGGCGATCCGCAGCCAGACGGGGCGCTCGTGCACGACCGCGCGGGCGCGCCACACGAGGAGCGCCAGCAGGGAGCCGTGCAGCACCAGGGTGAGCAGCACCCGCAGCGGCCCGGTGCCGGACGGGGAGGTCGCCTCCAGCCGGCCGGTGCCCACGAACAGGCCCGCCACGCCCGCCACGACGACGAGCGCCGTCGTGAGCACGGGCGCGCCGGGCAGCAGCCGGGCGCGCAGGGCAGCCTGCATGGGGTGTTCATCGGCTCCGGCCGGGTACGGGTGAACCCGGGTGTGCCGGCCTCCCCCCAAGGGGGCAGGCCCTGGCTGGTCTCGGCATAGACTGCCCGGCACGACGGACGAGTCGGCTGGGCGGTCGCGTCGGCGGGGGAGACCTCGCCGCCGAGGAACGTCCGGGCTCCACAGGGCAGGGTGGTCGTTAACGGCGACCCGGGGTGACCCGCGGGACAGTGCCACAGAGAACAGACCGCCGGCGGTGCTGCTTCGGCAGGGCGGCCGGTAAGGGTGAAACGGTGGTGTAAGAGACCACCGCGCACCGGGTGACCGGTGTGGCTCGGTAAACCCCACCCGGAGCTAGATCAAGAAGGGACGACGGTTCGCCGTCGTCCTGCGCAGGCGTTCGAGGGCGGCCCGCCCGAGCCTGCGGGTAGATCGCTCGAGCCTGCCGGCAACGGCAGGCCTAGATGGATGACCGCCCATCGGGAGGCCGCAAGGCGCCCGTGGACAGAACCCGGCGTACAGGCCGACTCGTCCGTCGTCCTCCTCAGCCGCGGCTCAGTTCAGCAGCCGCAGGATGCCCTGGGGCGACTGGTTGGCCTGGGCGAGCATGGCGGTCGCGGCCTGGGAGAGGACCTGGCTGCGGGTGAAGCGGACCATCTCCTCGGCCATGTCGGTGTCGCGGATGCGGGACAGCGACGCCGACGAGTTCTCCGCGGCCACCGCCAGCGACGCCGCAGTGTGCGCGAGCCGGTTCTCGCTCGCTCCCAGCCCGGCCCGGACCGTGGAGACGTGGCGGATGGCGAGGTCGATGGCGCCCAGCCCGTGGCCGAGGGAGTAGCGCAGGCTGAGCCGCGTGGCGTCGGCGACGGTCGAGCCCGCACCGGGGTTGGCGCCGGTGAGCAGCAGCTGGCCGGAGGTCGCGACGACCGGCATGCCGGTCGTGCCCAGCGCCGCGCGCGCCGCCTGGTTGATGGTGTCGATGTAGTCCTGGGCGGTCACGTCGCCGGTGTAGTCGACGCTGTCGAGGTCGAAGACCCGTCCGTTGTAGGAGATCGTCCCGGTGAGCCGGGCGTAGGAGTCCTCGAGCACGCCGGGCGTGATGAAGTCGCCGGAGAACGACATGCGCGACGACGTCGCCGTGCCCTCCTCGTCGGACACCGCGCGCGTCACGGTCGGCGGGGGAGGGGGCAGGCGCTCGGAGTTGGCGGACACCGCGATGTGCGCGACGCCGAGCTCCTCGGCGCTCATCCCGTCGCCCGGCCCGCCGATGGCGACGGTGAGCGTCTCGTCGGCCCGGGCGCCGACCTGGAGGGTGCCGCGGTAGTGGCCGTCGAGCAGCTTGATGCCGTTGAAGGACGTCGTCGCCGCGATGCGGTCCAGCGCCTCCTTGACCTCCTCGAGCTCGACCTGGACGGCGTCCTTGGCCGTCGGGCCCATGGCGCCGTCGTTGACCCCCTGGACCACGAGGTCGCGCATGCGCTGGAGCAGCGCCGTCGTCTCGGTCAGCGCACCCTCCGCGGTGCGGATCAGGTTGATGCCGTCCTGGGTGTTGCGCAGCGCCTGGTCCAGCCCCCCGACCTGGGAGCGCAGGCCCTCGGAGATGCCGAGCCCCGCCGCGTCGTCGGCCGCACGGTTGATGCGGATCCCGGAGGAGAGCCGCTCGAGCGCGAGCGTCCCAGCGCCGTCGTTGCGGAGGAGGGAGCGGTGCGCGTTGATCGCCGCGACGTTGCTGACGACGCGCAACGTCAACTCCGCCTCCGTGGGTCCCCGCAGCCCGTCGCGTCCGTGCGACAGGTCTCGTGGTGGTCAACGGCCGCCGGGCGCCCGTCCTCCACTCGAAAGCGAGGCCGATCCGTCCGGCGTCGACGACGCGTCCGGCTCCCGGGGGCGGGGACCCGGCTGTGCGAGGGTGGCGGGGTGACCACCGGACCCCTGCCGCTGCCGTGACCGGCGCGCTGGTCGCCGCGGCGGCGGTCCTGGGGCTGGGCGTGGGCGCGGCGGCCAACCGGGCCGCCGGCTCCTTCCCGTGGGACGGGACCGGGCAGCGGTCCGGTCCGGCGGTCCGCCGCCCGCTGCTCGAGCTGGCGACGGCGCTGCTCTTCGGGGCGACGGCGCTCCGCTTCGGCTCCGTCTGGGAGCTCCCGGCGTTCCTCGTGGTCGCGGGGGCCGGTGTCCTGCTGGCGGTCGTCGACCTGCGGCACAGGCTGCTGCCCGACCGGGTGGTCCTGCCGAGCCTCGCCGCCGCGGCCGCGCTGCTCCTCCTGGCGGCCGCGGTCGAGGGCTCGTGGGACCAGCTGCTGCGCTCGGCCCTCGGCGCGGTGGTGCTGTTCGCCGTCTACCTGGCGATGGCGCTGGTGTCGCCCGGCGCGATGGGGATGGGTGACGTGAAGCTGGCCGCCCTGCTCGGCCTCGCCCTGGGCTGGCTGGGCTGGGCCGCGGTGCTGCTCGGTGCCTTCGCCGGCTTCGTGGTGCAGGCCGTCCTGGCCCTCGGGCTGCTCGCCGCCCGCCGCATCACCCTGCGCGGGGAGCTGCCCTTCGGCCCGGCGATGCTGCTCGGGGCGGCCGCCGTGATCGGCTGGGCAGCCACGCTCCCCACCTAAATCCGGCTACGCAGCGTCACCAGACGCTACGTCGCGTACTGCCAACGGTGGGCCTGTGTCCGTGGACCGGGTGAAGAACGCTCAAGCGGCGAACCGCGGCGCACGACAACTCCCCCAACAGCCGCAAGGCCGGGTCACCCGACCCGTACCGGACGGCCGACACCTCAGGGAGCAACCCCGCATGCTGAACCCCTTCACCGCCCTGACCACCTTCGTCGCCTTCGCGCAGGACCGTCTGCGCAACGAGGAGAAGGGCGCGACCGCCGTCGAGTACGGCCTCATGGTCGGGCTGATCGCCGTCGCCATCATCTTCGCCGTCACCACCCTCGGCGACGAGCTCGCCGGCCTCTTCGACGGCATCGGCACCGAGCTGGGCGAGGTCCCCGTCGGGGGCGCCGGCGCCGGCACCGGCACCACCGGCGGCTGACCCACACCTGATCCGGTCGCGGCTGTGACGGCGCAGCGGCCCCCGCCCGGGGGCCGCTGCGCCGCTGCACGAGGAGGGAGGTGGTGACGGGGATGTGGTCCCGGCTGCGTGACGAGCGCGGCGCGAGCGCGGTGGAGTTCGCCTTCGTCGTCCCGCTGCTGCTCCTCCTGGTTCTCGGCATCGCCGAGTTCGGCCGCGCCTTCCAGGTGCAGGGCACCATCTCCGCCGCTGCCCGCGAGGGCGTCCGGACCATGGCCCTGCAGGACGACAGGGCAGCCGCCCGCGCCGCGGTGCGCAACGCCGCCGGCACGTTGGACCCCGCGATCACCGACCTGCAGATCGCCATCCCGCAGACCTGCGCCGGCCGGCCCGTCGGCAGCAGCGTCGAGCTGACCATCACCTACGAGATGCCCTTCCTGACCGACTTCTTCGGGACGGGCCTGGAGCTGACCGGAAGGGGGGTCATGCGATGCAACGGATGACCACCCGGCTGCGCCGGCGGCTCGCTCGCGAGGAGGGCGCCTCGGCCGCCGTCGTCGCCCTCCTCCTCGTCCCGCTGCTCGGCTTCGCCGCGATCGCCGTCGACGTCGGCGCGCTGTACGCCGAGCGCGCCCGCCTCCAGGTGGGCGCCGACGCCGCCGCCCTCGCGGTCGCGCAGGACTGCGCGCGGGGCAACTGCGGCGACATGCTCGCCACGGCCCGCGCGCTGCTGGACGCCAACGACCCCGAGGGCACGGCCGGCCAGCCGGTGCTCAGCACGAACCCGCTGAGCGTCACGGTCACCGGCAGCACGCCCAAGGAGCACTGGTTCGCGCCGGTCATCGGGCACGACGCCACCGGCGTCTCGGCCACCGCGACCGTCGGCTGGGGCTCGCCCAGCGGCGGTACGGCGCTGCTGCCGCTGATCTTCTCCTACTGCGAGTTCACCCACCAGGTCGGTGGCCCCTCGGTGACGACCGAGCAGTACGTCGGCCTGCCGAAGAAGACCGAGACCCCGTGCGACTCGCCGAAGTCCGGGAACCCCATCCCCGGCAGCTTCGGCTGGCTCACCGCCGACCCCGGGACCTGCCACGCCACCAGCCGCATCGACGGCTGGTTCCTCGCCGAGACCGGCAACAACCCGTCCAAGGGCTGCGAGGTCGCCGACCTCACGGCGATGCGCAACCAGACGGTGCTCCTCCCGCTCTACGACGCCGTGCGCGGCACCGGCTCCGGGGGCGAGTACCACGTCTACGGCTACGCCGCGTTCAGGATCAGCGGCTACTTCTTCGGGGGCCAGTACTCGTGGAACCCGCCCTGCAAGGGCTCCGACCGCTGCCTGAGCGGCTACTTCACCCGGTTCGTCGAGCTCTCCGACGCCTGGGACTACAGCCCTGACGCGCCCAGCCTCGGCGCGTCCGTCCTCCGACTGATCCGATAGGGGGCCGACAGTGAGACGTCGCATCCTCGCCGCCGTCGCGGCACTCGTCCTGCTCCTCGTCGGAGCAGTGGTCCTGCTGGCCTACGTGCGCGGCGCCGACGCCCGCGCGCTGGCCGGCGCGCGCACCGTCGAGGTGCTCGTCGTCGCCGAGCCGGTCCCGGCCGGCACGCCGGGGGAGGAGCTCGCCGAGTTCCTGACCCTCGAGCCGGTGCCGGCGAAGGCCGCCGTGCCCGGCCGCGTCACCGCGCTGGACGAGATCGCCGGCCAGGTGGCCACGGTCGACCTCCAGCCGGGGGAGCAGCTGCTGGCCAGCCGCTTCGCCGCGCCCGAGGATGTCACCGCGCCGGGCATCGTGGAGGCCCCCGCCGGCCTGCAGGAGGTCTCGGTGCTCCTGGACCCGCAGCGGGCTGTCGGCGGGCGCCTCGCCGCCGGTGACACCGTCGGCGTCTTCGTGTCGCTGGGCACCGAGCCGCCGGCCACGCACTCGGTGCTGCACCAGGTGCTGGTCACCCAGGTGCAGGGCGCGCCCGTCGCCGTCCCGGCCGAGGACGGCACCCAGACGGCGTCCTCCGGCGCCGGCCCGGCGCCGACGGGCAGCCTGATGATCACGCTCGCGGTCAGTGCCGCCCAGGCCGAGGCCGTGGTGTTCGGCATGGAGCACGGGACCGTCTGGCTCTCGCTCGAGCCGGCCGGGGCGGACGTCTCCGGCACCGAGGTCATCACCCCGGACACCATCTACGGGAAGGTCTTCTCATGAGCCGCGTCGTGCTCGCCGCCGCCGACGAGGACCTCGTCCTGCGGGTCAAGCAGGCCACCGACGGCGACCTGTCGGTCCTGCCCCCCGGGCGCCTGCCCGGGGAGCCGTCCCGGCTGTTCGAGCAGCTCCTCGACGGCGAGCTGCCCGAGGTGCTCGTGATCGGCCCGCTGGCCACCGTCGACGAGGCCCTCGGCCTCGCCTCCCGGCTGGACGTGCAGAGTCCGGGGATCAGCGTCGTGCTGGTCGCCGAGCCGACGCCGCAGCTGTGGCAGGCGGCCATGCGCGCCGGCATCCGCGACCTGGTGTCGCCCGACGCCGACGTCACCGACCTCCGGGCGTCGGTCGACCGCGCCGGCTCCACCGCGAGCGGCCGCCGCCGCGTGCTCCGCCCCGTGGAGGAGACGTCGCGCTACACCGGCCGCGTCATCACCATCGCCTCGCCCAAGGGGGGCGTCGGCAAGACCACCGTCTCCACCAACCTGGCCCTCGGGCTCACCGCGGCCGCCCCCCAGTCCACCGTCCTGGTGGACCTCGACGTCCAGTTCGGCGACGTCGCGTCCGCGCTCGGCCTGACCCCCGAGTACACGCTGCCCGACGTCGTCCGCAGCCCCGCCGCCGAGGACACGATGGTGCTCAAGACCTTCCTGACCCAGCACCCCAGCGGGCTGTTCACCGTCTGCGGCGCCGAGTCGCCTGCGGCCGGCGACACCGTCCGGGGCGAGGACGTCACCCGCCTGCTGGCCGCTCTCGCCCGCGAGTTCCGCTACGTGGTCGTCGACACCGCTCCGGGGCTGTCCGAGCAGACGCTCGCCGCCCTCGACCGCGCCACCGACGTCGTGATGCTGACCAGCATGGACGTGCCGGGCGTGCGCGGGCTGCGCAAGGAGCTCGACGTGCTGCGCGAGCTGTGCATGATCCCGGCGGGCCGGCACGTCGTCATGAACTTCGCCGACCCCAGGGGCGGCCTGTCGGTGCGCGACGTCGAGACGACGATCGGCACCGGCGTCGACGTCGTCCTGCCGCGGTCGGACAAGGTGCCGGCCTCGACCAACCAGGGCGTGCCGCTCATCGCCACGGGGAGCCGTCGCGACCCGATGGTCAAGGAGCTCACCCGCCTGGTCACCCGGTTCCAGGCCACCCCGCTCAAGGCCGCGGGCCGCTACCGGGCCAAGCACCGGGCGGCGGCGCGATGAACCTCGCCGACCGCCTCGAGGCCGCCCGCGGCAGGCAGTCCGTCGAGGACCTCGCCCTGCCCACCGCCCGGACCTCCCGCCCGGCCGTGCCCGCGCCCGTGCCGCCGACCGACGCGCTGGCCCGTCTCAAGGACCGGGTCGGCAAGGCGCTGTTCGAGCGCATGGGCGCCCGGATGAACGACACCTCGCTCGGCGAGGAGGCCCTGCGGGCGATCGTGCTCGGGGAGCTCGACGCGGTGGTCGAGGAGGAGAACGTCCCCCTCAGCACCGAGGAGCGGCAGCGGCTCACCGCCGACCTGGCCGACGACGTGCTGGGCTTCGGCCCGCTGCAGCGGCTGCTGGACGACGACTCGGTCAGCGAGATCATGGTCAACGGCCCGGAGAACATCTACGTCGAGCAGAACGGCAAGCTCGTCCGGACCAGCGCCTTCTTCACCTCCGAGGAGCACCTGCGCCGGGTCATCGACCGGATCGTGTCCCGCGTGGGACGGCGGATCGACGAGTCCTCGCCGCTGGTCGACGCCCGCCTCGCCGACGGCTCGCGCGTGAACGCGATCATCCCGCCGCTGGCCTTCAGCGGGTCCACGCTGACCATCCGCAAGTTCTCGAAGGACCCGTTCACCGTCACCGACCTGATCGGCTTCGGCACGCTGTCGCCGGAGATGGCCGAGCTGCTGCACGCCTGCGTCGACGCCCGGCTGAACATCATCGTCTCCGGCGGTACGGGCACCGGTAAGACGACGCTGCTCAACGTGCTCTCCTCCTTCATCCCGGAGGGCGAGCGGATCGTCACCATCGAGGACGCCGTCGAGCTGCAGCTGCAGCAGGAGCACGTGGTCCGGCTGGAGTCCCGGCCCCCCAACATCGAGGGGAAGGGCGCGGTCAGCATCCGCGACCTGGTGCGCAACTCGCTGCGCATGCGGCCCGACCGGATCGTGGTCGGCGAGTGCCGTGGGGGCGAGTCGCTGGACATGCTCCAGGCGATGAACACCGGTCACGACGGGTCGCTCTCCACCGTGCACGCCAACTCCCCGCGTGACGCCATCGCCCGCCTGGAGACGCTCGTGCTCATGGCCGGCATGGACCTGCCGCTGCGGGCCATCCGCGAGCAGATCGCCTCCGCCGTCGACGTCGTCGTGCAGCTGACCCGCCTGCGGGACGGCACCCGCCGGGTCACCCACGTCACCGAGGTCCAGGGCATGGAGGGCGAGACCGTCACCCTCCAGGACGCCTTCCTGTTCGACTACGCCGCCGGCGTCGACCCCTCCGGCCGCTTCCTCGGCAAGCCGGTCCCCACCGGCGTGCGCCCCCGCTTCACCGACCGGTTCGACGAGCTCGGCATCACGCTCTCGCCGCGCGTCTTCGGCGCGGCCGGGGCCGCGGCGACCCGGGGCTGGAACTGATGTCACCCGCGCTGCTGGTCCTCGGCCTGGCCGCGGTCGCCGCCGCGCTGCTGCTGCTCGCGCTCGTCGTGCTGCCGGGCGGACCGGGCAAGGTGCCGCTGAGCCGGCTCGACCCGACGACGGCGCCGCCGACCTCCGCGCTCGCCGGCGCAGGTGCGGCGGCCGGTGCCGCCGTGGAGAAGGTCCTGCTCAAGCGGGGCCGCCTGGCCGCGGGCGCCGCGGCGCTGGAGAGCGCCGGCATGCGGACCAGCCTGCCGGACTTCGTCCTGGCCACCGGCCTGGTCGCGGTCGGCGCCGGCACGGTCGGCGCGCTCGCGGGCGGTCCGCTGCTCGGCGTCGTCGCGGTGCTCCTGGTCCCTCTCGGCGCGCGCGTGCTGGTCTCCTTCCGCAGGGGGCGCCGCCGGGCCGCGTTCGCCGACCAGCTCGGCGACTCGCTGCAGCTCATGTCCAGCAGCCTGCGGGCCGGGCACAGCCTGCTGCGGGCCGTGGACGCGGTCTCCACCGACGCCTCCGCCCCGACCTCGGAGGAGTTCGCCCGCATCATCAACGAGACCCGGGTGGGCCGGGACCTGGGCGATGCGCTGGACGAGGTCGCCCAGCGCATGGGCAGCGACGACTTCACCTGGGTCGCCCAGGCGATCACCATCCACCGCGAGGTGGGCGGCAACCTGGCGGAGGTCCTCGACGCCGTGGGGGACACCATCCGCGAGCGGGCCGCCATCCGCGGCCAGGTCAAGGCGCTGTCGGCCGAGGGCAAGCTGTCCGCGGTCGTCCTCATGGCGCTGCCCTTCGGCGTCTTCGGCTTCATCTGGATGAGCAACCCCGGGTACGTGGCCGGCTTCACCGAGAGCCTGATGGGCTACGCGATGCTGGGGACGGCGGCGGTGATGCTCGCCGTCGGCGGGTTCTGGCTCAAGAAGACCGTGGCGATCACGTTCTGATGCCCTCGATGCCGCTCACCGTCGTCGCCGCCGTCGTGGCCGCGGCCGCCGCCCTGCCCCTGCTCGGGTGGGCGCTGCTGGCCCGCCCCGCCTCGGCCACCGCCCGGGCCCGCGACAACCTGCTGCGCGGGATCGACCTGTCCGGTCCGGGGGAGACCGCCGGTCCCGCGGGCCCGGGGCTGCTCCGCCGGCTGGCCGACGGGCTGACCCCGCGCGGGACCGTCGACCGGCTCGACCGGCTCGCGAGCACGGCCGGCCGCCCGGCCGCCTGGCCGGTGCCCCGGCTGGTGGCCGCGAAGCTCGTGCTCGTCGTCGTCGCGGGCGGGCTGTCCGCCCTGGTGGTCGGCGCGAACCCGGGCGGGCCGGCGGTGCTGCTCGCCGCCGCGGTGACGGTGGTGGCGTACTTCGTGCCGGAGCTGCTGCTCTACTCGCGCGGGCAAGAGCGCCAGGAGGCCATCGGGCTCGAGCTCGCCGACACCCTGGACCAGATGACCATCGCCGTGGAGGCCGGCCTCGGCTTCGAGTCGGCCATGGCGCGGGCGGGGAGGAACGGCAAGGGCCCGCTGGCCGAGGAGCTGGTGCGGACGCTGCAGGACATCGCCGTGGGGCAGCCCCGCCGCGACGCGTACCTCGCGCTGGCGGAGCGGACCGGGGTGCCGGACCTGCGGCGCTTCATCGCCGCGATCGTGCAGGCCGACGCGTACGGCGTCTCGATCGCCGACGTGCTGCGGACGCAGGCGCAGGTGATGCGGCTCAAGCGGCGCCAGCGGGCCGAGGAGAAGGCCATGCAGATCCCGGTGAAGGTGATCTTCCCGCTGATCCTGTGCATCCTGCCGACCCTGTTCATCGTGCTGCTGGGCCCGGCGGTCATGGACATCATCGCGGCGTTCAGCGGCTGAGCGGGCGACGAGTCGTCCCTCCTGGTCCCACGGGTCCCGGCCGTCGCGCAGGTCCCGCGCGGGACCACGGCCGGCCGCTAGCGTCGCGCGACCTCGCCGACCGGCGAGGACCGGAACTCCTCAGGAGCCCCCATGCTGCGTCGCGTCCTCCCGGTCGGCATCGCCGCCGCCCTCGCCCTCGTCCCCTCGGTCGCGGCCGCCGCGCCCCAGGAGGACGGCGGCTCGTCCACCCGCCAGGCCACCCAGTCGCTCAGCTACTACGCGTACGGGGACGTCGCCCTCCCGGACGGGCGGTCGGCGCAGGTGTCCCTGGGCCAGTCCCGCTACGCGAAGGGGGAGTGGTACAGCCAGCTCTCGCTGTACCTGCCGTCCCAGTGCACGCCGTCGGGCTGCACCTCGTCCTCGTCGGGCTACGCCCAGCTGGACGCCGACGACGTGACCTTCGACCGCAACCTCGGCCGGGCCGTCGCCGAGGACGTGCAGGTCACCCTCGGCAGCTCCAGCTGGGGGCCGGGCGGGTACACGAGCACCCAGCGCGAGGTCACCGTCGACGTCGTCTTCACCGGGACCGGGCGGACCTCGCGCGGGACCGACCACGGCGAGTGCGGTGAGGGCGGGCCGGACTGCAAGGGCGTGCGCGTCACCGCCGAGCGGCCCGCGGACCTCGTGCTGACCGTGGACGGCGAGCCGAGCACGGGTACCGGCGTCATCACCCGCACGTTCGGGGTCGACATCGGCGCGGGTGGCACCGGGGAGGGCTGAGCCGCCCGGCCATGCGAACTCGTGGTGATCGGTCGCCGATCCCCACGAGTTCGCATGGTTCGTCCGCGCCGGAGTCGATCAGCCGGTGGAGCGGGGCTGCGCCGGGTTGGTCGGGTCCCCCTGCGACGGCGGGTTCATCGCCGGCCCCGTCGTCGCCTCGGAGACCTTGGAGCCGGTGGAGGCCGCGACCGGGTCGTCGGCGGCCGCGGCGGCCGGGTCACCGCCGGAAGGCTGCGCTCCCTCGCGCAGCGACTGGAGCCGGTTCTCCATGATCGTCACCACCTGCAGCCGGTTGGCGTGGGCGCGCTCGTACTCCAGCACCGTCTCCAGGCCCTGGGCGTCCAGCGTCCGGATGCGGGAGGTGAGCCCCTCGACCGGGAGGTGGTCGTAGTCGGGCAGCGGCAGGGTGTCGTGCTCGCTCATCCCTCGTCCTCTCTGCTCGTGCGAGCGGCGCGGAGCCGCCTGTCGCGAACCGGCCTACCCCTGCCCAACGCATCCGACACCGCCCCGGCGGGGTTGCTCGCGCCTCCCGGGAGCGAGGTGTGAGGACGAGGTCGCCGGGTAGGCGGCGGTCATGAACCTCTCGTTCCTGGAGCCGGTCTTCGCAGCCCCCGGTCCGTACGCCACGGTGCTCGCCGATGTCACCTCACCACCGAGAACGCCGACACCGAGCTGGAGCTCCGCGTGCGCGCCATCGCGGAGCGGCTGACCGAGCAGGGGGTGCCGGAGCCCGTCCTCGAGGCCGTCCGCAGCCGCCTGCTCGAGGGCAACGACGGCGGCGAGGCCGGGCAGCTGAAGGGCCGCGCGCCGGTGGTCGCGTCGGACGGCTCGGTCGTCCTGGACCAGGCGCTGGCCGCCGCGCCGCTGCGCGAGGTCGCCGAGTGGTCGGCGAAGCCCGACGTCCTCCCGATCCTGCGCCAGCTGCCGGGGCGAGTGCCCCACATCGTGGTGCTCACCGACCGGGTCGGCGCCGACATCACCTACCTGGGCGCACCCGGGCAGGTCGAGGAGGAGCAGTCGGTCGAGGGCGACAGCTTCCAGATCCGCAAGTTCCAGGGCGGCGGCTGGGCCCACCACCGGTACCAGCACAACGCCGAGAACAAGTGGGTCCACAACGCCGAGGACGTCGCCCAGCACATCTCCTCGATGGTCCGCCGGCTCGGCCCCCGCTTCGTGCTCGTGGCCGGTGACATCCGGGCCCGGCAGATCCTCACCGACCGCGCCAGCGACCTGTGGTCGGACCTGGTCGTCTCCATGGACGAGGGCGGCCGCGCCGCCGGCGCCGACCGCGAGCCGGTCGACGTCCGCGAGGCCGAGCTGGTGGCCGAGCACGAGGCGCGGGAGATCGCCGAGACCGTCGAGAAGGTCGAGGCAGCCGGCGCCCACGGCCTGTCGGTCACCGGCGTCGAGCGGGTCGTCGAGGCGCTGCGCAAGGGCCAGGTCGAGACCCTCGTCCTGAGCGACGAGCAGGACGCCGACGCCACGCTGCTGGTCGGCAACGGCCCGCTGGAGCTCGGCGTGAACCAGCACGACATGGACGCCCTCGGCGTGCACGGCGAGATCGTCCCCGCCGACCGCGCGCTGCTGGCCGCCGCCGTCGCCGGCGCGGCCGACGTGGTCGTCGTCCCGAAGGCGGCGATGCCCGGTGACGACGTGCCCGTCGCCGCGGTCCTGCGCTACACCGACGCGTCCACCGACGCAGGCTGACGCCGGCACCCAGACCCCGTACCCACCGGACAAGGAGAACCACGTGACCGACCCGCACCAGCCCGCCACCAGCCCCGGCACCGACCAGGGCGACATCGAGCGCCGTGCCGCGCTCGCCGAGGCCCTGGGCAAGGAGGTGTGGCCGGCCGACCGCGACCAGCTGATCGCCAAGGCCCAGGAGGGCACGCCCGCCGACCGGGTCCTCTCCGACCTGCAGCGCCTCCCCGCCGGCCAGCAGTTCGAGAACGTGCAGGAGGTCGCGCAGGCCCTCGGCCTGGGCACCGAGCAGCAGCGGTTCTGACGTGACCACCCAGAAGAAGCCCAGCCCCGAGGCGCTGGACAACGTCACCGAGGGCAACATCGGGACGCGCTCGCAGCTCCTGCCGGAGGAGGAGGGGATGCGCGGCAGCGGCATGGAGGAGGTCGCGGCCGAGGTCATCCTCGCCGAGTCCGAGGAGCGGACGGTCAACGCCGACCCGGACGACGCGCAGGGCGCCCACCGGCAGTCGGCCGAGACTGCCGACCTGCCCTGACGTGCGGCACGAGCACCGGGTCCAGCTCCGCTGGTCCGACCCCGACATGCTCGGGCACGTCAACCACGCGCGGGCGCTCAGCCTGCTGGAGGACGCCCGGCTGGCGATGACCGACGGCCGGCCGGGCGGGGAGCTCATCCTCGCCCGGCTGGAGGCCGACTACCTGCGCCAGCTCTACTACCGGGTCAACGAGCCCCTGACGGTGTGCAGCTGGGTCACCCGCCTGGGCACCAAGTCGTTCTCGGTCCGGCAGGAGCTGGTCCAGGACGGCGAGGTCGCCATCCGCGCCGACATCGTGCTCGTCGTCTTCGACTTCGCCGCGAACGCCAGCCGCGCGATGACCGACGACGAGCGCGCGCACTGGAGCGCGTACCTGGAGGGCTAGGTGTACTGACCGGGCACGTTGGTCAAGCGGCTGATGGGTGGGTGGCCGCCGATGCCGGTGTGGGGCCGGTGGTGGTTGTAGCTGTGTAGCCAAGCAGGGAAGGCTGCGCGGCGGTCGGTCTCGCTGGTGAACATCTGGGCGAATGCCCACTCGCTGGTCATGGTGCGGTTGAACCGTTCGACTTTGCCGTTCGTTTGTGGACGGTAGGGCCGGGTCCGTTTCGGGGTGATGCCGAGATCGGCGCAGGCGGCGGCCCAGTCGCGGCTGCGGTAGCAGCCACCGTTGTCGGTGAGCACTCGGCGGGCGGTCACCCCGCGATCGGCGAACCAGGTCACCGCCCGCCGGAGCACCGCGGTGGCGGTGGCGCCCAGCTCGTCGTCGTGGATCTCGGCGTAGGCCAGCCGGGAGTGGTCGTCGATGACGACGTGGATGAAGCC
>NZ_SPQP01000014.1 GCF_004571075.1 Blastococcus sp. TF02A-35
GATCTTGGCCGTGGCCGCCCGCCCGTGCCCCCGCGTGCGGGCACGTCGGCGTCCCGCGGCGGGACGACGGCCTCCCGGGGCGGCACCAGCGCCTCCCGCGGGGGGACGACGGCCGCCCGCTCCGGCGGCGCCGGCTCCGGCCGTCCGCCGGGCCGCCCGGGCACCAAGGGCAGCCCGGCCGCGAAGGGCAAGTCGCCCCGCAACAAGAAGCAGCGCCGCAAGCGCCGGCTGAAGATCGCCGCGGGCGTCATCGGCGGCATGCTGGCGCTGCTGTGCGTCTTCGTCGGCGTCGTCTACGCCAGCACCGAGGTGCCGAGCCCTGACTCGGTCTCCACGAAGCAGACGACGATCATGTACTACGCCGACGGCACCACCGAGATGGCGCGGCTCGGCGACGAGAACCGCACGAACGTCCCGCTGGACCAGATCGCCGAGCCGGCGCAGCGGGCCGTGCTGGCCGCGGAGAACCGCAGCTTCTACTCCGACCCCGGCATCTCCTTCACCGGCATCATGCGGGCCGCCTGGAACAACGTGACCGGTGGCTCGACCCAGGGTGGCTCGACCATCACCCAGCAGTACGTCAAGAACGCGTTCCTGACGTCGGAGCAGACGTTCAGCCGCAAGTTCCAGGAGCTGTTCCTGGCCATCAAGCTGGACAACAACTTCTCGAAGGAGCAGATCCTCGAGAACTACCTCAACACCATCTACTACGGCCGCGGTGCCTACGGCATCGAGGCGGCGGCGAACACCTACTTCGGCATCCCCGCCTCGCAGCTCACCGCGCAGCAGGGTGCGGTCCTCGCCGTCCTGGTGCGCAGCCCCTCCAGCTACGACCCCGAGACCAACCCCGAGGGCGCGCAGGACCGCTGGGGCCTCGTGCTCGACGCGATGGTCGAGGAGGGCTGGCTGACGCAGGCCGAGCGCGACGCCTCCGTCTACCCGCCGGTGCTGCCCAAGGGCGGCTCCGCGCTGGGCATGCCCGAGGGCCCCGAGGGCCACATCGTCACGCAGGTGCGGGCCGAGCTCGAGGCGCGCGGCTACGACGAGCAGCAGATCAACGCCGGTGGCCTGCGGGTCACCACCACGATCAGCAAGCCGGCGCAGGACGCCGCCACCGCCGCCGTCGACGCCGTGATGACCCCGGAGCAGCCGGCCGAGCTGCGGCAGGCGCTGGTCGCCATCGACCCGCGCACGGGCGGGGTCGTGGCCTACCACGGCGGCAAGGACGGGGTCGGCCAGGACTACGCCCAGGTCAAGCGCCAGCCGGGGTCCTCGGTCAAGCCGTACGTCCTGGCCACCGCGCTGGACCAGGGCATCGGCATCCAGGCCCGGCGCGACGGCAGCGACGACCAGAAGTTCCGGGACCGCGAGAAGCCGGTGACCAACTCCGGTGGTGCCAGCTGCCCGGCCTGCACGCTGACCGAGGCGATGACCCGGTCGCTGAACACCACGTACTACGGCCTGGCCTACGAGGTCGGCCCGGAGAACGTGCGCGACACGATCATGGCCGCCACCGGCCTGCCCGACACCTGGGGCGGGAACGACTTCTTCACCGGCAAGAAGGTCCTGACCGGTGGTGGCGGGACGACCGGTTCCTCCATCGGCATCGGCGAGTACGAGATGCGCCCGATCGACCAGGCGCAGGGCTTCGCCACGCTGGCCGCCGGTGGCGTCCGCCGCCCGGCGCACTTCGTCACCAAGGTCACCGACAGCGACGGCACCGTCCTGCTCGAGAACCCGGGCGAGGCCGGCGAGCAGGTGCTGCAGAGCGACGTCGTCAACGACGTCACGGTGGCCATCAAGGGGGTCGCCGCCTACTCGAAGCGGGCGCTGGACGGCGGGCGCGAGGTGGCCAGCAAGACCGGTACCCAGGGCCTGAACACGACCGACAACTCCGACGCCTGGATGGTCGGCTACACGCCCTCGCTCGCCGCGGCCGTCTGGGTGGGTGCCGACGAGCGGATCGCGATCCGGGACGCCTCCGGGCGGATCATCTACGGGTCCGGCCTGCCCGGTGCGATCTGGCAGCGCTTCATGAACGCCGCGCTCTCCGGGACGCCCAAGGAGAAGCTGCCCAGCAAGGCGCTCATCAACGGTGACTCCGGCGAGGGCGTGCCCGCGCCCACCACCTCGGCGCAGGCTCCGGAGCCCTCGCAGGCCCCGGTGCCGTCGCAGGCCCCGGTGCCGTCGCAGGCCCCGGTGCCCACGACCGTGCCGACGCAGCCCCAGAACCCGGGCGGTGGCGGAACCGGCGAGGGTGGCGGGGACGGCACCGGGACCGGCGACGGCGGCACCGGGCCCGGCGGTGGCACCGGCCCCGGCGGCGGGGGCGGTGGTGGCAACGGGCCGGTCGGTGGGCGCCCGGCGCCCGAGCCGATCTTCCCGCCCACCGAGGACTGAGCCGCGGGGGGCATCCCGCAGACTGCACCACATGAGCACCACGCCCACGGGCCCGTCCGCCGCCGCGGACGGGTCCGTGGTCGTTCCACGTGGAACGACGCCCGCCGCCGCCCCCGAGCGCCCCGTCACCCCCGACCGGGTCGTGCCCACGTGGACCGACCCCGTGGTCCGCCAGGCCAGCGAGGTCGTGGGCGGCCCGTGGGGTCGGTTCGCCGTCATCGGCCGCGCGCTGTTCTGGACCCCGCTGCGGGTCTGCCTGCTGTTCGCGATGCTGGGGCTGGCGCTGGCCTGGGTGAAACAGGGACCCTGCTCCGACGGCGACTGGACCGGCTCGGTCCAGTACACGCACTTCTGCTACTCCGACACGGTGCCGCTGTTCGGCCTGCACGGGCTCGACGACGGCGCGCTCCCCTACCTGGACAGCGGCGTCGAGTACCCCGTGCTCACCGGCGGCTTCATGGCCGCCGCCGCCGCCCTCTCGGGTGCCTACGACCGGGCGGCAGGCGCCACGGCGCTCCTGCCGTCGGTGCCCGCCGTGCAGAGCTACTACGCGGTCACCTGCCTCCTGCTCACCGCCTGCGCGTTCCTCGTCGTCCGCGCGGTGCTGGCCCTGGCCGGCCGCCGTCCCTGGGACGCCGCGATGATCGGGCTGTCGCCGCTCCTCGTGGTGCACGCCTTCACCAACTGGGACCTGTTCGCCGTGGCGCTGGCGACCCTGGGGATGTGGGCCTGGGCCAGGAGCCGGCCGGTGCTCGCCGGCGTGCTGCTGGGCCTGGGGGTGGCGGCGAAGCTCTACCCCGCCTTCCTGCTCGGTGCGCTCTTCCTGCTCTGCCTGCGGTCGGGGCTGGTCCGCACGTGGCTGCGCACCGCCGTCGCCGCGGTGCTGGCCTGGGTGGCCGTCAACGCCCCGGTGGCCTGGCTCGCGCCGGAGAACTGGGGCCGCTTCTTCCGGCTGAACAGCACCCGCCCGGCCGACCCGGACTCGCTGTGGAACCTCGCGCTGCACCTCACCGACGGCCGGATCCTCGACGGGCCGCTCGCCGAGGGGCAGACCCCCACGGTGCTCAACGCGCTCGTGGCGGTCGCGCTGCTCGCCGGTGTGGCCGTGGTGGGCTGGCTGACGCTCTCGGCGCCGGTCCGGCCGCGCGTCCCCCAGGTCGCGTTCCTGCTGGTCGCCGTCTTCCTGCTGACCAACAAGGTCTGGAGCCCGCAGTACTCGCTGTGGCTGCTGCCGCTCGCGGTCCTCGCCCTGCCCCGGTGGCGGCCGCTGCTGGCGTGGCAGGCCACCGAGGCGCTGCTGTGGGTCCCCCGGCTGCTCTGGTACCTGGGGCCGGACAACCGGGGCGTGGACGTGGAGTGGTTCCTGCTCGCGGTCGTCGTGCGGGACCTCGCCGTCCTGGCGCTCATGGCGCTGGTCGTGCGCGACGTGCTCGACCCGGACCGGGACGTCGTCCGCACCAGCTGGCCCGGCGTCGACGACCCGGCCGGGGGGCCGCTCGAGCACTCCCCCGACCGGCTCCGCCTGCGCCGGTCGGGGGGACTCCTGGCGCGCCGGTCAGGCGAGCGCGTCCCGTAGGAGGGCGATCTCCGCCGCGTGGCCGGCGGCGTCCCCCGGGGTCTCCAGGACGACGGGGCAGTCGGCGGCGCGGGCGACGTCCAGGAGCAGCTCCACCGGGATCTCGCCGTCGGCGAGCGGTGCGTGCCGGTCGCGGCTGGAGCCGGCGGGGTCGCGGCTGTTGTTCAGGTGCACGAGGTCGACCCGGCCGGTGACCGCCCGGACGTCGTCCACCACGGTGCGGAGGTCCCACCCGGCGGCCCACGCGTGGCAGGTGTCGAGCACGAAGCCGGCACCGAACTCCCCGACGGCCTCCCAGAGCCGGGCCAGGGCGTCCAGGTCGCGCGCCATGGCGTTGCCGCCGCCCGCGGTGTTCTCGATCAGGACGGGGACGGGGAACCCGCCGTCGTCGGCCTGCCGGGCGAACGTCTTGCGCCAGTTGTCCACGCCGGCGGCGGGGTCGTCGGCCGCCAGCACGTGACCGCCGTGCACGACCAGCCCCCGCGCGCCCACGGCGGCGGCCGCCGCGGCGTGCTGCCCGAGCAGCTTGCGGCTGGGGATCCGGATGCGGTTGTTCGTCGTGGCCACGTTCAGCACGTACGGCGCGTGCACCACGACGGCGAGCCCGGAGGACCGCAGGTCCTCGGCGTCCGGCCGCGGCTTCGGCGCCTTCCAGCCCTGTGGGTCGGCGAGGAAGACCTGGACGCCGTCGGCGTCCATCTCCGCGGCGCGGGCGACCGGCCCCCCGCGGTCGAGCTCCCCGTCGTCGGTGAGACCGGGACCGACGTGTACGCCGATCGGGTGCGAACCCATGCCTGCTCCTCAAATCCGCGACCACTTGGAGGTTTACCCGTATCGCCCGCGTCACATCATCGTTGGAGGCGTGACGGGGGTTACTCGCTGGTAGTGGTGTGGTCGACGTGGAGGTAGCAGAACATGGCAACGGGTCGCATCCGTCGCACAGCCCGCCGGGGCATCGCCCTGGCGGTCCTCACCTGGCTGGGTGTCGCGGCCGCCTCCGTCGGTACTGCCCCGGCGGCGCAGGCCGCCCCGACCGCCACCGTGCCGATCCGTGACCTGACCCAGCTGGTCGTCTCGGTGGACGAGGGCGGCACGGTCACCTTCGTCAACGAGCTCCAGGACAAGCAGCTCAAGGTCGGGGGCAACCTCCTCCCCGCCCTGGTCGACGTCACGGCGAAGACCGAGGTCACGCTGACCCTGCCGTCCGGCCAGAAGCCCCTCGCCCCGGGGGCCAGCGTCACCGAGAAGTTCGACCGGAGCTGCGTCGTCGGCTGCTGGCTGACCTTCACCTACAAGTACGAGTCCCGCGCCGCCCTCACGCAGCCGCTGATCGACGCGACGGCGAAGCTGCTGCCCCCGCTCCCGCGCCCCCAGCCCCTCGTGGTCAACACGCTGCTGCCGCTGCCCAACCTCCCGGGCGTGAACCTGCCGCAGCTGCCGCCGCTGGCCCTGCCGGAGACGCCGCAGGTGATCCCGAACCCGGCGCCGGCCCCGAACGGTGGCCCGGTCCCCCCGCCGGCCGCCGCTCCGCCGGCCCCGGCCGGCGGCCCGGTGCTCGAGGGCACCCCGGGCACGCAGTACCAGTACCCGCTCGGCGACGCCGGCGCGGCCCGGCTGGCCCCGGGGACCCGTGCGGGGATCGCGGCGTTCGACCCGTCCCGGTTCTTCATCCCCGGCACGAGCTTCGGCTCGGCGGACCGGGTCGGCTCCGGTGGTGTGGCGGGCTCCTACGACGGCGCCTCGGTGCCGGTCTTCGGCCAGCTCGCCGGCCTGGACGGCGCCGCCCTGGACGAGGAGAACTCGGCGGAGACGGTGAACGCCTCGGCCGCCGAGCCCGTGACCCTGCCGGCCGCGGCGCTGGCGGCGGTCGTCGCCCTCGCCGCCGTCACCGCGGCGCTGGTCCGCACCCACCAGGCGTCCCGCGGGACGCGCTGACCGCACACCTCGGCCGACGGCCGTCGTCCCCCCGCGGGACGGCGGCCGTCGTCGTCCCAGGGGCCCTGTGGACGGCGGGGGAGGCCGCGGGAGCGCGCGCTGGTAGCCTGGACCCGCGCGTTCCGGCTCTCGTCCGAGGCCACCGGGGCGCGCGACGCATGTACGACCCTCCTGCTGCAGATCCCCTGCAGCCGCTGAGACCAGAGGAGGTGGGGTTCTCCGTGCGCAACTACGAACTGATGGTCATCCTCGACCCCGATCTCGAGGAGCGCACCATCGCTCCCTCGCTCGACCGGTTCCTGACCGTCGTCACCAACTCCGGTGGCACCGTCAAGACCGAGATCTGGGGCCGCCGCCGGATGGCCTACGAGATCAAGAAGCAGGTCGAGGGCATCTACGCCGTCATCGACATCCAGGCCGAGCCGGCCGCCGTCCAGGAGCTGGACCGCCAGCTGAACCTGAACGAGTCGGTGCTCCGCACGAAGCTGATGCGGCCCGAGGTCCACTGACCATGGCCGGCGAGACCGTCATCACCGTCATCGGCAACCTCACCGCCGATCCGGAGCTGCGCTTCACGCCGTCGGGTGCCGCCGTCGCCAACTTCACCGTGGCGTCGACCCCCCGGACCTTCGACCGTCAGTCGCAGGAGTGGAAGGACGGCGAAGCCCTCTTCCTCCGCTGCAACGTGTGGCGCCAGGCCGCCGAGAACGTGGCCGAGTCGCTCACCCGCGGTTCGCGGGTCATCGTCAGCGGCCGGCTGAAGCAGCGCTCCTTCGACACGAAGGAAGGCGAGAAGCGCACCGTCATCGAGCTGGAGGTCGACGAGATCGGCCCCTCGCTGCGCTACGCCACCGCCAAGGTCACCCGCGCCTCGCGCGGTGAGGGCGGCGGCGGTGGAGGCGGCTTCGGCGGCGGTGGCGGTGGCGGCTTCGGTGGTGGCGGTGGCGGCGGTGCGAGCGACCCCTGGTCGACGCCTGCCGGCCCGTCCGACGAGCCGCCCTTCTGATCCCTCTTCTCTCTCACTGACATTCTCTGGAGAACCAGGTGCCCAAGCCTCCTGTTCGCAAGCCCAAGAAGAAGGTCTGCCAGTTCTGCAAGGACAAGGCGACCTACGTCGACTACAAGGACACGACGCTGCTGCGGAAGTTCATCTCCGACCGCGGCAAGATCCGTGCCCGCCGCGTCAGCGGCAACTGCAGCCAGCACCAGCGTGACGTCGCCACGGCCGTGAAGAACAGCCGTGAGATGGCGCTGCTGCCCTACACCTCCACGGCGCGCTGACCATGAGCACCATGAAGCTGATCCTCACGCAGGAGGTCACCGGTCTCGGGTCCTCCGGCGACACCGTCGAGGTCAAGGGCGGCTACGGCCGCAACTTCCTCCTGCCCCGTGGGCTGGCCATCGTCGCCACCCGCGGTGCCGAGAAGCAGGTCGAGTCCCTGCGCCGGGCGCGTGCCGCCCGCGACGTGCGGTCCCTCGAGGAGGCGCAGGCCGTGGCCGGTCGCCTCAGCGGGCTGACCGTCCGGGTCCCGGCCCGCGCCGGTGAGGGTGGCCGCCTGTTCGGCCGCGTCACCACCGCCGAGGTCGCCGCCGCGGTCACCGCTGCCGGTGGCCCCGAGCTCGACCGTCGCCGGATCGAGCTGCCCAGCAGCATCAAGACCACGGGCCAGCACACCGTCACCGTGCGGGTGCACCCCGAGGTCACCTCCCAGCTGACGATCGAGGTCGTCGCCGGCTGACGCCGGCGAGCCGCTGAGAGGCTCTGCACCGCCCGCGAGGGGCGTCGGACATCCGTCCGGCGCCCCTCGCGGCGTTCGTGCGCCAGGAGGTGGCTGGGACCACCTCGTGACGACGCCGACGCGGGCGCCGGAGGGCGGCCGGGGCAGGGTCCAGCACCCGTGTGACTCGTGGTGCGCCGGCCGAAAAAAACTTGGTGACAATTTCCCGTCCACAGCGGTGGGACGGCGTCCGTGCAGGTCGGGGCGGTGGTCGGGCACCTCACCCACGGCCTGTCCCCCGGCTTCTCCACATGTCGACATGCGTCCGTCCACCGACTTGTCCACAAGTTGTGCAGATCGGCGTGCACACCGGTGGTGGACGCCGCCGCCCCGGCTTCATAACGTCCTCCTCGGCCACCGCGGATCCGGGACTGTCGGTCCCCTGCGGTAGGCAGTGACCGAACAACTGTTCGGTCCGGTGCGGTCCGCCGAGCTCGCGTACTTCCCCTGCGCGCAGTGGTGTCGCGGGCGCGCCCGCAAGGAGATGGAGGTACCCCCGTGGCGGTGGCCGACGAGTTCAGCCGACCGTCCGTGACGGCGCCGGAGTACGACCGGCAGCCGCCTCAGGACGTCGCGGCGGAGCAGTCGGTGCTCGGCGGCATGCTGCTGAGCAAGGACGCGATCGCCGACGTCGTCGAGGTCTTGCACGGCAACGACTTCTACCGTCCGGCGCACCAGGTGATCTTCGAATGCATCCTGGACCTGTACGGGCGCGGTGAGCCCGCCGACGCGATCACCGTCGCGGCCGAGCTCAACCGGACCGACCAGCTGTCGAAGATGGGCGGCGCGGTCTACCTGCACACCCTCATCGCCTCGACGCCGACGGCGGCCAACGCCGGCTACTACGCCGCGATCGTGGCCGAGCAGGCCGTGCTGCGGCGGCTGGTGGAGGCGGGCACCCGCGTGGTCCAGCTGGGCTACGGCGCGGCCGGCGGCAAGGGCGACGTCGACGACATCGTCGACCGTGCGCAGCAGGAGATCTACGACGTCACCGAGAAGCGCATGAGCGAGGACTACTCGCGTCTCGAGGACGTCCTCCAGCCCACCATGGACGAGCTGGACGCCATCGCCTCCCGCGGCGGGACGGCCCGCGGGGTCCCGACCGGCATCCGCGACCTCGACGAGCTGACCAACGGTCTGCAGGCCGGCCAGATGGTCGTCATCGCCGCCCGTCCGGGTGTCGGCAAGAGCACCCTGGGGCTGGACATCGCCCGGTCGGCGACGGTGAAGCACCAGATGCCGGCGGTCATCTTCTCCCTGGAGATGAGCAAGCACGAGATCACCATGCGTCTGCTGTCGGCCGAGGCGAAGGTGCCGCTGCACCACATGCGGGCCGGCACGCTGTCCGACGAGGACTGGGCCAAGCTCGCCCGCCGCATGGGCGAGGTGGCCGACGCCCCGCTCTACATCGACGACTCGCCGAACATGACGATGATGGAGATCCGGGCCAAGGCGCGGCGGCTCAAGCAGCGCAACGACCTCAAGCTCGTGGTGATCGACTACCTCCAGCTCATGACGTCGGGAAAGCGCGTCGAGAGCCGTCAGCAGGAGGTCTCTGAGTTCTCCCGTGCGCTGAAGCTGCTGGCCAAGGAGCTCGAGGTGCCGGTCATCGCGATGTCGCAGCTCAACCGAGGGTCCGAGCAGCGCCAGGACAAGAAGCCGATGCTGTCCGACCTGCGTGAGTCCGGCTCGATCGAGCAGGACGCCGACATGGTCATGATGATCCACCGCGAGGACATGTACGAGAAGGAGTCCCCGCGGGCCGGCGAGGCCGACATCATGCTGGTGAAGCACCGCAACGGCCCGACCGCCAACGTCACGGTCGCCTTCCAGGGCCACTACAGCCGCTTCGTGGACATGGCCAACTGACCCCCTCGGTCGGCCCGCCCCCGCCCGCTGCCCCTCCGGGGTGGCGGGCGGTGCTGTTTCACGGGAAACGGCGAACCAAGATCGTCGGATGCAGCGGACGGTTGTGCGCCACGTCACGCTCAGCTAGGAACAGGGTCCCCCCAGTATTGGAGAACCCGTGTCCTCTCGTTCATGGCGCCGGACGACCGCGTCGGTCGTCGGCACCCTCGCCGTGACGCTCGCCGTCACGGCGACAGCGACGCCCGCGTCGGCGAACCCGGCCAAGGCCACCCCGCTGTCCGTCTTCCCGTCCAACAGCCTCACCGTGCCCGACCGCGGCCAGCTCACCGGTCTGCGCGTCGCGCTCCCGACCGAGGGCTGCGGCGGCGCGGTGAGCTGCGGCCTGGTCGAGCGGCTGAACCAGCTCGACGGCTTCGACCTCGACCCGCGTCTCGCCGTCCGCTTCGACGCCCCGGTGGACGCGGCCGCGGCGGCCGCCCGCATCACGGTCGAGGAGACCCGTGGGCGCTTCCGGACCGGCGTGGACCGGGTGGTCTACGACCCGGCGTCCAACACCGTCTACGCGCACCCGGCGAAGCAGCTGGCACCCGGCACGACGTACACGCTGCGCGTCCAGGGTGGTCCGGCCACCAAGGCCTTCCAGGACACCTTCACGACGATGAGCGCCACCGACGGGCTGCTGGACCTCACCCGGCAGATCCAGTTCGGCAGCAAGGCGCTGAAGGCGGTCGGCGTGACGCCGGGCCTGCGCGTCGAGGGCGTCTTCCCCGCCGAGGGCACGAGCGTGGGCTTCCTCGCCGACGGGGACGCCGCTCCCGGCCTGCAGTCCGGGCCCACGGCGCCGGTCACACAGCCGGTGGCGAAGGGGACCCTGGTCTTCGGCTCCTACCTCGCCCCCAACTGGCTCGGGCCCGACGTCACGATCCGCCAGACCCCGACGCGCGACCTCGGGCCGCTGCCGGTGAGCGCCGTCCGGCTGCCGTTCGTGGCGGTCCTGCCTCCCGGGAAGGCCCCGGCCGGCGGCTGGCCGACCGCGGTCTTCGGCCACGGGTTCGGCAGCTCCACGCAGAGCGTCTTCCTGGCCGCCGCGACCAACGCCGCCAGCGGCATCGCCACGATCGGCACCAACGTCGTCGGGCACGGTGCCGGGCCGGACAGCACGTGGGTCCTCACCAACGGCGGCACGGAGACCAGGATCCCGTCCTACGGCAGGGGCGTGGACCAGGACGACCCGGGCACGACGATCGGTGGCACCGAGGGCTCCTCGGCCACCGGCCCCGCCGCGGCCCTGTCCTCGCGGGACGCGCTCCGGCAGACCTCGCTGGACATCTCCACGCTCATCCGGACCCTCGGTGGCACGGACGTCGACGGTGACCGGAAGGCCGACCTCTCCGGCCGGGACGTCACCTACTTCGGCCAGAGCTTCGGTGGCATCTACGGCACCATGCTGACCGGCGCGGACCGGGCGGTCACCCGCTCGGTGCTCAACGTCCCGGGTGGCCCGGTCACCGAGATCGCGCGCACGTCACCGACGTTCCGCGGCCTGACCACGCAGGCGCTCAGCCAGGTGGGCCTGCTGAACAGCACCGACCCCGGGCGCTTCTACTTCCAGGAGCAGATGCCGCTCCGGGGCGAGGGGCCGGTGACCGCGACGGCTCCGGGGGCCCTGGCCATCCAGGACTACCTGGCCAGGTCGACGTGGCTGACCCGCCCGGGCAGCCCGGAGACGTTCGCCCCGCTCATCGACCCGAAGCGGGTGCTGGTCCAGGTGGCCTTCGGTGACCGGACGGTCCCCAACCCGACGTCGTACACGATCGTGGACGCCGGGAACCTGTGGAAGCGGACCAGCCTCTACCGCAACGACCGGACGGCGAACGCCGCGAACGACCCGCACGCCTTCCTGCTCAGGCTGAACATCCCCGCAGCGCTGCAGGGGCAGGCCCAGGTCGCGGCCTTCCTGAAGGGGGGCGAGGTCGTCGACCCCGACGGGGACGGCGCGGTGTGGGAGACCCCGATCGCGGACCCGGCGACGATCCGCGTCCTGAACTACCCGGCGCCGTTCCTGGCGCCCTGACCCGCCGGTGAGACACCGAGGCCCAGGACCGGAATCGGTCCTGGGCCTCGGTGCTCGTCAGGGGTGCGACGCGCCTGGGTCAGGCGGCGGCCTTCATGAGCTCGCGGCGCACCTTCTTGCCACCGGTGGTCATGCGGACCAGCTTCACGACCTGCGCCGGCGCGTTCTTCGGCGTCGTCTCGGCCAGCCAGCCGTTGGGCAGCGAGAGGCGGATGACCTTGTGCCACGCGCTCGCGACCTGCTTGTACAGCGGGGCCGAGTGGTAGGTCAGGTCGTAGCGGTCGAAGATCTCCTTGATCTTCGGCGCGATCTCCGCGTACCGGTTGCTCGGGATGTCGGGGAACAGGTGGTGCTCCACCTGGTGCGACAGGTTGCCGGTCATGATGTGCATGGCCTTGCTGCCGGAGATGTTGGCCGAGCCGAGCATCTGCCGGACGTACCACTCACCGCGGGTCTCGCCGTCGATGGAGGTCTTCTCGAAGGTCTCGACGCCCTCGGGGAAGTGCCCGCACATGATGACCGAGTGCGACCACAGGTTGCGCACCACGTTGGCGGTGAAGTTGGCGACCAGGGTGGGGACGAACGACGGGCCCGACAGCAGCGGGTGGACGACGTAGTCCTTGGCGGCCTGGTTGCGGATCTTCTTCAGCACCTGCTTGGCGGCGGCCCGGAACTTCGGGTCGTTGCGGCGCTTCTTGGTGGCCAGGTTCTTGCCGAGCTCGAGGTCGTACGCGGCGATCCCGTACTCGAAGAAGCAGGCGTTGATGAAGTTCCAGAGCGGCTGCGCCAGGTACATCGGGTGCCAGCGCTGGTCCTCGTCGACGCGCATGATGCCGTAGCCGAGGTCGTTGTCCTTGCCGATCACGTTCGTGTACGTGTGGTGCAGCTCGTTGTGCGAGTGCTTCCACTGCTCGGCCGGGCTGGCCATGTCCCACTCCCACGTCGTGGAGTGGATCTTCGGGTCGCGCATCCAGTCCCACTGGCCGTGGAGGATGTTGTGCCCGATCTCCATGTTCTCGAGGATCTTGGCGACCGAGAGGCCGACGGTGCCGAGCACGAAGGCCGGCGGGAACTTCGAGAACAGCAGGACGGCGCGGCTGCCCAGCTCGAGCTTGCGCTGCACGTCGATGACCGTGCGGATGTACTTGGCGTCGTTCTCGCCGAGGCTGTCGCGCACCTCCTGGCGGATGGTGTCGAGCTCCTTGCCGATCAGCTCGATGTCCTCGGGGGTGAGGTGGGCGATCGGGTTGTCGGGCTTCTTCTGGATGACGGTCATCGTGCGGCTCCTCGGTCTCGGGATCAGTGGTCGATGGCGCACGCGCCGGCGGGGGCGCTGATGCAGGTCTGGACGAGGACGCCGTCCCCGACGTCGTCGGCGGTGGTGATCTCTCCGTTGCGGAGGTCGCGGACCGCGCCCTCGCGCAGCGGAAGCACGCAGCCGTAGCAGATGCCCATGCGGCAGCCGCTCGGCATGAGCACGCCGGCCTCCTCGGCGGCGTCGAGGATGGGCGTGGTGCCCTCGACGTCCACGGTGGTGCCGTTCTTGGTGAAGGTGACCGCGCCGCCCTCGCCCGCGCCGGCGAGCACGCGCGGGCGGAACCGCTCGGTGTAGAGCCGGTCGGCGATGCCGACGGACTCCCAGTGCTCCTCCAGCGCCTCGAGCATGCCGACCGGGCCGCAGGCCCAGGTGGAGCGCTCGTGCAGGTCGGGGACCAGCTCGGCGATCGACCGGGCGTCGAGCAGCCCGGCGGTGTCGGTGTGCTGCTCGATCAGCGTGATCCGGCCCTCGGCGGCCAGCTGGCGGAGCTCGGCGCCGAAGACGACGTCGTCGGCGGTGGGGGCGGAGTGCACCAGGACGGTGTCGGTCAGCTGGTGGGCGTGGTTGCGCAGGATGCCCATGACCGGGGTGATGCCGGAGCCGGCGGTGACGAACAGCGCCTTGGCGGGCGTCTCCTCCGGCAGGCAGAACTCACCGGTCGCCTGGTCGAGCTGGATGATCGTGCCCGGCTTCACCCGGTGGACCAGGTGGTTGCTCACCTTGCCGTCGGGGATGGCCTTGACGGTGATGGTGAAGCAGCCGTCCGCGCGGCCGAGCACCGACGTGATCGAGTAGGCCCGCCACTGGCGGACGCCGTCGATGTCGATGCCGATGCGGACGTACTGGCCCGGGACGTGCGGGAGCCAGTCGCGACCGGGCCGGATGACGATGCTCGCCGCGTCGCGCGTCTCCTTGTGCACCGCCTCGATGCGACCGCGCAGGGCGGCCCCGGAGCGCAGCGGGTCGAACAGGTCGAGGTAGTCGACCGGCAGCAGCGGGGTCGTGACCAGCTCGGCGATCTTCAGCACCCGGTCGCGCAGCGCGGGGCGCGCCGGCCGGCGGGCCGCGTCGGGGCGAGGGGTCGTCGCTGTCATGTACTCAGCTTTCCCAGCGCGGCAGCCAAATACCTGTGCCCTCGACGTGAATCGGGGGGTAGGTTCTGTTCGCAGGGGACAAAGGAGGCGGGGCGGTGTCGGAGGCGCACGACTTCCCGGAGGCGGTGGCGGACGCCATGCGCGCCGAGCTCCCGCAGGTCGCCGAGCGGGCCGTCGAGGCCATCATCGTGGCGGTCCCCGGGTACGCGGACGCCTTCCAGGGGCCGATGGGCCGCAAGATCTCCAACGCCGTCGAGCTGACCCTGCGCGGGTTCCTGCAGCTGGCCGCCGCGGGGGGCACCGCCGACGCCGGCACCCCGGGCGGGCCGGTGGTCGAGGCGGCGTACGCGCTGGGCCGCGGGGAGGCCCGCAGCGGCCGCTCGATGGACGCGCTGCTGGCGGCCTACCGCGTGGGTGCGCGCGTCTCCTGGCGGGACATGAGCGCGACCGCGGTGGCGGCCGGCCTCGGACCGGAGTCGACGGCGCGGTTCGCCGAGCTGGTCTTCGCCTACATCGACCGGCTCTCGGCGGCCAGTGTGGCCGGGCACGCCGACGAGCTGGCCTCCAGCGGCCGGGCCCGGGAGCGGCTGCTGGAGCGGCTGGCGGGCGGGCTGCTCCTCGGGATCCCGCAGGCCGAGCTCCTCGAGGCCGCCCAGCGCGCCGAGTGGGCGCCCCCCCGCACGCTCACCGTCGTCGTCCTCCCGGCGGCGCGGGCCCAGGGCGCGCTGGTGTCCCTGGACCCTCGGACGCTGCGCTCCACCGAGGAGCTGCCCGACGTGGAGGGCGCCGCGGACCTCACCGTCCTGCTGGTGCCCGACGCCGACGGCCCGGCCCGGCCGGCCCTGCTGCGCTCGCTGGAGGGCCGGGAGGCCGTGGTGGGCCCCGCGCGGCCGTGGTCGGAGGCACACGCCTCCTACGCGCGGGCCGTCCGGGCGATGCGGCTGGGGCTGGCCGCCGGCGAGCGGGCGCCGCTGGACACCGACGCCTGCCTCGCCGAGCTGGTGGTCCGGGCCGACGCCGAGGCGCTCGCCGACCTCCGGGCCCGCGTGCTCGCCCCGCTGGAGCGGGTGGGCGACACGGCGCGCGAGAAGCTCACCGAGACGCTGCGCGCGTGGCTGCTGCACCACGGCCGCCGGGACCAGGTCGCCGCCGACCTCTTCGTCCACCCCCAGACCGTGCGCTACCGGATGACGCAGCTGCGTGAGCTGTACGGCGACCGCCTGGAGGACCCGGCGACGGTGCTGGAGCTGACGATCGCCCTCGGTGTCGCCGACCGGCCGGCGGCATGAGCGTCGACCTGGCGGCGGCCGGCCGGTTCCTGGCCGGCTCCGCCCGCGTGCTGGACCGGCGTCGATTCCAGCTGTCGTTCGAGGGCGGCGGGACCGGGCCGGTGCTGGCCGCGCTCGACGCCTACCGCAACGCCGACGGCGGCTACGGCTGGGGGCTGGAGCCGGACCTGCGCTCGGCCACCAGCCAGCCGGGGGGAGCACTGCACGCGCTGGAGACGCTGGCCGAGGTCGGCCGGGACGGCGCCGAGCGCGCCCTGGCGGTGTGCGACTGGCTGGGCCGGGCGAACCTGCCCGGGGGCGGCCTGCCCTTCGCCCTCCCGGTCCCGGACCCCGCGGCCTGCGCGCCGTTCTGGGCGTCGGCCGACCCCACCCGGCCCTCCCTGCAGATCACCGCCGTCGTCGCCGCGACCGCGCACCGGGTGGCCGCCGCCGTCCCGGCGGTCGGGGAGCACCCGTGGCTCACCTCGGCGACCGACCACTGCCTGGCCGCGGTCGAGCGGATCGACGCCGGCACGCACGCGATGGAGCTCGCCTTCGCCGTCCAGCTCCTCGACGCCGTGGCCGCGCTGCGCCCCGAGGCAGTGGAACTGGTGGACCGGGTCAGGACGCTCGTGCCGGACGACGGTCTGCTGCACGTGGCCGGTGGCGCGCCGGACGAGCTCATGCGCCCCCTGGACTTCGCCCCGCTGCCGGGCGGGCCGGCGCGCTCGCTGTTCGCGCCGGAGGTGGTGGAGGCGGAGCTCGACCGGCTCGCGGCCGGCCAGCAGGACGACGGCGGGTGGCGCGTGGACTTCGACAGCTACTCCCCGGCGGCCGCCCTGGAGTGGCGGGGCCACCGCACCGTCCAAGCGCTCACCCTCCTCCGGGACAACGGCCGGCTCTGAGGGTGGTTCAGGCCGGCCGCAGGACCGCGACGAGGAAGTCCGACCCCGGGGTGAACGGCCGCAGGTCCCAGGTCGACAGCAGCAGGTCGGGCGCCCAGCCCGTGGCCCGCGCGTCGTCGAGGAACTCGTCGAAGTCGTAGCCGCGCCCGGCGCCGAACCCGATCGCGGCCCGCCCCTCCGCCTGGATGTGCGCCCGCAGCCGGGCCAGCACGGTGCGCCGGGTCGACGGCGCCAGGAAGGCCATCACGTTGCCGGCGCTCACGATCGCGTCGAACCGCTCGCCGCCCAGGTCGAGCTCGGCCAGGTCGCCGACCAGCCAGCGAGGACCGGGGTGGTCCTCCTCGGCGGCGGCGACCAGCACGGGGTCGACGTCGACACCGACGACCTGGTGCCCGACGGAGGCCAGCCAGCCGCCCACCCGGCCCGGGCCGCAGCCGGCGTCGAGCACCCGCGATCCGCGGGGCAGCATCGCGTCGACCAGGCGTGCCTCCCCCACCAGGTCCACGCCCTGGGCGGCGAGGTCCCGGAACCGCTGCACGTAGGCCCGCGAGTGGTCCGGGTCCTCCTGGGTCATCCGCGTCCACGCGCTCGGCTCGGTCATGCGGCCATCCTCGCCGATGGCTCAGCGGGCCGGCAGCTCGTCCAGCAGCACGCCGGGGTTGAGGATGCCGGCCGGGTCGAGAGCGGCCTTCGCGCCGCGCAGGGCCAGGGCGAACGGCTCGGGGCGCTGGCGGTCGTAGCCGGGCCGGTGGTCGCGGCCCACCGCGTGGTGGTGGGTGATCGTGGCGCCCAGCCGGCCGAGCACCTCCGACGCCGCCGTCTTCACGTCGTCCCACATCGCGACCTCGGAGCCGGGGCGCCCGGCGGCGACCACCGTGAAGTAGGGGGCCGCGCCGTCGGGGTAGACGTGGGTGAAGCGGCAGTTCACCAGGCCCTCGGCCCCGGTCACCTCGCGCACCGCGGCGCCGACCTCCGAGCGGACGGCGGCGTACAGCTCCTCCACCCGGTCCCAGGTGCAGGCGGTCTCGAAGGTCTCCACGACCGCGCTCATCCGCGCCATGCCGTCCCGCACGTAGGGCATCCGCAGGAAGGTGCTGCGCCAGGCGTCGGCCGCCGAGTCCCGGCCGCCGTCTGCCACGGCCACCACGCCACCGTGGGCTCGGGCCAGGTCGGTGAGCTCGGCCAGCCGCCCCTCCACCGGGACGGCCGCGGACTCGACGCCGAGCACCAGCACCGGCTGGCCGCCCGAGGCGCCCGACAGCGCCGCCTCGCCCGGGTCCAGGAGCCGGCAGTTGGCCGGGTGCAGGGCGGCCTGGGCGATCGCCCGGACGGCGGCGATCGCAGCCGTCATGTCGGGGAAGGTCGCCGACGCCGAGGCCTTGGACCGGGGCCGGTCCTGCAGCCGCATCCAGGCCTCGGTGATCACCCCGAGGGTGCCCTCCGAGCCGAGGAAGAGCCGGTCGGGCGAGGGGCCGGCGCCCGAGCCGGGCAGCCGCCAGGACTCGCTGGTCCCGGCCGGGGTCACCACGCGCATCGACTCCACCAGGTCGTCGATGTGGGTGTGCAGGGTGGCGTAGTGGCCGCCGGCCCGGGTGGCCAGCCAGCCGCCGAGCGTGGAGAACTCGAAGCTCTGCGGGAAGTGGCGCAGCGTCAGGTCGTGCGGGCGCAGCTGCGCCTCCAGCGCCGGCCCGAACGCGCCGGCCTGGATCCGCGCGGCCCGGCTGGTCCGGTCGATCTCCAGCACCTGGTCCAGGGCGCCCAGGTCGAGCGAGACCCAGGGCCTCTCGCCGCGGTACTCGACGCCGCCCACGACCGAGCTCCCGCCGCCGAAGGGGACGACGACCACCCCTGCGTCGCCCGCCCAGTCGAGCAGGTCGACGACGTCGCTCTCGCCGCGCGGGTGCGCGACCGCGTCCGGTGCGCCCCGCAGGTCGCCGGACAGCGCCCGGACGACGTCCCGGTACGCCTTGCCGTACGCGTGCGCCGCACGGGCCGCGGGGTCGGTGGTGACCGGCAGGGACGGCGGCGGGCCGACCCGCGACGGCGGCAGGACGAGGTCCCGGACGTCGGGCACGGCGCGCGGCCGGTCGGGCAGCCCCGGGACCATCCCCGCCAGCGCCACGCACTCCTCGTCGGGGAGGGCCTGGTCGGTGCTGCCCCAGCCCCACCAGGACCGGGTCGCCGTGCTGGTCATCCGGGGGTCCTCCAGTCGGGTGGGTCGGCGGCCGACAGCGCCGGGTCGTCGGCGGACAGCGTGCGCACCGGGCCGGGCGGCGTCAACGGTCCCTCGAAGCGCACGGTCACCCGGCCCAGGCCGCGGCCCCACACCCAGCCGGCGCCCAGCTCCTCGTGGCGCACGTCCTGCCCCGGCCACCAGCGCTTCTCGACCGGCAGCTCCACGGCCTCGGGGGCGACCTCCGGCTCGGTTGCCGCCGCCTCCGCGTCGGGGCCGTCGTCGGTGAGCAGCCCGTCGGCGAAGAGGTCGCCCTGCGCGTAGACCGACAGCCCCGAGACGCCGACGCCGAGCAGCCGCAGCCCGCCGGCGGTCCCCGCCTCGGTGAGCAGCCGGCGGGCGGTGGCGGCGATCAGCCGCGGGTCGTCGGTCGGCTGGGGGAGCGTCTGGGAGCGGGTGAGGGTGGTGAAGTCGTAGCGCCGCAGCTTCAGCGTGACCGTCCGGCCCGAGATCGCGCCCTTCCGCAGCCGCTCCCCCACCCGGGCGGCCATCGAGTCGATCTCCCGGCCCAGCACGTGGACGTCGGTCAGGTCCCGCTCGAAGGTCTCCTCGTGCGAGACCGACTTGACGTCGCGGTCCGGGACGACGGCGCGGTCGTCGTCGGCGCGCGCCAGCGCGTGCAGGCCGGCGCCGTGCGCCCGGCCGACCAGCGCGACCAGGTCGCTCAGCGACCGCCCCGCCAGGTCCCCGACCGTCTTCACCCCCACCTGGTGCAGCCGCTCGGCCGTCGCCGGGCCGACGCCCCCCAGCCGGGTCACGGGCAGCGGGTGCAGGACCTCGAGCTCGCGGCCCGGGGCGACGACCACCAGCCCGTCGGGCTTCTGCAGGTCGGAGCCGATCTTGGCCATGAGCTTGGAGCTGCCGATGCCGATGGAGCCGGTCACTCCCCCGGTCGCCGCGGCGATGCGGTCCTTCAGCTGGTGCCCCAGCGCGGTGACGCCGTCCACGGAGAGATCCACCCCGTCCGCGGCCGCCAGGTCGACGTAGGCCTCGTCGATGGACAACTGTCGGGTGTTCAAGGCGTGTCGTTGTACTGACCTGTCGAACCCCCCTGCCAGGGCGCCGATCATGGTCTGCGGACACCGCTGAGCGCGTTGGCGCCGGTGATGCGGCAGTCCTCAGTGACCTGCCGATGCACCTCTACGACACTGCTCGGCGAGGGCGACCGGCCTTCTCCGGTCACGAGGCGGTGCATGTCAGAGAGCATCCCGCTTCGGGCAGGGTGGATGAAGCAACAGGGTGGGAGGCAGGATGCGCGACACCGCCAGCATCCTCCATCTCGATCTTGATGCCATGTTCTCTGCCGTCGAGATGCGCGACAAGCCGTCTCTCGTCGGGAAGCCTGTTGTGGTCGGCGGAGTCAGAGGACGGGGTGTGGTGGCGACCGCCTCGTACGAGGCGCGGGCCTACGGCGTTCACTCCGCCATGCCCACCGCTGAAGCCCGTCGGCGGCTGCCCTCGGGTGCCGCCTTCCTCGGCGGCCGGTTCTCGGCTTACCGGATGACGTCCGAGGTCGTGATGGCGGTCCTGTCCGAGTTGTCGCCGATCGTCGAGCAGGTCTCGATCGACGAGGCGGTCGTTGACCTTGCTGCCAGGGAGAATGCCGACCTGAGCGTGGCGGGGGTGACCGCGCTGGGTGAAGCCTTGAAGGCGCGGGTGGCGGAAGCGACCGGAGGCGTGACGGCGTCGATCGGAATCGCGTCGTCGAGAATGCTGGCCAAGATCGGCTCGGACTTGAACAAGCCCAACGGGTTGACTGTGGTTGCTCCTGGTCAGGAGTTGGCCGTGCTACATCCACTGCCGGTGACCCGGATCGCCGGTGTCGGCCCGGCCACTGCGGAACGGCTTCGTCAGGTCGGCGTCCGCACCGTCGCCGAACTTGCGAGCAAGTCGCTTCATGACCTGGTGACGCTGTTCGGCAAGGCGCACGGGAGCGGGCTCTACCACCTGGCGCGGGCCGAGGACGACCGTCCTGTGGTGCCTTACCGGGAAGCCAAGTCGATCTCGGCGGAGGAGACGTTCGAGCGAGACCTGACCGACATGCCAGCCCTGACTCGCGAGATCGAGTTGCTGGCACAACGGGTAGTTCGTCGGCTCCGCGCCGCGAACTCTTCCGGTCGGACGGTGACCCTCAAGGTCCGGCGCTACGACTTCACGACGTTGACTCGGTCCCTTACGCTGCCGCACCCGACGGATGATCCGACGGAGGTCACCCAGATCGCTCGGCGCCTCCTTGTGCAGGCGGGAGCGACCGGCGGCATCCGCTTGCTCGGCGTCGGTGTTTCTGGGCTGTCCGACTTCGTGCAACAGGACCTCTTCACGGACTCGGTCCCTGAGGATGACGAAGCGGAGGCCCTTGACGAGGACGCCGCTCCCTCACCTGGCGAGGTGGCGCGACCTGTTCAACCTCGCATCTGGCACCCAGGGCAGGACGTCCGCCACGACGAGCACGGGCCGGGATGGGTGTGGGGCAGTGGGCTCAACCGGGTGACCGTTCGATTCGAGGGTCCCGGTACGCCACCCGGCCCAGTGCGCACCTTCTTCGCCGACGACGAGGCGCTCCATCCCTCCGAGCCCCCGGATTGGCGGCGCTCGCCGGAGTGAGGACGGCCCTGGGGTGCTCGTAGTCGCTGACCGACGTCTCAGTTCCGCTGAGAGGTGACGCGACGCCCTAGTCCGGGAGAAGGTCCTGCAAACGGAGGCCGAGCGCATCAGCCAAGGCATAGCCGGTGGCGAGCGTGGGGTTCGAGTCGCCGCGCTCGATGCGCTGGATGTGCTTGAAGTAGACGCCCGAGGCGTGGGCCAGTGACTCATGTGTCAGGCCCGCGTTCTCGCGAGCCGTCTTCACCTTGCCCCCGAGGGCCTTGCGGCGCTCTTCAGAGAGCGCGAGGTGTTGAGCAGTTTTCCCTCCCGGCACGACTGCCAACCGTTCGTGGCTGGAACCGAAGCCACCACCTCATATATGGTCCATCGCTGCGGCAGGCGCCACGTCCGGCGCGAGCCCCAGGGCTCCGCAGAGCCGCTGCTTAGGAGGCGTAATGCGTCCGGCTTACGACGAGTGCACCTGCTGGCGTGCCAGGACGCCTGAGGGGAAGAGCCACCCCGCCGCCTGGCTCAACGCTCATGACCGCATCGCAGTGACCGCAGTCGATGGCTATCGCGTCGAGGGGCGCCCGGCAGGAATGCTCTGGTACACGTCCGAGGACGGCCACGCCCCAGCGCCGGGTCTGTGCATCGATCTGGACGACGGGTCAGAGATGGACGTACCGGTTGCCGAAATCGAGACGGTCCGCCCCTGGAGACCACGCATCGTGGCGCAGCGACGTGGATGGTTGCGGAAGCACTGGTCCAGCCCTCCCAGATCCCCGAAGGCGGCTTGGACGTCGAGGTGATCGTTGGAGAGCACGAAGTCGTGGAGGTAAGCGTTAAGAGACGTCGCGTGCCATGCGACTCCATGACTCCTCCGGAGCCACGAATCGTCTTCACCCTGGTCGACACCGGAGAACTACCTCGCGCCTAGTGACCGGCTGGCCGGGTGTGGTCCATCGCCATCGCGGATCAGCAGTGCCGCAGAAACCCGCTGCCACACGGATGCGGGCCGCCGAATCGAGCAGCACGGCCTCGACTTCTGGACCGGATGGCCGACGGCCCAGGTTGTACCGGCACTTCCCTGACGTGGAGGCCATCCTGGGTGCCTGGCACGAACGGCAGATCGCCACTCATCTGGAGCACCTGCCGGAGGTAGGGAAGCAGCCGGGCAGCGTCGGACAGCGCCTCGCGGCAGTGCTGGAGACGTACGCGCACCTGTCCGCGCAGTCGCACGGCTCCGACCTCGGAGCGGTCCTGCATCACGGCGAGCACGTCACCCAGGCCCGCCACCGGCTGCGCGACTTCCTGCGCGACCTGATCGCCGAAGGCGTGGCCACCGGAGAACTGCGCGACGACATTCCGGCCGAGGAACTGGCCACCTTCTGCCTGCACGCACTCGGCGGAGCCCGCGACATGCCCTCATCCCAGGGCGTCCGGAGGCTGGTTGCCGTCACCGTGAACGGACTCCGCCCACCGCGCGACTGAGCCGTTTGGCGCGGACCGCCACGACGAGAGGGCCTGGTCCTACTCGCTCAGATTCGAGTCGTGGCCGTCGCCGTCGCCGGTGGCTCGGGACATGGTGACCAGGCGGCGCAGGCAGTGGTCGCGGAGCGGCTCGGGGAAGTCTGCGGCGAGGCGGTAGTAGACGACGCGGCCTTGCTTGCGGGTGGTGACCAGCCCGGCCGTGCGGAGCAGGCGCAGCCCGTAGCCGACTGAGTCCACCGTCGCGTCCAGGGCCAGGGCGATGTCGCCGACGCAGAGTTCTTCGACGAGGTCGAGGGCGTAGAGGATGCGTGCTCGCACGGGGTCGGCGAGCAGGCTCAGCGTGCCCGCCAGCCAGCCAGCATCCTCGGCGCTCAGGCCCCGACTACGGGCGTGGGCGACCCGCGTCGGGTCGACCGGGTGGTCATGCCCGGCGGCGCTGTGCCCGCCGTCGGTCGGCTCGTCCATGGCCACCTCCTACCGCTGACGAAAATACCCGTGCAACCGCACGGGTATCGCCGTGAGTCATCGGGTAGGCGAGCCTTGCTGGGCATTGAGCCGACGGCATCTGGGCCGACGGCCACCAGCCGAAGGAAGGGGCAAGCCGATGACTGTCGCCGCGCAGATGCTGGACACCTACCCGAAGGACCTCGGCGGAGTGGACAAGGACAAGTTGCGGGCCTGCATCGAGGCGTGCTTCGAGTGCGCCCAGGCGTGTACTGCTTGCGCCGACGCCTGTCTGAGCGAGGACATGGTCGCCGAACTGACCAAGTGCATCCGCACCAACCTCGACTGCGCCGACGTCTGCGACAGCACGGGGCGAGTGCTGTCCCGGCACACCGGCTACGACGCCAACCTGACCCGCGCGGTCCTGGAAGCCTGCGCTGCGGCCTGCAAGGCGTGCGGTGACGAGTGCGAGCAGCATGCGTCGATGCACGAGCACTGCCGGGTCTGCGCCGAGGCGTGCCGCCGGTGCGAGCAGGCGTGCCGCGACCTCATCACCTCGCTCGGCTGACAAGCGCCCCCATCAGCAGACCTCCGGGCGCCCGGAACACCAGTCCGGGCGCCCGGACGCCGTCACGGAAATCGCGGCCAGTCAGCAGTGGCAGCAGTCGCGAGGAACGCCCCACACACCGACGAAAGAACGGGGTTCTTTATCATGGCGACGAAGCGCAGCGACGAGACAAACCAGCACGCTCACGGCGACGACCAGCACGACGGCGCCAAGATGGAAAAGAAGATGTACCTGCGCTTCGGCGCGATGATCCTCACGGCCATGGTCGTCATGTACTGGACCATGTTCGCGGGCACGTGGCAGTGGAGCCACGTCCGCTTCAGCGAGAGCCGGGTCTTCATGGCGCTCACCATGGGCGGAACCATGGGGCTGGTCATGCTCGGCTGGATGCTGAACATGTACAAGAACACCAAGGCGAACATCGCCATCGTCGCGGCCAGCCTCGTCCTGCTCGGCACAGGCGTGTTCCTCGACCGCAGCCAGATCCTCGTGAACGACGAGAACTGGATGAGTTCGATGATCCCCCACCACTCGCTGGCCATCACCCGGTCCGAGCGCGCCCAGATTTCCGACGTCCGCGTGTGCGAGTTGGCCCGTTCGATCAGCGAGGCGCAGCGACGGGAGATCCTGGAGATGGAGTGGCTCATTGACGACATCAACCGCAACGGCGATGCCTCGACGCCGGAGGAGGCAGAGGCGCGGGCGGTCCCCGAGTTTCAGGTGTCGCCCGAACGGGACTGCCCGACCGGCTGACCGCCATCGGCGGCGGAGAACACAGTCCGCCGCCGATGGCTGTGGCTCAGCCGCCCAGTTCGGTCAGCAACTGCCGCATCTCGGCGATCTCGCCGTTCTGCGTATCGCGGATGTCGTTCGCCATCTCCAGCGCTTCGGTGTTCTGGCCCTCTCCGGCCTCGGTGGTGGCCATCTCGACGGCGCCGGTGTGGTGCTCGATCATCTGCTCCAGGAAGAGCCGGTCGAACTCCGCGCCTGAGGCGGCCATCAGGGCGTTCATGTCCTCCTCGGACATCATTCCGCCGCCGTGGTCCATGCCGCCGTGGTCCATGCCGCCCATGCCGTCGTCTTCGGCGCCCCACTCCTTCAGCCAGCCGGTGAGGGTGTCGATCTCGGGCTGCTGGGCGGCCTCGATGCGGCTGGCCAGGTCGAGCACGCGCGGGTCCTGCGCCCGCTCGGACGCCATCTGCGCCATCTCGATGGCCTGCTGGTGGTGCGGGATCATGCCCTGGGCGAAGGTGACGTCGGCGTCGTTGAACGCAGCGTCCTCGCTGGCGGACGTGCTGGTCGATTCGGCGCTGCCGCTGTCCATCGAGTCCATGTGCGAGGCGACGGAGTCATCGGAGCAGGCGGTGAGCGCGAGCGCGCCCGCGAGGAGGGCACCGGCGAGCAGAGTGGTCTTGCGGGTCATGTCTATCTCCTGAGGACGGGTCTGAGGGAACGTGCGAAGGCGTCGCCGCAGCCGCGAGGGCTGGGGGCGAGGAGACGCGACGTTCGGCCTAGATCCGCATCAGGCAGAGGGAGTACAGGTCCGGCGGCCGGGGTGGGTGCAGCCCGGCCCAAGAGCCGCCGGTGGTGCGGCGGGTGACTAGCAGTCGGAACTCGGCGAGGCGCCCGGTGAGGACCAGGAGCATCGCGGCGAGCCCGGCGGCAAGGACTGCCAGGCACACCGCCCACAGGTGCCCGGCCGCGTGCGGCGTGCTGTCGTGGCCTGCCGCGAGGGACATGCCGATGGCCGACCCGGCGACGACGGCGGCAGGGGCTGCGGCGGTCATGGCGGCGGTCGACTCCAGAACCGGGCCGAGCCCGGCCCCGTGCAGCACGGGGTCGGGCTTGGCCGGGGTGGTGTGGACGGTGCCATGCGCAGCGGTGGTGGTCCCGGAGTCGGCAGCGGCGCACTGGAGACCGTGCATGGCGAAGACGGCGGCCAGGAGCAGCAGGACCCACCCGCGTCGTCCGCGCATGCTGCTCACCTCCCGTCCTCGCGTCGTTGATCTCAGGTTAGGTCGGGTCAGCGCGACACCGGCTGCGGGGCTCGGGGTGCCGCCGGTTCGGGAGCGGGTGCCTCCGGGGCCTCGGGCAGCCGCAGCCGCTTGAGCAGCAGCGCGTTGACCGCGACCAGGAACGACGAGCCGGACATCGACAGCGCAGCAATCTCGGGCCGCAGGATTAGCCCGAACGCGGGCTCGAAGACCCCGGCGGCGATGGGTAGCGCGATCGCGTTGTAGCCGATCGCCCACCCGAGGTTCTGCCGCATCTTCCGCAGGGTGCCGCGCCCGATCTGCAAGGCGATCGGCACGTCGAGCGGGTCGGACCGCATGAGCACGACGTCGGCGGTCTCGATCGCGACGTCGGTTCCCGCGCCGATGGCGATGCCGAGGTCGGCCTGTGCCAGCGCCGGGGCGTCGTTGACGCCGTCGCCGACCATGGCCACCCGCTTGCCGGACTGCTGCAACTCGGTGATCTTGGCGGCCTTGTCGCCGGGCAGGACCTCGGCGATGACGGTGTCGATGCCCAACTGGTCGGCGATTCGCCGGGCGGTGGCGGTGTTGTCGCCGCTGAGCATGACGACCTCCACCCCGGCCTCGTGCAGCGCGGCCACGGCCGCGACCGAGGTCTCCCGTGCAGCGTCGGCCAGCGCAATCACCCCGACGGCGCGGCCATCCACCGCGACCAGCACCGCCGTCCGGCCGCTACCCGCCAACTCGTCCCGCCGGGCGCCCAGGGACCCGAGGTCGACGCCCTCATCGGCCATCAACTTCGCGTTGCCGACCAGCACCCGACGACCGTTCACTTCAGCGCTCGCTCCGTGGCCGGGCACGTTGCGGAACCGCTCGGCGGCCAGGACAGGGACGCCACGCGCCTGCGCCTCGCGGACGACGGCCTGGGCAAGCGGGTGCTCGGACTCCCGCTCGACGGCGGCGGCGAGGACGAGGAACTCGTCCTCGTTCATGCCCTCGACGACCACGTCGGTGACCTCCGGCTCGCCCTTGGTCAGGGTGCCGGTCTTGTCCATCACCACGGTGTCGATCCGGGCGGCGGCCTCCAGCGCGGTGGCGTTCTTGAACAGCACGCCTCGCTGGGCGCCGAGGCCGGTGCCGACCATGATCGCCGTCGGGGTGGCCAGGCCGAGCGCGTCGGGGCAGGTGATAACCACGACGGTGATCGCGAACAGCATGGCCATGGCGAACGAGGCCCCGGCCAGCAGCCACACCGCCAGGGTCAGGCCGCCGCCGATCAGCGCTACCAGCACCAGCCAGAAGGCGGCGCGGTCTGCCAGCCGCTGGCCAGGCGCCTTGGAGTTCTGCGCCTGCTGGACCAGGGCGACGATCTGTGCGAGTGCGGTGTCCGCGCCCACCTTCGTGGCGCGCACCCGCAGGGTGCCGGTGGTGTTGACCGAGGCGCCGATGACTTCCGAGCCGGTGGCCTTGTGTACCGGCAGGCTCTCGCCGGTGACCATGGACTCGTCGACCTCGGACCCGCCGTCCTCCACGACGCCGTCCACCGGAATCTTCGAGCCGGGCCGGATGAGCAGCAGGTCGCCGGTGACGACGTCGGCGGTGGGCACCTCGACCGGCTGGCCGTCGCGGATAACGACCGCCCGAGGTGGCGCCAACTCCAGCAGCGCCCGGATGGCGTCGTTCGCGCCGCCACGGGCGCGCATCTCGAACCAGTGGCCGAGCAGCACGAAGGCGGTCAGCACGGTGGCGGCCTCGTAGAAGACCTCACCGCCCCCGGTGAGCGTGATGATCAGGCTGTACAGCCAGCCCGCGCCGACCGCGACCGCGACCAGCACCATCATGTCCAGGGTGCGGGCGCGCAACGCGCGGTAGGCGCCGTCGAAGAAGATCCAGGCCGAGTAGAAGATCACCGGCAGCGACAGGATCAGCGAGAAGACGTCGTCGCGCAGCCCAAATGGGGCCGCCGCCTCGAAGCCGAGGACCTCTCGGCCGATCGGTGACCACAGCAGGATCGGGATCGACAGCAGCGCCGCGACCAGGAAGCGGTTGCGCATGTCGCGGGCCATGTCGTCCATCGACATCCCGGCGTGGTGACCGCCATGCCCCATCGCGTCCTGCGGCGTCATCCCCGCGTGCTCGCCATGCCCGGCGTGCTCGCCCTTGGGCTCTGCGGAGGCCGCCGTCATGGCCGCGTGGTCGTGCGGTGCCACCGCGCTCACGGCGGGACGGTGACTGTCGTGTGCCATCGCCTGGTCACGCGGCTCAGCGGCCGGGTCGCACACGTGCTGCGGAACCGACTGTCCGGCGCAGTGGTAACCGCAGTCGCGCACCCAGCCCGCCAACTCCGCCACCGATGTGCGCGACGGGTCGTAAGTGACCGTCGCCGTCTGGGACACCGGATTCGCCTCGACGCTCAGCACGCCGGGGCGCCTGCCCAGCACGCTCTCCGCCACGGCCTTCTCCGAGGCCCAGTGCACGCCGGAGACCTCCAGCACGGTGGTCTGATGCTGCGTTGGCATGACCCGCTCCCTCTCGTCGGTGGGCTGTGCCGCCTCCAAGGCTAGTACCCCCAGGGGGTATTCCACCAGGCCGAAAGTTCTTCGGTCGAGGTCATCATCGGACCGGCACGCCAGCGGCAGGCGCTCTCTCAGCACGGCAGCGGGACGCGGTCCCGCAGAGCCCAAAGCGAGGAGCGAAGAGATCAAGCCGTGCTGCCCCGGCAGCCGACGGGCCAGAGATGCGCCAGCGCGGGGGTCAGCCCGCGTAGCGGGTGTTGAACGAGGTGCCGCCGTCGGTGCTCACGAGGATGGTCGCCGGAGACACCGCGACGTAGATGCTCTCGACACCGTCTCGGTTGTCGACGAGCAGTGCTTCGGGCTCCGCCTGGACCGACCCCTGCTCGGCCCAGGTCGTTCCGCCGTCGGTCGACTCGTGAACGGCGCCGTCCGGCGTGACTCCGTAGAGCGACGAGGTGGCGGGCCAGGCCAGCACGGTGACGCCGGGAGCAGCCGGGACGGCCGTCCAGGTCCGACCGCCGTCGCCGCTGCGCAGCAGGCCCTGCTCGGTGGTCGCCAGAAGCACCTCGGGGTCCTCGGGGTGTACGGCCAGGTCGCGCAGGTTCAGGGTGCTGCGGGTGTCCCAGGTCCGCCCCTCATCGGCGGAGACGAGCAGGCGGCCGGTCGTGGCGTCCCAGCCGTAGATGCGCCCGTGTGCCACGCGGAGGGCGTGGAAGTCGACCTCACCGCCGAGGGAGACGATGTCCCACGTCTCTCCGGCGTCACTGCTGCGGATCAGGCCCAGGTGTGTCGGCAGGTCCTGCTCCTGGAGGTCCGGATGACCCGAGCCGACGAAGGTGTTCGGCCCGGCCACGGTGAACCCCATGGTGTCCTGGTAGCGGTCCGCGACCCGTTCCGCGTCGCCGTCTTCGGGCACTCGGAAGAGGCCGAAGTGGGTGGCCGCATAGAGCAAGCCGTCAGCGGGATCTACGCCGAGCCCGTGCACATGCTCCATCCCGACGTCCACTGCGGACCGAGGCGCGGGGGTGTCCGAACGTTCGGTCGTACAGGCGGTCAGCGACAGCGTCAGTCCGCCTGCAAGGGCGAGAGCGGCGCACCGGCGGAGCAAGGAGGTCTCCCGTCAAGTCAGGGGGTGCGTCGGGCGTGACGCCGCCCGAGCCTACGAGGCTGCCCTGAGGTCAATCCGTGGCGTCGCAGGGGGCATCCGATCAGACGATGCGGGCCTGGGCCGAGTTCGAGGAGTCGCGGCCGACGCCGGGCACGAACCGGCCGGTCCGCGCGGCATACGCGACATACGCGCCACCGTGCACCCGGTGCAGATAGGGCTCCTCGACGGCGCGGACCTGCAACTCCACAGCGGCGATCAGCGCGGCGAGCGCGGCAGCGCTGACCCAGGTCGGCACCAGCAGCAGCATGCCGAACTGGGCGAGCGCCATCGCGGTGAAGATTGGGTTGCGGACGTAGCCGAAGACCCCGGTAGTGACCAGGTCGGTCCGCTCGGCCTCATCGACGCCGATCCGCCAGGACGCACCCATCCCGGTCTGTCCGGCCAGCGTGGCGGCGAACCCGGCTAGCGCCAGGACTAGCCCGACGGCGGCGACGACGGGGTGCGGGTCGGCGGGCACGGTGCCGGTCACGGCCAGCAGCGGACCGGCCAAGCCGAGCACGATCGCGGCGATGAACAGCACGCCGCCCCACCAGCCCGCCTCGGCCGGGGTGCCGGAGATGCCCCGGAAGCCAGTGCTGCCGGTGCGGCGGTGCTGGACCCACGACCGGACACCGAACAGCACCACGAGCGCGACGACGTACAGGACGAGTGCGACGGTGCTCATCGGGTCCGCTCTCTTGTGGTGATCTGGAGGAGGTTCTGCGGATCGGCGACGGCGGCGGGTGTGCAACAGCCGTCGGTGCAGCCGTCCGCGCAAGCGCAGCCGCCGGTGGAGCCCTCGCTGCTGGAGTCCGCGCCGGGGCGGCCGGGGGCGCAGCAGCCCTCGCCCTGCCATGCCTCGATGCCCTCGCGCACGGCGACGGCGGCGATGATCAGCCCGGCGATCGGGTCGGCCCAGCCCCAGCCCAGCGTCGCGTTGAGCACCAGCCCGACGAGCAGTACGGCCGACAGGTACGTGCACAGCAGCGTCTGGGCGGAGTCGGCGACGACCGCGTGCGAGCCGAGCGCGCGGCCGGTGCGGCGCTGCGCCCAGGACAGGAACGGCATGATGATCAGCGAGGCGATTGCGAGGCCGATGCCGACCGGCGACGCTTCGGGCTCGCCGCCGAAGAACAGCGCACGAACCGACTCGAAGGTCACGTACGCGGCCAGCGCGAAGAACGAGAACGCCATCAGCCGCAGCGCCTGCCGCTCGCGGGACTCGGGCAGCCGGTGACGGAACTGCCACAGGATGATCAGCCCGCTGGAGACCTCGACGACCGAGTCCAGGCCGAAGCCGATGAGCGCGACCGATCCGGCGGCGATGCCCGCCGCGACCGCGATGATCGCCTCGAAGACGTTGTAGGTGACCGATGCCCCGGCCAGCAGTTGCGCACGGCGCCCGAGCCGGGTGCGCTCGGCGGCGGTCAGCGTCGGGTGCTCGTGGGTGACGGTCACCGGGCCGCTTCCTCTCCGTAGGTCGGGCACAACGCGACGGCATCGCCGGTCGCGGCCAGCAGGCGTTCGGCCGCAGACAGCACGTCAAGCAGGGTCGCGGTGTGGTTCAGCGACCACATCGACGCACGGCCCTGCGGGCGGGAGGTCACCAGGCCGCAGTCCCGCAGGCACGCGAGGTGCGCCGAGACGGTGGACTGGGCCAGCCCTAGGTGGGTGGTCAGGTCGACGACCTTGTGCTCGCCCAGGGTGAGGTGACGCAGGATCGCGAGCCGCGCCGGGTCGCCGAGGCTGCGGAACATGCATGCCGCAGCGGATAGGGCTGTGGTCTCGTTGACCGCAGTCTCAGTGCTAGCGCTTAGATCCGCTTTCATCGACACGCGGCGATGATAGCGACCGTGCTGGATGGAGATGCAAGATGTCAGTCTGAACAGGTAGGCATCGGTGACCCGATCGGGTGGCCCTACGCCTGTAGATGTGGACGCCTAGTGCCGACGTCCATGATGTGACTTCGCAGGTCAAGCGGACGGGAGGGAGGGTCTCGATGGTCGACCGCAAGCGCGAGGCGGAGATGACCCGCTTCGACTCCTTGCTCTGGCAGTTCGCTGACCTGGGGCAAGACCTCGGCTCCCTCACCGACTCGGTCAGCCGCGCGTCCGGTTCACCGACCGAGGCGATCGCCGTCGAGACGGTGATCGCTGGCGAGGAGAACCCAATCGCAGTGATCTCGGAGGTTGTCGAGGGCGACCTGCTGACGGTCGGATTGGTGTCGCTGCTTCGGGTCGTCGATGAGCGCGGTCCGTTCGTGCTCGGCGCGTGGCCGACCGCGCACGAAGGCGTGTTCCACCTCGTGGGTAGCGTCCCCACGACCGATCCTCGCTGGCAGAGGGTCGAGCGGTGGGTCGCCAACGTCGCTCCCGAGGTCGTCCCGGTCTTCCTCGACCACGATGACTTCACCGACATCGGCACAGCCCTCTCGGAGTTCGGTGAGGTAGAGGTCAGCCGACTGACCGCCCGCAAGCGCTCCGACCAGTCCTCGCTGAACCGTGGCTGGGCTGCCCGCTCGGGCTCCCTGCGCCCGTCGCACCATGAGGCCATCGGCAATGCCGAGGCCGAGGGTGCATCGGTGCGCACCCTGACGCTGCACATCGCCGACCGGATCAGCCTGCACCTGCGTCGGCGCGCTGGTGCCACCTTCTATACCGGCGACTTCGTCCTGTTCGACCGCATCGTCCTCGGCCGTCTGGCCACTGCGGCGAACCGGCGTCGCGCCCTCATGGCCGGACGCCAGCGCCAGATCGACGCCCCACCTCCGGAGCCGATCACCATCCGACTGCCAGGACCAATCCTGGTCGACGCGGAGGCCACGGGAGAGGTCCTCGCTGAACTTGAGCGGCAGCGCGGCATCGCGATCGCGGTCCTGCACCGCAACCCTTACCTGCACGTCGTAGTTACCGACTACTCGGACGGCTCCAACTTCGACGTCTTCGTGACCACCCCGGACGCCATCGAGGTACACCCCGGCTTCCGATCCAGTCTCGGCGCGCTCACCCGCCTCGCGCAGAGCCTCGGCGACCGCTTCGAAGCCCTAGAGATCACCGAAGCGGCACCGCCGGAGCCCGTGTCGCTCGACGACCTGGTCGCGCCGTTCTGACGTGACTACGTCCTCACCGCCCGGTGCCGCCGAACAGGCGCTGCTGACCGAGTACGAGACGTACGACCAGCACGTCGACGTGGTCTCAGCGTTGGAGTGGCTGTTCACCGACCCCGCCGTGAAGGGCATGCCCGCCACGGTCAGCCACTTCGAGCGGTTCCCCCGCATTCCGGTCGCAGGCAAGCGAGACCCCCTGACGCCGGACTTCACGGTGCTCTTCAGCGACGGCAGTGCCGTCATCGGCGAGATTGCCAAGTTGGCGCTGCACGAGAACAGCCTGGACAAGGTCTGCGCCCAGATCGGCGGCTACGCCGTCCTCGACCGCGTTCCAGATGGACGTGGTGGGCTGGCTGCGGTGTCCCACCTCGACGTGATGCTGCTCGTGGAGGCCCAGGTCGGTCTCCCCGCGATCCGCCGCGTGATCAAGGAGCGCTACCTCGACCCCGAGCATCCCTACAAGCCGCCCCGGCCTCCCTGTATCGCCCAGTTCTTCCGCACCGAGTCGGTGTACACGCTCCAGCGACTGCCCGACCCGGACAACGGCGTCCTCTACAGCGGCCAGCGAGAGCCGCACATCGGTGCCCGCCTCGACGAGGGGCTCAACATCAAGGCCAGCCACTTCGTCGCCACCAAGGCGCACCGTGCCTTCATCAACGATCCGATCAAGCCGCTCTACCTGGCCACCCACCTGTGGACTCGCACCTGGCCCACCCAGTTCGGCGGCGGGCGGGAGGACATCACCGTCGAAGAGAAGGCCACCACCACACTCCTTCAGAAGCAGTACGGCGTCGGCGGGATCACCGTGGTCCGCCGAGCCCTCGAACTACTGGAACGAGCCGGACTTGCCGCCAACCAGGGGGACGGCACGTGGATCGTCTCCCGCAAACTGCTCGGCCGATCTGGCGAACGAGACGTGCACAAGATCATCGCGCGACGGGCGACGACCAAGCCGACTCGCCTAGTCCCACGCCGACCGGCGCCCAAGTCGGCCGCCTCGCAGGACACGCTGTTCTGACGAACGCGGCCCCGCACACGCTCTGGCCATGGGCCTCGCGGATGCGGCGCGCGGGCTAGTCAGTCCACGATCACCGGACGCCCCGCTACACGAAGCGGAGCGCTGACTCCGGCCAGACGTCGCGGCCCGGACTCCAACTCATCGATCCGGTCCTGCGCGGCAGCCAGCCGTTCCTCCAGCACCTCGGCCCGCTGCGCCGCCGTAGCCCAGTTCCGTTCTGCCTTGTCGAATGCGGCCACCGCTACGGCGAGGTTCTCCACGTACTGGTCGTTCAACGCCTCCAGGCGGGCGACGTCCTCGGTTCGTTGGCGCAGCCGCTGCTCCAGGGCGCCGATCCGTTCACGCAGCCGGAGGACGTAGGCGGGCTCCTCCTGCTCCCCGGATTCTGCGACGCGCCGGTAGAACAAGTCCTTGAGGTCGGTGTGCTTCTGCGTGAGGCAGTGCCGCTTGACACCCGCCTCCTCGGCGAGGTCCTTGACCGTCAGTTTCCGAGTGGTCTGCCCGTTGAGCAGTCGGTCCATGGCTAACAAGATGGCTTGCCGCTCCTGCTCGTCGGACGTCCTCGCCGAACCAGAGGTGGTCATCCGGAGGTCCCACTCCCTCGCTCACTCGGGGCGGCGCCCGCGGCAACCCGATCAGATCGTGACGGCGTGAGGTCACGCTTTTCGGCCGCCGTGGCGAATCGGGCACTCACCCGGAACCGTGCGAGCAGCCGCTCCACCTGCACTACCGACAGGCCCACCTCCCGCATCAGGTCACGGCGCAGCCGGACCTGACGGTTGAACGCCTGGCGGCAGGCGTCGCCGCAGAACCGGCGTGCGCGACCCGGACGACGCTCAGCGTGCAGCAACTCGGCGCCACAGTGTTCACACCAGCCGGGCAGGTCCGCCGCCATCAGGCCACCTCGTGGTCAGCGATCGTGCGGTCGATGTCGGCCATCCGGTCAGTCAGGCGGATCGCGATCGGCTGAGCGGCATGCTCGACCTCCGCCGCCAACCCGGCGCGTTCAGCCTTCAGCCCCTGGATGTGCCGATCCGTACGGGCGTGGTTCGCGCAGTTGGAGCGGCAGTCGTCGAGGCTTGGGGTTGCTCGCTCCGCAGACGACGCGGCAGGCGCGACATGGCATGCGGCGGTGCGCCGCTGGAACACGCACAGGGACAGGGCGCGGGGGTTGTCGTAGACCTGCATGCCGGGCGTCTTGGCGAGGCGGCGCAGTTCCTTGTCGGTCATCTTGCTGCCCGCGTACTGGCTGTCGTATCGGCTGATCGCCGCCTCCAGGCGTTCGCGGGCCGGTCCGCTGATCCGACCGCCGTTGCGCCGCTCGTCGGCCACTTCTTCGAGGCGTTCGACGACGGCTTGCATCTCCTCCACGTCGATCAGCCCCTGGAGGCCCGCCTCCGCGCGGCCTGCATAGCCCTGCCCGGTCACGACCCGGACGTGCCCGTACTGAACTCCGAGTGCCACCTCGCCTAGCGGCTGACGGGCGATGTGCCACGCCAGAGTGCGCCGGAAGCGAGGCAGGGTGACGGCCCCCTGCGGGTCGGCGGGAATGGGCGCCCAGCCCCTCGCGGCGGCGAGGCCGTCGTTGACGTGGGTGATGAAAGCGGCGATCCGCCGGTGGGCCTGTTTGGCGATCATCCCCGCGCCGGGGCGACCATCGCGCCTACGGCGCCCCCGAGGTAACAGCAGGTTGCTGTCGGCGTCTCGCGTGACGTGCCCATGCTCGTCGGTAGCGAGTGCGAGCACGTGTGCCGCTCGGATGGCGTCGGCGCCCGCCTTGATGGTCAGCCACGGCTGCTCGCGCAGTTGACCGGCGCTGATGTGGCGACCGTCCGCATCGCGAACTCCCTTGAAGTGCTTGCCGCGAACCTCGTAGCGCAGGGCGCCGTTGGGCCTCGTGAGGACCGTCAGGCAGTCGCGGTCTAGGGAGAGAACTTCCTGGGGGCGCATGCCGGTCAGATAGGCGACCACGATCAGGCAGGCGCCCTGGAGCCGGTAGATCACGCCCTCCGGCAGGACCAGGTCATCTGTGTCGCCGTACTCGTCCAGGAAGTCGCTGATGCAGGCGATGGCAGCGGTCAGCAACGGGCTGATGGTCTCAGGGGCGATGGGGGGTGTCTTGTTCTCTCCACCCTGCGGGGTGCCGATGAACGGGATCAGGCCCTCGGTCAGCCACCGGGGTGGGGGCAGACGATCGGCTGGCGGCAGCGTCCACAGGCAGCCGTACAGGCGGGCGACAGCGAGCAGCGGAGCCGCCCGCGCCTGGTAGGTGTTGCGGGTCTGCCTGATGTGGGTCGCGTAGTCGCGCAGGTCTTCGGTGGTGACGTCCCCGAGGCGCCGAACGAGGGGCCGCTCGGTGTTCAGCCAGCGGGCGAAGACACGCCACGAGTGCACGGCGTTGAAGGCGGTGGCGGCCGACGGCCACTGGGCCAACGCGATCGTCCGCTGGCCCACCATCTCCTCAGCCAAGCCCTGGTTGAGCATGGTCCAGGCGGCGGCACGCAGGACCTCGCGGAACCGCTCGGGCCACTCAGCCCAGGTGATGTTCCGCCGATCCATGGTGTCGCCGTGGTTGAGCATCGCCAGATCCCAGACGCCGTCCCCGTAGCGCGGGGCGGCGGAGGCGGCGTCGGCACGCACCTGATCGATTGGGAACGCGCTCATGGCCGGGTCCCAGGTCCACGCCTCCGTGTCGCCGACGACTGAGTGGCCCCGACCATCAGCGGGGTGGCCGGTTCGGTCGGGAGCGGTCACGTGTCATACCTCCGAGCCAGGGTGTTGTCGATCAACGCGCGGTCCTCGTCGGTGATGCGGCGGGCCGCGTCCTCGCGCTCGGCGGCGGTGAAGTGCCGGTTCAGCAGGTCGGTGAGCCGCAGCCAGTGCGGTGCCCAACGCGCCCAGGCGGGACTGTCCGCGAGGTGTTCGCGAAGCCCCTCCAGGCGCTGGTGCAGGTAGACCAAGCGCGGCAGGTGCCGGGGCACGACGACCGCGTTAGTGCAGATCAAGCAGAGCAGGAACGAGACCCGGCACGTCTGGTGGTTGCTCAGCGGGCTGTGATCGACGTCTTTGCACGCCCCGACTGGCGTGTCTAGGACGCCGCTGTCGATGGCATGCGCAGTACGGGGGTCGAGGTCAGCGTCCTGCTGGCTTGCCTCCGCCGTGGCCCGCAGCACCGTGACCGTCAGGGTGGCGTGGTCCAGGGCACCGTTGAGCCCGTCCTCGGTGACGTCCTTGCTCTCTTCTCGCACCGTGGCGTCGTGGAGTTGGTAGACGTTGAGGTTGGTCGCCTCGCTGTGACCTTGCGGCCGAACCTGGCCGGTGTTCGTCCGTCGCAGCATCCGACGGTGGAACCGGACGGGTTGGCCCGCCTCGTCACGCAGGTTGACGTGGTCGGAGAACAGGCCCACCGCTCTCCAGAGGTTCGTCTTGCCCGACGTTGCTGCTGAGGTCACCCGGTCCAGCGCGCCCCGGCTTCCGTTTGTGCTGGTACGGGCGTAGATGAGGACGGCATTCAGTGGGGTGCCACGTCGGTCCATCGCTCGGCGCCCTGGGGCGGTGATCTCCAAGACTTGGCGCAGGACGCTGGCGCCCGTGCGCAACCCGGTTTCGACCAGCGTGTTCGCGATGTGTCGCCAAGCGCCGAGCCGGGGCTTGTCCAAGCCGATGTTGTAGACGAGTCGGGCCTCATCGCCGCTGTCGGCGCGACGGACGTCGTCGATGGTGAACGTCTTCCACATGTCCGGGTTCCAGCCCTCGTGCAGGCCGATGAGCGACATGATTGCCCCGGCTTCGACGGGGGTGAGGAACAGCCGTTCGACGGCCGTGACCCCTCGGCGACCGACGAGGCGTGCCGCCTCCGGGGCGATGTCCCTCGTGCCGTTGGCCAGGGTGATGCGGGGGACGTCGAGGTGCTCCTCCACGTGGGCGAGGAGAGCGCCCCAACGGCCCCTGTCCGTGTCGGGCTCAAGGCGCCCCGCCCGGTACTCCTCAAGGAGCGCCCACGAGCCCAGGATGCGTTCGTGTGCCGCGTCGAGGACCTCGTGCCCAACCCGCAGCACCCGCCGGGCCTGATCGGTCGTGAGGCTTGGTTGCACTTGTGGTGTGCGTGTCTTCTGTCGCGCGTTGACGGCGAGCGCGGTTCGGGGCTGCAACTGGCCGGTGGCGACCAGCATGCGTCTCAGCGTGCTGAGAGAGGCCGCCCAGCCGGGAGGGCGCCCGATGACGTATTCGTCCCACGTGGCGCGGGTCAACTCGCTCAGGGAGGACAGGTGGTGGCCTTCACTCTCCAGCCAGCGGAGGAAGTTGCCCACCGCATCCCACGAGAACTGGACCGTGGCAGGCCGTCGCCACGGCCCTCCTACGTCCACCTGGGTGGCGAACACCTCCGCCAGAGCCTCGCGGATCGGTGGTGCGCAGGGCAGACGGTTGAAGTCCCAGGACCCCAGCGGCTCGCCGTCCTCTCCCACAGGGGTGAGCACCAGGTCCGGAGAGAGCACCGGCGGCCGGGTGTACCCCATGGGCGCCCGGTCGGTGCGCGTGTCCCGAGGCATCAGGCTTCATCCCCGGCCACGTCTAGGACCCGGTGGGACCGCTGGCTGACCAGAGTTTCGAAGGCATCGATGTCGTCGGCGGGAGACGCATCCGCGTCCGGCTTGGCTGTCTCGCGGACGAGCGTTTCGAGGGCCTTGACGTCACGAACCGGGCTGTTCTCTCCGTCGGGCTGATGGATCATGTCCATCAGCCACTCCATCTGGAGACCCCGTACTGGCTCCAGGTACCAGTTCCTGGTCGTTGTGACGTCGGCGTGGCCCAGCAGGTCGCGGACCAACTCCCACACGTTGCCGAACAGTCGCTGATACCGACGGCGCTCCTCGGCGTCGAGGCCGCTGTCGATCAGGTACGCGCGCTGAGCGGCGATGAGCATGTGTAGGGCGTAGGAGTGGCGCAGCATGTGCGGCATCGCGAAGAGGGCAACGCCTTCCCGCTTCAATCGCTCGTTCGCGGCCCGGAAGATGCCGTCCCACTCGCGGTAGGGGAGCGGTGTGCCGTCGTCCTTCAGCCACAGCCACAGGGGCTCCAGCACCGCGCCGCGCTCCGTGGATACTTCTCGGTAGAGGCGCATGCGATCGGCGGCTGAGAGGTCGTCCAGCCGCTGCCGTACCGGCTCTGCCGTTGGCTCCCGAGGGTCGAGCGTGGTGACCTCGGTCCCCTTCCCGGAGCCATGCACCGCCACCAGCAGCAGGCGGTCCTCAACGCGCTCATAGCGACCCTGCGCCTGGGCTCGCTGTACGGCCTGCTGCCGCTGGAAGCGAATGTAGGCGTGCAGTCCCCGTACGTAGCGCCGTTCGAGGTAGAACCAGCGCCCCTTGCCGCCCTTCCCTAGGGCCTCGGGCACCCATCCGGTGACCATGCTGCGGGTGCCCTCGTCGGCCGGAATCTCCAGGGTCAACAGCGCGCCGCCCTCCTTGCGGCGCATCCCAGTGCCGTACAGCAGGTTGACGAAGGCGACGTTGCGAGCCTGCGTGCGTACACGCTCGACGCCACGAGGCAGTCCGTTCGCCCCGTAGTCCTCGAAGCCGATCTGGCGCCACCGCTCGACCGCGCGGCGGGTTAACCACCGGACGTTCGACTTCCTCGCGTTCGACGGTGCTTGCTCCGCCCGAGGTGTTGACGGCCTGTCGTGGCGCGAGCCTCGACGCGGTCCCCCGCTGCTCATCACTACAGGGCTCGCGGTGATCAACTTGTCGCTGGCTGCCCACCGGTACAGCGATGACACCGCTGCCAGCACCTTGACCCACGACGACCCGGTGATGAGTGTCTTCTTGCGGCCGCGACTGTCCTCGGTCTCCAACCGACGGCGGTCACGCCGCCGGAAGAACTCGAAGTTGCGCACGTCGTCGCTCGTCGCCCTGCACCAGTCGGTCTCCCCTCGGGTGTCGACGAGAAAGTTCAGCCACACCCTGATCTCAGTCGCGTAGGTCCGCTGAGTGTCGACCGCGTAGTTGGCCAAGTGGTCCGTCGTGTAGCGCAGCAGGCGCTGGTCAGGGACACCGCTGGGCGGAACGAACACGGCGTAGGGCTCACGGTCGAGTTGGGCCAGGGCGCGGGCGCGCTCGAACTGCCCCTCGTCCCACAGCGCCTCAACAGGCGCAGGGGTCCGTTGGGGCGACACCCACACCAGCCGCCACTCGACCATGATCGACACCCTGGCAGGGGGGTGCGACAGGTCGGTACAACGACACGCCTAGTTCAGACAGAAATGGACACCGGCTCGACCAGCGGCGAGAGCTCGCGCAGCAGGCCCATGACGACGTCGGAGGTGCGCCGGTAGGCGGCGAACCGGCCGCCGAGGAAGGCCGTGCCCGGCGGGCAGCGGCGCCGGGCCTCCGCCGTCGACATGGCCGAGCGGGCGCCGTAGGCCCGGGCCTCGTAGGACGCCGTGGCGACGACGCCGCGCCCGCCCACGCCGCCGACGACGACCGGCCGTCCGCGCAGCGAGGGCTTGTCCCGCTGCTCGACCGCGGCGAAGAAGGCGTCGAGGTCGAGGTGCAGGATGCTCGCCTCTCGCCTCACCCCTCCATTGTCGACGGGGCCGCGGGGCGGGGCCGGAGAACGCCCCACTGCTCGCGGTCCCAGGCGGCCTGCCAGAACGCGTGCTCGTACCGGACGGCGGTGGTGAACGCCTGCTGCATCGCGGGCTCGTCCTGGGGGGCGGTCGCCGCAGCCGCGTCGGTGAGGGCCCGGGCCCGCCTCGTGGCCTCCTGGAAGCCGGGCTCGGCGTAGGCGTCGACCCAGCGCCGGTACGGGTGGCCGGGCGCCGTCGCGGCCTGCCGGGCCAGCCGTGCGCCTACGTCGGCGTACACCCAGAAGCAGGGCAGCACCGCCGCCGCGCCGACCGCGTAGGGCGCCGTGGCCGCCGTCGCCACCAGGTAGGAGACGTAGCCCAGGCACGTGGGTGACGCGGACGCCGGACCCGCGGACGTCCCGAGCAGGTCCTCGGCGAGCAGGTCGGTGTGCAGCTGCCCCTCCACGACGGCGCACCCGTGCGCGGACGTGGCCCAGAACGCCGCCGCTCCCGCGTCCGGTGCCCGGGCCGCCAGGAGGGCCAGCGCCCGCGCGTAGCCGGCCAGGTAGAGCGCGTCCTGCTCGAGGTAGTGCCGGAAGGCGGCGCGGGCCAGCGTCCCGGCGCCCAGCTCGCTCAGGAACGGCAGCTGGTCGATGGCCGCCCGCAGCTCCGACGTCGCCGCCCACGCGCGGTCGCTGAACGACGTCACGCCGGCCAGATCCCGGCGAAGTGGTGCACCGGGCCGTGCCCCGAACCGATCCCGAGGCTCTCGCCGGCGGAGAGCGCCCGGTGCAGGTAGTCGCGGGCGCTGTCGACGCGGGGGAGCCAGTCGTCCCCGCCGTCACGGGCCGCGAGTGCCGCGATCGCCGACGACAGCGTGCAGCCGGTGCCGTGGGTGGCGGTGGTGGCGACCCGTGGCCGGCGGGTGACCCGGACACCGCTCCGGTCGGCGAGGACGTCGATGCTCTCGGCGCCGTCCAGGTGACCGCCTTTCAGCAGCACGGCCCCGCAGCCCAGGGCCAGCAGCGCCAGCGCCTGCTCGACCATGCCCTCCTCGTCGGTTGCCGGCGCGCGGTCGAGCAGCGCTGCGGCCTCGGGGACGTTGGGCGTGATCAGGTCGGTCACCGGCACGAGCACGGTGCGCACCGCCTCCACGGCGGCTGCGTCGATCAGCCGGTCCCCGCTGGTCGCCACCATCACGGGGTCGCAGACGACCGGACCGGGCCGGCGCTCCGCCAGCACCTCGGCCACCGCGCCCACGACCTCGGCAGAACCCAGCATGCCGAGTTTCGTGGCGTGCACCTCGACGTCGTCCAGCAGCGTGCGCAGCTGCTGTGCGACGAACTCCGCCGGTACGGGGTGGATCCCGGTGACCCCCCGCGTGCTCTGCGCAGTCAGCGCGGTGAGCACGGCCGTGCCGTAGACGCCCAGGGCGCTGAAGGTCTTCAGGTCGGCCTGGATCCCGGCCCCGCCGCTGGGGTCGCTGCCGGCGACGGCGAGCGCCACGGCGGCGGTCACGACCGTGCTCCCGTGCGGCCGCGGGCGATCTCCCTGCGCAGCTCCCGGGCCGCCGCCCCCGGGTCGCCGGCGGTGCAGACGGCGGAGACGACGCAGACGCCGTCCACACCGGTGGCCGCCGCCTCGGCCGCCCGTGCCGGACCGATCCCACCGATCCCCACCGACCGGATCCCGCCCTCCCGGGCCGTGGCCGCCAGCGTGGCCACCTGGTCGAGGCCGAGCGCGGGGGCGGTGTCGGGCTTGGTCGGCGTGGCCCACAGCGGGCTGAGTCCCACCAGGTCGACCGTGCCCGCCGGCAGGGTGAGGAGCGCGTCGAGCTCCGACGCGGAGGAGACGCTGACGCCCAGCAGCCGGTCGGGCCCCAGCAGGGCGCGCGCCTCGGCGGCCGGCAGGTCGTCCTGCCCCACGTGCAGGCCGTCGGCGCCGGACCGCAGCGCCACCTCGGCGTCGTCGTTCACGATCAGCCGCACGTGGTCGTACCCGGTCAGCGCGGCGCCGACGGCCCTCGTCAGCTCGAGGAGGTCGGCCGGCGCAGCCTCCTTGTCCCGCACCTGCACCGCGGTCACCCCACCGGCGACGGCCGCCCGCACGACGTCGGCCACGGGACGTGGCCGGCAGAGCACCGTGTCGGTGACCAGGTAGAGGGTGGGGTCGAGGGGCGGCCTCACGCCTCGGCCCGGACGTCGGCGGCCGCCAGGGCATCCCCGTCCACCGCGGCGAGCGCGTCGAGCCAGTGGACGAGGAAGGTCCCCGGACCGGCGGCGGTGGCGGCGGCGCGCTCGGCGGCGACGGCGACGTGCGCGTGCGCGGCCACCGTTCCCAGCAACGGGTCCCCGGTGGCCGCGACGTAGGCGGCGACCAGCGCCCCCAGGGCGCAGCCGGCGCCGGTGGTCCGCGTCAGCAGCTCCGAGCCGCCGCCGACCCGCACGGTCCGCGTGCCGTCGGTGACGAGGTCGACCGGGCCGCTGACGGCGACCACGCCGCCGGTGCGGCCCACCAGCGCGGCTGCGGCGGCGGTGGCGTCGTCCACCGCCGCCGTGCTGTCCACGCCGCGGCCACCACCGCCCGCGCCGGCCAGCGCGAGGACCTCCGAGGCGTTGCCGCGGACGACCGCCGGCCTCAGATCGGCCAGCTCACCGGCGAGCTCCGTGCGGTAGACCAGCCCGCCGACCGCGACCGGGTCCAGGACCCACGGGGTGCCGGCAGCGCCGGCCGAGCGGGCGGCCAGCAGCATGGCCTCCGCCGTCCGGGCGTGGACGGTGCCCACGTTGACCAGGACCGCGGAGGCGACGGCGGCGAAGTCCCCGGCCTCCTGCGGTGCGTCGACCATCGCCGGGGCCGCGCCGGCGGCCAGCAGGGTGTTGGCGGTGACCGTCTGGACGACGGTGTTGGTGAGGCAGTGCACCAGAGGTGCGGAGGCGCGCAGGCCCGCGAGGGCAGCGCGCAGATCGTCGGCATCCACGCCGTGACATCCCTTCGCCAGTACGAACTGGAGCAGGTTCGACGGGTGTGTTCTCAGTCCCCGGTCGGGGACACCCCGTGCCACTTACGCCCGCGAACCTACCCGGGACGTGGCGGGTGCTGCACTCGCGGTCCGGGCACCGGTCGCGCTAGGTTGCCGCGATGGCCAGCACCGACGAGCAGGGCCGACCCGAGCCGCCGGAGGCCGGGGACGAGGTGGCCACCCTGCTGGGCTTCCTCGACTTCCACCGCGCGACGCTGGCCTGGAAGACCCGCGGGCTGGGCGCCGAGGGGCTGCGGGCCACGGTCGGCGCCTCGACGCTGACCCTGGGCGGGCTGCTCAAGCACCTGGCCGTCGTCGAGGACTCCTGGTTCCGGTACCGGCTGCACGGCCGCGGCGAGCGCCCGCGCCAGGGCGGGCCGTGGGACGCCGACCCCGACCACGACTGGAACTCCGCCGCGGCGGACCCGCCCGAGGACCTGCGGGAGCGGTGGGCGGCGGCGGTGGCCTGCTCACGCGAGCTGGTCGCCGAGGCCCTCGCCGAGGGCGGCCTGGACCGCCTCGCCGCCGTCCCGGACCGGGACGGCCGGGTGCCGAGCCTCCGCTGGATCGTCGTCCACATGATCGAGGAGTACGCGCGGCACAACGGCCACGCCGACCTCATCCGCGAGGCGGTCGACGGCGAGGTCGGCGAGTAGCTCAGCTGACGTCGTCGTCCACCCAGTCCAGGCTCTTGGTGACCGCCTTCTGCCAGTTGCGGTAGTACCGCTCCCGCTCCTCGGGCGCCATCTGCGGCTCCCAGCGCTTGTCCTCGGACCACTTGGCCGTCAGCTCGTCCAGGTCGCTCCAGAAGCCCACGGCCAGGCCGGCGGCGTAGGCGGCGCCCAGCGCCGTGGTCTCGGCGATCTTCGGCCGGATGACCGGGACGTCGAGCAGGTCGGCCTGGAACTGCATGAGCAGCTCGTTGCCGACCATCCCGCCGTCCACCCGCAGCTCGGTGAGGTCGACCCCGGAGTCGGCGTTCATCGCGTCGAGGACCTCGCGGGTCTGGAAGGCGGTCGCCTCGAGCACCGCGCGGGCGAGGTGGCCGCGGTTGACGAAGCGGGTGAGCCCGACGACGGCGCCGCGGGCGTCGGCGCGCCAGTGCGGGGCGAACAGCCCGGAGAAGGCCGGCACGAAGTAGGCGCCGCCGTTGTCGTCCACCTCGCGGGCCAGGTCCTCGATCTCGGGGGCGCTGGAGATCATCTTCAGGTTGTCCCGCACCCACTGGACCAGCGAGCCGGTGACGGCGATCGAGCCCTCCAGCGCGTAGACGGGCTTGGCGTCGCCCAGCTGGTAGCAGAGGGTGGTGAGCAGGCCGTTCTGCGACGGCACGGCCTCCTCGCCGGTGTTGAGCAGCATGAAGTTGCCGGTGCCGTAGGTGTTCTTGGCCATCCCGCGCTCGAAGCAGACCTGGCCGAAGGTGGCCGCCTGCTGGTCGCCGAGGGAGCCGGAGATGGGCACGCCGGCGAGGAAGCCGGACCTGCGACCCCGCCCGTACTCCTCGGAGTTCGACCGGATCTCCGGCAGCATCGCGACGGGGATGCCCATCTCCTCGGCGATGGCCTCGTCCCAGGCGAGCGTCCGGTAGTCCATGAGCATCGTGCGGGAGGCGTTCGAGACGTCGGTGAGGTGCTGGCCGCCGTCGGGACCGCCGGTCATGTTCCACATGAGCCAGGAGTCGATGGTCCCCATGAGCAGCTCGCCGTTCTCGGCGCGCTGCCGGGCCCCGTCGACGTGGTCGAGGATCCAGCGGACCTTGGGGCCGGCGAAGTACGTGGCCAGCGGCAGGCCGACCTTGTCCTTGTAGCGGTCCGCGCCGCCGCCGAGGGCGCCGAGCTCCTCGATGATCTTCCCGGTGCGGGTGTCCTGCCAGACGATCGCGTTGTAGACCGGTTCTCCGGTCCTCCGGTCCCACACGACCGTGGTCTCGCGCTGGTTGGTGATGCCGATGGCGACGATGTCGTGCGCGCCGGCGTCGCTGCGGGCGATGGCCTGCCCGACCACCTCGCGGGTGTTGCGCCAGATCTCCATGGCGTCGTGCTCGACCCAGCCGGCCCGCGGGAAGATCTGCTGGTGCTCCTTCTGGCCGACGGAGACGACGTTCCCGTCGTGGTCGAAGAGCATGCAGCGGGTGCTGGTCGTGCCCTGGTCGATGGCGGCGACGTACTGGTCTGCCATGGGGTCTTCTCCTCCGGAGCGGACGGACGGCGTCAGATCGAGACGTGCGAGAACAGGCCGGCGAGGACCGCGCCCACGAGCGGGCCGACGACGGGCACCCAGGCGTAGCCCCAGTTGCTGCTGCCCTTTCCCCTGATGGGTAGCACGGCATGCGCCACGCGCGGGCCCAGGTCACGCGCGGGGTTGATGGCGTAGCCGGTCGGGCCGCCGAGCGAGACGCCGATGCCGACGACCAGCAGGGCGACCGCCAGGGGGCCGACCTCGGTGGGTGTGTCACCGAAGCGGAGCACGACGTAGACCAGGACGAACGTGCCGATCACCTCGGTGAGCACGTTGTCCGGGATGCTGCGGATCGCGGGCGCGGTCGAGAAGGTGCCGAGGGCGGCGCCCGGCTCGTTCTCCGGGTCGTCGTAGTGCCGGCGGTAGGCCGCCCACGCGCAGACGGCGCCGGCGAAGGCGCCCAGGAGCTGGGCGACGACGTAGACGGCCGTGCTCGCCCAGGTGACGGGCACGCCGGGGGCGTACTCGTCGACGCCGCTGGCCCAGAGGCCGACGGTGATCGCCGGGTTGATGTGCGCCCCGGAGCTGGCGCCCACGTACACGCCGGCGAAGACGGCCAGCCCCCAGCCGAACGCGATCGTGAGGATGCCGCCGGCGTTGCCGTAGGTCTTCACCAGGCTCACGTTGGCGACCACGCCCACGCCGAGCAGCATCAGGACGAACGTGCCGGCGAGCTCGCTGCCGAAGACGGTCCACAGGCCGAGGGGCTCCACGCCGGTGCCTCCTCCGCGTCGTGGTGCGGCGTCCGGGACGGCTCCGCGGGGGGGATCCGGGCCTGGCTGGTCCTGTGACCGTAGCCACACCCCAGGGCCGCGGCAACGGGGTGCCGCCCCGCGCTCAGCCCTCCGTGAGCGCCGCGGCCGGCAGCCAGTCGGCGTCCAGCAGCTCGGCGATCTCCTGGAGGGACGCGGTGTCCGCGCCCGCCGTGGAGCCGCTCACCGCCAGCCGCTCCACCATCACCTTCGCCACCTGCTCCTCGACGGTGTCCGCGGCGAACGCCACCCGCCACGGCGAGGTCCTCCCGTCGCGGTGCGTGCGCCCGGTGACCTGCCGCGCCTGGATGCCGGAGAACCGCGGCTGGTGAAAGAGCCCCACCCTGGGCGTCTCCGAGGCGTGCGAGCCGCCGGGCAGCAGCTCGCCGGCGTGCAGGCTGATCGACGCCGTCACCGTGAACACGCAGACCGCCGCCTCGCCCCGCTGGAACCGGAGCCGCTCGGCCTCGACGTCGAACCGGTCGCGACCGAAGATCGCCGCCACCGGGATGCCGGCGTCGAGCAGCGCCTCGCGGATGGGGTCGGCTGCCGTCTCCACGAACTCGACCGAGACGGCGACCTGCCGCTCCGCCTCGACCTGGGCCTTCACCCAGTCGACGGTCGCCTGCACGCGGATCAGCCCGGCCTTCTGCCGGAACCGCAGCAGCGCCGCCCGGCCGCGGGCGGTCTGTCGGCCGCGGCGGGCCAGCTGCATCTCGGCGCGGAACTCCGACCACTCCGCCTCGTAGCGGGCGCGCTCGGCCGGTGTAAGCAGGACCGGCGTGCCGGTCACCGACACCGGGCCCCACGGGGCGGGCCGGTGCAGCGTGGCGGGCGGGTCGGCGTCGGCCAGCCAGGACTGCAGCCGCGCCAGGTCGGCCCGCCGGGCGTCGGGGTCCTCGGTCCACTGCCAGCCGTAGCGGCCACGTTCCACGTGGAACCCGTGCCGGTCCAGCGCCTTGGGCAGGTCCGCCCACTCCTTGATCGGCTCCCCGTGCCGGGCGGCGAGCTCCGGCGCCAGGTAGGGCAGCTCCAGCGGGGTGTGCGCGGGTGTCGCGGTCGCGGCCAGCACGTACGGGGTGTCCTTCACCCGGGCGGCGCCGGAGACCGCCTTCCAGTGCTTCCAGCGCTGCGTCGTCGTGTGCCGGACCATGTGCGCCTCGTCGGCGACGACGACGTCGAACCGCAGCGTGGCGACCTTGCCCAGCCGGTCCCAGGTGGTGACGCACCAGCGCAGCCCGCCGTCGCCGAACCCGGCGATCGAGCGGGCCCAGTGCGGGATGGTGATCGCGGCCGGCCGGTCGGCGACCACCAGCACGGTGCGGACCGGCCGCTGGGCGGCGATCTCGTGCACGGCCAGGATCGCCGTCCCGGTCTTGCCCACGCCGGGGTCGTCGCCCAGCAGGAAGACCCGGCCGCCCGCTGCGGCGTGCGCGGCCACGACCGCGGCGCCGGCCTCCTGCGGCTCGCGCGGCACCAGGGCCGGCGTGACCGGCAGCGGGCGCGGCGTCTCGTTCAGCTCGTCCTCGAGGAACCGCTCCAGGCTGTACGCGGGCGGGTCGTAGGGCGCCAGCTCCGGCGGCAGCTCGCGGCCCACCCAGACATGGGCCTGCAGCTCGGGATGCCAGACGGCGCCGGGCGCCGGGGCGCGGAACGGCACGGCCAGCACCCACACCCGCTCCCCCGGCCCGGCGGTGGGCGGCTCCGGTGCGGCCTTCCTCGTGGCCGCCTTCCGCGGTGCGGCCTTCCGGGTGCGGCTGCTCGTGGCGGTGGTCCTGGTACTGCGGCTGCTGGTGCTCGTGCTCCGCCGTCGTCCTGGCATGCGTCGGTGCTCCCCCTCGTCCCCGGCACGGTATGCCGCGGCACCGACGGCCCGTCTGGTGGAATCGCCGGGTGACCGAGGAGACCGCCGCCGACGAGCGCCTGGCGGCGCGCACCCTGGGGGAGGCCGGCTCGCGGGTCGTCTTCGTGCACGGCCTGTTCGGCCAGGGCAAGAACTGGACCACGATCGCGAAGGGGCTCTCCGACGGGCACCGGGTGACGCTGGTCGACCTGCCCAACCACGGCCACTCCCCCTGGACCGAGCGGGTCGACTACCTCGACATGGCCGGGCTCGTCGCCGCCGAGCTCGAGTCCTTCGGCGAGCCGGTCACCCTGGTCGGCCACTCGATGGGCGGCAAGGTGGCGATGCAGCTGGCTCTGCGCCGGCCGGAGCTGCTGCGCGCGCTGGTCGTCGTCGACATCGCCCCGGTCGAGTACCCCCTGCAGGGCGGGCGGACCGAGGACCCCGACGAGGAGGCCTCGCCGTTCGAGGAGTTCATCGCCGCCATGCGCGCGGTGGACCTGGAGTCGCTGAGGACCCGCGAGGACGCCGACGCCGCGCTGAAGGCCGCCGTCCCCAGCCGCATGGTGCGCAGCTTCCTGCTGCAGAGCCTGGTGCGCGAGGGGCTGGGGGCCGACGGGCGCTGGCGCTGGCGGCTGAACCTGGAGCTCCTGGCGCGTGACCTGGGCGAGCTGCGGCGCTTCCCCGACCCGCCGGCGGGCGCCACCTACGACGGGCCGGTGCTGTGGGTCGCCGGGGCGAACTCGCACTACGTGCTGCCCGAGGACCGCGCCCGCATGGACGAGCTGTTCCCGACCACCCGCCTGGTGCGGATCAAGAACGCCGGGCACTGGGTGCACTCCGAGCAGCCGGAGGTCTTCCTGGAGACGCTGCGCAGGTTCCTCGCGGCGGTCGAGGAGTGACCGTCGCCCGGTCGCTGGCGCTCTTCGCGCTCGCGGCGCTGGCCGAGATCGGCGGGGCCTGGCTGGTCTGGCAGGGGGTGCGCGAGCACCGCGGCTGGGCGTGGATCGGCGCGGGCGTGATCGCGCTCGGGCTGTACGGGTTCGTCGCCACGCTCCAGCCGGACGCGAACTTCGGCCGGATCCTCGCCGCCTACGGAGGCGTCTTCGTCGCCGGCTCGCTGGCCTGGGGCATGGTCGTGGACGGCTTCCGGCCCGACCGGTGGGACGTCGTGGGCGCGCTGGTCTGCCTGGTCGGCGTCGCGGTCATCATGTACGCCCCGCGGGGCGCGTGAGCTGCAGGATCCCGCTCCATCTGGGTGGCGCACTGGTTGCGAGACGCATCAAGTCCTATCGTCCCCAGGGCCATGGAGAACACGGGGGACATCACCCAGCTCGCCGCTGAGCAGCGGGCGCGCGTGCTGATCGACCGCCAGCTGCGTGCCGCCGGCTGGGAGGTCCAGGACCGGAACAAGGCCAACCTGTCGTTCCCCGGGGTCGCGGTTCGTGAGGCGGTCATGGCGCCGGGCCACGGCCGGGCGGACTACCTGCTCTACGTGGACAAGCGCGCTGTCGGTGTCATCGAGGCCAAGCCGGAGGGGACGACGCTGTCCGGCGTCGAGTGGCAGTCCGCGCGGTACGCGACCGGGCTGCCGCCGGCCGTGCGTCTCAAGGCGCTCACGCTGGACGACCGGCTGCCGTTCGTGTTCGAGGCGTCCGGCTCGGAGGTGCACCTCACCAACGGTTACGACCCGGTACCCCGGGCCCGGCGCGTGTTCAGCTTCCCGCGGCCCGAGACGCTGGCCCGCACGATCCGGGAGGCGGAGGCCGATCCCGCTGCAGCCACCTGGCGCGCGCGGGTCCGGTCGATGCCGCCGCTCCTCACGGAGGGCTTGCGACCGGCGCAGATCACGGCCATCGAGGGGATCGAGCGGTCGCTGGCCGAGCAGCGGTACAGCCGGTCGCTGGTCCAGATGGCGACCGGGGCCGGGAAGACCTACACCGCCGTCACCACCTGCTACCGGCTGCTCAAGCACGGCGGCTTCCGGCGGATCCTCTTCCTGGTCGACCGGAACAACCTCGGCAGCCAGACGCTGGCGGAGTTCCAGAACTACGCCACGCCCGACGACGGCCGGCGGCTGACCGAGATCTACAACGTCAACGCCCTGACCAGCGCGGGGATGCTGGACTCCTCGTCGATCGTGGTCTCGACGATTCAGCGGGTCTACGCCGCGCTGCAGGGCCGGACGGTCGAGGACGTCGACGACCCGGGCGTGGACAACTACGTCCCGGACGCGCCGGTCGACGTCTCCTACAACCCGCAGATGCCGCCGGAGGCCTTCGACCTGGTCATCGTCGACGAGGCGCACCGGTCGATCTACGGCGTCTGGCGGGGCGTGCTCGAGTACTTCGACGCGCACATCGTGGGGCTCACCGCGACGCCGGTGAAGCAGACGTTCGGCTTCTTCCAGCAGAACCTGGTCTCGGAGTACACCTACGCCGAGTCCGTGGCGGACAATGTGAACGTCGACTTCGACGTCTACCGGATCAAGACGCAGATCTCGGACGCCGGCGCGACGATCGAGGCGGGCACCGTCATCCCGAAGGTCGACCGCCGGACGCGTGTGCAGCGGTACGAGTCCTTGGACGACGACGTCACGTACACCGCGACCCAACTGGACCGGGCGGTGACGGCGAAGAACCAGATCCGGTTGGTGCTCGAGACTTTCCGGGACCGGTTGTTCACCGAGATCTTCCCGGGCCGGTCGACCGTGCCGAAGACGCTGATCTTCTGCAAGGACGACAACCACGCCGAAGAGGTCGTGACGGCGGTCCGCGAGGTGTTCGGCCAGGGGAACGACTTCGCAGCGAAGATCACCTACAACGCCAAGGACCCGAAGGGCGCGCTCAAGGCGTTCCGGACCTCGCCGACCCTCCGTGTGGCGGTGACCGTGGACATGATCGCGACCGGGACCGACGTCCGGCCGCTGGAGTGCGTGTTCTTCATGCGGGACGTGCGCTCGGCGTCCTACTTCGAGCAGATGAAAGGGCCGCGGGTCCCGGACCATCGCCCCTACGGACTTCCAGCTGGTGACGCCGGACGCGGAGACCAAGACCCGGTTCGTGCTGGTGGACGCCGTGGGTGTCACGGAGCACCCGCACGTGGACGCGACGCCGCTGGAGCGGAAGAAGTCGGTCTCGCTCAGCCGGCTGCTGGACAAGGCCGGGATGTACGAGCTGGACGAGGACGAGACGGCGTCGCTGGCGTCCCGGCTCGCGAAGCTGGAACTCGATCTCACCCCGGCCGAGCGCGCCGAGCTCGACGAGGTGGCCGGTGGGTCGATGCGGTCGATCGTCCAGGGGCTCGTGCACGCCGTGGACCCCGATGAGCAGGCCACGGCGATCGCTGCTCGACCCGACGACCCGGCGGGGGCGGTGCAGGACCTGCTCGATGCGGCGCTGGAGCCGCTGGCGTCACGTCCCGAGCTGCGGGAGCGGATCAAGGAGCTGCGCCGCCAGCACGACCAGCTGATCGACGACGTGACCCCGGACGTGCTGATCGATGCCGGCGGTGTCGTGGACACCGCGAAGGCGCGATCCGTCGTGACGTCGTGGAAGGCGTACCTGGAGGAGCACCGCAGCGAGATCACGGCGCTGGAGCTGCTGTACTCGCAGCCCGGGGACAAGAGCGTGACGTTCACCGAGCTCCGCGAGCTGGCCGACCGGATCAAGCGACCGCCGCACAACTGGACGCCGGACCTGATCTGGGCGGCGTACGAGGCGATCGAGGTCGGCAAGGTCACCCACGCCGACCGGCACACGGTGACGGATCTGGTGTCGCTCGTGAGGTTCACTCTGGGGGCCGACGACCGCCTCGAGCCCTTCGCCACGAAGGTGACCGAGCGGTACCGGGCGTGGCTGACGCAGCAGGAGCAGGCCGGAGCGGCCTTCACCGAGCGCCAGCGCTGGTGGCTGGACCGGATGGCCGACGTGATCGCCGCGTCGGCCGGCATCACGGAGGACGACCTGGACAACGTGCCCTTCACCGAGCACGGCGGAGTCGACGGCCTGATCCGCGACCTCGGCGACAAGGCGGCCGTGTACCTCGCCGACCTCAACCGCGAGCTGACGGCGTGAGCGGGGTCCCCGCGGGCTGGCGGGAGCTCTCGCTATCTCAGATCGCCGAGGGTGGCGTGTTCAGCGACGGTGACTGGGTTGAATCGAAAGATCAAGACGCCGCCGGCACCGTCCGGTTGACGCAGCTCGCGGACGTAGGTACCGCCCGCTTCAGGGATCGTTCGGACCGGTGGATGCGTCCGGATCAGGTCGCAGCCGTTCGCGGAACGCTGCTGAAGCCTGGTGATGTGCTGATCGCCCGAATGCCAGACCCGATCGGCCGAGCATGCTTGTTCCCTTCCGGTATGCCCTATGAGGCGGTGACGGCAGTAGACGTTGCGATCCTTCGAATCGCACGTCTGGACATCGACCCCGCATATGTCATGTGGGGTATCAACTCCCCCGGATTCCATGCCCGCGTGGTTGCACAGCAGTCAGGTACAACGCGGAAGCGAATCTCGCGGAAGAAGCTCGCGGCGTTGACGTTGCCCGTGCCGCCGTTGCCCGAGCAGCAGCGCATCGTCGAACTGCTGGAGGACCACCTCTCCCGCCTCGACGCCGCACGGGACTACGTGGCCGCGGTGGGTGCACGTACGGCTGCTCTGGCGGCATCCGCACTGGCGGCGGCACTCAGTCGGAGCTCGGCGAGAACGGTGCAGCTCGCGGAGGTCTTGTCTCAGCCAATCGCGAACGGTCGGTCAGTGCCGTCGCACCACGAGGGCTTCCCCGTGCTCCGTCTGACGGCGCTCAAATCCGGTCGAGTCGACCTCGGACAGAGGAAGTCGGGGGCCTGGACCGCGGAGGAGGCAGCCCCCTTCCTCGTGCGCCAGGGTGACTTCATGGTGGCTCGCGGAAATGGGAGCATCCGCCTCGTTGGAGGCGGCGGGCTGGTGCCTGCTGTACCCGAGCCTGTTGCGTTTCCAGACACCATGATGAGAGTCAGAATCGATGAGACGCTCATGTCCGCGGAGTTCCTCTCTCTTGTGTGGAACTCACCTATCGTTCGCCGACAGATCGAATCTCAAGCACGAACGACCGCGGGGATCTATAAGGTCAACCAGAAGCAGCTCGCTGCAATCCAGCTCCCCTTGCCGTCGATCGGCGATCAGCAGTCGATCATCCGATCCGTGGGCGTCTTGACCGAAGGCGCAGTCCGCCTTGAGGCAGCAGCTTGGACCGCGGCGGCAAGAGAAGCGGCGCTCCGCCGGGCCCTCCTCGCGGCTGCCTTCTCGGGGCGGCTGACTGGGGCCCGCGCCAACACGGTGCGTGGCGAGGGGCTGGCGGAGCGCCGTGCCGGCCTGGGGTGAATTCTCGATTGCGCAGGCTCGCCATCTGTTGAGTGGCCGGGCCAACGCGCTCGTCATCGGGCCAGTCGTTTGGACAGCAATCAATGGCGCCTGGCGTGGCCGGGTCGAGTGCCTTGTGGCGAACATGCCTGGATGCGCTGTCGTGCTCGAGATCCAAATACGGCCTTCGCGACCGAGTGAACCCACTGTCGTCCTCAATCTCAACGGCTCCCTGTGCCGTCGCGTTGACGTCAACGGTGCCCACCGCGTCGGCCCTCGCTTGAAGAGATGGACGCACGTGCAGGGGCGGGACAGCTCCGACGAGCCCGATCGGCTGATGCCTGACCCGCCCGAGTGGTTCCCCGACGTGCCGTTTGGCTCGGTGGTCTCACCGGACGCCTACCATCAGGTGTTCGTCGCGGCGGCAAGACTCTTCCAGATCGAAACCTCCGGCCTGAACTGGGACGATCCACCTGAGGAGGCGCCATGAGCATCGATGTCGATTTGGACTTGGCGGCCGTCTTCTCGGGCGCCGTGAGGGAAAGCGCCATCGACGTGCCGTACGGAGACGGTCGTCTACTGACGCTGCCGTGGGCTCTGCACAACGGCGAGTGCGTTGCGATCTTGGTCGAGCCGGTGGCTGAAGGTCTGTATCGCCTCAGCGACCGAGGCTTGGCAGCGGATGCGCTCGCCACGGCCAACGTCGACTTGGGCAGCCCGAGCCTGCAAGGCCGGTGGCAGGCAGTGCAGCGTTCGCTTGCGTTGCGCCCATCCGTGGTGCCACCGCCCAACGCTTACGAGTTGTCCGGCGACGCGACGACCGATGAGCTCGGGACTGCACTGACAACACTCGCTGAGGCTGTCTTGCGAGCGGACGGTTTGCAGATTTTGGGTAAGCCCGACCGTCAGCTGACCTTTGCCGAACGGGTGGTCAAAGACGTGTACGCCGCGGAGCTACCGGCCACTCCGCGCGCCCCACTGCCGAACCGATTCGGAGGGCAGCGCCGAGTCACCTGTCGGATCGATCCCCCGCGTAAGCCTGCACTGTTCGTTCAGGCCCTGGCGTCCGGTGACCCGAACGCGTCGTACGACCATGCGCGGGCGCTATTCGCTGATGCGCAGATCGACCGGCAGCAACTGGTCTCCGTCATCCAGCCGCACTGGGGCCAGCCGTGGCATCGAGAGGCATTGGCGGCCGTTAGTCACGTGGTCGATGGAGATCAGTGGCACGCCGAGCTTCGACGGCTGGCAGCCTGATCCTGCTTGAGCGGTCCCCCGCGCCGAAAGGCGACGGCCGAGGTCAGGGGCCGGCCCGGCTGAGGACTTCCGTCCCATCCGGCCGGTACGTGTGCCAGCGGCCGGTGCCGGGATCTCGGCGGATGGTGAAGCCGCCCTCGTGGCAGCTCGTGTGGTGGCGCTCGCAAAGAAGAGCGCCGTTGTCGCAGCTGGTCGGACCGCCGTGCGCCCAGTGGACGACGTGGTGGACGTCGCACCACTCCGGCGGGGCGTCACAGCCGGCGAAGACGCAGTGCCCGTCGCGGAGCTCGATAGCTCGGCGGATCGCCGCGCTCGCCGTCCGCTGAGCGCGGCCGACGTCCAACGGCAGACCGTTGGGCCCGGTGATGATGCGGACGACGCTCGCGTCGCAGGCCAGCCGCCGCGCCGTCTCCGGGTTGATCGGACCGGCCCAGCCGAGGGAACCGCCCGAGACGCCCGGGGCCCCACGCTCTGCGCACAGCGCGAACCAGTCGATCGTCACCCGCACGTGCGGCCGCTCGCCGCGGACAGCGGGGAGCGAGCCGCCGTCGAGGGCCCCGCGTGCCAGCGCGACCAGCGCGTCGCCCTGCCGCTCGGCGTGGGAGCGGAGATCGCCGGCGGGGCGGTCGCCGTTCATCAGGGCGCCGAGAGCGGTGTGCAGGCACTCGCCGCCGGCGGCGTCCAGCTCCCCGCGCAGGTACACGCGCCCGTCCATGCCGGTCGCCATGGTGAACCGCCGGCGGACGTCGGCGGCGTCGTCGAGGCTGCCGTCCGGATCGACGCCGGCCACCCACGCCTTCACGCCGCGGGCAGTCTCGTGTGGGGCGGTCGCGCGGGCCAGACCGGCCAGGATGGCGTCGGTCTCGCCGAGGTCGATCCCCGCCTCGGCCGCCTTGGCGATCCGCCCCGGCGTCAGCGCCTTCGTGATGACCCGGGCGTGCGCTGCGCTGATGGCTCCGTCAGCGAACGCGGCCGCCGTCTCCGGCAGCTGCTCGAGCCGCCGCCCCGTCGACACCGTCGCCGTCGCCTGCTCCGGCGCCATCCGGCAGCTGCCGCGCAGCCAGGCCTTCATGGAGACCGCGCCGTCGCGGCGGTAGGCCTCGCGGCGGTCGGCGGCGCGCACGGCCGAGGTGAGCGCCGCGGCGACGCGATTGGCCGTGGTGCTCAGCTCGCCGACGAGGTCGAGCAGTGTGTCGTCCGACAGCTCGGCGAGCTCGACGGCAGCCAGCTGGTCGAGGGCGGAACGGAGTTCGGACACGTGCTCGCTCCCTTCCCGGACGACCTCGCCGACACCCCGACACTAGGCGGGGGGTACGACAGAAAAGTCCAGCTCAGAAGGGATACGAGAAGACGTCGTCGATGAATGGGAAGCCGGTCCGCAGGCGTCCCGCCACGCCGGGCCGACCGCTGAGGGGAGGCCGCTCGCGCGGCGTGCGAGCATCGAGGGCATGCGGGGAACGCGCCCGCCGACGCGGGGAGAGCAGTGACCGAGGCACGGCGGCTGGTCGACAAGCTGTGGAGCTACTGCAACGTCCTGCGCGACGACGGCGTCTCCACCATCGAGTACACCGAGCAGCTGACCTACCTGCTCTTCCTCAAGATGGCCCACGAGCGCGAGACCCGGCCGCTCAAGCCCGAGCGCATCGTCCCGGCGCACTGCTCCTGGCAACTCCTGCTCGACGCGGACGGCGACGAACTCGAAGACCTGTATCGGCGCATCCTGCAGGACCTCGCCCGTCAGCCCGGCGTCCTGGGCGTCGTCTTCCGCAAGGCGCAGAACCGGATCCAGGACCCGGCCAAGCTCAAGCGCCTCGTCGTCGACCTGATCGACAAGGAGAACTGGTCGGCGTCGGGCACGGACATCAAGGGTGATGCGTACGAGTCGCTGCTGGCCAAGGGCGCCGAGGACATCAAGTCGGGCGCCGGCCAGTACTTCACCCCGCGCCCGTTGATCCAGGCGATGGTCGACTGCCTGCAGCCGACGGCGGCGGACACGGTCATCGACCCTGCCGCCGGCACCGGCGGCTTCCTGCTGGCCGCGCACGAGTATGCCTCGAAGCACGCCCAGGACATGACGCCGGAGGAGCGCGACCACCTGCGGGACGCCTTCGCGCACGGGGTCGAGCTGGTCGACGGCACCGCCCGGCTGGCCGCCATGAACCTCATCCTGCACGGCATCGGCAAGCCCAGCGGGCAGAGCCTCATCGAGGTGAAGGACGCGCTGCTCGCCGACCCGGGTCAGCGGTACTCCGTCGTCCTCTCCAACCCGCCGTTCGGGCGGAAGAGCTCGATCACGATGGTCGGCGCCGACGGCCGTGAGGCGCGCGAGGACCGGGAGATCGAGCGGGCGGACTTCGTCGTCACCACGGCGAACAAGCAGCTCAACTTCCTGCAGCACATCGCCACGATCATGAAGATGTCCGGCCGGGCGGCCGTGGTCCTGCCCGACAACGTGCTCTTCGAGGGCGGCGCCGGCGAGACCATCCGCAAGAAGCTGCTGCGGGACTACGAGGTCCACACGCTGCTCCGGCTGCCGACCGGCATCTTCTACGCCCAGGGCGTCAAGGCGAACGTGCTGTTCTTCGACAAGAAGCCGGCCGCCGACCATGCGTGGACCGAGAAGCTGTGGGTCTACGACCTGCGAACCAACCAGCACTTCACGCTCAAGCAGAACCCGCTCCGGCGCAGCCACCTCGACAAGTTCGTCGAGTCGTACCGGCCCGGGCGTCCGCGCACGGAGCGGGTCGAGAGCGAGCGCTTCCGCTCCTTCACCTACGACGAGATCATGGCCCGCGACAAGGCCAACCTCGACATCACCTGGCTGAAGGACGCCTCCCTGGAGGACCTGGACGACCTTCCGGCGCCCGAGGTGATCGCGCGCGAGATCGTCGACGACCTCACGGCCGCGCTCGCCGAGTTCGAGGCAGTGGCGCTGGCGCTGGAGGAAGCCGGAGCGGCAGCGACACCCCTGGAGCCCTGAGCCGCCCGCTGCCATCCTGCGGGCATGCGGCAGGAGTCGATGGTGCACCGCCCGCACCCCGCGCTGCGCCCGTACGTCGCCGCGGCCGTCGGCTACGCGCACGAGGGCTTCCCGCCCGGCGAGCACCTGGGTCTGCCCTCCCCCTGGCTGACGCTGGTCCTCACCCTCGACGAACCGCTGGTCATGGCCGCCCACCCCGACCCCGCGCAGGCGCCGGGCAGCTTCGACGCGCTGGTCGGCGGCCTGCACACGCGGCCGGCGCGGATCGTCCACCCCGGCCGGCAGGCCGGCATCCAGCTCTCCCTCACCCCGGCCGGCGCCCGGGCGCTGCTGGGCGTGCCCGCCGGCGCGCTGGCCTCGGTGGACACGCACCTGGAGGACCTGCTCGGTCCCGCGGCGGCCGAGCTGCTGGACCGGCTCCGGGCTTCCGCCGGCTGGGCAGCCCGGTTCGCGACGCTCGACGCCGCGCTGGTGCGCCGGCTGCGCACCGCCGACGACGTCCCGGCCGAGGTCGCCCGCGCCTGGCGGCTGACGACGGCGTCGCACGGCCGGCTGCGGGTGTCCGACGTCGCTGCCCGGGTGGGCTGGTCGACCCGGCACCTGGAGCAGCGGTTCCGCGCCGAGACGGGGCTGGGCCCCAAGGAGGCGGCGCGGGTCGTCCGCTTCGACCGCGCCCGGCGGGCCCTGGCCGGTCGCGTCACCGCGGGCCTGCCCGCCGACCTCGCCGGCCTGGCCGCCCGCTGCGGGTTCTCCGACCAGGCACACCTGACCCGCGAGTGGCGGGCCTTCTCCGGTCTGCCGCCCACCCGGTGGCTGGCCGCCGAGCTCGGATACGTCCAAGACACGACGGCCCTCGACGCGGCACTCTCCGGCTCATGACGACTCCCCCGCCCACGGTCTGGCCCGCCTTCCGCGCGACCGACGCGCCCGCCCTCGTCCGCTGGCTGGTCGACGTCCTTGGCTTCACCGAGACCCTCGTCGTCCGCGACGGCGACCTGGTGGCGCACGCCGAGCTCGCCTGGCCGCCCGGTGGCGGCGTGATGCTTGGCTCGGTCCGCGACGACGGGGACTGGCCCGCGCGGACGGCCGGCGCCTACGTCGTCACCGACGACGTCGAGACGGTGTGGGCACGCGTGCAGGCGGCCGGCGCCGACGTCCTCCGGCCGCTGCAGTCCCCGCCGTACGGCGGCCAGGAGTTCACAGTCCGCGACCCGGAGGGCAACAGCTGGAGCGTTGGCAGCTACCGCGGTGCGCCGCGGCCGTGACGCCCGCTGAGGTCCGCGCCCTCGCCCTCGCCCTGCCGGAGGTGACCGAGGGCGACCACCACGGCCGGAACGCCTTCCGGCTCGGCACCCGGGTGCTGGCCACCCAGTGGGCCGACGACCAGCTCAACGTGATGCTCGACGAGCCCACCGCCCGGGCGGTCGAGGGCGGTCCGTGCAGCCTCCTGCGGTGGGGCGAGAAGCTCGCCGGCGTCCGGGTCGACCTCTCCGCGGCGACCCCGGAGCTGGTCGGCGAGCTGCTGCAGGAGGCGTGGGCCCGGCGGGCGCCCGCCCGGCTGCTGCGGGAGCACCCCCCGAAGGTCTGACCGTCGGTCGCGCGACGGCGGCGCGGCAGCCAAGATCAACGGCATGAGCGAAGGACGTGCCGGACAGCCCGCCCAGCCCAGCGACCTGATCGACGTCGCCTCCCTGGTCACGGCCTACTACACGCGCGAGCCGGACCCGGCCGACCCCGGCCAGCAGGTCTCCTTCGGCACGAGCGGCCACCGCGGGTCCGCCTTCGACTCGGCGTTCAACGAGGCGCACATCCTGGCCACGACCCAGGCCATCTGCGAGTACCGCGCGGCGCAGGGCTACGACGGCCCGCTCTTCCTCGGTCGCGACACCCACGCACTCTCCGAGCCGGCGTGGGCCAGTGCCCTGGAGGTCCTCGCCGCCAACGACGTCACCGTCCTGGTCGACGCCGCGGACCGGTACACGCCCACCCCGGCCATCAGCCACGCCATCCTGCGGGCGAACCGGGGCAAGCAGACCGGCCTCGCCGACGGCATCGTCGTCACCCCGTCGCACAACCCGCCCCGCGACGGCGGCTTCAAGTACAACCCGCCGTCGGGCGGCCCGGCCGACACCGATGCCACGAAGGTCATCGCCGACCGCGCCAACGAGCTGCTGCGCAGCGGGCTCGACGGCGTCCGCCGCATCCCCTTCACCCGCGCGCGCGGCCTGGCGCAGGCGCACGACTTCCTCGGCGACTACGTCGACGACCTGCCGAGCGTCCTCGACCTCGACGCCGTCCGCGAGGCCGGGGTCCGCATCGGCGCGGACCCGCTCGGCGGCGCCAGCGTCGACTACTGGGCCGCGATCGCCGAGCGGCACCGTCTCGACCTCACCGTCGTCAACCCGCTGGTCGACCCCACGTGGCGGTTCATGACGCTGGACTGGGACGGCAAGATCCGCATGGACTGCTCGTCACCGGCGGCGATGGCCTCGCTGATCGACAAGCGGGGGGACTACGCGATCGCCACCGGCAACGACGCCGACTCCGACCGCCACGGCATCGTCACACTCGACGGCGGCCTGATGAACCCGAACCACTTCCTCGCCGTCGCCATCGACTACCTGTTCCGGAACCGGCCGGCGTGGGGTGCGGACGTCGCCGTCGGCAAGACGCTGGTCTCCTCCTCGCTGATCGACCGCGTGGTGGCCGGCATGGGCCGGCGGCTGGTGGAGGTGCCGGTCGGCTTCAAGTGGTTCGTCCCCGGGCTGCTCGACGGGTCGGTCGGGTTCGGTGGCGAGGAGTCCGCCGGGGCCTCGTTCCTCCGGCGGGACGGCAGCGTCTGGACGACGGACAAGGACGGCATCCTGCTCGCGCTCCTGGCCAGCGAGATCCAGGCCGTGACGGGCCGGTCCCCCTCGCAGCTGCACGGCGAGCTCACCGCGCGGCACGGCGAGTCGGCGTACGCCCGCATCGACGCCCCGGCCACGCGCGAGCAGAAGGCCGCCCTGGGCAAGCTCTCCCCCGAGGACGTCCGTGCCTCCGAGCTGGCCGGCGAGCCGATCGTCGCCAAGCTGACCAGGGCGCCGGGCAACGACGCCTCCATCGGCGGGCTCAAGGTCGTCACCGAGAACGCCTGGTTCGCCGCGCGCCCCTCCGGCACCGAGGACGTCTACAAGGTCTACGCCGAGTCCTTCTCCGGCCCCGAGCACCTCGCCCGGGTGCAGGAGGAGGCGCGCGCGGTGGTCACGGAGGCCCTCGGCGGGTGACCCGCCCCCAGGGGTGAGGGCGGCCGTGTCGGCGTGGGTCCCGGCCCGCGCGGCGGGGCAGACTGGCCGCATGACGGACGGTCAGCAGTGGGGCCAGCCGCCGGTGGACCCGGGGGCGCAGCAGGGCCCGTACGGCCAGCCCCCGTACTACGGCCAGCCCCAGTACGGCCAATCCCCGTACTACGGCCAGCCCCAGTACGGCCAGCCCCCGTACGGCCAGCCCCCGTACTACGGGCAGCCGTACCAGCCCTACGGCCAGCCGGCCTACCCCGGGCCCGGCGGGTGGCCCGGCGCCGCCTGGCCGCACGGCCCGGGCCGTCCGGGCGCGGCGACGACGGCCACGGTGTTCGGCTTCGTCACCGGCGGGCTGACCGCCTTCGGCTCCCTCGTCATGCTCCTGGCGGTGCTCGCCGGTGACGCCGACGGCGCCACGCTGGTGCTGGCCCTCGGCCTGCCCTGCGCGGTCGGTCTGGTCGTCGGCGGTGCGCGCCTGCTGCAGCGCCGGTCGACCAAGGTCCTCTTCTGGTCGGCGATCGCCGCGCTCGCGGTGCTCGCGGCGGCACTGCTGACGGCCGTGGCGGACATGCCCGGCGACGAGGCCGCCGCCGTCGCGGCGTTCGTGCTGATGGCCTGCGTGCTCCCGGTCGTCACGGCGGTGCTCAGCCGCGTCCCGACCGTCACCGGCTGGGCCGACTCCGCCTGACCCCCGCCTCGGGGCCGCCGGGTCAGCGGCGGGCGTCCGGGCGCCGGCGGGCCTTGTCGGCGTACATGTCGTCGTCGGCCTCGCGGACCAGGCGCTCGTACACCTCGTCCGGCGCCTCGCCGCCGCGGGCGGTGCCGATCCCGATGCTGATGCCGACCGGCACCTGGGTGCCGTCGAGGTCCAGCGGCTCGGTGACCGTGGTGCGCAGCCGGTCGGCCAGCGCCTCGGCGTCGGCCCGCTGGGTGTTCTCGCAGACGATGCTGAACTCGTCGCCCCCCAGCCGCGCGGCGGTGTCGCTGGCCCGGAGGACCGAGCGGAGCCGGTCGGCGAAGGAGACGAGGACCAGGTCGCCCATGGGGTGACCGAGCTCGTCGTTGATCTTCTTGAACCCGTCGAGGTCGATGACCAGCACGCAGGTCGGGGTGTTCTCCCGGTGCCCGCGGTCGAGGGCGTGGCGCAGCCGGTCGTGGAACAGCAGGCGGTTCGGCAGCCCGGTGAGCGGGTCGTGCAGCGAGCGGTGGACCAGCTGCGCCTCCAGCGCCTTCCGCTCCGTGATGTCCTCGATGATCAGGACCAGGTGGGCCGCCTGGCCGTCGCCGGTCTCCGCCACCCAGGACGCGGTGATCTGCACCGGGACCGCGGAGCCGTCCTCCCGGACCAGCCGCGTCTCGTGCCGCATCGGGCGGTCCGGCTCGGCGCTCAGCGTCAGGTGCGCCTCGCGGGCCGCCCCGACGGCCTCCGGGTCGACCAGGTCCATGACGGAGCGGCCGTGCAGCTCCTCGGCCGACCGGCCCACCATCGCCGACAGCGCGGGGTTCACGTCCACGAGGAGGCCGCCCGGGGTCGTCAACGCGATGCCCATCGGCGCGTTGGCGAAGGCGCTCCGCCGGTCCGCCGGGGGCAGCGTGCCCACCACCTCGGTCACTCCACACCTCCCGTGCTGCACCCATCTTGCGGGACGCCTCCGACGCTCTGCTCCCCGGACCGGCCGCTCCCGTTCCGAGACGCCTGATCGGGGGAACGAACGGCAGGGGTGCAGGATGCTGGGGTACCCGCTGCACGCCCGGAGGAGACGCCGATGTCCGAGTTCGACCTGGTGCTGCCCACCACGGTGGACGTCCGCGAGGTCGGCATGCGCGACGGGCTCCAGCTGGAGGAGCCGGTCCCGCTCGCCGGGAAGCTCCGGATGCTCGAGGCCCTGGTCGCGACCGGTGTCCGACGCATCGAGGCGACGTCGTTCGTCTCCCCGAAGGCAGTCCCCGCCCTCGCCGACGCCGACCAGCTCGCCGCCGAGCTCGCCCGCTGGCCGGAGGTGCACTGGTCGGCGCTGGTCGCCAACGCCCGCGGCGCGGTGCGCGCGGTGGACGCGGGCGTCGCCGACCTCGAGTACGTCGTCTCCGCCTCCGACGGGCACAGCCGCGCCAACGCGGGGCGCAGCACCGCCGAGGCGCTCGGTGCCGTCGGCGAGGTGGCCGCCCTGGCTCACGGGGCCGGCGGGTCGCTCGAGGTCATCATCGCCACCGCCTGGGACTGCCCCTTCGACGGGCGCACCCCGGTGGGGCGCACGGTCGACGTCGCCCGCGCCGCGGTCACCGCCGGTGCCGACCAGCTGTGCCTCGGCGACACGATCGGGACGACGACGCCGCTGCGCGTGGTCACCCTCGTCGACGCCGTCCGCCGCGCGTGCCCGGGCGTGGCCGTGGGCGTGCACTTCCACGACACCCGCGGCACGGGCCAGGCGAACGCGCTGGCCGCGATCCAGGCCGGGGTCACCCAGCTCGACGCCTCCGTCGGCGGGCTGGGCGGGTGCCCGTTCGCCCCCGGCGCGAGCGGCAACATCGCCACCGAGGAGCTGGTCTACATGCTGGAGGAGTCCGGCGTGCGCACCGGGATCGACCTCGACGCGCTGCTGGCCGCCGCCCGGGAGACCGAGCAGCAGGTCGGCCACGAGCTGCCGAGCTCGCTGTACCGCGCCGGCGGCCGGTCGGTGCCGCGGGTCGTGGAGGCCCGCGCGTGACCGCCGAGGAGACCCCGCGGATCGTCGACCCGCGGCTGATGCGGGACGTGCTCGGCCACTTCGCCTCCGGGGTGACGGTGCTGACCGCCCAGACGCCGGACGGGCCGATCGGGTTCACCTGCCAGTCCTTCAGCTCGCTGTCCCTGGACCCGCCGCTGGTCGCCTTCGCGCCGGCGCGCACCTCCCGCACCTGGCCACGGCTGCGCGACATCGGGCGGTTCTGCGTCAACGTCCTCGCCGAGGGCCAGGACGACGTCTCGCAGAACTTCGCCCGGTCCGGCGTGGACAAGTTCGCCGGGGTGCCGTGGGCGCCCAGCCCGCACGGCTCCCCGGTCCTGGACGGCGTCATCGCCTGGATCGACGGCGAGCTGTGGGCCGAGTACGACGGCGGCGACCACACGATCGTCGTCGCCCGGGTGCTGGACCTGGGTGCCTCCGCGGAGCGCCGTCCCCTGCTGTTCCACCGCGGCGCCTACGGGCTGCTGCACACCGGCGAGCACTGACGGTTCCCGCCGCTCGCTCCGGGGCACCGAGGGTGCGGGCACGCCCGCCGTGCCCGGACCGAGGGAGGCATGGCGATGGGACTGTTCGACCGGCTCTTCGGCCGCCGGCGGCGAGACGAGGACCGCTACCAGGACCGCGGCTACGAGCAGGGCTACGGCGGCGGCTACGACCAGGGGTACGGGCAGCCCGCCCCCCGGCGGCCCCGCTCCGCCGACGAGCAGGCCCTCGAGCGCTACCGCTACCTGCTGCGCACGGCGCCGCCGGACCAGATCGAGGAGGCGCACGCCGAGGCCTTCGCGCAGCTCACCCCGGAGCAGCGGCGCCAGGTGCTCACCCAGCTCGGCGAGGCCGGCGAGCGCCCGCTGGGCGACGACCCGCGCAGCCTGGCGCGGGCGGCGACCAGGGCCGAGATGCGCCAGCCCGGCATCCTGGAGCGGGCCTTCGGCCCCGGGCCCGGTCGCTACGGCCCCGGCCGCGGCCCGGCGTACGGCCCGGCGTACGGCCCGGCCTACGGGGGCGGCTACGGCGGCGGCTTCGGCGGCATGGGGATGGGCGGCATGATCGGCGGCAGCATGCTCGGCACGATCGGCGGCCTCGTGGTGGGAACCGCCGTCGCCGACGCGCTGTTCGACACCGGCCTGGGTTACGGCGGCCTGTTCGGCGGTGGCGACGAGGAGGCCTACGCGGCCGGCTACGAGGACGGCGCTGGCGCCGACGGGGGCGACTACGGCGGTGACCCCGGCGGGGACTTCGCCGGTGGGGCGGATGGCGGCTGGGGCGGGGACTACGGCGGCGGGGACTACGGCGGCGGGGACTTCGGGGGCGGGGACTTCGGCGGCGGGGACTTCTGAGCCGCCCCGCGGGTCAGGCCGGGCCGGCCGGGTCGCCGGCCCGGCGCCGCAGCAGCAGCAGGCCGAGGACCGGCAGCAGCAGCGGGACGTAGCCGTAGCCGCGGCCGAAGCCCGACCAGACCGTCTCGTCGGGGAAGGCGGCCGGGTCGACCAGCGACAGCGTCCCGACGACGAGGACGCCGACCAGCTCCACGGTGATCGCCGCGAGAGCCGTCCGTCGTCCGGTGCGGCCGCCCCGCACGAGGCCGACGGTGGCCACCACGTAGACGACCGCCGCCAGCGCCGACAGCAGGTAGGCCACGGGGGCCTCGTGGAACCGGGTGGCCAGCTGCACCCCGGCCCGGGCACCGGCGGCCAGCGCGAACACCGCGTAGAGCACCACGAGCACGCGGGTCGGTCCGCCGGAGGAGCCACCGGTGCTCTCCGCGGCCGGGCCGAGCACCGAACGGTCACGCACCGGTGGCCTCCCAGAGCTGGAGCAGCCGCCAGACCATGACCCCGATGGCCGCGGCGGCCACCGCGATGACGGTCCCCGCCCAGCGGCTGCGCTCGGTCCGCGCCCACAGCACGCCCGCGACCGGGATCAGCAGCGCGCCGACCAGGTAGCCGAGGAAGCTGGCGGTGTCGGCAGGGGTGTCACCACCGGCCATGGCCACCGCGGCCACGACCGCCTGCACCACCAGCAGCGCCTCGAGGACGCCGGCGCCGGCCAGGTGGACCAGGCCGATGCGCCGTCGGGCGAGGGTCGAGGCGATACCCAGCACCGTCAGGGCCCCCGCGACCACGGTGACGGCGACGACGAGCGGGGTCAGCACCCGCACAGTGTCCCGCGCCCGTCCCCGGCCCCCTCCAGAGGCTCGCCCCCCGGGCGTGCGAGGGGCGGGGAGGGGCCTCCGTCAGCGGTGGACGCTGGACATGTCCGGGTACCGGTCGCCCACCGCCGCGCCGGCGGGGGCGGCCTCGTCGAGGCGGCGGAGGTCGTCGTCGGAGAGCACCACGTCGGCGGCCGCGGCGTTCTCCTCCAGGTAGGAGATCCGCTTGGTGCCCGGGATGGGCACGACCACCGGGTTCCCCGGCCGGCCGCTCTGCGCCATCACCCACGCCAGCGCCAGCTGCCCCGCGGTGACGCCCTTCTCGTCGGCGATCTCGCGCACCCGCTCGACCAGGCGCAGGTTCCTGCTCGAACGCCTCCCCCTGGAACCGCGGGTTGTGCCGCCGGAAGTCGTCCTCGGCGAGGTCGTCGACGCTGCGGATCTGCCCGGACAGGAACCCCCGCCCCAGCGGGGAGTAGGCGACGAACCCGATGCCCAGCTCGGCGCAGGTGGCCAGCACGCCGTCCTCCTCCGGGTCGCGGGTCCACAGCGAGTACTCGGTCTGGACGGCGGTCAGCGGGGTGACGGCGTGCGCCCGCCGGATCGTCTCCGGTGCTGCCTCGGAGATCCCGGCGTGCCGGATCTTGCCGGCCTGCACCAGCTCGGCCATCGCGCCCCAGGTGTCCTCGACCGGCACGGAGGTGTCCACCCGGTGCTGGTAGTAGAGGTCGATGACGTCGACGCCGAGGCGCTGCAGCGAGGCGTCGCAGGCGCGGTGCACGTAGTCGGGGCGGCCGTTGATGCCGACGAAGGAGCCGTCCTCACGCCGCTCGTTGCCGAACTTGGTGGCGACGACGACCTCCTCGCGGCGGCCTGCGATCGCCCGGCCGACCAGCCGCTCGTTGGTGAACGGGCCGTACATGTCGGCCGTGTCGAGGAACGTCACCCCGAGGTCGAGCGCGCGGTGGATGGTGCGCAGCGACTCGTCCTCGTCACGGGCGCCGTAGAATGCTCGGCGGCGCCGTGCTGGCCCTCGTCGTCGGCTACCTGTTCACCGGCGTCCCCGGCTCGCTGGCCTTCGCGCTCGAGATCCGCAGCCTCACGGTGGCCGCGATGCTCGTCGTCTCCACGGCGGTCGGGGTCTCCACCGTGGTCTTCCACACCATCACGCAGAACCGCATCCTGACCCCCTCGATCATGGGGTTCGACGCGTTCTACGTGCTGATCTCCACGGTCATCGTCTTCGTCTCCGGGTCCGCGGCGTTCCTGGCGTTCGACGAGCTCACGCTCTGGTTCGTCCAGGTCGTGGTGATGGTCGCCTTCAGCGTGCTGCTGTTCACCTGGCTGTTCGGTGGCAAGCGGCGCTCCATCCACCTGATGCTCCTGGTCGGGATCGTGCTGGGCACGTTCTTCCGCAGCTTCACCGAGTGGATGCAGCGGATGCTCGACCCGCTGGACTTCCGGGTGCTCTCCGACGCCATGTTCGCGTCCCTGACCCGCCCGGACGAGACGCTGCTCGTGCTCAGCGCGGTCCTGGTGGCCCTCGGCTGCGCAGCGGTCGTGCCGCTGCGGCGCACCCTCGACGTCCTGACGCTGGGCGAGCCGACGGCCGTGGGCCTCGGCGTCGACCACCGCCGCGTCGTGATGGCCCTCTTCGCCGCGGTCTCGGTCATGATCGCCGCGTCGACGGCCCTGGTCGGGCCGATCCTGTTCTTCGGGCTGATCGTGGCCAACCTCGCGTACTCCTACGCCGGCTCGTTCCGGCACGCCTGGACGCTGCCCACGGCCGTCCTCCTGGGGATGGTCTGCCTGCTGGGCGGCCAGCTGGTCCTCGAACGGGCCTTCGGGTTCGGCGGCACCCTGTCGACGGTCATCGACTTCGCCGGCGGCCTGTTCTTCCTGTACCTCGTGCTCCGGAAGGGGGCGCGGTGATCGCGCTCGAGAACGTCACCAAGCGCTACGGCGGCCAGACGGTGGTCGACGACGTCTCCCTCACCCTCGGCGGCGAGGGCGTGACCGCGCTCATCGGCCCCAACGGGGCCGGGAAGACGACGCTGTTCAGCCTGGTCGGCCGGCTGGTCAAGCCCGACGCCGGCCGGGTGACCGTCGGCGGCCTGGACATCGCGACGACGCCGTCGGGCGACCTGGCCAAGACCCTCGCCGTGCTCCGCCAGGACAACCACGTCGCCGCCCGCCTCACGGTGCACGACCTCGTGGAGTTCGGCCGCTTCCCGCACTCCCGGGGGCGGCTCACGGTGGAGGACCGCGAGCACATCGAGCAGGCGATCAGCTACCTGGACCTCGGCGCCCACCGCGACCGGTTCCTCGACGAGCTCTCGGGCGGGCAGCGCCAGCGGGCGTTCATCGCCATGGTGCTGGCCCAGGACACGAAGTACGTCCTGCTCGACGAGCCGCTCAACAACCTCGACCTGCGGCACATGACCGAGATCATGCGGCTGGTCCGCCGGATGGCCGACGAGCTCGGCAAGCGGGTGATCACCGTGCTGCACGACATCAACTTCGCCGCCACCTGGTCCGGCCGCATCGTCGCGATGCGCGACGGCGTCGTCGTGGCCGACGCCCCGGCGCGGGAGATCATGCGCCCGGAGGTGCTGAAGGCCGTCTACGACACCACCGTCGACGTCCGGGAGATCGACGGCCGGCCGGTCGCCCTCTACTACGGCTGAGGGCCCGATCCCTACGCGCCGGTAACCTCGCGGCGCCCGGCTCGTTGGGACAGCGCACACACCGCCGTGTCCCGCGAGGAGAGCTCATGAGCCGGTCGTTGCGTCGCACCGTCGCACTGGGAGGGCTGTCCGTCGTCGCGGCGGCAGCCTTCGCCGCGCCCGCCCAGGCGGCCCCCGCCGCGCCGTCCGCCCCGGTGCAGGACTTCCTGGCCGAGCAGCTGGAGGGCCTGACCGGCCGGACCACGGTGATGGTGCACGGCACCGACATCGCCGCCGCGCGCGCCGCCGTCGCGGCGACCGGCATGCGGCTGGTCACCGAGTACGAGCGGATCGGGGTGGCCGTCGCCTCCGGTACCGCCGACCAGGTCGAGGCCGCGCGCACCCAGCCCGGCGTCACCTACCTCGAGGGCAACACCCCCATCGAGTTCGCGCAGGAGACCTCGAACACCGCCACCCGCGGGGCCGAGGCGGCCGCGACGCTCACCGGCGCGAACGGCGAGGCGCTGGACGGCAGCGGCGTCTCCGTGGCCGTCATCGACTCGGGCATCGACCCCAACCACCCGTACTTCCGCAACCCCGACGGCAGCAGCGCGGTGGTCGCCAACCTCAAGAGCCTGTGCCTGCTGGAGACCAGCACCAGCCCCGACTGCGTCGTCCGCGTGCCGGGGGTCGTCGACACCGACACGCTGTCGGTCGGCGGGCACGGCACGCACGTCAGCGGCATCGTCGGCGGCCGGCCGACGACGCTGCCCGACGGCGGGTCCTTCCAGGGCGCGGCCCCCGGCGCCAGCCTGGTGTCCATCTCGACCGGCGCTGTGCTGCTCATCGTGGGCGCGGACTCGGCGCTGAACTGGGTCCTGGAGAACCACGAGCAGCCCTGCGGCGCCGGCGTCCCCGCCTCGGTCTGCCCGCCGATCAAGGTGACCAACAACAGCTACGGGCCCAGCGGCGGCGGCGAGTTCGACCCGAACTCCGCGACGGTGAAGCTGCAGCGGGCGCTGGCCGCCGAGGGTGTCGTCACGGTCTGGGCCGCCGGCAACGACGGCGGCGACGGCTCCGCCTCGCTCACCAACCCGCCCGGCCAGGACCCGACCGGCGGCGTCCTGTCGGTGGCCTCCTACTACGACGAGGACACCGGGACCCGTGACGGCGTGGTCAGCGACTACTCCTCGCGCGGCGCGGCGGCCGACCCCTCGACCTGGCCGGACCTCTCCGCGCCGGGCGAGAACATCACCTCCGCCTGCCGGCCCTACCTGCCGATCTGCTCGACCGGCCTGGACTTCCGCAACGGCCCGGGCCTGCTGGACGTCGGCACCTTCAACACGATCAGCGGCACCTCGATGGCGGCCCCGCACGTCGCCGGCATCGTCGCCCAGCTCTTCCAGGCCGACCCGACGGCCACGCCGGCCGAGGTCGAGGCGGCGCTGAAGGGCACCACCCACCGCTACACCGACGGCGCCGCGTACCAGACAGTCGGCGGCTACCCGACGTCCTTCGACAAGGGCACGGGCCTGGTCGACGTGCCCGCGGCGGTGGCCCGGCTGACCGGGAGCTGACCAGCGGTTCCACGTGGAACACCTCGCGGGAGGCCGTCCCGCGCCCGAGTGATCTTGGTCTCGGCGCGCGTGGACGGCCTCTCGCGGGTTAGATCAAGTCGTATGTGCGGCCTCTGCGGCGAGATCACGTTCGACGGAAGTCTGGCCGACACCACGGCGGTCGACCGTATGGTGCAGGCCCTGGTGCCCCGCGGCCCGGACGGGCAGGGGTCGTGGAGCAACGGGAGGATCGCCTTCGGGCACCGCCGGCTCTCGGTCATTGACCTCTCCACCTGCGGCTCGCAGCCGATGGTGGACAACGACCTGGGCCTGACCGCGGTCTTCAACGGCTGCATCTACGACTACCAGGAGCTGCGCGCCGAGCTGGAGGGCCACGGCTACCGGTTCTTCTCGCACAGCGACACCGAGGTGATCCTCAAGGGCTACCACCACTGGGGCACCGACGTCGTCTCGCACCTGCACGGCATGTTCGCGTTCGTCATCACCGAGCGGGACACCGGCCGCGTGGTCATGGCCCGTGACCGGCTGGGCATCAAGCCGCTCTACCTCGCCGAGACGCCGGGCAAGAAGCTGCGGTTCGCCTCGACCCTCCCGGCGCTGCTCAAGGCCGGCGGGATCGACACCTCGATCGACCCGGTCGCCCTGCACCACTACCTGAGCTGGCACGCCGTCGTCCCGGCGCCGCGCACGATCCTCAACGGCGTCCGCAAGCTGCCGCCGGCCACGGTGCGCGTGATCGAGGCCGACGGCACCAGCCGCGAGCACCGCTACTGGAACGCCACCTACGAGCGCCGCGCCGAGCACGCGAGCTGGTCGGCCCGCGACTGGGAGGACGCGATCGAGGAGGCGCTGCGGGTCGCCGTCCGCCGCCGCCTGGTCTCCGACATCCCGGTGGGCGTGCTGCTCTCCGGCGGCCTGGACTCCAGCCTCATCGTCGGGCTGCTGGCGCAGGAGGGGCAGACCGGTCTGGCCACCTACTCCATCGGCTTCGAGTCCGTCGGCGGCCGCGAGGGCGACGAGTTCGCCTACTCCGACGTCATCGCCGAGCGGTTCGCCACGAACCACCACCGCATCCGGGTGAGCTCCGACGAGCTGGTCGGCGCCCTCGGCCACGCGGTCGGTGCCATGGCCGAGCCGATGGTCAGCCACGACGCCGTCGCCTTCGACCTGCTCAGCGAGCGGGTCAGCGAGACGATCAAGGTGGTGCAGTCCGGCCAGGGCGCCGACGAGGTCTTCGCCGGCTACCACTGGTACCCGCCGCTGGCCGGCGTCGGCCGCGAGCAGGCCGTGCAGACCTATGCCAAGGCCTTCTTCGACCGCGACCACGCCCAGATGGCCCGGGTCGTCTCCGACCGCTACGCGCTGGCCGAGGACCCGAGCCTGGCCTTCGTCCGCGCCCACATGGAGGCCGCCGGCGCGGAGAGCGCCGTCGACGCCGCGCTCCGCCTGGACAGCGAGATCATGCTGGTCGACGACCCGGTCAAGCGCGTGGACAACATGTCCATGGCGTGGGGCCTGGAGGCCCGGGTGCCGTTCCTGGACCACGACCTGGTGGAGCTGGCCGCCCTCTGCCCGCCGGAGCTCAAGCTCGCCGACGGCGGCAAGGGCGTGCTCAAGGCCATCGGCCGGCGGATCATCCCGCCGGAGGTCATCGACCGGCCCAAGGGCTACTTCCCCGTGCCGGCCATCACCCACCTCGAGGGCAAGGTGCTGGGACTGGTCAAGGACGCGCTCTCCAGCGACGCCGCGCGCGACCGGGGCATGTTCCGGCCCGAGTACGTGCGGGAGCTCCTCGACGACCCCAACGGGGAGCTCACCCCGTTGCGCGGCAACAAGCTCTGGCAGCTCGGCCTCCTCGAGCTCTGGCTCCAGACGCACGCGGTCTGAGGAGATGTCCATGGCCCCCCGGCTCGCGGGTCACCGGCGTCGCACGCCGGTGGCGAGCACCCCGGCATTGACCGACCGGTCGTGGCGGGAGCCGTCCGAGCACCAGCTCCAGGGGATGGCGCACGACGTCGTCCTGGACATGGGCTGGGGCCGGCTGGTCTTCGGTCAGACGTTCTCCGACCTGCGCGGCATCGTCGACGCCCTGCGCGCCGAGGAGAGCGGCGAGCGGGACATCTGCATCTACCCGCGGGACCCGCACGTGCTGGTCGGTCTCGCGCCCGACGAGCTGTTCATCGACCCGAGCTACACCTACCGCCTCGACCTCCACCGCTACCGGGCCCGCCACGAGCTGATCCGGGGCGTCTTCGTGCGCACCGCCACCTCGCGCGCGGAGATGGAGGCGATCAACGACATCTACGCCCTGAACGGCATGGTCGTGGGCGACCCCGACGTCATGTGGGACAACCACCGCACCCGGTGCTTCACCTACCTCGTCGCCGAGGACACCCGGACCGGCCGGATCGTCGGCACGGTGACCGGCGTCGACCACACCCTCGCCTTCGACGACCCGGAGGGCGGCACCAGCCTGTGGTGCCTCGCGGTGCACAACCAGGACGCCCCGCCCGGGACCGGCGAGGCGCTGGTCCGCGTGCTCGCCGAGCGCTACGTCGGCCGGGGCCGGGCCTACCTCGACCTCTCGGTCATGCACGACAACGCCGGCGCGATCAAGCTCTACCGCAAGCTCGGCTTCAGCCGGGTCTCGGCCGTCTGCGTGAAGCGCAAGAACCCGATCAACACGCCGCTGTTCGCCGCCCGGCCGCCGGGTCTGGAGAACCTGAACCCCTACGCGCTGATCATCGCCGAGGAGGCGCTGCGCCGCGGCATCCGCGTCGAGGTCACCGACGCCGAGTGGGGCGAGATGCGGCTGTCGGTCGGGGGGCGCACGGTGGTCACCCGGGAGTCGCTGTCGGAGTTCACCACCGCGGTGGCGATGAGCCGCTGCGACGACAAGCGGGTCACCCGCCGGATCATGGAGCGCGCCGGCGTCCGGGTGCCCCGCGGCGCCCGCGCGTGCGAGGGCGACCTGGCCGAGGCCTCCGCGCTGCTCCGCGAGGTGCAGGCGGTCGTCGTCAAGCCCGCCCGCGGCGAGCAGGGCAAGGGCATCACTGTCGGCGTCAAGGGCGACGCCGCCCTCGAGCGGGCCGTCCGCTACGCCGCCCAGTTCTGCCCCGACGTCCTGGTCGAGGAGCTGGTCCCCGGCGACGACCTGCGGGTGGTCGTCATCGACCGCCAGGTGGTCGCCGCGGCGGTCCGGCGGCCGGCGGAGGTCGTCGGCGACGGCCGCAGCACGGTCACCGAGCTGGTCCGCTCCACGAGCCGGCGGCGGGAACGGGCCACCGGCGGGGAGTCCCGCATCCCCCTGGACGATGCCACCGCCGAGGTCGTCGCCGAGGCCGGGTTCGCGATGGACGACGTCCCCCGCAACGGCGAGCGCATCCAGGTCCGGCGGACGGCGAACCTGCACACCGGCGGCACGATCGAGGACTGCACCGCGCAGCTCCACCCGAACGTCGCCGCCGCCGCGGTGCGCGCCGCCGAGGCGCTGGACATCCCGGTGACCGGTATCGACTTCCTGGTGCCCGACGTCGCCGGACCCGACTACGTCTTCATCGAGGCCAACGAGCGGCCCGGCCTGGCCAACCACGAGCCGCAGCCGACCGCCGAGCGGTTCGTCGACCTGCTCTTCCCGGAGACCCGCAAGCGCCGGTAGGGGCCGAAATGGCCATTTCGGCCCGTCAGAGGCCGAGCTCGGCGCGGATCTCCTCGGTGTGCTGGCCGGCCCGGGGCACGGAGCCGACCTTTCCCGGCGTCGCGGAGAAGCGGGGCGCGACGTCGGGCTGCACGACGCCGTCGACCTCGACGAAGACCCCGCGCTCGGCGTTGTGCCGGTCCGTCGTCGCCTCGAGCAGCGACCACACCGGCGCCACGCAGGCGTCGGTCCCCTCGAACACCTGCCACCACTCCGCCCGGGTGCGGGAGGCGAACAGCTCGGTGAACCGCTCGCGCAGCGCCGGCCACTGCCGCGGGTCGGACCGGTCGGGCAGCGACTCGTCGCCGGCGACGCCCAGCCCCTCCAGCAGCGCGGCGTAGAACTGCTCCTCCAGCGCCCCGACGGCGAGGAACTGGCCGTCGGCGCACCGGTAGACGTCGTAGAACGGCGCCCCGGTGTCGAGCAGGTTGCGGCCGCGGCGGTCGGTCCAGACACCGGCGTCGAGCATCCCGTGGATCATCGTGGTGAGGACGGCGGTGCCGTCGACGATCGCCGCGTCGACCACCTGCCCCTCCCCCGTCGACCGGGCGCGGAGCAGCGCGGCGAGGGCGCCGAGGGCCAGGAACGCTCCGCCGCCGCCGAAGTCGCCCAGCAGGTTCAACGGTGGCGCCGGCCGCTCCTCGGGCCGCCCGGAAGCGCCGAGCGCCCCGGTCAGCGCGATGTAGCCGATGTCGTGACCCGCGGAGTGCGCGAGGGGGCCGGTCTGGCCCCAGCCGGTCATCCGGCCGTAGACCAGGGCCGGGTTCTCCCCCATCAGCTCCTCGGGCCCGAGGCCGAGCCGCTCCATGACGCCGGGCCGGAAGCCCTCGAGCAGGACGTCGGAACGGCGCACGAGGGCGCGCACGATCTCGAGGTCGCCGGCGTCCTTGAGGTCCAGGGCGATCGAGCGCTTCCCCCGGTCCAGCAGCGACGTCGCCCCGAGCGAGCCGAGCAGCCCGCCGCGGGCCCCCTTCCGGTCGATGCGCACGACGTCGGCCCCGAGATCGGCGAGCAGCATGCCGCAGAAGGGCCCCGGCCCCAGCCCCGCGAACTCGACGACCCGCACGCCTTCCAGCGGTCCCACGGCGTCCTCCTCGGCTCCGGGCCACCGGCGTGCGACCCTCCGAGGGGCATGCTGCCGCACGGTCCGGACGGGAGGAGAGGCAGGTCACATGGCCTATCTCCTGGCCGCGCTCGGTGGCGCGCTCGGCGCGCTGGCCCGGTGGGGGCTGGCCGAGCTGCTCCCCACCTCCCCTCCCGGCTGGCCCTGGGCGACCCTCCTGGTCAACCTGACCGGCTGCCTCCTCCTGGGCCTGCTCGCCGCCGTCCTGGCCGCCCGCGCGCCGGACTCCCCCTGGGCCCGCCCGTTCCTCGGCGTCGGCGTGCTCGGCGGCTTCACGACCTACTCGACGTTCGCCGTGGAGACGGTGCAGCTGGCCGAGGCCGGAGCGGCCGGCACGGCGGTCGCCTACGTCGCGGTGTCGGTCCTCGGTGGCGTCGCGGCGGCTGCGGCCGGCACGCTCACGGCGCGGCGCCTGGCCGGGGGCCCGCGGTGACGCCGTGGCTGGTCGTGGCCGGCGCGCTGGCGGGCGCGCCGCTGCGGCTGCTCGCCGAGCGGGTCGCCGTGGCCCGCCGGGGTGCCGGCAGCGTGCTGGGCACCCTGGCGGTCAACGTCGCCGGCAGCGCGGTGCTCGGGGCCCTGCTCGGCTGGGCTGCGGCACCGGCCTGGCTGGTGGCCCTGCTCGGGACCGGCTTCTGCGGGACGCTCACCACCTTCTCCACCTTCGGTGCCGACCTGGTCCGGCTCGGCGAGCAGCGCCGGTGGCGTGCGGTGCTCGGCTACGTCGCCGCCACGCTGGCCCTCGGGCTGGGGGCCGCCGCCGGTGGCTTCGCGCTCGGCAGCGTGCTCTGACCCGCTCAGCAGGGCGTCCGGCGGCCGCTGTGGATAGGGTTAGGGGCGGTATGGCCGAGAACAACGAGGTTGAGGTCAAGGCGGACAGCCCCGTCGTCGTGGTCGCCAATCGACTTCCCGTCGACCAGGTGACCGATCCCGACGGGTCCACGCGCTGGCAGCGCAGCCCGGGCGGGCTGGTGACCGCGCTGGAGCCGTTCGTCGCGGGTCGCGGCGGCGCGTGGGTGGGCTGGTCCGGGTCTGCGGGCGAGGCCCCGGAGCCCTTCGAGTCCGGCGGGATGCAGCTGATCCCGGTGGAGCTCTCGGAGGAGGAGGTCGACCGCTACTACGAGGGCATGTCGAACGCCTCGCTGTGGCCGCTCTACCACGACGTCGTGGAGAAGCCGGAGTACCACCGCACCTGGTGGGACGCCTACGTGCAGGTCAACAAGCGCTTCGCCGACCGGGCGGCCGCGGTGGCCGCGGAGAACGCGATCGTCTGGGTGCACGACTACCAGTTGCAGCTGGTCCCGGCGATGCTCCGCCAGCGGCGCCCGGACCTGACCATCGGCTTCTTCCTGCACATCCCGTTCCCGCCCTACGAGCTGTTCACCCAGCTCCCGTGGCGCTCGGCGATCGTCGAGGGGCTGCTCGGGGCGGACCTCGTGGGCTTCCAGCTGCCGTCGGCGGCGGCGAACTTCGTCCAGCTCGCCCGGCGGCTGCACGACCTGAGCTGCCGCCGGGACCAGGTCGAGTACGACGGCCGGACGGTCACGGCGAAGGCCTTCCCGATCTCCATCGACGTGGCGGCGTTCGACGAGCTGGCCTCCTCCCCCGAGGTCCTCGCCCGGGCCAAGCAGATCCGCGAGGAGCTGGGCAACCCGAGCAAGATCGTCCTCGGGGTCGACCGGCTGGACTACACCAAGGGCATCAGCGTCCGGCTCAACGCCTTCCAGGAGCTGCTGGAGGACGGCAGCATCGAGGCGCCCGACACCGTGCTGGTCCAGGTGGCGACGCCGAGCCGCGAGCGGGTCGAGCACTACGTGCACATGCGCGAGACGATCGAGCAGCAGGTCGGGCACATCAACGGCGTCTTCGGCTCGATCGCCGGGCCGGCGGTCCACTACTTCAACCAGTCCATGCCCCGCGAGGAGCTGGCGGCGCTGTACCGGGCCGCCGACGTCATGCTCGTGACCCCCTACCGCGACGGCATGAACCTGGTGGCCAAGGAGTACGTCGCGGCCCGCGGGGACCTCGGCGGCGCGCTGGTGCTCTCGGAGTTCGCCGGTGCCGCGGCACAGCTCAAGCAGGCGTTCCTGGTCAACCCGCACGACATCGCCGGGGTGAAGAACCAGCTGGTGCGCGCGCTGCGGGCCGAGCCGGCCGAGCTGAGGAAGCGGATGCGGGCGATGCGCCGGCACCTCGCCAGGAACGACCTCGACCACTGGGCCAGCTCCTTCTTCGACGCGCTGCGCAGGCAGGCGTGAGCTCCTCCCCTGCTCTCGACCCGGCCCTGGAGGCCGCCCTGGTCGCGGTCGCCGCACGCCGGCCGCTCCTCGTCGCCAGCGACTACGACGGCGTGCTCGCTCGCCTGCGCGGCGACCCCTCGGCCGCTGTGCCCGAGCCGGGCGTCGCCGACGCCCTGGCGCGGCTCGCGGGCGTCGACGGCGTCACCGTCGCCCTGGTGAGCGGCCGCGGCGTCGCCGACCTGCAGCGCACCAGCCTGCTGTCCGGGCCCTACCGCTGGGTGGGCAGTCACGGGGCCGAGTACGACGGGCGGCTGCCGGACGAGCTGGCCGGCCGCAGGGACGAGCTCGCCGCCCTCCTGGGGCCCGAGGTGGCCGCGGTCCCGGGGGCCCGGCTGGAGGTCAAGCCCGCGAGCGTCGCCGTGCACGTCCGCGAGGTCGCCGACCGCGTGGCGGCCGCCGAGCTGCTGGAGCGCTCCCGCGCGTCGGCTGATCCGTCACTGACGATGAAGCCCGGCAAGGAGGTCCTCGAGATCGCGATGACGGACGCGGACAAGGGCTCCGCCCTGCGCCGGCTGGTCGACGAGATCGGGGCCGCCGCTGCCGTCTACCTGGGGGACGACGTCACCGACGAGGACGGCTTCCTCGCCCTCGGGCCGGATGACGTGACGGTGAAGGTGGGCGACGGGGCCACGGCGGCCCGCCACCGGGTCGACGACACCCAGGGCGCGCTCGCCGTGCTCGAGCGGCTCGGGGAGCTGCTGGGCTGAGCCGCGGCGCGTCGGTGCGGTGACCGACGCGACCAACAGGACCTGCCTCGTTCCGGTTCTGGCCCGGACGCTGCCGTCCGGCGCGCGCCGAGCAGGAAATGCGCGACCGACCTGCGACTTCTCCGTTTCCCGGGCCGGCGCGACGGCGCCGGGGTGGCCCGTCCGGATGTCGACAAATGGGCGGGGAAAAAGAGCCGACCCCATTGCCGGGTCACAATGTTCCTGCGATGCGCCGATTGTCTGTTTAACGCTGGCTGGAGTCACCACAATCAGCGCTGCCACCAACGGGTGGCGCAGGCCATTCATCGTCAGGACGGTTTCCCGTGAGCACCCGTACCCTTTCTCCCGCTGCCACGCGGCGTGCGGGCTGGTTCGCCGACCGCCCCCTGGCGGTGAAGTTCGGCATCCTCGTCGGCGTCGTCGTGCTCGCCTTCGGCGGGCTCGTGGGCGCCGTCCTCGCCGGCACCTCGTCGGTGCGCGAGGCGAACACCGAGCTCGCCGAGCTCAACACGGCCCAGGAGCTGGTGCTGCAGCTCGACACCCGTGCCAGCGAGCTCAAGGTCGACGGCTTCAAGGCCCTGACCCGCCCCGACCCCGCCGAGCAGCTCACCGAGCTGGCCGACGACATCGCCACCCCCGAGGCACTGCTCGCGGAGCTGGTCACGATCGAGCTGGAGGGGCAGGCCGCGGAGACCGTCGACGCGCTGGCCGCCAGCTACGGCGAGTACACCGACGCCATCACCGTCTTCGTGAACGCCGCGGTCGCCGACCAGGCCGCCGCCCGCGTCCGCTTCGAGGAGATCCAGGCCGCGAACGACCTGACCGACGGTGCGGTGGGCGCGGCCAAGGACGCCCTGGCCGCCGAGAGCGACGCCGCGCAGCAGCGGCTCGACGAGGCCATCAGCAGCGCCGAGACGCAGAGCATCACCGTGGCCGTGGTCGCCGTGCTGGCGGTCGTGGCGCTCAGCGTGCTGACCATGCGCTCGATCACCCGGCCGGTCCAGCGGGTCAAGGCCGCGCTCGACGCCCTGGCCAAGGGCGACCTGACCGTCGCCACCGGGGTGACCTCCCGTGACGAGGTGGGCCAGATGGCGGCCTCGCTGGACGTCGCCCAGGCCAGCCTGCGCACGGTCATGAGCACCGTCGTCGCCTCGGCGGACGCGGTGGCCGCCTCGTCCGAGGAGCTGTCGGCGTCGTCCGCGCAGATCTCGGCGTCGGCGCAGGAGACCTCGGCGCAGTCCGGCGTGGTGGCCGGCGCTGCGGAGGAGGTGTCCCGCAGCGTGCAGACGGTCGCCGCGGGCGCGGAGGAGATGGGCGCGAGCATCCGGGAGATCGCGACGAACGCCGCGGAGGCCAGCCAGGTCGCCGCCCGCGCCGTCGACGCAGCCGCCACCACGACAGCCACGGTGGCCAAGCTGGGCGACTCGTCGGCGGAGATCGGCAACGTCGTCAAGGTGATCACGAGCATCGCCGAGCAGACGAACCTGCTGGCCCTGAACGCGACCATCGAGGCCGCACGGGCCGGCGAGGCCGGCAAGGGCTTCGCGGTCGTGGCGAACGAGGTGAAGGAGCTGGCCCAGGAGACGGCGAAGGCGACCGAGGACATCGCCAAGCGGGTGCTGGCGATCCAGGGCGACACGACGGCGGCGGTGGCCGCGATCGAGGAGATCAGCTCGATCGTCGCGCAGATCTCCGACCGCCAGACGACGATCGCCAGCGCGGTGGAGGAGCAGACGGCGACGACGAGCGAGATGTCCCGCTCCGTGCAGGAGGCCGCCGGCGGCACCACCCAGATCGCCGACAACATCACCGGGGTCTCCGGTGCCGCGGAGGCCACGACGCAGGCGCTGGGCCAGACCCGGGTCGCCGTCGACGAGCTCTCCCGGATGGCAGCGGACCTGCGCACCACCGTCGGGCAGTTCACCTACTGAGCGAGGCTCGTCGGGGGGTGCTCCCCCAGCCAGAGCGCACGGCCACCAGGCCGTGCGCTCTCGGCATTTCCGGGCCGAGGGCCCCGGTCCGGAATTGCGTGGTGCCGCCTTGTCGACACCGCAGATCCGCTGGTCGGACTATTTGGTGGCGCGCAATTCGAATGGCCGCGTGGCGCGCACGGACCGCTGCCGCGACCCCTACATTTCTCCCTGCCGGAAGACCCGATGACGTGCCCCCGGCCCACCGATCGTCTTCCACCACCCATGCAGTCACCTGGAGCCATTCATGACCGTTCCCAGTGCGCCCACCCGGCGCGGAAGCTGGTTCGCCGACCGACCCGTCGGCGTCAAGCTGGGGACGGCGATGGTCCTCCTCGGCGCCGTCGGCCTCGGGGCCGGTGGGGTGGCCGTCGACCGCATCCAGTCGCTGGCCGACGCGCAGCAGGCCCTGTACGACGAGAACATCGCGCCGATGGTGCAGCTGAACGAGGCGCAGCGGCACTTCCAGGGCGTCCGCGCCCGCGTGCTCCAGTACGCGGCCGCCGACGTGGCGACCCGGGCGGAGCTGCGCGGCGAGATCGACGAGCGGTACGCGAAGCTGCAGGGGGTCCTCGAGGACTACGCCCCGGCAGCCCAGGACGAGGCCGCCATCGCCGGCCTGGAGAAGAACGTCGCCGGCTTCGTCGGCGCCGCCACCACGACCCTCTTCCCGCTGGCCGACGCCGGTGACGTCGCCGGCTTCGGCGCGATCTACCAGGCGGAGGTCCGCGGGATCGGCGACGACGCCCTCGACGCGCTGGTCGCCGAGGGCGAGGCGCAGTCCGCGGCCGCCACGGACCACGTGGTCAAGGACAGCGACGACGCCGAGGCCGCGATCTGGTTCGTGCTCGTGCTGCTGGCCGTGGGCATCCTGGCCTCCGGCGCGGTCGCGGTCCTCATCGTCCGCCGGCTGGTGCGCACCGTGCGGTCGGTCCAGAGGTCGGTCGAGGCGCTCGCCGAGGGCGACCTGACCGTCGCGCCGGTGGTGAGCAGCCAGGACGAGCTCGGCCGCATGGCCACCTCCCTCGGCCGGGCCCAGGACGCGCTGCGGGTCGTGATGGCCGACGTCGCCGCCTCCGCCGCCGCGGTCGCGGCCTCCTCGGAGGAGCTGTCCGCCTCGTCCGCGCAGATCGCCGCCTCGGCGGAGGAGACCGCGGCCCAGTCCGGCGTCGTGTCCTCCGCTGCCGACGAGGTCTCCCGCAGCGTGCAGACCGTGGCCGCCGGCGCGGAGGAGATGGGCCTGTCGATCCGGGAGATCTCGCAGAACGCCGCGGAGGCCAGCGAGGTCGCCAACCGTGCCGTGGACGCCGCCGCCACCACGACGGCGACGGTCGCGAAGCTGGGGGAGTCCTCGGCGGAGATCGGCAACGTGGTGAAGGTGATCACGAGCATCGCCGAGCAGACCAACCTGCTGGCGCTGAACGCGACCATCGAGGCGGCGCGGGCTGGTGAGGCGGGCAAGGGCTTCGCGGTCGTGGCCAACGAGGTCAAGGAGCTGGCGCAGGAGACGGCGAAGGCGACCGAGGACATCGCCCGCCGCGTCCTGGCGATCCAGGGCGACACGACGGCCGCGGTGGCCGCGATCGACGAGATCAGCACGATCGTGGCGCAGATCTCCGACCGCCAGACCACCATCGCCAGCGCCGTGGAGGAGCAGACCGCCACCACCAGCGAGATGTCCCGGTCGGTGCAGGAGGCCGCCGGCGGCACCACGCAGATCGCTGAGAACATCACCGGGGTCTCCGGCGCCGCTGACGCCACGACCCAGGCGCTGGGCCAGACCCGGGTCGCCGTCGACGAGCTGTCCCGGATGGCTGCCGACCTGCGCACCACGGTCGGGCGCTTCACCTACTGACGCCGACCGGTCGAGGGCGTACGGAGTGCTTTCCGTGCGCCCTCGACCATTTCCCCGATGGGTCACCCGTGGCGAATGGGGCTGTATGTCGACAACGGGGAGGAGGTCACCGAGGAATCTGTGAGGAGTCTGGCAACACGCTGGAAATCTGTCCGATCGGGATTCGGTTCCCGTTCATCCTTTTCGCCGTACGACGCACTCCCGCGGCGCCAGGTATTCCGGAGCCGCACACCTGGACGCCCCTTCCCTTCGCACTGGAGCACCGCCATGACCGCATCCGCTCGGCCCGCGACCCCGGCCGGCCGCACCTCCCTCGCCTGGTTCTCGGACCTCTCGGTGAAGACGAAGGTGCTCAGCGCCGTGGGCGTCACCGCTGCGGTCGCCGCCGGGATCGGCGTGCTCGGCGTCTCCGCCCTGAGCACCGCGGCCGACGAGGCCGACGCCCTCTACGACCAGAACCTGCTGGGCGCCGTCGCCACCGCCGACGTCGACGGGTTCCTCGCCGACATGCGGGTGATGACCCGCGAGGCGCTCCTGGCCGACGGCGAGGCCGCCACCCTGGAGAAGTTCGCGCTCGTCGACGGGTACCGGGAGGACTTCGCGGGCGCGCTGGACCGGTACTCCGTGGGCGGGCTGGACGCCGAGCAGCAGGAGCTCGTCGACGCGGTCCGCGCGGACATGGACGCCTACATCCAGATGCAGGAGACGGTGCTCGGCCCGCTGGCGATCGCCCGCGACGTCCGCGGCTGGGTGGCCGCCAACGACGCGCAGGTCTCCCCGATCGTGAAGTCGATGACCGCGAACATCGAGGAGCTGCGCGAAGGCGAGATGGCCCGCGCGCGGGAGGCCAACGCGACGATCCGCGACAACTACGAGTCGCAGCGGACCATCACGATCGCCACGATCGTCATCGGCGTGCTCCTCGCCATGGGTCTCGGGTTCGTGGTCGCCAACGCCATCGCCCGCGGGGCGCGGCGCGTCCAGGAGGTCACGGCGGCGCTGGCCGAGGGCGACCTCACCAGGACCGCCGGGCTGACCTCCAAGGACGAGATGGGACGGATGGCCGCATCCCTCGACGAGGCCGTCGTCAACCTGCGTGCGGTCATGGGCGCGGTCGCCGCCTCGGCGGACGCGGTGGCGGCCAGCTCGGAGGAGCTGTCGGCCTCGTCGGCGCAGATCTCGGCGTCGGCGGAGGAGACCTCGGCGCAGTCCGGCGTGGTGTCCGGTGCCGCGGAGGAGGTGTCCCGCAGCGTGCAGACCGTCGCCGCGGGTGCCGAGCAGATGGGTGCCAGCATCCGGGAGATCGCCACGAACGCCGCGGAGGCCAGCGAGGTCGCCCACCGCGCGGTGACCGCCGCGGAGACGACGACCGCCACGGTGGCGAAGCTGGGTGAGTCGAGCGCCGAGATCGGCAACGTCGTCAAGGTCATCACCTCGATCGCCGAGCAGACGAACCTGCTGGCGCTGAACGCCACCATCGAGGCCGCGCGGGCCGGTGAGGCGGGCAAGGGCTTCGCGGTCGTGGCCAACGAGGTGAAGGAGCTGGCGCAGGAGACGGCGAAGGCGACCGAGGACATCGCCAAGCGCGTGCAGGCGATCCAGGGCGACACCACGGCCGCCGTGGCCGCGATCGGCGAGATCTCCTCGATCGTCGCGCAGATCTCCGACCGCCAGACGACCATCGCCAGCGCGGTGGAGGAGCAGACCGCCACGACCAACGAGATGTCCCGGTCGGTCCAGGAGGCCGCCGGCGGCACGACCCAGATCGCCGAGAACATCTCCGGGGTGTCCAGCGCGGCCGACTCCACCACGCAGGCCCTGACGCAGACCCGCACCGCCGTCGACGAGCTGTCCCGGATGGCTGCCGACCTGCGCACCACGGTGGGGCGCTTCAGCTACTGACGCGAGGAGTACCGGCGCTCGGCGTTCCCGGGTGCGGCGGTGCGGGTGTGACGCCATGTCGACAGCGGTGCAGGTGGTCATCCACCGGTTTTCCGGGGGGCCGCGACACACCGGCATTCCGAGACTTCGCCGTGGTG
>NZ_SPQP01000015.1 GCF_004571075.1 Blastococcus sp. TF02A-35
GTCCCGCGCTCTCCGCCACGTCGGCTGACAGTACGCACCGTGCGTTGCGTGCGCCCCGCTCACCCCACGTGTCCGCGCATTAGCGCACCGGGGGCGGCGGCGCGAGGCGAAACGCTCGGCCAGGGGCAGCGCCCACCACGCGGCCCACTTCTGGCCGTCGCGCAGCAGCCCGGCCCCGGGGACGGACCCGACGGCCCACTCGAGCAGCTGGGTCGCGCCGGGCAGCGCGCCGGCGCAGGCCAGCAGCAGGCCGGCGCCACCGAGCACGAGCAGGCCGCGGGCCGCCGGCGAGCGCGCGCCCACGCTCGCCCAGCCGAGCACCGCGACCGCCACCAGCAGCAGGGTCAGCACCGGGACGAACGCCGACGTCCGGCTGCCCGGCACCGCGTCGGCGTTCCAGATGCCCCCGGTGCCCAGGACCGCGACCAGCGTCCCGCCCCAGTTCTCCGCCCGGGCCGCGAAGGCGGCGACACCTGCGGGGTCGGAGGCCCCACCGGCCGGGTGCAGCGCCCCGGCCACGACCCACGGCAGGGACAGCAGCACCCCGCCGGCGGCGGAGGGCAGGCGGGCCCGGCCGACGAGGGCCAGGACCAGGCCACCGGCCAGCAGGGAGCCGGTCGGCGTCAGCGCCGCCGGCGCGCACACCAGGAGGAGCCGGGGCAGCGCGCCCGGCTCGCCGGCGCGCACGCGCAGCGCCGCGCGGGCGATCCAGGGCAGGGCGGCGTAGGCGACCAGCAGCGTCCAGTGGCCGATCAGCAGCCGCTCGCCGAGGTAGGGGCTCCAGCCGTAGACCAGCCCCGCCACCAGCCCGGCGGTCCCGCGGCGCCCGTCCGCCGCGGGCGGCACGAGCCGGGCAGCGCCGAGCACCGCGGCGTAGACGGTGGCGACGAGCACCAGCTTCTGCACAACGTCGCCCGGTACGACGGCGGTGAGGACCGCCATCGCCGCGTCGGCCGGGACCGCGCGCGGCAGCGAACCGCCCAGGCCCAGCGCGTCGGCATCCAGATCCTGCCGCGGGACGAAGACCATGTCCCGGAGGAGCACGAAACCGGGGCCCAGCGCGGGCCCGGTGACCAGGAGGGCGACGACCAGGGCCAGGACGCGCGCCGGCCACGGCGCCGCGTCGGCGCGGGCCCATCGCTCGTCCACCTGCTCGGTCTCTCCCGTTCCGACACCCGCGCGCCGGGTTCCCGGCCGACGTGCGCAGAGTAAGGGGGTGAGTGCGCTGCGATCGAGGACCCGCCAGGGACGGCGCTCCCCCGGCGCAGCCCCGTCCTCCGGGCTGCTCGGGGCGACGGCGGTCGTGTCCGTCGCCTTCCTGGGTGCGAACGCGCTGGCCTACGTCTTCACCGTCGTCGCCGCGCGGCAGCTGGCCCCCGCGGCCTACGGCGAGCTGGCCGCGCTGCTGAGCGTCCTGCTCGTGGGCTCGGTCCCGGCGGCGGGCCTCCAGACGGCGGCGGCGCTGCACCTGGGCGGCCGCCCCGGCGACGAGCGGACGATGGCCCGGCTGCACGCCTCGAGCGCCTTCCTGGCCGTCGGCGTCTGCGCCCTGGGGCTGGTCCTGGTGCCGGTGCTCGTCGCCGCCCTGCACCTGCCGGCGGCCTCCGCCGCCGTGTGGCTGGCGGCGCTGCTGCTCCCGCACACGCTGGTGCAGGGGTACCAGGGGATGCTGCAGGGGTCGGGCCGCTACCGGCAGCTGGCCCTCGTCACGCTGGTGCTCGGCGCCGGCAAGCTGGTCGGCGGCGTCGCCGGGCTGCTGCTCGGCGGCACCACGTCCGCGGCCCTGGCGGGGATGGCCGCCGCCGCTGTCGTCGCCGCCGTCATCGGCTGGCTGGCCGTGGGGCGGCCGGGCCTGGGCCGCGGCACCCGGGCGCCGGTGACCGCCGCGCTGCGCGCGGCCGGCGCCCTCCTGGGGTTCACCGTGCTGCTCAACCTCGACGTGCTGCTCGCGCGGCACCACCTGCCCGCCGCGGTCACCGGTGAGTACGCCGTCGCGGCGATCGTCACGAAGGTCGCGTTCTGGCTCCCGCAGGGCGTGGGGGTGGTGCTGCTCCCCCGGCTCGCCGACGCCGCCGGCCGCCGGCGGGCGCTGCCCGCCGCCCTGGCCGCGGTGGGCGGTCTGGGCGCCGTACTCACCCTGGGCACGGCCCTGATGGGCGAGCGGGCGCTGCCGCTGATCGGCGGGGCGGCCTACGGCGGCACGCTCGGCTCGGCCACCTGGGTGTTCGCCGCGCTGGGCACGCTCCTGGCCCTGGCGCAGCTGCTGCTGTTCTCCGGCATCGCCGCCGCGGACCGGCTGGCCACGGTGGCGGTCTGGTCAGCGGCCGGGCTGGAGGCGGTGGTCGTGGCGCTCCTGGCGACGACGGACCGGCTCACCCTGCTCTCGCTGGCGACGACCTCGGTGCTCACCGCGGCCGCGCTCGTGGCGACCGGGCTGGTCCGCTCCCGCCGCGACCGCGCCGTCCCGGTGCTGGCCCCCGAGGGGGTCGTGCCGGCCCCCACCGCCTGACCGGCCCGTTCGTGATCAACACCGCGGGCCGGGGAGGACTACTCCGCCTCCGGTCAGGGCAGGAGCACCTCGTCGTCCGCCCGGAACGCCCTCCGGCGACCGGGCGGCAGCCTCGGCCCCGAGACGAGAGGAGCGCCGCCCATGGCGTCCGTCATCCACTACACGATCGCCACCGAAGCCGAGAAGAGCCCCGACTTCCGTCGCGTGCTCTGGACCGGCACGAAGACCCAGCTGGTCATCATGACCATCCCGCCGGGCGGTGAGATCGGCGAGGAGGTCCACGAGGACATCGACCAGATCCTCACCTTCGTCAGCGGGACCGGTAAGGCGATCGTCGCCGGCTCGGAGAAGAACGTGGCCCAGGGCGACCTGGTCGTGGTGCCCGCCGGCAAGAAGCACAACTTCGTCAACACCGGCGCGAACCCGCTGATCCTCTACACGGTCTACGGCCCGCCGGAGCACGCCGACGGCGCGGTGCACAAGACCAAGGAAGAGGCCGACCGCCTCGAGGAGGAGGGCAAGGACGAGCCTCCGACGGAGTGACGTCGACGTCCCACCGGCTGTGGCCGGGCACCGCGGGTGCCCGGCCACAGCCGTGCCGGGGGCCGGACGTGCCCGCCGGAGAGGCCCGGGCGAGACTCGGCGTCATGAGCGCACCCGCGGCCCCTCCCTCGACCGACGCTGCCGACGCCGCCCGTGCCGTCGTCGACGAGCTCCGGCGGGCGGGGATCGCCGACGTCGACGACTCCGGGCTGGCCCGCGCCCTCTACTCCTCCGACGGGTCGCTGTACCGCGTGCTCCCGCGGGCCGTGGTCCGCCCGCGCAGCACCGACGAGGTCGTCGCGGCCCTCGACGTGTGCCGCCGGCTGGGGGTGCCGCTGACCGCCCGCGGCGCGGGCACGTCGATCGCGGGCAACGCCGTCGGCACCGGGGTGGTCCTGGACACCAGCCGCCACCTGGCGCGGGTCCACGCGGTCGACGCCGAGGCGCGGACGGCCACCATCGACCCCGGGGTCGTCCAGGCGGCCCTGCAGACCGCCGCGCGCCCGTACGGGCTGCGGTTCGGGCCGGACCCGAGCACGCACAACCGGTGCACCGTCGGCGGGATGATCGGGAACAACGCCTGCGGCTCACGCGCCCTGGGCTACGGCCGGACCTCGGACAACGTCGTCGGCCTGGACGTGGTGACCGGGTCCGGGGAGCGCCTCACCCTGGCCTCCGGCAGCACACCCGGGGACTCGGCCGTCCTGACGGCGCTGCGCCGGGTCGTGGACGGCGACCTCGCCACCCTGCGGACCGAGTTCGGCCGCTTCGGCCGGCAGGTGTCGGGCTACTCGCTCGAGCACCTGCTGCCCGAGCGGGGCTTCGACGTCACCCGGGCGCTGGTGGGCAGCGAGGGCACGCTCGCCGTCGTCCTCGGGGCCACGGTGAAGCTGGTCGCCGACGCCCCGGTGCGCGGGCTGGTCGTGCTGGGCTACCCGAGCATGCCGGAGGCGGCCGACGCGACCCCGGCGCTGCTCCCCCACGAGCCGACCGCCGTCGAGGGCCTGGACGCCCGCATGGTGCAGCGCCTTCGCGACGTGCCGGCCGCCGTCGTCCCCGACCTGCCCCGGGGCGAGGGCTGGCTGGTCGTGGAGCTGACCGGTGACACCGAGGCCGAGGTCGTGGCCAAGGCCCGCGGCGTGCTGGCCGACGCCGGCGCCCTGGACTCCCTGGTGGTCACCGACCCGGCCGAGGCCGCCGCGATCTGGCGGATCCGGGAGGACGGCGCCGGGCTGGCCGCCCGCACCTCGGACGGGCACCCCGCGCACGCGGGATGGGAGGACGCCGCCGTCCCCGTGGAGCAGCTGGGCGCCTACCTGCGCGAGTTCGACGCGCTGCTGGACCAGCACGGCCTCCAGTGCGTCCCCTACGGCCACTTCGGCGACGGCTGCGTGCACGGCCGGATCGACTTCCCGCTCGGGTCCGGCGACGACGCCGGGCGGAGCCGGTACCGGGCGTTCGTGCGCGACGCCGCCGGGCTGGTCGCCGGCTACGGCGGCTCGCTCTCCGGGGAGCACGGCGACGGCCGGGCGCGCAGCGAGCTGCTGCCGCTGATGTACTCCCCCGCCGCGATCTCGCTGTTCGAGCAGGTCAAGGCCGTGTTCGACCCCGACGACGTGCTCAACCCGGGGATCCTGGTCCGCCCCGTCCCCGTCGACGACGACATCCGGATGGCCCAGGCCCCGCGGAAGCGCGACGGTCTCGCGCTGGCCTACCGGCACGACGGCGGCGACTTCTCGGCCGCCGTGCACCGGTGCACCGGTGTCGGCAAGTGCCGGGCCGACCTGCAGTCCTCCGGCGGGGTCATGTGCCCCTCGTGGCCGGCCACCCGCGAGGAGAAGGACACCACCCGCGGCCGCGCCCGGGTGCTGCAGGAGATGCTCGCCCCCGGCGGGCCGGTCAAGGACTGGCGCTCCCCCGAGGTGCACGACGCCCTCGACCTCTGCCTCTCGTGCAAGGGCTGCTCGCGCGACTGCCCGACCGGCGTGGACATGGCCTCCTACAAGGCCGAGGTGCTGCACCAGTCCTACCGCCGCCGGCTGCGCCCCCGCGCGCACTACACGCTCGGCCGGCTCCCGTTCTGGGCCGACCTGGCCGCGAGGGCGCCGCGGCTGGTCAACGCCGTCCTGCGCTCCCGGCTGGGCGGGCGGGTCGCCAAGTGGGGCGCGGGGATGGACCAGCGCCGGGAGGTGCCGCCCTTCGCCCAGCGCACCTTCCGCGACGAGTGGGCCGCCCGCCCCCAGGGTCAAGATGGCCATTCTGGCCCTGGGGAGGGGCGGCCGGTCGCGCTATGGGTGGACTCGTTCACCGACCACTTCGCCCCCGAGGTCGCGCACGCCGTCGCCCGGGTCCTGGAGGCGGCCGGCTACCGGGTGCAGGTGCCCGGCGCCGACACCTGCTGCGGCCTCACCTGGATCACCACCGGCCAGCTCGACACCGCCCGCGCGACCCTCGCGCACACGGTCGACACCCTGCTGCCGCTCGTGGACGCCGGCATCCCGGTCGTCGGCGTGGAGCCCTCGTGCACCGCCGCGCTGCGCGGTGAGTCCCTGGAGCTGGTCGGCGGGGAGGCCGCCGAGCGCGTCGCCCGCGGCACCCGCACGCTGGCCGAGCTGCTCGCGGCCACCCCCGGCTGGGAGCCGCCGTCGCTGGCCGGCGTGCAGATCGTGGCCCAGCCGCACTGCCACCACGCCTCGGTGCTCGGCTGGTCAGCCGACGCCGCGCTGCTGAAGAAGGCGGGCGCGACGGTGACCCGGCTCGGCGGCTGCTGCGGCCTGGCCGGCAACTGGGGCGTGGAGAAGGGCCACCACGACGTCTCGGTGACGATCGCCGAGCAGCAGCTGCTCCCGGCGGTGCGCGACCTGCCGGACGGCGCGGTGGTCCTCGCCGACGGGTTCTCCTGCCGGACCCAGCTCGACCAGCTGGCCGGGCGCCGCGGCCAGCACCTCGCCGAGCTGCTGGCCGACCGCCTGGGCTGACCCCGTCTGGGACCATGCGGGGGTGGACCTCGAGGAGACCCTGCTGCCCGGTGTCGGCGTCCGCTACGAGCTGCGCTGCAGCTCGGGGCAGGTGCTCGGCATCGTCGTCCAGCGCGAGGGGGGCGCGGAGATCGCCGTCTACGACCGGCGCGACCCCGACCGGGCGCAGGGCATGTTCCGGCTCAGCCCCGCCGAGGCCGACGCCGTGGCCGAGGTGCTCGGCGCCCCGCGGCTGACCCAGCGCTTCGCCGACCTGTCCAAGGAGGTCCCCGGCCTGGAGTCGGCACGGCTGGGCATCCAGCCGGGGTCGCCGTTCGACGGCCGCCCGCTCGGGGACACCCGGGCCCGCACGCTCACCGGCTGCTCGATCGTCGCCCTGGTGCGCGGCGCCGACGTCGTCCCATCCCCGGGGCCGGAAGACGTGCTGCACGGCGGGGACGTGCTGGTGGTGATCGGATCCGGCGCCGGCCTCGCGCAGCTCGAGCGCCGGCTCGCCGGCCGGGAGTAGCCCCGCGTGGACCACGTCGCCGCGCTGCTGGTCGAACTCGGCCTGCTGTTCCTCGGCCTGTCGGTGCTGGGCATGGTCGCCCGGCGCCTGGGCCTCTCCCCCATCCCCTTCGTGCTGCTCGCCGCCCTGGCGGTGGGCAACGGCGGGCTGGTCCCGCTGAGCACCGCCGAGCCCTTCCTCACCGCCGCCGCCGAGATCGGCGTGGTCCTCCTGCTGCTCACCCTCGGCCTGGAGTTCTCCGCCACCGAGCTGTTCAGCTCGTTCCGGCGGCACGCGCCGTCGGGGGTCGTGGACCTGGTGCTCAACGCACCCCCGGGCTTCGTCGCCGGGCTGCTCGTCGGCCTGCCGTGGCAGGGCGCCCTGGCGCTGGCCGGCGTCACCTGGATCTCCTCGTCCGGGATCGTCGCGCGGCTGCTGGGCGACCTCGGCCGGCTGGCCAACCGCGAGACGCCGGCCGTGCTCGCCGTCCTCGTGCTCGAGGACCTGGCGATGGCCCTGTTCCTGCCGCTGCTGGTGGTCGCCCTCGCCGGCCAGGGCCCGGCGGCGGCGGTGGCCGGTATCGGGCTGGCGGTCGGCGCGGTGGTCCTGGTGCTGTTCGCCGCGCAGCGGCACGGCCACCGGCTGGGCCGGCTGCTCAGCCACGACGACGACGAGCAGGTGCTGCTGCGCCTGGTCGGGCTGACCCTGCTGGTGGCCGGCGCCGCGCAGGCGATGGGCGCCTCCGCGGCGGTCGGCGCGTTCCTGGTCGGGCTGGCGCTCCCGGCGGACTTCGCCGAGCGGGCGCGGGCGATCCTCGGGCCGCTGCGGGACCTGTTCGCGGCGCTGTTCTTCGTGGCCTTCGGGTTCGCCACCGACCCCGGCGCGATCCTGCCGGTGCTGCCGGCCGCGCTGGCGCTGGCCGCCGTCAGCACCGCGACGAAGATGGGGACCGGCTGGTTCGCCGCCCGGCGGGACGGCGTAGGGGTGCCGGGACGCCTGCGCGCCGGCACCGCGCTCGTCGCGCGCGGCGAGTTCTCCATCGTGATCGCCGGTCTCGCGGTGAGCGCGGGACTGGCCGACGTCGGCCCCGTCGCCACCGGCTACGTGCTGGTCCTCGCCGTCGCCGGGCCGGTGATCACCCGGTTCGCCGACTCCGCGGCGCTCCGGCGGCCGGTCACCGCCCCGGCCTGAACCTCAGGTCGAGGGTCAGGCTGCTGCCTCGTCCCGCCGGGCGCGGGCCGCGGCCAGGACGTGCGGGGTGAGCGCCCGGGCGATCCGCGCGTAGCCGGCCGAGGAGGGGTGGAACCGGTCGGCGGAGAACAGCCCCGGGTCGGCGACGAAGGCGGTGGCCAGGTCGGCGACGACCGAGGCGACGGTGGCGCCCCCGGCCTCGGCCACCCGCGTCTGCCCCTCCTGCAGGACGGCGCAGGCCCCGCGGACCAGCGGCCGCAGCGCCGGCGGGACGAACGGGACCATGGACATGTCCGGCGCCGGCACGACCACCACGGCGCTGCCTGCGGCGCGCAGTGCAGCGACTGCAGCTCCCAGCGCCGCGGTCGCCTGCGCGGCCGGCACGAAGCGGGCGAGGTCGTTGGCGCCGATGACGACCAGGGCGAGGTCCGGGCCGAGCGCGACGGCGCGCCGCACCTGCGCGGCGAGGTCGGCCGAGACGGCACCGGGGACGGCCAGGGCGTGCAGGTCGACGTCGAAGCCGTCGGCGGTCAGCTCGGCAGCGAGCCGGCGGCCGATGGTGTCCTCGGTACGGGCCGCACCGGTGCCGTACGCGATCGAGTCACCCAGGACGACCATGCGCACGGGAGCGCGGCGGGAAGCAGTGGGGGCCACGACCGGACAACGCCGGTCGTGGCCCCCGTATGCCGCCGCGGGTCAGTGCAGCGGCAGGCCCGCGGCGCCCTGCTCCTCGGCCAGGCGCTGCGCGCCCGACGTCGTCTTGAGCGCCTTCTCCTTGATGAACAGCACCGTGACCAGCGCCAGCGCCGCCAGCGGCACGGCGATGCGGAACAGCTCCGCCGTCGCGTCCGCGTAGGCGTTGCGGATCAGCTCGCGCACCGGCTCCGGGAGCATGGACATGTCCGGGGCCGCGGCCTCGCCGCCACCCTCCACCGGGCCGAGCACGCTGAGGTCCTCGGCCACCCGGGTGGCCAGCAGGGCACCCAGGACGCTGACGCCGACCGTGCCGCCGAGGCTGCGGAAGAACGAGACCACCGACGTGGCCGCGCCCAGCTCGTGCGCCGGGACGTCGTTCTGCGCGGCCAGGACCAGGTTCTGCATCAGCGCACCGACGCCGGCGCCCAGGACGACCATGAACAGGCCGAGCACCCAGGGGGAGGTCTGCGCGTCGATGGTCGAGAACAGGGCGAAGCCGACCGTCATGAGGACCGCGCCGGCGACCAGCCAGCCCTTCCAGCGGCCGGTCTTGGTGATCAGGGCGCCGGCGACCGTCGAGGACACCAGCAGGCCGCCGACCAGCGGCAGGGTGAGCAGGCCGGACTCGGTCGGCGAGTAGCCGAGCGAGACCTGCAGGTACTGGGCCAGGAAGACGGTCCCGCCGAACATCGCGACACCGACCAGGGCGCTGGCGACCACCGACAGCGTGACGGTCCTGCTGCGGAAGATGTCGAGCGGGATGACCGGCTCGGACACCTTGGACTCGACGACCACGGCCAGGCCCAGCAGCACGACGGTGCCGCCGACCATGAGCGCGGTCTCGGTGGACAGCCAGTCGTACCTGTCCCCGGCGAAGGTGATCCAGATCAGCAGCAGGCTGACGCCGGCCGTGATGAGCAGCGCGCCCCACCAGTCGATGCTGGCCGTCCGCCGCGGGACGGCGGGGAGCTTGAGGGTGCGCTGCACGAGCACCATCGCCAGCAGCGTGAACGGCACGCCGAGCAGGAAGCAGAAGCGCCAGCCCAGCCAGTCGGTGTCGACGATGACGCCACCGATCAGCGGGCCGCCCACCGTGGCGACGGCGAAGATCGCGCCGAAGACACCGGCGTACCGGCCGAGCTCGCGCGGCGGGATCATCGCCGCCATCACGATCTGCACCAGGGCGGTGAGGCCACCGGCACCCATGCCCTGCAGCGCGCGGGCGACGATCAGCATGGTCGTGTCCTGCGAGAAGCCGGCGAGCAGCGAGCCCACCACGAACAGGCCGAACGAGAGCTGCAGCAGCAGCTTCTGGCTGAAGAGGTCGGCCAGCTTGCCCCACAGCGGGACGGTGACGGTCATCGCCAGCAGCTCGGCGGTGACCACCCAGGTGTAGATCGACTGGCTGCCGCCGATCTCGGGGATGATCACCGGGAGGGCGTTGGACACGATGGTCGCGGCCAGGATGGCCACGAACATGCCCATGAACAAGCCGGAGAGTGCCTGGAGCACCTCCTTGCGCGTCATCGGTGCAGCGACCGCGGGGTCCCCGCCGGGCGGGGTCGCCGCAGCGGCAGGTTCGACGGACGTGGACACGGTTCTCCTCGTGGTGCTTCGGGTCCCGGACGGCGATCGGCCGCCGGGGGGTCAGTGGGTGCGCGGGGCGGGCAGGCCGGCGGCGAGGACGTCGACCGCCTCGTCGAAGAGCGCGGCCAGCGGGCGGGTCTCGCCCAGGGCGTGCCAGCGGCCGAGGCTCACGCGGAAGGCGGCGCCGAGCACTGCGGCGAGCAGCGCCGGGTAGAGGTCGCCGTCGACGTCCTGGCCGGTGCGCTCGGCGATGGCGTCGGCGACCTCACGCTCGCCCGTGCTGCCGATCTCCAGCACGCGGGGCAGCGCCTCCGGTGCGGCGGCGAGCACGGCCAGCCGCTGGCGCCAGCTCTCCTGGTCCTCGTCGAACGCCTGGAGCTGGGCGCGCATCGCCCGCCGGGCCGCCTCCAGCACCGGCAGCGCCGGGTCCTGGTCGCGCAGGTGGGGGCCGAAGGTGGCGTCGCCACCGTCGGGCCGCAGCAGCGCCTCCTCCTTGCCGGAGAAGTAATTGAAGAACGTCCGGTAGGAGACGCCGGCGCGGGCCGCGATCTGCTCGACGGTGACCGCGGCCAGGCCGTGCTCGACCGCGAGGTCCAGGGTCGCGCGGGCCAGGGCGGCCCGGGTGCCCTGCTTCTTGCGCTCGCGCAGGCCCGGTTCGGTCACCGGCCCACTGAAGCAGATTTCTTGCACACCGTGCAATCTTTCACGGTGTGCAACGCATCACCGGCCGCGCCACACCGGCGCGCGCCGCTCGGCGAAGGCGGTCGACCCCTCGCGCGCGTCCTCCGAGGCGAAGACCGGGCGCACGACCTCGTCCTGCCGGTCCCACGCCTCCTCAGGGGACCACCCGGGGGCCGACAGCACGACCTGCTTGGTGGCCGCGACGGCCAGCGGCCCGTTGGCCGCGACCCGCTCGGCCAGGGCCAGGGCCGCCTCGAGCGCGTCGCCGTCGTCGACCACCCGGTTCACCAGCCCCACCGCCGCGGCCCGCTCGGCGTCCACGGGGTCGCCGGTGAGCAGCAGCTCGAGCGCGACCGCGCGCGGCACCCGCTGCGGCAGGAGCAGCGCGGCGCCGCCCGCCGCGACCAGCGAGCGCTTCACCTCGGGGACGCCGAACCGCGCGCTGCGGCCGGCCACCACGAGGTCGCAGGCCAGCACCAGCTCGAAGCCACCGGCCAGCGCACCGCCCTCCACCGCCGCCACCAGCGGCTTGCGCGGCGGGGTCCTCGTGATGCCGCACAGCCCCCGCCCCTCGATGGCCGGCGTCTCGCCGCGCAGGAACGCCTTGAGGTCCATGCCCGCGGAGAAGAAGCCGCCCGCGCCGGTGAGCACGCCGGCGCGCAGGTCCTCGGAGGCGTCCAGCTCGTCGACGGCGGCGGCCACGTCCCGGGCCACGGCGGCGTCGAGCGCGTTCTTCGCCTGCGGCCGGTTGATCGTGATGACCTGCACGGCTCCACGGCGCTCGACGAGGACGGGCTGCTCGGACACGGGACCTCCGGGGTCGAGGATGACGCTGGGCCGGGCAGCCTAGTGGCTGCCCGGCCCAGCGAGAGGGAACTGCCGTGCGTCAGGCCTTGGGGCCACCGGCGGCGTAGACGACCTGGCCGGAGACGAAGCCCGCGCCCTCGCTGACGAAGAACGACACGAGGTGCGCGATGTCCTCGGGCTGCCCCACGCGGGCGACCGGGATCATCGAGGCGGCGCCCTTGATGAAGTCGTCGAACGGCACGCCCATGCGGTCGGCCGTCGCCTTGGTCATCTCGGTCTGGATGAAGCCCGGGGCGATCGCGTTGGCGGTGACGCCGAACTTGCCCAGCTCGATGGCGAGGGTCTTGGTGAAGCCCTGCAGGCCGGCCTTGGCGGTGGAGTAGTTCGCCTGGCCGCGGTTGCCCAGCGCGGAGGTGCTGGACAGGTTGACGATCCGGCCCCACTTCTGGTCGATCATGTGCTTCTGGGCCGCCCGGGTCATGAGGAAGGCACCGCGCAGGTGCACGTTCATCACGATGTCCCAGTCGGAGTCCGACATCTTGAAGAGCATGTTGTCGCGGAGCACACCGGCGTTGTTGACCAGCACGGTCGGCGGGCCGAGCTCGGTGGCGATCCGCTCGACGGCGGCCTCCACGGCCGCGGAGTCGCTGACGTCGGCGCCGACGGCCAGGGCCTTGCCGCCCGCGGACTCGATCGCCTCGACGGTCGCCTTCGCGGCGCCCTCGTCCAGGTCGAGGACGGCGACGGCGAAGCCGTCCTGGGCCAGCCGGATGGCGGTCGCCGCGCCGATGCCCCGGGCCGCGCCGGTCACGATGGCCACGCGGGACGTGGTGCCTGCCTCGCTCATGAGAGATCCCTTCAGGTCGGATGCCGGCGGTCACCGGGAGCCCCGGTGCGCGGCGAGCTGCGCCCGACACGTTACGGCCGCCCGTTGCGGCCCCCGTCACAAGGTCCGCGGCGGCCCCGGCCGGACGACGTCGACCCGGTCGAACCCCTCCGCCACCGACGGCGGCACGAAGCGCGCCCGGGTGGCGAACACCCCCACGGGCGGCACCCGGGCCGCCCCCTCCCGGGCCTCGTTGCGGGCCAGGCTGACCTCCGGTGGGGTGTCCAGCCACACGGCCCGCACGGGCACGCCGGCCGCCCGCGCCGCGGCCACCAGCGGCGCCCGCTCCTCCGCGGAGGCGTTGGTGTTGTCGACGACGACGCTGCGCCCCGCCGCGAGGAGCATGGCGACCACCCGCTGCTGCCGGGCCTCGCGCCGCCGGGCGCGCGGCCAGTGGTCCTTGCTGACCACCGCGTGGGTGCCGGCCAGGTGCGCGGCGACCCAGGTGCTCTTCCCTGCGCCCTGGAGGCCGACCACCACGACCAGCTCCTGAGCGGTCAGCCCTTGTCCGTGGCGTCGACCGTCTCGGGCGCCTCGACCACGACCGGCTCGGCCACGGCCGGGTCGGCGGCCTCGGCCGCCTCGGCGGACGAGGACCGGCGGTGCGGGTGGTGGTGCAGGCGGCGCATCGAGGCCAGCGTCGCGTGCCGGGCGGCCATCCGCCGGCGGGCGCGGTTGGTGCGGGGGGCGCGGGGCTCCTCCCGCAGCAGGGCGTCCAGCCAGTGCCCCCGCGGGTCGACGTCGACCAGCAGCGCCTTGACCAGCAGGGTCAGCGGGATGGCCAGGAGAGCGCCGAGGGCGCCGAGCACCCAGCTCCAGAAGAGCAGCGCGATGAACGTGACGGTCATCGACAGACCGACCGAGTCGCCCACGAACCGCGGCTGGACCAGCGTCTGGACGACGAAGTTCAGCAGCGAGTAGACGACCAGGATGGCCACGAACTCGCCCCAGCCGCCGGCGAGCAGCCCGAGCACCGCGGGGGGCGCGACCCCCAGCACGAAGCCGATGTTCGGCACGTAGTTCGTGATGAACGCCAGCAGGCCCCACAGCGGCGCGGCCGGCACGTCCAGCCAGACCAGCGCGATGGTGTCGCCGACCGCCACGATCGCGCCGAAGACGGTGCTCACCAGCAGGTAGCTGCGGGTGCCGCGGGTGAACAGGGTGAGCGCCACCGGGAGGTGCGGCCGCTCGGAGGCGACGAGGGCCATGCGCCGGCTGAAGCCGCTGGACTCGATCGCCATGAAGACCAGCGCCGAGAGCAGGAGCACCAGCGTGGAGGCCGCGCTCGTGAGCCGGGCCAGCAGGTCGGTGGCCAGCCCGACCAGCGAGCCGTAGTCGATCTGCTGCACCAGGTCCGACACCTGCCCGGAGACGATCCCCCGGTTGTTCAGGTCGGCGACGACGTCGTTGATGAGGACCTGCGCCTGGTCGGCGTAGTCCGGGAGCAGCGCGGCGAACTGGGCCACGGAGACGACCAGCAGCGCGACGAACCCGAGCAGCACCGCCCAGACCAGCAGCAGGAGGACCGTCGTCGCCACCCAGCGGGGGGTGCCGATCCGCCGCAGCCAGCTCTGCACCGGCGCCAGGGCGATCACGACCACCAGCGCCAGGAACACCGGGGCCACGAGCCAGGCCACCGCCTGCAGGCCGGCGATGGCGATCGTGGCCGCGGCGGTCCCGCCGACCACCACCAGCCACCGCGGCAGCCCGGACGTGGCGGGGGCCTCGGGCGGGTCGGCGGGGACGGCGCCCGACCCGGGCGCGACGTCGTCCTGCTGCGTGCCACGGGCCGCCGTGCGCGGGCCCGCCGCCGGCAGGTCGCGTGCTGCTGCCATGCCCGCACCCTCCCCCTCGGTGCCGCCGATCATGCCCTCACCCTCGCCGGGAGGCGACGGCGGTGGCGCTAGGCGCGCCCGTCCAGCAGCGCGGCCATCGCCGGCAGGTCGAAGAAGGTCGCCATCTCGCGGGCGCTGGGCCCGCCGGCGTCGGGGTCGGCACCGGCGGCGAGCAGCGCCTGCACGGTCTCGGTGGACTGCTTGAAGACCGCCGCCGCGAGCGCCGTCTGGCCGCGGTCGTTGGCCCGCGCGTGGTCGGCCCCGCGGGCCAGGAGGGCGGCCACCGTCCCGGGGTGGCCGTGGTAGGCCGCGAGGATCAGCAGGGTGTCGCCCTTGTCGTTGGTCAGGTTGGCCGGCACCCCGGCGTCGAGGTAGGCGGAGAGCTCCTCGGTGTATCCGCCGCGTGCCAGGTCGAAGACCCGGCCGGCGAGTTCGATGACCTCGGGATCGATCTGCTGTCCGCTCACGCCTCCAGCGTAGGAGGCGGTCACGGCGCCGGCCCGCCACCTGCCCCGTCAGAGTGGGAGCTTGAGCCCCGCGTGCGAGTGGACGAACCCGAGCGCCTCGTAGAACCGGTGGGCGCCGGGGCGGGACAGGTCGCTGGTGAGCTGCACCAGGGCGCACCCCTGCCGGCGGCACTCCTCGACAGTCCAGCGGAGCAGCGCTCGCCCCAGCCCCTCGCCGCGGCGGTCGGCCCGCACGCGGACGGCCTCCACCTGGCCCCGCAGGGCACCGCCGCGGGCCAGCCCGGGCAGGAGGGAGAGCTGCAGGGTGCCGACGACGTCGTCGCCGTCCGCGGCCACGACGAGCAGGTGCGCGGGGTCGCCGTCGATCCGGTCGAACGCCGCCCGGTAGGGCGCGAGGTCCGCTCCCTCCCGGCTCCGGCCGAGCGGGTCGTCGGCCAGCAGCGCCACGAGGGCCGGCAGGTCCTCGGCCGTCGCCGGCCGCACCCGCACGGCGGTTCCGGGCAGCGGCCCCCAGGCCGGCACGCTCAGCGCCGGGCCACCTGGTCGGTGAGGGCGAGCAGGTGCTCCCACGCGTCGTCGCAGGCGTCGGCCCAGTCCCCGTAGGAGCGGTCGAAGAAGGAGTGCGGCGCGCCGTCGTAGACGACGGCGTCGACCTCGGCACCCGCGGCACGCATGCGCTCCGCGAGGGCCAGCTGCTCCTCGACCGGGGTGGCGGTGTCGGCACCGGCGATGAGCATCACCGTCGGCAGGTGCGCCCGGTCGGCGGCGTCGCCCACCAGCGAGGGCCGCCCGTAGAAGCCGGCGCAGCCGGCCAGGTCGAGGTCGCCGCCGGCCAGCCGCCACGCGTGGCTGCCGCCGAAGCAGAAGCCGACGGTGACGACCGGGAGGTCCTCCCCCGCCTCGGCCCGGAGGTGCGCCACGGCGGCGGCGACGTCGGCGTCGATGCCCTCCGGGGCGGTCCGCGGGATGTGCTGCTGCCAGTCGAAGTCCTCGCCGCGGGTGCCGCCCTCGCACACGCCCGCGGTGCGCCCGAACCAGTCGATCGCCACCGCCGCGACGCCGGCCTCGGCGAACCGCTCGACCAGTGCCACGTAGTAGGGGTGCAGCCCGCGGATGTCCGGGAGCACGACGACGCCGGTCCGCGCCGGCTCGGCGGGCAGGGCGGTGCTCACCGTGAACTCGGTGCCGTCGGCCGCGGTGAGCGTCGAGGACGAGGTGGCCCCGACGGCGCCGCTGCGCGGCGGTGCCGGGGGGCGGCTGTCGTGGCTGTGGCACATGCGGCGGTCCCCCGGATCAGGTGTCGGCGGCGTCGGACGCGGCCTCGGAGCGGCCACCGAAGACCTGGCCGGCGACCTCGCGCCGGGCCTCGGCCAGCCAGGTGTGCTGGTCGTCGGCCTGGTCGATGAGCCGCTCGAACAGACCGGCGTCGATCCGGTGGTCGACCTCGCCGAGGGCGCGCAGCGTCTCGAAGCCGGCCCGCTTGGCCAGCACCGCGGTGGCGATGAACTCGAACTCCACCAGGTCGCTCAGCGGCGACCGGGAGAACAGCCGGCCGTTGAGCTTGCCGCGGCTGAGCTTCTCCGCGACCCAGGTGGCCGCGAGCTTGTACTGGCGGACCGGCAGGCCCAACGCGCCCATCGTCGTGCGCAGCGCGGCCCGCTCCTCGCGCAGCTCGTCGAGCAGGCTCTCCATGGGGCCCTCGAACCGGGTGCCGCGGTAGCGGCCGATCATCCGGCCGACCAGCTCGATGCCGCCGGTCGCCGCGGCCAGGTGGTCGTTGCAGTAGATGGCCAGCAGCTCGGGGTTGCGGACGGCGCCGGTGGCGGACGGGTCGGGCACGGGGCCTCCAGGAGGGACGACGGTGTGCCGTCATTGTCGTCGCCTGGTGATCACCGCGCTCGGCGTGCGCTCACCCGCGCAGCAGCACCGCCACCCCGACGCACGCCGCGGCCCACAGCGCGCTGGCCAGCGTGCCGACGATGAAGCGCTCGGCGGCGGCGGGCGCGCGCAGCTCCGAGAAGCGGCCGAGACCCTTCACCGCCAGGATCACGGCCAGCCCCTCCGGCCACCCGACCAGCAGGGCGACGGCGAGGGCGGCGCGCTCGAGCACGCCGATCCAGGCCCCGCCACGCAGGATGTCGGGGTCCTGCGGGCCCCCGGAGACGCCGGCGGCGGCCGGGTCGGCCGCGTGCAGCACCGCCGTCGCCACGGGACCTCCGCCGCCGACGGCGGCGAGGACGGCGAGGACCGCCCCGGCCTGCAGCGCCCCCTCCCCAACCTGCTCGCCGAGCCAGGAGAGCACCGCGGCGACGGCGAGGGCGCCGACCAGCGCCACGGCGCCGCCGGCGACGACGGGCCTCCGCTCGCCGCGGAGGGTGAGGAACAGGCCCGCCAGCGCCACGAGCCCGAGCAGGACGAGGACGGCGGTGGTCATCCGGCGGCCCTCGCGAGGAGCCGGGCGCCGGTGGGCCGCAGCTCGCGCTCGAGCTCCCAGGCCGCGGCGGCCAGCCGCTGGCCCACCGCCTGCCGCGTGATGCCGAGCTCCGCGGCCGCCTCCGCCTGCGTGCGGCCGCCGTCGACCAGGTCGATGGCCTCCCAGGCCTGGGCGCTGCGCCGGCCGAGGAGGACCGCCAGGGCACTGAGCACCGACTGCGCGTCGGCGGCGTCCGGCGGCACCGCCCCGCGGACGGCGAGCCGCATCGGGCGCTGCTTGGCGGCGTCGACGGCGCGGCGGGCGGACAGGAAGGCCGGGCCGGTCGCCGCACGGGTGCTGGGCGGCAGCGGGGTCTGCACGGGGCCGGCGCCGATGCCGATGCTCCAGCCGCCGAGCCGGAGGAGCCGCACGGTCACGTCGACCACCGCCTCGGGCGTTCCCAGGACCCCCTGGAACTCGTCACCGGCGGTCCGCTCGAAGGGCAGCACGACGCGCACCCCGGTGGTGAGCTCGGCGAGGGCCTCGCCCACCCGGTCGGGCCCCCGGCGGCTGCCCTGCTGGTCCACGGTCAGTACGTACGGCACTCGACAAGGCTGACACCTTTCCTCGGCAGATGCAAGCCTCAGAGCTTGTCGGCCACCTCGGCGGGGAAACCGCCCGTGGCGATCGGCCCCCAGCCGGTGATGGTGACCCGCACCAGGGACTTCCCCTGCTTGGCCATCGCGGCCCGGTACTCGTCCCAGTCGGGGTGCTCCCCGCTGATGGAGCGGAAGTACTCGACCAGCGGCTCGAGCGCCTCGGGCAGGTCCAGCACCTCGGCCTGCCCGTCGACCTGCACCCACGGCCCGTCCCAGTCGTCGGACAGGACGCAGAGCGAGACGGCGGGGTCACGCCGGGCGTTGGCCACCTTGGCCCGCTGCGGGTAGGTGGAGACCACGACCCGCCCCTCGGCGTCCACCCCGCAGGTGACCGGGGACAGCTGCGGGGCACCCGAGGAGCGGCGGGTCACCAGCACCGCGCGGTGCCGGGGCCGGAGGAACTCCAGGAGCGCGGCGCGGTCGACCTTGTCGGCGGTGGCGATCTTCGGCATGCACGGAACGCTACGACTCGGGTGTGATGATCGTTTCCCGACCGGTCCCCGGGCGCGATCCGTGATGGGATCGCGGGCATGAAGCTGCGCCTGCCTGGTCGGACTCCCGCTGCCCCGCGCAGCGAGGACGAGCCGCGTCCCCAGCCTGCGCCCCCGCAGGACACCGTCGCCCCGGAGGTCTCGGGCTCGCCGGCGCCCACGCACGGCCGTGGCCCCAAGATGCAGCGCGCGCTGCGGACCCTGGCCACGACGTCGGCGCAGCTGCTGCTGATCCTCGCGGCCGTCTACGTGCTGGGCTACGTCCTCGGCAAGCTCTGGGTGATCCTGCTGCCGATCGTGCTCGGCCTGCTCATCGCCACCGTGCTGTGGCCGCCGACGCGCCTCCTGCGCCGGGTCGGCGCGCCGCCGGCGCTGGCCGCCGCCGTCGTCCTGCTCAGCTTCCTGGCGATCTTCGGCGGCATCATCGCCGCCATCGCCCCGCAGGTGGCCGACCAGGTGACCGAGCTGGCCGACCAGGCGACCGCAGGGCTGCAGGACGTCCAGGAGTGGGTGCAGGGGCCGCCACTGAACCTCGGCCAGGACCAGGTCGGCGACGCGGTCGACTCGGTCATCGACTCGATCCAGGGCAACGCGCAGAACATCGCCGGCTACGCCGTCACCGGCGTGTCCGCGGTCGGGAACGGTCTCATCAACCTGGTGCTGGCCCTCGTCCTGTGCTTCTTCTTCCTCAAGGACGGGACCCGCTGGGTGCCGTGGCTCTCCGCGCAGACCGGCCCCCGGGCCGCCCGCCACGTCGCGGCGCTGTCCTACAAGACCTGGTCCACGCTCTCGGAGTTCATCCGCCAGCAGGCCCTCGTCGGCTTCGTGGACGCCTTCTTCATCGGCATCGGCCTCTGGATCTTCGACGTGCCGCTGGTGATCCCGCTGGCGATCCTGACCTTCTTCGGCGCGTTCATCCCGATCATCGGTGCGTTCGTGGCCGGCGCCTTCGCCGTCCTCATCGCCCTGGTCAGCCAGGGCTTCACGACCGCCCTGATCATCCTGGTCATCGTGCTGGTGGTGCAGCAGCTCGAGGGCAACGTGCTGCAGCCGATCATCCAGGGCCGCGGGTTCAACCTGCACGCCGCCGTCGTCATCCTCGCGGTCACCGCCGGCGGCAGCCTGGCCGGCATCATCGGCGCCTTCCTGGGCGTGCCGGTCGCCGCGCTCATCGCCGTCGTCTACCGGTACGTGCGCGACGAGCTCGACGACAAGTCCCCCGAGGTCGCCGACGACGGCACCCGGGCGCGGGTCGACGGCGACGACTCGGGTACCACCGTGACGCGCGAGCAGGTGGCGCAGCCGCCGTCGTCGGAGCCCCGGCGGGCCTGACCCTCCCCCCGCGGGAGGACCACGGGAATGCCGGACGGGCGCCCGCGCGCTGCACCACCTGTCCGGCGTCAACACCCACCAGGAGGTCCCACCGTGGCCCAGTCACCGGAGGAGCTGTTCGAGCTGCTCCCCGCGGCAGACCGGTTCCTCGACCGCGAGGCCGCGGTCACCGACCCGGCCGAGCGACGCGGGCTGGTGCTGGTGCACGACCTGGCCGGCGACTTCGACGCCGCGTCGGCGGGCAGCCTGGCCGGCGCCCACCTGCTGAGCGCGCTCCCCCACGAGGTGGTCGCCCGGTTCGACGCCGACAGCCTGGTCGACTACCGCGCCCGCCGCCCGCGCATGACCTTCAACGCCGACCGGTACGAGTCCTTCGCCGCGCCCGAGCTGCTGCTCTACGCCGTCGAGGACGACACCGGCGAGTCGTTCCTGCTGCTGCACGGCGCCGAGCCGGACTACGCGTGGGAGCGGTTCGTCGCCGCGGTCGGGTCGCTGGTCGACCAGCTCGGCGTCACGAGCGTCGCCGCCCTGCAGGCCATCCCGATGCCCGTGCCGCACACCCGGCCGGTCACCGTGACCGCGCACGCCACGCGCCGCCAGCTGATCGAGCCCTACCCGGTGTACTGGGGCGAGATGAGGATCCCGGGCAGCGTCTCGGCGCTGCTGGAGCTGCGGATGGGCGAGGTCGGGGTGGACGCCTTCGGCGTGGCCGCGCACGTGCCGCACTACCTGGCGCAGGCCACCTACCCGGCCGCCTCGCTCACCCTCATCGAGCACCTGGAGCGGCTGACCGGCCTGCGGCTGCCCACCGACGCGCTGCGCGAGGCCGCCGAGGCCAACCGCACCGAGATCGACGAGCAGATCGCGCGTTCGGCGGACAACACCGCCGTCGTCGCCGCCCTGGAGCAGCAGTACGACTCCTTCGCCGCCGCCCGCGAGGGATCGGACCTGCTCGGCTCCGCCGGCGAGGTGCCCAGCGCGGACGAGATCGGCGCGGAGTTCGAGCGGTTCCTCGCCGACCAGGACCGCAAGCGCGACTGACCCGGCCAGATCTGCACACTCGCCCCCATCAGCGTGCTGATGGGGGCGAGTGTGCAGATCTCGTCGCTAGCGGCGGGCCGTGCGGGTGATGCTCAGCGCCAGCGCACCGAGGACGCCGACGACGGCGAACATGTAGAAGCCCCACGGGAAGGCGATCCCGGCGCCGACGAGCAGGCCGGCCAGGATCGGCCCCACGATGGCGCCGACGCGGCCGGCACCGGCCGACCAGCCCAGCGCCGTCGCCCGCACCTGCGGCGGGTGGTTGGCGCTGACCAGCGCGTACACCAGCACCTGGGCGCTGAAGACGAAGCAGCCGGTCAGGAAGACCATCACGTAGATGCCGGCGATCGGCAGCTTGATCGACAGCAGCGCCAGCAGCAGCGCGGCGGCGGCGAACCAGGCCATGCCCGCCTTGCGGGCACCGATGCGGTCGGCCACCCCGCCGGCGACCAGCAGACCGGCGATCGCGCCCAGGTTCAGCACGGTGAGGAAGGCCAGCTGTGCGCCGAGCTCGTAGCCGGCCTCCCGCATGATGCCGGGCAGCCAGTTGTTCAGGCCGTAGACCAGCAGCAGGCCCATGAACGAGGTGACGCCGATGGCCACCGTGTTGCGCAGGTAGCTGCTGCTGAACAGCGTCCGCAGGTTCGCGGCGGCACCCCCGGCGCTCGCCTCGCTGGCGTGCGGGTCGACGGCGGCGGCGGGCGCCTCGAGCTCGAGCCCGTACCGGCGGGCGACCTCCTCGGCCTCGGCGCGGCGGCCGTGCGAGGCCAGGTAGGCGGCCGACTCGGGCAGGTGGCGCACCATGAGCGGGACGAGCACCAGCGCGGGCAGGGCGCCGATGACGTACATCCAGCGCCAGCCGATCGGCTCGACGACCAGGATGCCCAGCGCCGAGGTGGCGACGGCGCCCACGTGGTAGCCGGTCATCATCGTCGTCGTCGCCCGGCCGCCGCGCGCGCCCCGGCTGAACTCGTTGACCATCGCGATCGCCGTCGGCAGGGCGCCGCCCAGGCCCAGGCCGGCGAGGAACCGCAGCACCCCGAACACCGTCGGGTTCGGCGCGAACGCGCAGAGCAGGGTGAGCAGCGAGAAGGCCACCACGGCACCGATGAGCGCCTTGCGGCGGCCGAGCAGGTCGGTCAGCGTGCCGATGCTCAGGGCGCCGACCATCATGCCGACGAGGCCGACGGTGATCAGCGTGCTGGCACCGCCGGCGCTCAGCTCCCACTCGGCGGAGATGCCGCTGAGCGTGGTCGGCACGACCACGAGGTCGAAGCCGTCCAGGAGGACGGCGATCCAGCAGAGCGGGGCCACCCACCCTGCGGCGCGGGCGGTGGTGCCACCGGTGGCGGTGGAGGTGGAGCTCACGGCGGTTCCCCGGGGGTCGGTGGTCAGGTCGCCGGGAAACGCTAGGTCCTCCCCCGGCCGCGTCCCAGTCGGGCCTCCACTGGACGGAACGGCGACGGGCGGAACGGCGGGCGGGACGACGACGGGCCGCGACCGGGAGATCCCGGTCGCGGCCCGCCGCGGTGCTGGCTGGTGACCGTCAGGCGACGGTCACGTGCTCGTTCGGCACGCAGTGCGTCATGTCCTTGCCGGTGACGTCGCGCGGACCGTTCTTGCCGAGGTTGGCCGCACGGGCCAGCTCGTCCTCGGTGAGGGTCTGCGTCTGCAGCGGCTCCAGGCCACGGACGTCGTCCGCCGTGATGCCCAGGCCGTCGCCGACGCGCTGGCCCCACTCGTCGTCGCACATGAAGAAGTGCCAGACCATCCGCTCCTGGATGTCGCGGCGGCACTGCTCGAGGGCACCGACGAGGTTGGCGACCAGCTCGTCCTTCTCCCACTGCTCGGAGAGCTGGTAGCGCTCGCCGGCCTGCTGGTAGTCGTTCGTGCGCGGGATCCGCTTGCGGGTGAGCCGGCCGGTGATGACCGGGCCCTGCTCGTCGTGCGTCGGGTACTCCGCCTCGCGCAGGCCGCCCAGGATCGACGGCTCGTAGTTCACGTGCGGGTTCGTGCCCTCGGCGCGGTCCACGCCGTAGGCCATCTGGCCGTCGCGCTGGTTGGTGGCGACCCGGGCCTTGGGGGCGTTCACCGGCAGCTGCAGGTAGTTCGGCCCCACCCGGTAGCGCTGGGTGTCGGAGTAGGAGAACGTCCGGCCGACCAGCATCTTGTCGTCGGAGAAGTCCAGGCCGTCGACCAGCACACCGGTGCCGAACGCGATCTGCTCGTTCTCGGTGAAGTTGTCCACCGGCATCCGGTTGAGGGTCATCGTGCCGACCTTGCGGACCGGGAAGAGCTCCTGCGGCCAGGTCTTGGTGTCGTCGAGCGGGTCGAAGTCCAGCTCCGGGTGCTCGTCGTCGCTCATGATCTGGACGTAGAGGTCCCACTGCGGGAAGTCACCGGCGGCGATGGCGTCGTGCAGGTCCTTGGTGTGGGTGCCCAGGCTCTTGGCCTGCGCCGCCGACGCGTCGGCCGCGCCCCAGGACTTCACGCCGTCGCGGGGGTACCAGTGGTACTTGACCAGCACGGACTCACCGGCGGCGTTGAGCCACTTGTAGGTGTTGACGCCGAAGCCCTGCATGTTCCGGTAGTTGGCCGGGGTGCCGCGGGGGCTGAAGACCAGCGAGATCATGTGCATGGCCTCGGGGGTCTGGCTGAAGAAGTCGAACGCGCGCTCGGCGACGTTGGCCTCGAAGGTGACCGGGTCCGGCTTCTGCGAGTGGATGAAATCGGGGAACTTGATGGCGTCCCGGATGAAGAAGACACCCAGGTTGTTGCCGACGAGGTCCCAGTTGCCGTCCTCGGTGTAGAACTTCACCGCGAAGCCGCGGGGGTCACGGGCGGACTCGGAGGAGTCGCGGCCGCCGGCGACCGTGGAGAACCGCAGCGCGACGTCGGTGCGCTTGCCCTTCTCCTGGAACAGCTTGGCGCGGGTGTACTTGCTGATCGGCTCGTCGCCGACGGTGCCGTCGGCCTCGAAGTAGCCGAACGCGGTGATGCCGCGGGCGTGCACCACGCGCTCCGGGATGCGCTCCCGGTCGAAGTGGCTGATCTTCTCGAGGAACTGGTAGTTCTCCAGGGTGGCGGGGCCACGGGCGCCCACCGTCCGCTGGTTCTGGTTGTCGTAGACCGGGTGGCCCTGACGGTTGGTCAGAACGGGGCGGTCGGCCTCGCTCGGGGCCGGGCCCTGCGATGAGACGTCGGTCATGCGCGTGCTCCTCCTCGGATTTCCTGCTGTTCGTACTGCACGGCTTCGGCGCCGGCCGCGACCTGACGGGCGCGGTCCTGACACTGCCGACAAAGACCCCAGAACACGACCTCGGCCTCGTCGATGACGAAGCCGGCCGTGTCCGACGGGATCAGACAAGGGGCTGCGCCCACGGTGCAGTCGACGTCGGCGACCGCACCGCACGAGCGGCAGACCAGGTGGTGGTGGTTGTCGCCCACCCGCAGCTCGAACAGCGCGGGGGCGCCGGCCGGCTCGATCCGGCGGGCGATCCCCGCGGCGACGAACGCCTTGAGCACGCCGTACACGGCCTGGGGGGACAGCGACGGGTGCTGCTCGCGGGCGCCGTTCACGATGGTCTCGGCGTCCGCGTGGGGGTGGTCGGCCAGGACGCCGAGCACGGACAGCCGGGGCCGCGTCACGCGCAGCCCGGCCTCCCGCAGCTGGTGCGCCCAGGTCGTGTCCATCGGTGACCACCCAACACCCTTTTCTTGACTGGGTCAAGAAAAGGACACGCGCGTGTGGTGCGGACCACCGCTCCGCGAGCGCCCGCGCACGCTCCGCTCAGGCGAAGACGATGGTCCGCGGGCCCTCGACGATGACCCGGTCCTCGACGTGCCACGTCACCGCCTGCGCCAGCACCTGGCGCTCCACGTACCGGCCCACCCGGCGCATGTCCTCCACCGTCGCCCGGTGGTCCACGCGGGCGACCTCCTGCTCGATGATCGGCCCGGCGTCCAGCTCCGCCGTCACGTAGTGCGCCGTCGCCCCGATGAGCTTCACGCCCCGGTCGTGCGCCGCCCGGTAGGGGTTCGCACCCACGAACGCCGGCAGGAAGCTGTGGTGGATGTTGATCAGGCGCTCCGGGAACCGCGCGCAGAACTCCGGCGAGACGATCTGCATGTAGCGGGCCAGCACCACGAGGTCCACGTCCCCGACGATCTCCAGCGCCCGGGCCTCGGCCTCGGCCTTCGTCCCCGGCGTCACCGGCACGTGGTGGAACGGGATGCCCGCCGCCGCGGCGACCGGCTCCAGGTCGGGGTGGTTGGAGACGACGGCGACGATGTCGGCCTGCAGGTCACCCGCGCGGACCCGGTAGATCAGCTCCTGCAGCACGTGGTCGGTGAGGCTGACGAACACCGCGACCCGCGGGCGGTGCGAGGCCTCGACGAGGCGCCAGGTGAGCTGCCACTCCCCCGCCAGCTCGCCCAGCCGGCCCTCCAGCTCCGCGCGGCGGGCGGGCAGGTCGGCGAGCACGAACTCCAGCCGCAGCGTGAAGGTGCCGCCGCGGGGGTCCGACGAGTGCTGCTGGGAGTCGGTGATGTTGGCGCCGACGTCGGCCATGAGCCCGCTGATCGCGGCGACGATCCCCGGCCGGTCGGGGCAGCGGACGACCAGCCGTCCGGCGTCGGCGGGCTGGGCCTGGTGCGGGGAAGCCATGATCGCGATCCTCCCAGACCCCCTCCCCGCGGCTCAGAGGTCGGGCAGGGGGGCGCGGCGGGCACCGGCGACGTCGAACAGGTCGCCGTACTCCTCGACGCGGGCGAGGACCTCGTCGGTGGTGAAGCGGAGCGCGGCCGGGTCCAGCGAGCCGTCGCGGACCGCGTCGACCTCGTCCCAGCCGATGGGAGTGGAGACGGTCGCCCCGGCGCGGGCCCGCAGCGAGTACGGGGCCACCGTCGTCTTCGCGGTGTTGTTCTGGCTCCAGTCGATGAGCACCTTGCCCGGGCGCAGCGCCTTCTCCATGCGCCAGACGACGTCGTCCGGCGTCTCGGCGGAGAGCTCCTGCGCCAGCGTCTTCGCGTACCGGCTGGGGTGGTCGCGGTCGGCGGCCTCGACCGGCGCGTAGACCTGCATCCCCTTCGAGCCCGAGGTCTTCACCACGGGGTCCAGCCCGTCGGCCTCCAGCCGCGCACCGAGCCGCTCGGCCACGTGGCAGCACTCGAGGATGCCGGTGTCGGGGCCGGGGTCCAGGTCCAGCACGAGCAGGTCGGGCAGCTGCGGCTCGCCGTCGTCGTCCACCTGCCACTGGGGCACGTGCACCTCCAGCGCGGCGAGGTTCGCCGCCCACGCCAGGTCGGCGACGTGCTCCAGGACCACCATGTCCAGCGTCTCGCGACCGCGGCTGCTGCCGGGGCTGGGGATGGTCACCCGCCGCACCCACTCGGGCGCGTGCCGGGCGCTGTTCTTCTCGTAGAAGGCCTGCCCTTCCACGCCGTCGGGCCAGCGGGTGAAGGTGACCGGCCGCCCCGCCACGTGCGGAAGCAGGACCGGGGCGATGCGGACGTAGTAGTCGATGACCTGCGCCTTGGTGAACCCCACCTCGGGGAAGAGCACCTTCTCCAGGTTCGAGACGCCGAGCTGCCGCCCGGCGATCTCGACCCGCTGCTTCGCGGGGCTCATGGCTCGCGCACCTGCCCGCGCACGGCGCTCACGACTCCCGCACCACGTCGTCGGGCTCCAGGTCGTCGCGGACCCCCCGCCAGGCCGGGTGCCGCAGCCGGTTCTCCGCCGTCCACACCGCGTAGGCCACCTCGCCGACGAGGTCGGGCTCCACCCAGTGCGCGTCGCGGGTCACCTCGCGCGGCAGCGCCCCCTCGAAGGGGGCGGTCCTGCGCGGCGTCAGGAGGCGCTGGAGGTCCCGCAGGGCCTGGTCGGTGAAACCGGTCCCCACGTGCCCGACGTAGACCAGCCGGCCCTCGTCGTCGGGCACCCCGACCAGGAGCGAGCCGATCGTCCCGGCCCGCCGTCCCTGGCCTGGCCGCCACCCGCCGACGACGACCGACTGCGTGAAGAAGTTCTTGACCTTGCGCCACTCCGGGCTCCGTGCACCCTCCCGGTACGGGGAGGCCAGCCGCTTGGCGACGACGCCCTCGAGGCCGTTCTCCTCGCTGGCGGCCTGCACCTCCGCGCCGTGCCCGGGGAACCACGGCGTGAGCACCCAGCGGTGGCCGGCCGGCGCCAGCTCGTCGAGCAGCGCCCGGCGCTCGGCGTAGGGGCGGGCCCGCAGGTCCTGCCCGTCGAGCGCCAGCAGGTCGAAGACGAGGTAGGTCACCGGCGCGGCGGCGGCCATCCGCGGCACCTCGGGGCCGGTGCGGTGCATCCGGTTCTGCAGCGACCCGAAGTCCGGCCGCCCCTGGGCGTCCATCATCACGATCTCGCCGTCGACGACGGCGTCGTGCCCGGCGAGCGCGCCGGGCAGGCGCCCCACCTCGGGGTACCGGACGGTGATGTCGCCGCCCTTGCGCGAGGCCAGGGTGAGCCGGCCCCCGCGCACGCCGGCGACGGCGCGGACGCCGTCCCACTTGAACTCGTAGCCCCACTCGCCGTCGTCGGCGGGCAGGTCACCGGCGACCGCCAGCATCGGCAGCGGGAGGTCGGTCGGCTCGGGCGCCGCCACCTCAGGCGCTACGGCGGGCCCGCTTGGCCGGCGGCTTGTCGCCGGCGGCGGCCCGGGCGGTGGTCTTCTTCGCGGGGGTGGCCGCGGCCGTCTTCTTGGCGGCCGCCTTCTTCGCCGGCGCCTTCTTCGCGGGAGCCTCGTCCTCGGTGGCGGCCTTCTCCTCGGCGGCGGCCTTCTTCGGCGCGGCCTTCCGGGTGGCCGCCTTCTTCGGCGCCTCCTCCGGCTCGTCGTCGGCCGCGCCGCCCCGGGCGCGCTCGACGCTACGACGCAGCGCGCTCATCAGGTCCACGACCGCCGCGCCGTCGTCCGGCGTCTCGGGCACCTGCGCGACCTCGCCGCCGGTCTGCTTCGCCTCCAGCAGCGCGGTCATGGCCTCGCGGTAGTCGTCGGTGAACTCGGTCGGGTCGAACTCCGCCGTCATCGAGCCGATGAGCGCCTCGGCCATCTTCAGCTCCTGCGGCCGGACCGAGATGTCCTCGTCGAGGAAGGCGAAGTCGGGACGACGGATCTCGTCGGGCCAGCGCATCGTGTGCAGCACGAGGATCCCGTCGCGCACGCGGAGGGCGGCCAGCGACTCCCGCTGGCGGAGCGCGATCTTGGTGATCGCGACCTGCCCGGCGTTCTCCAGCGCGTCGCGCAGCAGGACGTAGGGGCGGGCGGCCGGGCCGTCGGGCTCGAGGTAGTAGGTCTTCTCGAACATGATCGGGTCGATCTCGGAGCGGTCGACGAACTCCAGGACCTCGATCTCCCGGCGGGTGCTGAGCGGGAGCTCCTCGAAGTCCTCGTCGGTGAGGATCACGACCTCGCCGCTGGGCAGCTCGTAGCCCTTGGCGATGTCGGAGTACTCGACCTCCTCGCCGTCGATGGAGCAGACCCGCTTGTACTTCACCCGGCCACCGTCGGCGGCGTGCACCTGGTGGAAGCGGATGTCCTTGTCCTCGGTCGCGGAGTACAGCTTCACGCCGATGCTGACCAGGCCGAACGACACGGCGCCGCGCCAGATCGATCGCATGCCGCTCCTCCCTCGCGCCCGGCCCTCCGGACGCTCCAGGACCCGAGGTCGGGTCAAGATCGCAGGATAGGTCCGGAGCGGTACCCGTGGCAGCCCGGACGACGCGGCCGCTCCCTCCTACGGGCGACAACCCCCGCCGGTCAGGACTCGACGCCCGCCTCGTCCTCCGACGGCGCCAGCGCGCCGTTCTGGATCGCGTCGTAGACGAACTGCAGCACGTCGGACCCGGCGACCGTCGTCATGGTGAGCGCGGCCAGCCGCGTGGCGCGCGGCGCGGTGACGTAGCCGAACACGAAGGCGGTGCCCACCCACTGGGCGAGGCAGAAGGGGCAGGTCAGCAGCTCCCCCACCGCGTGCTTCACGCCCCCGTGCTCGCGGACCTCCTCGGCCACCTCGGCGTGCCCCGAGGGGCCCTCGAACTTCACGAACGGCGCCCGGACCGGCGCGGTGACCGGGTCCTTGGCGATCCGCCGGGCCAGCCGGAAGGTGGCGACGGTCAGCAGGGCCGCGTCCCCGAGCGGGATCCGCTCCGGCAGCTGCTTCCCCGAGGCGCGCACCGCCGCGGCGCCCCCGGCGACCAGGCTCACGTAGACCCCCATCGCGCCGAGGTCACCGGCCAGCGGACGCGCCTCCCCCTGCGTGTACTCGCGCTTCTGGGTCCGCGCCCACCGGCGGATCGGTGCCCCGACCCGCTGCACCTCGTCTGCGAAAGCCATGGCCCCCCGCTACCCCGCGATCCCCCGGCCATGCCCGGGAACACGGTGGGGTGCCGCGACGCACACCGGCGCATGGCCGCCGGGCACCCGGGTAGGGCGGAGGTCCGACCGGTCCGCCGACCGGCTCCGGCGTCCACCGACGCCACGACGCACACCGCGCGCACGCCGCGCAGAGACGGAGGCACCGCATGACGCAGCCCGAGGGCCAGACCGCGCGCGACGTCTTCCCCGAGGACGAGGGCATCCCCGAGGTCGCCCAGGACGACTCGCCCACCCTGCAGACCGCCGAGGACCCGCAGTTCGAGCCGCTCCCTGGCGAGCGGCCCGGCGCGAGCGTCGACTTCGGCACCACCGCCTTCGAGCAGTCCGAGGGCGAGTCCCTGACCGGCCGCCTGGACCGCGAGCTACCCGACGACGCGCTGGACGTGCGCCCGGCCGAGGACCCCAACCGCGCCGACGCGCAGCTGGAGCAGGACACCTCCACGACGCCGTTCAGCGACTCCGGGACCAACCGCACGGCCGACGACGTCGAGGCGACCGCCGACGTCCCCGTGGGCGGCGAGGGTCCCGAGGAGGCCGCGGTGCACATCACCGACGGCTGACCGCCGGCCCCGGTTCCTCCCGCCGACCCGCTCCCCGGCCACACCCCCTCGGGTGTCTCCCGGGGGGCGGGTTGGCGCGGTCGCGGTCGGTTGTCTACGTTGGGTCAGCGGTTCAGCAGGTAGCCGCGCCGTGCCGGACCGGACGTCCGGCACTCCACACGTTCGACCACCGGCGCACCGGGGACCTCCGAGCCCCCGGCGCGCACAGCGGTAGATTGTCCGGGCGGTCCGCCGTCCGGGTGCCGCCGAGAGGAGCCACTGTCCGTGACCACTTCCGACTTGCCCGCCGAGGGGCAGCCCGACGTGTCGACCGAGGGCACGGAGGCCCCCTTCGACGACGTGATCACGCTCTCGACCTCCACCGGTGAGGACGGCGCGGTCACGGTCACGGTCGTCGGCGAGGTGGACACCTTCACCGCGCCCGTGCTGCGCTCCACGCTGGACAGCCAGCTCGAGCAGTCCCCGAGCGAGCTGGTCATCGACCTGTCGGGCGTGCAGTTCCTGGGCTCGGCCGGCCTGGCCGTGCTGGTGGAGACGCAGAAGTCCGCCCGCAGCCGCGAGGTCGCCCTGCGGCTCATCGCCACGACGCGCGCCGTCACCCGGCCGCTCGAGGTCACCGGTCTGATCGACCTGTTCACGATCGCCGACGCTCGCTGACGTCGCGCACGACGAGGGGCCCCGCCGGATCCGTCCGGCGGGGCCCCTCGTCGTCGTGGGCCGGCCGCTAGGCCGAGAGCAGCTGGCAGACGGCCTGCTCCAGCACCTTCTGGGTGTCGCGGTCGGCCATGCCGCCGGAGGACAGCGCCTCGTCGGCGGCCCGTAGCGCCTGGGCGACCGTCTCGCCGTGCTCGAACCGGTCGACCACCCGCGGGTCGACGTAGCTGGCCTTGCACACCGCCGGGGTGTTCCCCAGCTGCTCGCTGACCTGCTTGTAGGCGGCGCTGACGACCTTCTTGCGGGCCGTCTTCGTCGCCGGCGGCGGTGCCTCGGCGAGCGCAGCGGCCATGAGCACGGTCGCCGTCCAGGTGCGGAAGTCCTTCGCCGTGATCTCCGCGCCGCTGATCTCCTTGAGGTAGGCGTTGATCTCCGCGCTCGTGACGTCCCGCCACTCACCGTCCTCGGTCTGGTAGGCCAGCAGGTCCTCCCCCGCGTCGGCGGGCCGCTCCAGGAGCTGCCGGACGACGGTGGCCACCGGCCGGTCGGTGATCTCCACCTCGCGGTCGATGCCGCCCTTGGCGGTGTAGGAGTAGAAGGTCCGCTCGCCCCGGACCGACACGTGCGCCCGCTTCAGCGTCGCCAGCCCGTAGGTGCCGTTCTCCTCCTCGTACTGCTCGCTGCCGATGCGGAAGGCACCGAGGTCCAGCAGCCGGATGGCGGTGGCCAGCACGCGGTCCCGGTTCAGCCCGCGCGTGCGCAGGCCGGCCTTCACCGCGTCGCGCACGTCGGGCAGCTGTCGGGCGATGTCCAGCACCCGCTCGTGCTTCTCGGCGTCCCGCCGCGCCCGCCACTGGTCGTGGTACCGGTACTGGCGGCGCCCGGCGGCGTCGACGCCGGTGGCCTGGATGTGGCCGTTGGGCCAGGGGCAGATCCAGACGTCCTTCCACGCCGGTGGGATCGCCAGGCCGCGGATGCGGTCGAGCCGCTCGTCGTCCTTGACCAGCGAGCCGTCGAGGTCGTAGTAGGCGAAGCCGCGCCCGGCGCGCCGCCGTCGGTAGCCGGGGCCGTGCACGTCGCTCCGCCGCAGTCTCACGGGCGGTGGATGGGCACCGGGGGCGTTCCGCAAACGCCCGGGTACCGACCGTCACACGTCAGCGCAGGTCGACCAGGCCGTCCAGGCCGCTGATCTCCAGCACGTGCCGGGTCACCCCGCCGGCCGGCGCGCGCACCACGAGGCGCCAGCCCTCGTCCCGCGCGATCCGCGCCATCGCGAGGACGACCCGCACCGCGGCGCTGCTGAACAGCGTGACGCCGGTCAGGTCCAGCTCCATCGGGGCGGCCCCGCCGTGGCTGGCCTCCAGCAGGCGGATGCGCAGCTGCTCGGCGCACAGGCTGTCGACCGGGCCGCGGGCGTGCACGACCGGCCGGTCCCCCTCGCGGTCGACCACGACGTCGACGCTCTCGGCCGCACGCGGCTGGTCCAGGTCGGCGTCGGGCGCCTGCCGCAGCCGGAAGCTCAGCGTGACGGTCGTGCCGTGGTCCTCCACCAGCGTCACGCCGTCGACGAGCTGCCGCATGATCAGCAGGCCGCGCCCGCGGTCCCCGGGGTCGCGGTCCGGGGGGCGCCAGGTGCCCTCGTCGTGCACCGTCACGGTCAGCACGCCGTCGACGTCGACCTGGGCGGTCACCGACATCGGACCGGGCTCGGTGCCGGCGTAGGCGTGCTCGGCGGCGTTGGCGCAGGCCTCGCCGACGGCGACCATCACGCCCACGCGGTCCTGCTCGCCCATGCCCAGCGCGGTCAGCCAGGCGTTGAGCCGCCGGCGCACGCCGGGCAGCGCCTGGGGCACCGCGGTGAGGTCGAGCCGGAACGCCTCCTGGGTGGTCGCCCGGCGGTGGGCCACCAGGACGGCGACGTCGTCCAGCCACCCGTGCGGGCGCCGCACCCCGTCGGCGATCGCGTCGGCCAGGGAGGTCGCGGCGTCCGCGTCGTGCTCGTCCAGCCGGGCCAGGACCTGGCGGGAGACCTCGCCCAGCCGGTCCAGCGCCTCCGTGGGCCGCTCGTCGCTGCCGGCGACGGCGCCGTTGGAGAAGAGGACCAGCGTCGCACCGTGGGCCAGCACGTCCTCGTGCACGGGCGTGGGGACGCCGGGCACGCTGCCGAGCGGGGGCCTCGGGGTCACCTCCAGCCAGCGGCGCCCGCCGCCCGCGGCGACGACGAGGGGTGCGGGGTGCCCGGCCGCGGCGTAGACCAGCCGACCGCTGGCCGCGTCCAGGACGCCGTAGAAGACCGAGGTGCCCTCGACGTCCTCCATGTCGGCGGCGAACGCGTCGAGGGTGGCCAGCACCGCCGAGGGCTCGCTCTCGTGCAGCAGCGTGGAGCGCAGGGCGCCGCGGAGCCGGCTCATCGCCCCGGCGGCCGCCACCCCGTGCCCGACGGCGTCACCGACGACGAGCGCCAGCCGCCCCTTGCCGAGGGGCACCGCGTCGTACCAGTCACCACCGGCCACGGAGGCGTCCGTGGCGCGGTGGTAGCTCCCGGACAGCCGCAGGTCCGGCAGCATCGGCAGCGACGGCGGGAGCAGCGCCAGCTGCGCGCGCTGGAGGTCGTCGGCCGCCTCGCCGTCGACCTCCTCCAGCACCAGGATGGCGGCCGGCTCGCCGCCCACCTCGAGCGGCCGTGCGGTGGCCATCGTCTGCGGCCCCCCGGCCCCCATCGCGCCCAGCACCGTCTCCGCCCGGCCGCTGCGCAGCGCGGCCGCGACGGTGTCGGCCACCGGCCGGCCCGAGATCTCCGGCAGCCCGCCTCCGCCGTCCTCCAGCTCGCGTGCCCGGGCGTTGCGCCACAGCGGCTCCGCGGTGCCGGCGCGGAGGAAGAAGATGGCCTGGGGTGCCGCCTCCAGGGCGGCGACGAGCACGGCGGAGCCCTCGTCCAGGGTGGTGTCCGAGGGGGGTGGCAGACTGCCGGAACTGGCGCTCATCACCGGCCAGGGAACAACAGGGTGGGGGGTGCGGCAACCGCGCCCCGGGGGTTCCCGCCCGTGGGCAGGGCCACGTTTCCGGCCTGGTCCACGGCGGGTATGCAGTCTCCTTGTGCAGTGACCGGGACGACGGCCCACCCCACCGGTGGTCGGGCCCCCGAACAGGATGGACCGCCGCGGCTCGAGGGCCGAGCGCGCCGGGAACGAAGGAGCGGACGACGGATGGTCGACTCGAGGGGCACCCTCGCGCAGGACGCACGACGCCCGGAACGGCTGGAGCTGCGCGTGCCCACGACGGCCACCCAGCTGCCCGCGGTCCGGGCCATGGCCGGTGACCTGGCGATGCGCATGGACTACGACCTCGACGCCGTCGAGGACCTGCGCCTGGCCGTGGACGAGGCCTGCGCGACGCTGTCCACGATCGCCGAGGGCGACGCCCCTCTGACCGTCGTCTTCGAGACCACCCGCAGCGGGCTGCACATCGACGCCTGGGTGCCCACCGCCGACGGCACCGAGGTGCCCACCGACGGGTTCGGCTGGGCGATCCTCGCCTCGCTCGTCGACGCCGTCGACGGGCGACGTGCCACGCAGGCCGAGGTCCCGGCGGGCAACGGCACGCCCGAGCCGGTCGCCGTCATCTCCCTGGACAAGTACCTCCCGGGCCAGAAGCCCTCCGGGGTGGGCAGCGGCGACCAGAACCTCTCGGTGGCCCGGTGACCCCCTCGTCCGCCCCCGACTCCGTCGAGGAGCCGCTGGACGCCCCCGCGGGCGAGGACACGGAGCCGGCGGCGACGCCGGGCACGAGCACCCCCGGCGAGACCCCCGAGGGCGAGGGCCCGGAGGCCGAGGCACCCGTGGCGGAGCCCGACGCCGTCCCGATGTCGGAGAACCGGCGCCGGGCCGAGCGCACCGCGCCGCTGTTCGCCGAGCTGGCCTCGCTGGAGAAGGACGACCCGCGCCGGGAGCGGCTGCGGGAGATCCTGGTCGAGGAGCACCTGCCGCTGGTCCGGCACTTCGCCCGGCGGTTCAGCAACCGCGGCGAGCCCTTCGACGACCTGCTGCAGGTCGGCACGCTCGGCCTGATCGCCGCGATCGACCGGTTCGACCCCACGCGCGGGGTCGAGTTCCTGTCCTTCGCCGTGCCGACCATCACCGGTGAGATCAAGCGGCACTTCCGCGACCAGGGCTGGTCGGTGCGGGTGCCGCGCCGGCTGCAGGAGCTGCACCTGTCGCTGAACTCCGCCGTGGGCGAGCTGGCCCAGAAGAACGGCCGGGCGCCGACGCCCAGCGAGCTGGCCGAGCACCTGGGCATCCCCCGCGCGGAGGTGCTGGAGGGCCTGGCGGTCGCCAACGCCTACCGGAGCAGCTCGCTGGACGAGCGGCTCTCCGGCGAGGACGACTCCCCCACCCTGGCGGCGACGCTGGGCGAGGAGGACGCCGCGCTGGAGGGCGTGGAGTACCGCGAGTCGCTGCAGCCGCTGCTGGCCACGATCCCGGCCCGCGAGCGCCGCATCCTGATCCTGCGGTTCTTCGGCAACATGACGCAGTCGCAGATCGCCGCCGACATCGGCATCTCGCAGATGCACGTGTCACGGCTGCTCAGCCAGACGCTGGCCAAGCTGCGCGAGGGCCTGCTCAAGGACTGAGGACACGAGAGGCCGGCACCCCGCGGGGTGCCGGCCTCTCGTCCGCCGCGGGTCAGCGCGGCGGGACCTCGCCCTGGTCAGGCACGTCGAACTGCTCGCGGACGGCGGGGTCGGCGGCGGGGCCGCTCTCCCGCACCTCGGCGGTGACCTCCGACAGCGACGGCGGGCTCGGGATGGCCGGCGCGGAGTCGGCGATGCTCGACAGCTCGATCTTCGCCTCGGGCTGGTCGGCGGCCGCCGGCACCTGCGACTCGAACCAGCTGCTGGTGTCCAGCCCGCTGCCCTTCGGGCCGCCGCCGTTGCCGTCGCCCGGCTGCACGTCCATCCAGGAGCGCCCCTCGCCGGCACCGCCGAGGTTGGCCAGGCCCTCCAGCGCCTTGCTGAACTCGCTGGGGACGATCCACATCTTGTTGGCGTCGCCCTGCGCGATCTGCGGCAGCGTCTGCAGGTACTGGTAGGCGAGCAGGCCCTGGTCGGGCTTGCCGTCGTGGATGGCCTGGAAGACCGTCTCGATCGACTTCGCCTGGCCCTGCGCTTGCAGGAACAGCGCGGCGCGCTCACCCTCGGCGCGCAGGATCCGGCTCTGCCGCTCGGCCTCCGCCTCGAGGATCGCGGCCTGCTTGCGGCCCTCGGCGGAGAGGATGGCCGAGGCCTTCTCGCCCTCGGCCGAGGTGATGGCGGCCTGCCGCTCACCCTCGGCGGTGAGGATCATCGCCCGCTTGTCGCGGTCGGCGCGCATCTGCTTCTCCATCGAGTCCTGGATGGACAGCGGCGGGTCGATCGCCTTGATCTCCACCCGGGCGACGCGCAGGCCCCAGGGGCCGGTGGTGCCGTCGAGGACCTCGCGCAGCTGGCTGTTGATCCCGTCGCGGCCGGTCAGCGCGCCCTCGAGGTTCAGCCCACCGACGACGTTGCGCAGCGTCGTCGTGGTCAGCTGCTCCATGCCGGTGATGTAGTTCGCGATGCCGTAGACGGCCAGCCGCGGGTCGGTCACCTGGAAGTAGACGACGGTGTCGATGCCGACCTGCAGGTTGTCGGCGGTGATCACCGGCTGCGGCGGGAACGAGATGACCTGCTCGCGCAGGTCGATGGTGGCGCGCACCCGGTCGATGAACGGCACCAGGATCGACAGGCCGGGCGAGAGGGTGCGGCTGTAGCGCCCCAGCCGCTCCACGACCTTGGCCTGCGCCTGCGGAACGATGGTCACGCTCTTGGCGAGCAGGACGATCACCAGGATGGCGATGACGAGCAGTGCGATGAGCGCCGGTTCCACGGCTGGCTCCCTTCCTCGGGGGTCGGTGCAGATCCTGCCCGGCCCGGTCCGCCGGGTCTGCACCCCGGCGAGTTCTTCACTCCAGCGCGTCGCCGACGATCGCCGTCGCCCCGTCGACCTGCAGGATCCGCACGGTCGCCCCGACCGGGAAGGCCTCGCCGGAGTGCTGGCTGCGCGCGGTCCACTCGTCGGCGCCCAGGCGGATCCGCCCGCCCGCGACGTCGACGGCCCGGCTGACCTGCGCGGTGCGGCCGATGAGGGTGTCGGTGCCGTCGAGCTGCAGCGGCGTCCTGCTCTCCAGGTGCCGCTTGGCCAGCGGGCGGACGCCGCCGAGCAGCAGCCCCGAGACGGCGATGAACGCCACCACCTGCAGGACCGCGCCACCACCCGCCAGCGCGGCGGCCATGCCGCCCAGCGCGCCGCCGGCGAGCATGAGCAGCACCAGGTCCAGCGTCAGCACCTCGCCGACGGCGAGCGCGACGGCACCGATCAGCCAGATCACCCAGGCAGCCATGGCGGGAGTCTGGCAGAAGCGTGGGCCTCGTCTCACCCACCGCGCCCGAGCTGGGGAGACGTCGGAGGGCGCCGTCCCGGTCCCTGAGCGCCTCCGTAGCCTCGCTGCCGTGCACGACTTCCCCGCGGGCCGGTTCGCGGTGTGGGCCACCGCCTGGCTCACCGGCCGCGCCTCCTTCGACGACGCCCTCGACGGGATCGCCGGCGACGACGCCCACCGGGTCGTGGGCCTCGCGGGAGACCAGGCGGCGGTGCCCCTCGGCGAGGCGTTGAGCGCCCTGCGCGGGCTCGGTGAGCGGCGCGTCCGGCTGGTGCTCCCCGCGCCGGGCGACGTCCGCGGGCTGCCCGCCGTCCCCGGGCTGGCGACCTCGGCGCTGGAGGCGGGCCAGGCCGCCGTCGGCGAGCGGGTGGTGCTGGTGCCGGAGCCGCTGGGCTCAGGGGTCGTGCAGTGGACGGCGTTCGCGCTGGACGGCGTCCCGGCTCCTCCCCCGGCCGTCGAGGGCACGCTGCGCGCGGCGTCGGGTGCCCTCGACCTGGCCGTCACCGACTCGGCGCGGACGCTGGCCGAGCTCGACCTGGCCCGGTGGCATCCCGAGGTGCCCACGCTGCTGGCCGGGCTCGCCCGGCCGCGGCCGGCGCCGGGGCTGCCCGAGGACCACGACCCGCTGGCGCTGTCCATCCTCGGCCGGGCGCTGCGGCTGGCCGCCGTCCTGGACCTCGCGGCGACCGACGCCCCGGGTGCCGCGGTCAACCAGGCCCAGGCTGCTCGCCGGGACGAGGCCCTGCGGCCGCTGGGCAGCGCGGTGCGCGAGGCGGTGACCGCGGCCTACAACGCCGTGCCGCGCTGACCCCGGTCATGCATGGTCATGCATGACCATGCATACTTGTGCCCGTGTCCAAGGTGCTCACATCCCTCCCCGTCGGCGAACGCGTCGGCATCGCCTTCTCCGGTGGCCTCGACACGTCGGTCGCGGTCGCGTGGATGCGCGACAAGGGAGCGGTCCCCTGCACCTACACCGCCGACATCGGGCAGTACGACGAGCCCGACATCGCCTCGGTGCCCGGCCGGGCCACGGCCTACGGCGCGGAGCTCGCCCGGCTGGTCGACTGCCGCGCCGCCCTGGTCGAGGAGGGCCTGGCCGCCCTGACGTGCGGCGCCTTCCACATCCGCTCCGGCGGCCGCAGCTACTTCAACACCACCCCGCTGGGCCGTGCCGTCACCGGCACCCTGCTGGTCCGGGCGATGCTCGAGGACGACGTCCAGATCTGGGGCGACGGCTCCACCTACAAGGGCAACGACATCGAGCGGTTCTACCGCTACGGCCTGCTCGCCAACCCGGGGCTGCGGATCTACAAGCCGTGGCTGGACGCCGACTTCGTGACCGAGCTGGGCGGCCGCAAGGAGATGTCGGAGTGGCTGGTGGCCCACGGCCTCCCGTACCGCGACAGCGCCGAGAAGGCGTACTCCACCGACGCCAACATCTGGGGCGCCACCCACGAGGCCAAGACCCTGGAGCACCTGGACACCGGCATCGAGACCGTCGAGCCGATCATGGGCGTGCGGTTCTGGGACGAGTCGGTGGAGATCGCGCCCGAGACGGTGACGATCGGCTTCGCCCAGGGCCGCCCCGTCACCATCGACGGCAAGGAGTTCGACTCCGCCGTCGACCTGGTCACCGAGGCCAACGCGATCGGCGGCCGGCACGGGCTGGGCATGTCCGACCAGATCGAGAACCGGATCATCGAGGCCAAGAGCCGCGGCATCTACGAGGCCCCGGGCATGGCCCTGCTGCACATCGCCTACGAGCGGCTGGTCAACGCGATCCACAACGAGGACACCCTCGCCACCTACCACTCCGAGGGTCGCCGGCTGGGCCGGCTCATGTACGAGGGCCGGTGGCTGGACCCCCAGGCGCTGATGCTGAGGGAGTCGCTGCAGCGCTGGGTCGGCATGGCCGTCACCGGCGAGGTCACGCTGCGGCTGCGCCGCGGCGAGGACTACTCGATCCTCGACACCACCGGGCCGTCGTTCAGCTACCACCCGGACAAGCTGTCGATGGAGCGGACGTCGGACTCCGCGTTCGGCCCGGTCGACCGGATCGGCCAGCTCACGATGCGCAACCTCGACATCGCCGACTCCCGGGCCCGGCTCGAGCAGTACGCCCGCATCGGCATGGTCGGCGGGGCCGCCTCGCACGCGACCATCGGCGCGGCCCAGGCCGCCTCGACCGGGCTGATCGACGCCTCCGAGGCCGGCGGTGCCGAGGCGATCGCCTCGCGCGGCGAGGTGTCCGCGCACGACGAGCTGCTCGACCGCGCGGCGATGGAGTCCGGCACCGACTAGGCGGGGTCCGGCCATGGCCGTGGTGCTGGTGACGGGCATGTCGGGTGCCGGCAAGTCCACCGTCCTGGCCGAGCTGGCCAGGCTGGGCCACCGCGTCGTCGACACCGACGACGGGGGCTGGATCGAGGCCGCGCGCGTCGACGGCGCCGGGGAGGCCGAGCCGCTCCGGCACGAGCAGCGGATGGCCGCGCCGCTGGACGTGCTGCTGGAGCGGGTCTCCACGCGTCCGGCGAACCCGTTCGGGCGGACCCCGGCGGACCGGGCACGGATCGCCGAGGACACCCTGGCCGTCGAGCCGCTGCTGCGCCGGCGGGCCACGCACGAGATCGACACCCGCCGGCCGCTGGACGACGTCGTCCGGGCCGTGCTGGTGGCCGCCTCCGGCGGCGCGAGCGAACCTCCTGACCGGAGCACCGGACGCGGCTAGCGTTCCTCCATGGCTGCGCCCATGACGATGAACCGCGTGATCCACGCCGCGGTGCGGCGGGACCTGCAGCGCCTGGAGACGGCGCTGGACGACTGGCGGGAGGGCGACCGCGCCCGCGGCGGCGAGCTCGACCGGGCCTTCGCGAACCTCCGCGCGGAGCTGACCCACCACCACGAGACTGAGGACACCCACATCTGGCCGATGCTGGCCGCCAAGGGGGTCGACCCCGAGCTGCTGGCCGCGATGGAGGACGAGCACGAGGCGATGGCCGAGGCCCTCGCCCGCACGGCCACGGCGCTCGGGGCACTGGCCGCCACGGGCAGCACCGCGGACGCCGCCGCCGCGAGCGCGAGCGTGGGCCGGACGCGGGAGATCGTGGAGCGTCACCTCCGCCACGAGGAGGACGACCTCGAGCCGCAGCTGGCCCCCCACCACGGCTCGCCGGAGTGGAAGGCCGTGGAGCGGAAGCTGCGCAGCCGGCCGCTCGGCGACACCGGCCGCTTCTTCGCCTGGCTCACCGACGGGGCGGCCGAGCCGGAGCGTCAGTTCCTCCGGTCCACCGTGCCCGCGCCGGTGCTCACCGTCTTCACCCGCGTGCTGGGCCGCCGGTACACCCGCGAGGTCGCGCCCCTGTGGCGGGCGCAGACCTCACGGCACTGATCAGGCGGGCCGGCCGCGGCGGGAACCGTCGCTGTCGCGCCACGTCCGTGTTCGTCGAACACTCGCCACCTGCCCCCTCTGCCCGAGCAGGACGCGAGCTGCTCGGGCGGGGTCGGCGCGGCTCCTAGCGTCCGAGTGCCCTCCTGGCATCGGAACCGGAGTGGCTGCCCATCGCGCGCAGCAAGTGCGCGGAGGTACGCGCGTAGGCGAGATGTGCGTCCACCCCACCCTTCACGAGGCTGCCCCCGGCAAGGCCGCCGAGAGGCCCTCCAGCGAGGAGGAGAGGTAGCAATGGGGCGTAGGACCGGTTCGTCGTGTCGCAGACGACGTCCATCTTGTTGCAGATGTTGAACGTCTTGTCCTCCAGGGCCCGCGGAAGCGGTGTCGCAATCTCCATCCCAGCGGCATAGACGCCACGGTTCGCACCAGCGGACCCGAAGTCCATCCCGTCTCGCCCGGGAAAGCGATTGGGGTCGGCGATGAGGTTGACCGCCGCGAGGTGCTTGTCTCCGCCCCAGCCGCGGCTGGCCAGGTTGACCACCAAGGCTCCCTGGCTGTAGCCCGCGAGGATCCACTTCTCATCGGGGCAGCTCGTAGCGGCACGGGTGAGCAGCCGGGTAAGCCGGTTCTGCCCATCAGCGATGCTGTCGAAGTACTGCCCGTAACCGTTCGTGGCGATAGACGTCACCGAGGCTGCGGTGTAGTTGATATAGACCTGACGCAGCGAGATGCTGCGGGGCAGCAGACGGTCCACCTGGTTGGCGACAACGCTGACCTCGCCACCCCAGCTCTGGGTCTGCCCTGAGCCGCGGACCCCCACGAACATCACGTCGGCGCATCCTTGGCCGATCGCTTCCGTGTCACTGACGGGAGGGACGTGTCCGACGATCCGCGGGACCGACGGTCGGCCGATCGTGAGGACGGGAGTCGCCGAGGCGTTGACGGTGCTGTACTCCACGGAGACGTACGCCTGGGCCGTGCCCGGCTGCGCCCCGGCTGCCACTCGGAGGGTGAAGACGTCCGTCTTCACGGCGCCTCGTCCGGCATACGACTCCGGGCACTCCGCTTGAGCAAGACCTCCCGCGTACCCGGCCTGGGTGACCGTGCATGAGCCAGCGTTCTGACGGCCGACGAAGGACAGGACGGCGGGGTCGTAGGAGACCGCGAAGTAGCCCTGATCCAGCGGCCGCGGCTCGTAGACCGGGTTGGGAACCGCAGGCTCACGCGTGCTGATAGTGAGCTGCACGGTGCTTCCGGGTGCCGCAGAGCTCAGGAAGCGGGCCTCGACAGTGCCCGAGCTGGGCCCGGCGTGCGCCACTCCGGCGAATGCCAGCAGCAGCACCGCGCTGAGCACCGCCGCGAGCGCACCAGAAATGATCTTTCGAGCACCGGTCGGCTTCCGCATGTCTCCCCCAGACAGCCGGACGCTCCACCATCAGGTGGCTGTGCGGCCGCACGGTAGCCATGGTGCCGACCACCCACCAGAGGCCTGTGCGCGCCGGTTGAACGCCGAGGCGTGCGGCTAGGGCGATCGCCGAGACGGCGACACCGATCAGGTGGTCGGGCGGGCCGGCCGCGGCGGGGTGAAGCAGCAGGCCGCCGGGCAGTTCGTGCCCAGCCGCGGCTCGCCGCCGGCCCGGCGCTCGGCGAGCAGCCCGACCAGCGACGACACGAAGTCCGGGTGCGTGCCCGCCGTCGCCGCCCGGGCGAAGGCCAGGCCCAGCTCGGCGGCGGTCTCCCGGGCCTCGTTGTCGAGGTCCCAGATCACCTCGAGGTGGTCGCTGACGAACCCGACCGGGAAGAGGACGACGGCCTTCTCCCCCGCCTCGGCCAGCGCCTTGAGGTGGTCGTTCACGTCGGGCTCCAGCCACGGCACCGACGGCGGGCCGGAGCGGCTCTGCCAGACCAGGTCGAAGTCGCGGCCGGGGACCGCCGTCTCCACGACGCGGCGCGCGGTCTCCATGAGCTCTGCCTCGTAGGCGTGCCCGTCCGGCCCGGCGACGGCGGCCATCGTGTCGGGGATGCTGTGCGCCGTCGCCACCAGGCGCGCGGCGTCGCGCAGCTCGGCCGGGATGTGCGCCAGCGCCTCGACGAGCGCGTCGGCGTTGGCCCGCACGAAGCCCTCGGCATCGAAGTAGTGCGGCAGCTTCTCCGCGGTCGGCCCGCCCGGGGCGGCGGCGGAGCCGGTCATCGCCGCGCGGGCCCGGGCGATGTCCTCGTGGTACTGCCGGCAGCCGGAGAACGACGCGTAGGCCGACGTCGCCAGGACGTAGGCGTGCTGGATGCCGTCGTCGGCCATCTGCTGCCAGACGTCCTCGACGTAGGGCGCCCAGTTCCGGTTGCCCCAGTAGACCGGCAGGTCGATGCCGGCCGACCGCAGCTCGCCCTCAAGCGCCGCGATCAGCGCCTTGTTCTGGTCGTTGATCGGGCTGACGCCGCCGAAGTGGTGGTAGTGCTCGGCCACCTCCTCCAGCCGCTCGCGCGGGATGCCGCGGCCGCGGGTGACGTTCTCCAGGAACGGCATGACGTCGTCATGGCCCTCCGGGCCGCCGAACGACAGCAGCAGGAGAGCCTCTCGGCGGCCGGCCGGGGCCGGGGCGGACGACGGCTGCGCACCGCCGTTGTTGCGGACGGCGAGCGAGGGGTCCTCGTCGGGTCGCTGGCCGTCAGGGGTGATGTCGACGAGAGCGCGGGGCACGGCAGTTCTTCCTGTTGCGGGGTGCAGCTGGATGCAGTCACACGCCGACGGCGTGGAAGCCTCCGTCGACGTGGACGATCTCGCCGGTGGTGGCCGGGAACCAGTCTGACAAGAGGGCGACGACGGCCTTGCCCGCGGGTTCGGTGTCGGTGACCGACCAGCCCAGCGGGGCGCGGCCCTCCCACGCCTCCTCGAACTGCTTGCTGCCGGGGATCGACTTCATCGCCATGCTGCGCAGCGGCCCGGCGGCGACGATGTTGGAGCGCACGCCCTCCGGGCCGAGCTCGCGGGCCACGTACCGGGAGGTGGACTCCAGCGCCGCCTTGGCCGCGCCCATCCAGCCGTAGACCGGCCAGGCCACGGAGGCGTCGAAGGTCAGCCCGACCACCGACGAGGGGTTGGCCAGCAGCGGCCGGCAGGCCTGGGTGAGCGAGGCGTAGGACCACGCCGAGACCTGGAACGCCGTCGCCGCGTGCTCCCACGCGACCTCGGGGAAGCCCTCCCCCATGGCCTCCTGCGGCGCGAAGCCGATGGAGTGGACGACGCCGTCCAGGCGGTCGAAGTCCTGCTCGCGCAGCCGCTCGGCCAGCGTCGACAGGTGCTCGGTGTTCGTCACGTCGAGCTCGACGACAGCGGCCTCCTGCGGCAGCCGCTTGGCGATCCGCTGGCACAGCGAGAGCGCGCGGCCGAAGTTGGACAGGACGACGGTGGCGCCCTGCTCCTGGGCCAGCCGGGCGGTGGCGAAGGCGATCGACGCCTCGGTCAGCACGCCTGTCACCAAGACCTTCTTGCCCGCCAGGATCCCGTCGATGCCGCTCATCAGTGCCCCATTCCCAGTCCGCCGTCGACCGGGACGACCGCCCCGGTGATGTACCCCGCTGCGTCGCCGGCCAGGAAGCGCACGACGCCGGCGATCTCGTCGGCGTCGGCGTACCGGCCCAGCGGGACCTGCCCGAGGATCTCCTTCTGCCGCGCCTCGCGCAGCTCCGCGGTCATGTCGGTGGTCACGAACCCCGGCGCCACCACGTTCGCGGTGATGTTGCGGCTGCCCAGCTCCCGGGCGATGGAGCGGGCCAGCCCGACCAGCCCGGCCTTCGACGCCGCGTAGTTCGTCTGGCCGGCCGAGCCGAGCAGCCCGACCACCGAGGACACGAAGATCATCCGACCGCTGCGGGCGCGCACCATCTTCGGCGTCGCGCGCTTGGCGACCCGGTAGGCGGCGGTGAGGTTCGCGTCGAGGACGTCGGTGAAGTCGTCCTCCTTCATGCGCATGAGCAGGCCGTCTCGGGTGATGCCGGCGTTGCTGACCAGCACCTCGACCGGGCCCTGGTGGGCCTCCACCTCGGTGAACGCGCGGTCGACGTCCTCGCTGCTGGTGACGTCGCACCGCACGCCGAACAGCCCGTCGGGGGCGCCGCTGCCGCGGTGGGTGACGGCGACGGCGTCGCCCTGCTCGGCGAACGAGCGGGCGATGGCCAGCCCGATCCCGCGGTTGCCGCCGGTCACCAGCACAGATCTGCCGCCTGAACTCACCGTGCGCCACTCCCCTGCCGACGACCTTGTCGGACCGAACCTAGCCCCTGATCGCGGGTCCCACCGGCTACCGGCGAGTAAGTGATCACCGCCTCCCGCGGGCCGGCGGGAAGGCAGGTCGGCCAGCACGCACGGACCACCGGTCGCCGGCCTCACCGCAGCGCCGGACTACGCCGCGAGGTAGGCGTACAGCTTCGCGCGCGCGTCGTGACGGGCCAGGTCGCGGAGGTTCCGCAGCATCTCCAGCAGGTCGGCCGGGTCGGCGTGCGCGAGCTCCTCGGTGCGGCTCCACGCCTCGGCCACCTCGGTGAGGCGGGCGTCGCCGGCGGCCGCGACCGCTTCGCGCAGCGCGTCGCTGACGGTCATGACCACGACGTCGCCGGTGGGGGTGGCGGCCACCTCGGCGCCGTGCCGCGGGTCCTCCTGCACGGTGTCGTAGCCGACGCCGGTCAGCAGCTCGGCGAGCGTCCCGAGCGCGACCACGGGGTCGGCGGCACGGGTCGCGAAGGCCGGGTAGCCGGGACCGAGCTCGGTGACCACCGGCTCCGTGCGGAAGAGCCCGGTCTTCCGGTGGCCGGTGACCTCCGGCCACCCGAGCGGCCCGCCCGGCCTGGTCAGCGCTGCCGCGGCGGCCGCGTCGTCGTCGGCCAGGAAGTAGACGTAGTCGACACCCACGGCGGGATCCTGGCAGGTGGGAGCCTCGCGCATGGGAGAGTGCCGCGTCCCACCGACCGCCGGGAGTCCTCGTGCAGCGACCCGCCCTCGTCTTCGACGGCGACTGCGCCTTCTGCAGCCGCAGCGCCGGGCTGGCGCGCCGGATGCTGCCGGCCGACGCAGACGTCGTCCCCTGGCAGCAGGTGGACCTCGCGAGCGCCGGGGTCACCGCCGAGCGGGCGCAGCGAGAGGTGCTGTGGGTCGACCGCCACGGGACGGTCACGGGCGGCGCGGCCGCCGTCGCCCTCGCGCTGCGGGCCGCCGGTGGGCCTTGGGCGCTGCTCGGCTTCCTCCTGTGGCTGCCGCCGGCCCGCTGGCTCGCGCCGTCGGTGTACCGGCTGGTGGCGGCGAACCGGTACCGGCTGCCCGGCGGGACGGCGGCCTGTCGCGTGCCGTCCGCCCCGCCGCAGGCCGATCAGGGGTCGTAGCTCATCCCCTCGGCCATGGCCAGGACGTCGTCGCGGGTGAGGGTGTCCGGTGCCTGGAAGAGGAACCCGGTGCCGTCGGGGAACTCGGCAGCGAGGTACCACATCCGCTTGCCCGTGCCCAGGTCGGCGAAGTGGTCGGGCACCGACACCAGCCGGGCCGGGCCCCCCTTGACGGTGACCTCCTCGACCGGGTTGCCGTCGGCCATCCCCTGCAGCACGACGTCCGGGGAGTCGTAGCCGCGCCACCGCTCGAGCAGGCTGACCGCCACGCGCTCGCTCGGGTTCGTCGGGTCGGCCTCGTCGATGAGCGCGAGGTTGCCCAGGCTCTCGTAGCTGGACACCACCCACCCCTGGGGCGCGAGACCGAACTGCAGCTGCACCGGCTGGGGGCGGTCGACGATCGACTCACCCACCGACACCAGAGCGGCCTCCGAGCCGTACCGGTCGCCCCACCCCCACACCCCGACCCACAGCCCGTCGGCGCGCTGCCAGTAGAGCTCGGCGTAGGTGTCGCTGCACAGCTCCTCCGGCTCGTCCTCCTGTGCCGGTGAGGCGAGGGCGTAGGTGCAGGACGGCTCGGACAGGGTGGCGCGGGCGAAGTCGGCCGGCCGGCCGCCCACGGTGGTGGTGCCCCGGTCCTGGACCTCGTCGTCGGTGTAGGGCGGCGCGATGTAGCTACCGGGCGGCGGCACCCGCGGATCCCGCTCGGAGACGGTGAACGTGAACCCCGGGTCGTCCTCCGAGCTGTACCGGGCGGAGTAGGTCAGCGGGTCCACGGCGCCGAACATCTCGAGTCCTCCCGCACGCACCAGGATCGGCGTCAGGCCGTCGGGCGCCGGGTCCAGCGAGTAGGGGAAGGTGATCGCCTCGGCGCCCACCAGCGTGAGTCCGCCCGGTGGGTCCAGCGGCAACGGCGCGGGCTCGACCGTGGCCGGGGCGGGCGTGGCGACCGGCTGCCGTACCGGCGCAGGCCCGTCCACGACGACGGCGGTGGCCCACGCCGCGGCGAGCACGAGCACACCCGCGCCGGCGCGGACCAACGTCCTCCGGCTCGGACGCCGACGGCGTGGTGCGGTGCGGGCCTCGGCAGCCAGCTGCCGGGCGGCGACGACCGAGGCGGGCTCGTCGGGCCCGGTGACGAGGCGGAGGAAGTCGGCGGGCAGCGCGGGAAGGTCGGCGTCGCGGACGCCGGAGGCCGCGGCCAGGCGGTCGTCGAGCTCTCGGTCGATGCTCATCGGGCGGTCTCCTCGTCGGTGGAGGGGTCGAGGGCGGCGCGGAGCCGGCCGCGGGCGCGGTGCAGGCGGACCCGTGCGGTCCCGGCCGTCAGACCGAGAGCCGCGGCGGCCTGGGCGGGGGTCAGCCCCTCCCAGGCGACCAGCGTCAGCAGCTCGCGGTCGTCGGCGGACAGCTGCTGCAGGGCGGTGCGCACGAGGGCGTTGTCCGCCGACCGCTGGAGCAGGTCGGCGGGGTCGGGGACGGCGTCCGGGGCGAAGGACCGGGCGAGCCGCTCCCCCAGCCGGCCGGCACGGTCCTGCCCGCGCAGCGCGTTGGCGAGGTGCCGGCGGGCGATGCCGAACAGCCACGGCCGCGCGTCGTCCGGGTCCGGCGGCATGTCGGCCCGGCGCCGCCACGCGGTCGCGAACGTCTCGGCGACGACGTCGAGGGCGTCCTCCCGGGTGGCCGACCTCCGCAGCGCGTAGCCCAGCACCGCGGTGCCCGAGCTCCGGTAGACCTCCTCGAAGAGGTCCCGGCCGGATGGCGGTCTGGTCATGGGTGGTGGCGGCCCCTGCGTCGCGATCACATCCGGTACTTGTCCGGACCGTACTGATCGTTACAGCGCCGCCACGATCCGCTCAGGGACCAGCGGTCAGAGGAGCTTGCCGCAGGTCGGCCAGGCCCGCGGTCCCTGCGTGGCGAGGACCTTCTCCGCGACCGCGATCTGCTGCTCCCTGGTGGCCAGGTCGGCCCGGGAGGCGTAGGCACCGCCACCGAACGACGTCCACGTCGTCGGGCTGAACTGGAGGCCCCCGTAGTAGCCGTTGCCGGTGTTGATGCTCCAGTTCCCGCCGGACTCGCACTTCGCCACGGCGTCCCAGTCGTGGCCGCCGACCGGGCCGGGCACGGGCACCGGGACCGGTGCCGGGGCCGGGGCCGGGGACCCCCGGCCGGGCTGCGGCGTGGCCGGCTGCGGGGTGGCCGGCGGCGCCGTGGCCCGCGGAGCGGCCGCGACCTGCGCCTCGAGGGTGACCAGCGTCGTCCGCGCCTGCTGCAGCTGCGCCTGCATGGCGTCCTGCTCGGCCCGCAGCTCGCCCAGCTGCTCCTGCGCGCGGCTCTGGGCCGCGTCGGCCGAGGCCAGCACCGCCTGGGCCGACTGCTTCGAGCGGTCGACCTCGGCGACGGCGGCCTGCGCGGTGGTCTCCGCCTCCACGGCCCGGGCCTGGGCCACCGAGACGACGGTCAGGACCTCGCTGCGCCGGGCGCCCACGGCCTCCAGCAGCGCGGCCCGCTCGATCACCTGGGTGAGGCTGTCCGACGTGACCAGGCTGCGCAGGCCGGGGGTCGTCGCCCCGGACATGTAGCTGGTGCGGGCGAACGCACCGACGGCGTCCTGCGCGTCGGCCAGCTCGGCGCGGGCCTGCTCGGCCGCGGCGCGGGCGGCCTGCGCGGCGGCGTCGGCCTGCGCGTAGGCCTGCTGCTGGGTGTCGAGCTCCGCGCGGGCGGCGGCTGCGCGGCCCGCTGCCGCGTCCGCCGCGGTCTGCGCGGCGCCGAGCCGTTCCAGCAGCTCGCCGACCTGCGCGGCCGCGGCGTCCGCGGCCTGCTCGGCGGCGCTCACCTCGGAGTCGGAGGGTGCGGCCGCGGCCGCGCCCGGGAGCACCGCGAGCCCGAGGACCGCCGCCACGAGGAGGCCGCCGCTCCGACCGGTCCGACCCCTGCGCCGGTTCGGCCCATGACCGAGCGGATCGCCCACGCGTGCTCCTCCTCCGTCGCCGGACGCCGGCGCGTCGCCCGGCCCGTCGTCCCAGGGTGCCCAGGGCGGGCCGGGGCGACGCCTCGACACGCGCAGCCGTCCGGCCCGGCGCGCCGGATCGTTATCGGTGCCGACGGTGCGCAGTGCGCCCGGTCGACTCGCACGGCCGACCCCTGGACCGCGTCACAGCGCGGTCCAACGGTCGACGGCGTGGCTCAACCCGGACCGGCCGAGCGCCTCCGGCGCAACCAGCCGCCGCCGTACAGCGCCCAGAGCACGAGCAGCGGCTGGAAGAACAGCCGCACCAGGCGCTTGCGGTCGGTGTCGAGGCCGAAGGCGTCGGTGCCCTCGAGGTACTGCGCGACGTTGCCCGGGAAGATGACGACGAAGAACGCGGCCAGCAGCCCGCCGACGAGCCGCTTCCGCCGCGGCAGGGCGACGAAGGCCGCCCCCAGGGCGATCTCGGCGACCCCGGACCCCAGCACCGTGAGGTCCTCGTCCAGCGGGAACCACGCGGGCACCTGCGCCCGGAACTCCTCCCGCTGTGTCGTCAGGTGCAGCACCCCGGCGCCCACCATCGTCGCCCCCAGGACGAGTCGGGCGGCGGTCCGGGCGCGGGCGGCCACGGTCAGCTCCTCCGGGCGCGGGCGGCTCCGGCCAGCTCGGCCAGCATCGCCTCGGTCGTCGGGAGGTCGACGCAGGCGTCGGTGACGCTCCGGCCGTGCTCGAGGCGCTCCGGGTGCTGCCGGTCGAGGTCCTGCCGCCCGGCCACCAGGTTGCTCTCCACCATGACGCCCCGGATGGCCGTCTCGCCGCCGGCGACCTGCCCGGCGAGGTCGTGCACGACCTCGATCTGGCGCAGGTGGTTCTTCTGGCTGTTGCCGTGCGAGGCGTCGACGACGACGACCTGCGGCAGCCCCCGCTCGGCCAGCCGCTGCCGGAGGTCCGCGATGTGCTGGGCGGAGTAGTTGGGGCCGTCCTTGGCGCCGCGCAGGATCACGTGCCCGGTGTCGTTGCCCGTGGTCGACAGCTGGGCGGAGACGCCGTGGGCGTCCACGCCGAGGAACTCGTGCGGCGACCGCGCCGTCACCACCGCCTGGATCGCGGACTCGACGCTCCCCTCCGGGGAGTTCTTGAAGCCGACGACCGAGGAGAAGCCCGACACCCGCTCGCGGGCGGTCTGGTCGGTGACGTTCCGCGCCCCGACGCCGTTGTAGGTGACCAGGCCGTTGACGTACTGGGGGGTGAGGGCGTTCAGCGGCTCCGCGGCGACCGGGACGCCGAGGTCGGTGATGGCGCACATGAGCATCCGGGTGGCGACCAGGCCGACGCTGATCCGGCTGGAACCGTCGAGGAAGGGGTCGTAGGCGAAGCCCTTCCAGTCCACCTCGGTGCGCGGCTTCTCCGTGTAGGTCCGCATCAGGATCTCGAGGTCCGCACCGTGCCGCTCCCGCATCCGCGCGATGAAGCCGGCGTACTCCAGCGCGGCCTCCGCGTCGTGGATCGAGCAGGGGCCGGCGATGACCGCGAGGCGCCGGTCGGCGCCGGACAGGATGCCGGTCATGGCCCGGCGGGCGGCCCGGGTGGTCGCGGCGGAGGTCTCCGACAGCGGGACGACGGCGGCCACCGACGCCGGCGTCACGACGACGCTCAGCCCGGTGATGCGGGCGTTGACCAGGTCGCCGAGGTCGGCGGCGTCGTCCGGCGCGACGCCGAGCTCCCGCTGGACCCCAGGCAGCAGGTCGGCCAGCGCCGCGTCGATCTGCCCGTTGACGCGGGTCTGCACCTCCAGCAGCAGGTCGGCGACCCGTGCCGCCCGGTCCAGGATGCGGTTCGCAGCGATGGGAGCCTCCTCGGTCGTCACCGGCCCGTCGACCGGCCGGCCCCGCCATCCTCCCCGACCGGCTCCGCGAGCGGTCGGCTGACCGCCAGGGACGCCGCCCGCAGCGCCGTCCGGTCCCCGCGCCAGCCGAGCGCGTGCAGGCCGAGGTCGGCGGTGCGCAGCGGCTGGTCGGGCCGGCCGGTGGCGTCGGCGCGCAGGTTCGGCAGGGTCTCGGTCAGCCGGAAGACGACCTCGTCGTCGGGGTCGGCCACGAAGTCGCCCGGCACCGCCGGTGGCAGGGCCTCGACCACCGCACGGGAGAGGTCGCGGTACCGGGTCCGCAGGTGGTCGCGGTCCCGCGAGAAGCGGGCGAAGCGCTCGGTCCGGACCTCGGGCAGCAGGTAGAGGATGCCCAGGTTCCAGGGGCTCTCCCACAGCTGCCGGCAGTCCAGGTGCGTGAGGGCGTGCAGGCGCACCTCCGGCGCCAGCGGCAGCCGGGCCAGCCGCTCCGCCCACGCCAGCGGACGGGTCACCGTGCCGCTGAGCAGCGCCTCGAGGATGTCGTCCTTGGTGCGGAACCAGTGGTAGAGCGAGGCCTGCCGCATCCCGACCGCCTCGGCGATCTGCCGGGTGGAGGTGGCGGCGTAGCCGCAGGTGGTGAACAGCTCCCCCGCCGCGTCGAGCACCTCGTCGCGGGCGGTGTCGCCGGCCCGCCTCCGGTCCTCGAGCCGGGGGCGCCCGGTGGCGGCAGCACGCACGGCCCCGATGCTGCCGGACAGGGCCGTCGCCGTGCGCGCTGCCGCCACGCCCGCCTACCGGGCGACCGCGAGGTCGGGCACGGCCGGCGCCGGGAGCGGCGCGGGCCCCTCGTCGGCGGCGCGGCGCCGGGAGACGGCGGCGACTGCGACGTAGGTGACCAGGCATGCGCCGGCCGCCCAGAAGGTCGACCAGCCGTCCGCGGAGGCGGAGACCAGGTCGTTGTCGACGTGGAACAGGGTGTTCTCGACGCCGTAGATGGTGGGCGTGAGGACGAAGAACGTGAGCCGCACGCCCATGCCGACGACGATCGCGGCGGCCGCGGCGGCCGCTCCGCCCCGCTGCCAGTACAGCCCGAGGGCGAACGGCACGACCAGGCTGGCGAGCAGCAGGTCGAAGGCGAGGGTGAGCAGGATGCCGGTCTGCGGCACGCGGAGCGCCACGACTGCGCCGAGCGCGGCCATCGGCAGCGTGGCCCACCGGGTGGCGGTCATGATGCGCGGGGTCATCACCGCGCTGCCGGCGTCGACCTGCAGCACGTTGCGCACCAGGACCGACGCCGTGCTCAGCAGCACCCCGCTCACCGTGGTGACGGTGGCGGCGAGGATGCCGGAGATCACGATGACCGCCAGCCAGGCCGGCGCGTGCTCCCCGAGCAGCGTGTAGAGGATCGGTCCCTCGGCGTCGCCGACGACGCCGACCGCGGCGAGCGCGACGAACGACAGCGGCAGGCAGAACAGCAGGATCCCGGCGGAGGCGGAGAAGCAGGCGCGCTGCGCGGTGCCCGGGCTGCGGGAGGAGAAGCCCCGCTGCATGAGGTCGATGGCCACGAGGTTGCCCAGGCCGAGGGCGATGATCGTGGCCCAGTTGACCACCGCGCCGGAGTCGGCGGAGGTGAGCTGGTCGAGGTTGCCGGCGCCCAGCCCCCCGGGCGCGGTGAAGCCGTGGGTGCTGCCCATCCAGACCACCAGGGCGATCACGCCGACGACGTTGATCGCCACCTGCGCGACGCCGGTGTAGACGCTGGCGAACATCCCGCCGGTGATCGTGTAGAGCAGCGCCAGCGGGATCGTGATGAGGATGCCGACGGTGTAGCTGACGCCGAGGAAGCGCTCGAGCAGGAAGCCGAGCGCGACCAGGTTGCCGGCCAGCAGGAGGCCGAAGCTGGCCACCGTGAGCAGCGAGGCCGACAGCTCGGTCCCCCGGCCGAACCGGCGGCGGAAGAACTCCGGCAGCGTCACCACGTTGGCCGCGTGCATCCTCCGGGCGAAGAACAGGCCCATGAGCAGCAGGCACAGCGCCAGGCCGATCGGCAGCGCGGCGCCGGCCCAGAACCCGAAGGCCGCGGCCAGGTCGGCGTTGCCGACGGTGGCGTTCGAGTCGACGGCCTGGGAGATCAGGACGGCGCCGACCAGGCCGGCGGACAGGGTGCGCCCGGCGACCAGGTAGTTGGCCGAGTCCCCGCGGACTCTTCGTGCGGACACCAGCCCGCTGACCGTGAGGACGAGCATGCACAGACCGACACCAGCAACGACCATGTCGAGACTCCAGAACGGTGGACGGGAGGGGTGGGTGGAGCCCCGGCGACGTCGGCGGGAGGTACTGCGGGGAGGGCGGGTCAGACGAGGTGCGGGACCCCGGCGGGCGGCGCTGCCCGCTGGGCGGTGAGCCAGTCGCCGTGCTCGCTGATGTCCCGGCCGGACTGCCAGGCCTCGAGCGAGCAGCCGAAGCCGACGACCTCGGAGCGGTCGGCGAGCTCCACCCGGCCCAGGTGCATGGGGGCGGGCAGGGCGGCGAGGAACGTGCCGAGCTGCGCGGTCGGCACCAGCCAAAGCTGGCCGCCGATCGCGACCCCGGCGGCGGTGCCGACCCGGGCCAGGCCCGGCTTGGCGGGCACGGTGCCCAGCCGGGCGAGGCGGTAGGCGGCGGCGGTGGTCGCCGGGCCGAGCCACCGCGCGCCCAGCGCGTCGAGCTCGCCCGCGAGGGGCTGGCCGCGCAGGTGCGCGCCGACGACGAGCAGCCGGGTGGCGTCCGCGCCGGCCGCCACCGGCCAGGGCAGGTCGCGGGGCACCGCGACCGCCCGGGCACCGGCCCGGGCCACCGACGGGGTCGGCAGCTCCACCAGCCGCGCCAGGTCGAGCGCGAGGGCGTCGGCCCCGGCCCGCGCGAGGACCGAGACGCCGAACTCGAGGTCCTCGCCGTCGTCGTCCCGCACCGTGCCCGAGGGGACGGCCACGGCGCAGAGGTCCATGAGGTTGCAGAAGTTCGTGTACGTGCCCAGGCCGGAGTTGACGCCCACCGGGTCAGCGGCGACCTCGGCCAGCGTCGGGTGCGAGGTGGTGGTCGGGACGAGCAGCGCGTCAAGCCCGTCGAGCGTGGCCAGCGCGGTCGCCGTCAGCTGCTCCAGGCGCTCCCGGTCGTGCAGCAGCCGGGTCGCGGTCACCGTGCCGGCAGCGCCGATGATGGCGCCGACCACCGGGTCGACGTCGTCGCGGTGCGCGTCGACGAACGCGCCGACGGCCGCGTGCCGCTCGGCCACGAGACCGCCGTCGTAGAGCAGCCGCGCCGCGTCGAGGAACGGGGTGAGGTCGACCGGCTGCACCGCGACGCCCTGCGCGGCGAGCCGCTCCACCGCCACCGCGAAGGCCGCGCGCCGGGACGCGGACAGGCCCGGCAGCTCCGCCGGCACGGCGACCCGCGCCCCCGGACGCGCGGCCAGCGGGGCCGCAGGAGGCCAGGGACGCGCACCGCCGGCCATCTCCGCCATCGCGGCCTCGGCGGTGCCCAGGTCGCGGGCGAAGACGGTGACGCAGTCGTAGGAGCGGCAGGCGGGGACGACACCCTCGACCGGCACCACCCCGACGGTCGGCTTGATGCCCACCACGCCCTGCAGCGCGGCCGGCACCCGCCCGGATCCGGCGGTGTCGGTGCCCACGGCCAGGTCCACCAGCCCGAGGGCGACGGCGACGGCGGACCCCGAGCTCGACCCGCCGGAGATCCGGTCGGGGCGCCGGGCGTCGCGGACCGCGCCGTGCGGGCTGCGGGTGCCGACCAGGCCGGTGGCGAACTGGTCGAGGTTCGTCGTCCCGAGCACCACGGCCCCGGCGGCGCGCAGCCGGGCCACGGCCGGGGCGTCGGCCGCCGCCGGCGCGGTCGCGAAGGCCGGGCATCCGGCCGTCGTGGGGAGGCCGGCGACGTCGACGTTGTTCTTCACCGCCGCGGCCAGCCCGGCCAGGGGCAGCCGCTCCCCCGCCGCGACCCGCCGGTCGACGGCGGCGGCCTCGGCGAGGACGTCCGCCTCGTCCCGCAGGTGGACCCAGACCTCGGGCCGGTCGACCTCGGCGACCGCGAGGTAGGCCGCCCGGACGCGCTCGACGGCGCTCACGCGGACACCAGCTCCGCGGCCTCGGCACCGACGACGACCAGCGGCGTGCCGGCGGAGACCTGCGTGCCCGCGCCGACGAGGACGTGGGTGACCACGCCGTCGGCCGGCGCGGTTAGCACCGTCTCCATCTTCATGGCCTCGAGCGCGAGCAGCGGCTGGCCGGCGGTGACCCGGTCCCCCACCGCGACGTCGACCCGCCACACGTTGGAGACGAACGGTGCGTCCACCCGCTCGGCGCCGTCGGGGAGCACCAGCTCGCCGGCCGGCTCGGCCGCCACCGAGGACTCCGCCCGCTTGGCGCGGTCGAACTCCCCGGCGGCCTCCCAGTCGGCGCGCTCCTGGCCGAACGCGGCGGCCTGCTGCGCGCGGAAGGCGGCGATGGAGTCGGCGTTCTCGGCCAGGAACCGCTCATGCTCGGCGAGGGAGAACGTGCCCTCGGTGATGTCGACCGAGCCGCGCCCCGCCGCCATGTCCGCGCGCAGGTCCAGCAGCTCCTCGGCGGTGACCGGGTACCAGGAGATGCGGTCGAAGAAGCGCAGCAGCCAGGGGCTGCCCGGCTCGAACGGCGCGGTGTGCCGGTACCGGCTCCAGACCTGCGTGGTGCGGCCGACGAACTGGTACCCGCCCGGCCCCTCCATGCCGTAGATGCAGAGGTAGGCGCCGCCGATGCCGACCGAGTTCTCCGCCGTCCAGGTGCGGGCCGGGTTGTACTTGGTGGTGACCAGCCGGTGCCGGGGGTCCAGCGGGGTGGCCACCGGGGCGCCCAGGTACACGTCGCCCAGCCCGAGGGTCAGGTACTCCGCGGAGAAGACCGTCGCCATGACGTCGTCCGCGCCGGCCAGGCCGTTGACCCGGCGGATGAAGTCGATGTTGGACGGGCACCACGGGGCGTCGTCGCGGACGCCGGACATGTAGCGGGAGATCGCCTCGCGGGTGGCCGGGTCGTCCCAGCTCAGCGGCAGCCGCACCGACCGGCTGGGGACGACGAGCTCCGAGGTCGCGGGCAGCTCCCGCTCGACCTCCGCCAGCAGCCCCAGCAGCCGGGCGACCGGGAGCACGTCGGGGTCGACGTGCACCTGCAGCGACCGGATGCCCGGCGTGAGGTCGAGGATCCCCCGGACCTCGCCGGCGTCCTGCAGCCGGGCCAGCCGCGTGTGCAGGGCGTGCACGCGAGCGCGCAGGGCCAGGTCCAGCACGATCTCGCCGTACTCGACCAGCACGTTGTCGTCGCCGCTGCGCCGGTAGGTCACCGACGGCGCACCGTCCACCGCCGGGCGGCGGCCGAGCACGCCGTCGTCGCCGTCGCCGCCGGAGGTGCGCACCAGGGGCGACGCCGCCCGCCGGCCGGCCGACAGGTCCGCCCGGGAGGCCACCTCGGCGACGCGCACCGGCACGAACCGGACCGTGTCGCCCGGCCGGAGCTGGCCGAGCTTCCACCGGTCGGCGGTGACGACCGTGACCGGGCAGACGAAGCCACCGAGGCTGGGGCCGTCGGGCCCGAGCAGGATCGGGGTGTCGCCCGTGAAGTCCAGCGCGCCGACCGAGTAGGCGTTGTCGTGGATGTTCGACGGGTGCAGGCCGGCCTCGCCGCCGTCGGGCCGCGCCCACGCCGGCTGCGGCCCGACCAGCCGGACGCCGGTCCGGGCCGAGTTGAAGTGCACCGTGTACGGGCTGGCGTAGAGGGTCTCGACGTCCTCGCGAGTGAAGAACTCCGGGGCGCCGTGCGGCCCCTCGGTCACCGCGAGCTGCCAGTCGTTCGGCATCGCCGGGCGCACCTCCACCGGGACCGGGCCGGCGGCGCGGCCCGGGGCGTCGGCGGCGCGCAGCACGTCACCGGGCAGCAGGGCCCGGCCGCCGTGGCCGCCGAACTGGCCGAGGGTGAACGTGGCCGCGCTGCCCAGGTAGGCCGGCACGTCCAGGCCACCGGCGACGAGCACGTAGCTGCGCATCCCGGTGCCCTCGGCGGCGCCGACGTCCAGGAGCCCGCCCGCGGGGACCTCGACCGGCTCCCACATCGGCACCGGCCGCCCGTCGACGGTCACGGCGCACTCCGCTCCGGTGACGCAGACGGTGGTCGCCGCCGAGAAGCGCAGCGCCGGGCCGGAGGCGGTGCACTCCAGGCCGGGCACGCCCTCGCGGTTGCCGAGCGCCCGGTTGCCCAGGCGGAAGGAGAGGTCGTCCATCGGCCCGCTCGGCGGGACGCCGACCTGCCACAGGCCGACCCGGCCCGGGGCGTCCTGCACGGTGGTCATCAGGCCGGGGCGCTCGACGGTGATCCGCGGCCGCGGGTCGCCGACGCCGGCCAGGGTGGCGGTGCTGTGCTCTGCGGCCCTGACCTCGGGGAGAGCCGGCACCGCGGCGAGCAGCCCGAGGTTGACCTCGATGCCGTACATCGTGGTGCGGGCCAGGGCGTCGCCGAGCCGGTCGAGGGCCTCGTCGCGGTCGGCGCCGGAGGTGATGACCTTGGCCAGCAGCGGGTCGTACGACGGCGACACCTCGGTGCCGCTCTCCACCCAGGCGTCGACGCGGACGCCGTCACCCTCGGGGAGCTGCACAGAGGTGAGCACGCCGGCGCTGGGCTGGAAGTCGCGCGCCGGGTCCTCGGCGTACACCCGCGCCTCGACGGCGTGCCCGCGCACCGGCACCGCGCCGGTGGGCGCGCCGGCGAGGTGCCCGTCGAGCACCGACGTCTCCCCCTGCGCCAGCCGCAGCATCCAGGCGACGAGGTCGACGCCGGTGACCGCCTCGGTGACCGGGTGCTCCACCTGCAGGCGGGCGTTGACCTCCAGGAAGGAGGCCTCCTGCCGCCGGGGGTCGTAGATGAACTCGACGGTGCCGGCCGAGCGGTAGCCGACCGACGCCGCGAGCGCGCGGGAGGACTCGTGCAGCTGCTCCCGGAGGGCGTCCGGCAGCGCCGGGGCGGGGGCCTCCTCGAGCACCTTCTGGTTGCGCCGCTGCAGGGAGCAGTCGCGGTCCCCGAGCGAGAGGACCCGGCCGGTGCCGTCGCCGAAGACCTGCACCTCCACGTGCCGAGCGTGCTCGACGAAGCGCTCCGCGAACACGCCGGCGGAGCCGAAGCTGCGCTCGGCCTGGCGCACGACCCGGTCGTAGGCGGCGAGCAGCTCCCCGGCGTCGCGGCAGACCTGCATGCCGATCCCGCCACCGCCGCCGGTGGCCTTGAGCATCAGCGGGTAGCCGACCTCCTCGGCCGCTGTGAGCGCGGCGGCGGCGTCGTCCAGCAGCCCGGTCCCGGCGAAGATCGGGACGCCCGCGGCGTGCGCGGCGTCCCGGGCGGTGTGCTTGGTGCCGAACACGCGCAGCTGCTCCGGCGTGGGCCCGACGAAGGTCAGCCCGGCGGCCTCGACCGCGGTGGCGAAAGCGGCGTCCTCGGAGAGGAAGCCGTACCCGGGGTGCACCGCACCGGCCCCGGTCCGGGCGGCCGCCTCGAGGACGGCGTCGGCCCGCAGGTAGCTCTCCTGGGGGGCGGCCGGGCCGATGCGGACCGCCTCGTCGGCGAGGTGCACGTGCGGGGCGCCGCGGTCGGCGTCGGAGAAGACGGCAACCGTCCGCAGGCCCAGCGCCTTCGCCGAGCGGATGATCCGGACGGCGATCTCGCCGCGGTTGGCCACCAGCAGGGTCTCGAAGGTCATGCCGCACCGCCCGGGCGGGTGACGACCATGCGGACCGGCGTCGGGTCGAAGGCGTTGCAGGGGTTGTTGACCTGCGGGCAGTTCGAGACCAGCACCAGGGTGTCCACCTCGGCGCGCAGGGCCACCCGCTTGCCGGGGCCGGAGAGCCCGTCTACGATGCCGAGGGCGCCGTCCGGGTCGACCGGCACGTTCATGAACCAGTTGATGTTCGAGGCGAGGTCCCGGGCGTCCAGCCCGTGGCGGGCGCCCTCGACCAGGAAGTTCTCCAGGCAGCCGTGCTGGGCGCGGGTGTGCTGCCCGTAGCGCAGGGTGTTGGACTCCTTGGAGCAGGCGCCGCCCAGGGTGTCGTGCACCCCGACCTCGTCGGCGACGACGGTCATCAGCGCCTGGCCGGTGTCGGCGCGGAGCACCGAGCCGGTGGTCAGGACGATGCGGCCCTGCCGGCGGACCGTCTCGGCCGCGGAGTAGCGGACCGAGGTGTCGGCGGCGGAGTAGAGCAGGCAGTCGACGGCCTGGTTGCCGGCCAGGTCGACGATGGTGAGCACGTCCCCGGCGGCGACGACGGCCGACCACGGCCCGCGGGCGGCGACGACCTCGTCGAGGACGAGCTCCCCCGGCACGAGCGCGGGCGTGGTGGGTGGGACGAGGTCCTGGACGGTCACAGCACTCCCCTGGCGAGCAGATCGGCGTCGGTGTTGGCGATGGCCTGGACGTGCTCGGGGCCGAGCGGTCCCACGAGCTCGCCGGCCACGAGGCGGTGGAGGTCACCCGGCGCGGCCCAGGCGCGGACCTCCAGCGGCGAGCAGGTGAACTCCGGCCGCGGGTCCAGCGGGTGGGCGGTGTTGGCCAGCAGCACCACCGTGTCGACGTGCAGCAGCAGGTCCACCGAGGCGCCGGGGCCGGCCGAGCCGAGCCACTCGAAGGAGCCGTCGGCCCGCACCCGGACGCCCTGGAAGAAGGAGACCGACGGTGGGAGGTCGCGGACGCCGAGGCCGTGCTTGAGGGCGCCGAGGGTGAGCAGCTCGCGGCCGGCCGGGGAGCCGGACTCCGGGGCCGCGGCGCCGTAGCGGGCGAGGTTGCCCTCGCGCGTGGTCGTGCCGGTGAGCGCGTCGTGCTGGCCGGAGGTGTCGGCGACCACCGTCGCCAGCACCCGGCCGAAGCCGCTGAGCAGCGGGTGGCCGGCGGACAGGTAGGCCTGCCAGGGCACCTTGACGGTGTCGGCCACGTTCAGCCGCTCGTGCGGCGAGTCGGCGCGGTGCAGGAGGACGGAGGCACAGGCCGCGCCGTCCCGGTCGGTCAGCCGCAGCCGGGTGCCGCGGGCGAGGACGGCGGTGGCGTAGCCACCGGGCGCGACGGTCTCCGCCCAGCGCAGCGCCTCGGCCGAGAGCCCGTCGGGGACGACGCCGGGAGCGGCGGGTGCGGAGGCCGGCGGGACGTGCCGCATGAGGTCGGCGGTTCGGCCGTGCTGGGCTCGGGCGTGCGCCCTGGCCCCGGCCGTGGTGGCCGTCGCTGAGCCGCTGGTGGTGCTGGTCACGGGCCCTCCCGTGGTGTCGGCGACGCCCTCGCGGGGAGGGCTTCCTGTCGCTCGACAGTTTTTCGAGCACCACGGGGTGGGTGGGTTGCCTGCGCGTTACCGCTCAGCGGCCGGCGTTAACAACCGTCGACCGCCGTTTCGGCCGCGTGACGGCGACCGCACGACGCCCCAGGCGCCCCGTGAGGGCTCCTGGGGGCTCCTGGGGCGGTCGCCGGGGTCAGGCGGAGAGCGCGTCGGTGAGCAGTGCGACCAGCGCCTCGAGCTGCACGTCGGTCGAGGACTGCACCTCCTCGTCGGAGCCGTCCAGCGCCCGAGCAGCCAGCCCGGCCTTGCTGTCGATCAGCTCCGCGATCCGGGAGTCCAGCGTCTGCGCGGCGATGATCCGCCACGCGGTGACCGGCTCGGTCTGCCCGATGCGGTGGCTCCGGTCGATGGCCTGCGTCTGCTCCGCGTCGGTCCAGGAGAGCTCGGCGAGCACGATGTTGCTGGCCACCTGCAGGTTCAGGCCGACGCCGGCCGCGGTGAGCGAGCAGACGGCGACTGCGACCCCGGGGTCCTTCACGAACGCGTCGATGTGCTTCTGCCGCGCCGTCGGCGTCTGGTCCCCGCGGATCGAGGAGTAGCGGATGCCGAGCTTGTCCAGCGTCTCCTCGGCGGTGTCCATGACGTCGACGTGCTTGGCGAAGAACACCACCTTGCCGGCGCTGCGGGCCAGCTGGGCGGCGTAGTCGGCGGCCAGCCTGGCCTTGGCCTGGCCGATCCGCCGCATCATGCTGAACACGTTCTCGCCGGTGGCCTTGGTCGTCGTGTCCTTCAGCTCCCAGCCGGCGACCTTGCGGACCAGGTCGTGGTCGATGCCCTCGACGACGGTCGCGGACTCGCGGGCCGCGATGGCGCTCTCGTAGCGCTTGACCAGCCGGCGGGCGAGTTCCTGCTCGGCGGCCCGGATCGAGCGGCCGGCCTTGTCGTCGAGCTCCACGGGGAGGTCGGCGATGCGGCGGGCGGGGATGTCGGCAGCGACGTCGACCTTGCGGCGGCGGACGATGCCGAGGTCGATCACGCACGAGCGCGCCGCCGGGTAGAAGCCGGGGTCGGCCGGCGTCAGGCCGGTCTCCTCCAGGCACTCCATCAGCCGGCCCAGCGGCTTCTCGTCGTCGATCCAGCCGAGGAACTGCCAGATCGCGCGGAAGTCCTCGATGTCGTTGATCAGCGGGGTGCCGGTCAGCGCCATCAGCAGCGGGCTCGAGGTGCGCGACCGGATGCGGTCGGACAGCTCCAGGACGTGCTGCGAACGCTGCGAGGTCTTGTTCTTGATGAAGTGGGCCTCGTCGACGACCATGCCGCGGAAGCCGAAGTCGCCGATCCAGCCGACGTGGCGGTCGAGCACCTCGTAGTTGACGACGACGATGTCGGCGAAGGCGTCGATCGTCTCGCCGTTGCCCTGGATGACGGTGGCCGGGCGGTGCGGCACCCAGCGGGCGGCCTCGCGGGCCCAGTTGGTCTTGACCACGTTGGGGACGACGACGAGCAGCGGGTAGGCCTGCGCCGCCTCTGCCGCCAGCAGCGACTGCGCCGTCTTGCCCAGGCCCGGCTCGTCGGCGAGCAGGAAGGTCCGGTGCCCCTGGGCGGCGGCCGCGACCACCTGGCCCTGGTGCGGCATCAGCTCCAGGCCGGCGGGGGTGAACTGCGAGCTGGGGAAGGGCAGCGCCATGCACGCCGGCGCTCCCCCGCCCGCCCGCTCGAAGGAGTTGAGCAGCGGGGTGAGCAGCTCCCAGCCGTAGAGCCGGCGGGGGCGGGCTGCGGCCGGCCGGGCGGCGGAGAAGTCGGGGGCGAGGAAGGGGTTGGCCAGCTGCCGGGAGATGACCGACTGCGGCACGACCTTGCGCTCGGGCGCCACGGGTGCCGCCTCCACCTCGGGAGCGGGCGGCGGGACCTCCTCGGGGGTCTCGATGCCGCCGGCGGCCAGCATCTCCCGCTTGAGCGCGCGCGCGGCGTCGGAGGCGACGGCGTCGTCGGCGAGGAGGGCCAGCAGGCCGGACTCCCGCACGGCGGTGGTGGCGAGGATGGTCGCGATGCCGTCGAGCCGCTTGAGCTGCTCGCCCCGGCGGGCGTCGCCCAGCGAGTCGTCGGCCTGCACCCGGGCGCGCTCCTCGCGCAACACCAGCGCGATGGCCTGGAACTCCGCGCGCACGGTCGGCGTGACGCGACCGCGCTTGACGGCCGCCTCGACCTCGCGGACCGCGCGGGCGAGCACGGCGATGACGTCAGCGCCCTCGCGCACGCGCCGCTGACGCTGGTTGCTGCGCGGGGGGTTGCGCCGCGCGCCCGTCGAACGACGAGCCGGTCCTGCCACGTACTCCTCCTCTGGGCGCCCGGGCCGAGCGCCACGACAAGCTGCCGCGGGAGCCGCCCGCCGGCCGGGGCCGAGGGGCGGGGTTCCCGCGTGGCTGCTGCGCCGAGGCCCACGGATCAGTGGGCGATCGACGCCGCCGGGAGGACGTCTCCGCGGTGGGCCGACAGCCGCCGGGATCACCGGGGGCACCCACGCGAGATCAGGAGTCGTCGCCGGACGTGCGGCCCTGCTGGGCCTATGCCGTCCCCACAGTAGCGCGAACCGCCCGGCTGCACCCCCGGAGCCGATCTTGGCGACCCCCGAGGGCGTGGGGCCGGCCGGGGACGGCACGGCGGACGGAGGGGCCCGCGCCGGCGGTCCGGGCCACCGGCGGCCCCGCCCGTCCCACGCACCGCCTGTCACCACCCGCTTCGCAGCGGTCGCGTCGGGCGCACGGGCAACATATGACGAAGGGGAACGGTCCGTCTCGTCCGTCTCGACCTGACACCCAGCGCACTCGGCTGCTTACTGTGGGTACCAGCACGGGGGGCGCACTTCGTAGCCGCAGTCAGCGGCTGACGCGTTCCCGAACGCCATCGAGAGGAACGAACGTGTCTCTTCCCCAGCGCTCCACCGCCGCCACCCTGGCCCGCCCGGTGGCCTACGGCCAGCGCCCCGCGCCCCGGCCCGCCATGCACTCCGGCTACCCCGCCGCCCGCGTCGCGCCGACCGGCGCCCGCCCGCAGCAGGCCCCCCCGATGGCCCAGCGCCCCGTGGCCCAGCGCCCGGCCGCCGAGCGCCCCGCCCCGCGCGCCGTCAGCTTCCTCACCGTGGCCGAGGTCGCCGCGATCATGCGGGTCTCGAAGATGACCGTCTACCGCCTGGTCCACGGCGGCGAGCTCTCCGCCGTGCGCGTCGGCCGCTCCTTCCGCGTGCCGGAGACCGCCGTCCGCGAGTACCTCTCCGAGGCGCGCACCGACGTCGCCTGACGGCCGGCGTCCCCCCGGGGACGCCGAGGGGCCCGCCGGACGAACCGACGAGCCCCCCGGCCGAGCGTGCGAGCGGGTCAGCCCCGGCCGCCGCCGTGGCCCGCCCCCGGCACCGAGGCGACCTTCCCGCTGCTCTTCTTGCAGTCGAAGCTCGCAGCGTCCTCGACGTCGCCCCGCTTGTAGGTCGCCACCAGCGGGAACGGGCACAGCGGCCGGCTCCGGTCGGCCGCCCAGGTCGCCGGCACCTCCGGGTTGGCCCCACCGGGGTTCCCCGCACCCCGTGCGGTGGCGACGATGCGGTCCGGGGCCTTGCCCCGCTCGACCCAGTCGACGACCGCGCCGAGACCGTCGAACTGGTCGGTGGCCGGTCCGCCGGAGACGTGGCCCATGCCCGGCACCTCGAAGTACCGGACGAAGTCCCCCGCCTTCCCGCGGTAGGCGCGGTCGAGCTCTTCGTACCAGCGTGCGGTGTCCTTCGCGGAGAAGACCGCGTCGGAGACCCCGTGGGCGACGACCATCTTCGCGCCCCGCGTGCGCAGCGTGTCCAGGTTCGTCGGGTTCGGCGGCGTCATGAACGACATGCCGCTCTCCCGGTACGTCCCGTCCGTGGCGAACAGCTTCCCGTACTGGGTGTCCACGTCGTAGCTCAGCGCGTAGTTCCGAGGACCACCCACCGTGGCCGGGTCCGTCGGCGGGGTCGAGAAGATGAGCCCGACGGCACCCGGGTCCAGGAGCACGGACAGCTGGAACTTCCACGTGGCCCAGCCGGGCGAGGTGAGACCCGGGTCGAAGTAGAACGGGCTGTACAGCTCGGCGCCGGCGCTGTTGCGGGCACCGGCGAAGACCCGCTCGACGACCTCCTTCTGGGCAGCCGTGAGGCAGGTCGCCTCAGGACCGGCGGCACAGGTCGGCACCGCCTCGTCGAGGTCGAAGGCCCGCGCGCAGCCCTCGGCGTCCTGCACCATCCCGTCCGCGAGCCGGTCGAGGCCGTCGCAGCTGCGCAGGATCGCGTCGGCGACGAGCTGCCGCTGCTCCTTCGGGAAGGCGGTCTCGAGGTTCGGGCCCGTCGCCACGGTGGCCCACTGCTGGGCGCCCCACATCTGCGCCACCGCCGCCTTGGGCAGGTTGAACCCGGGAGCGACGGCGAGGAAGCCGTCGTACTGGTCGGCGTACCGGGCGGCGGCCACCATGGTGTGCCGACCGCCGTTGGAGCCGCCCGCGAAGTAGGAGCGGTCCGGGCCGCGCCCGTAGGCGGCGGCGATGAGCTTCTTGGCCATCGGCGTCAGGGTGCCGACCGCCTGGTAGCCGTAGTCGAGCCGGGCCTGCGGGTCGCGTCCGAAGTCGGGGGTCGGCGTGCCGTGCCCGGCGTCCGAGCTCAGCACGGCGAAGCCCATCTGCAGCCCGCTGCGGAGCTGGCCGCCGGTGACGTTGCCGTACGCCGGGACGACGGTCCCGTCGACCCCGCCGTTGGCCTGGTAGAGGTAGCGGCCGGCCCAGTCGCGCGGCAGCCGCATCTCGAAGCCGATGGCGTAGCTCTTGCCGTCGACGGGGCTGACCCGCCGGTTCATCTCGCCCCGCACCTGGCAGTGCTCCCCGACGGGCGCGCCGGCGTTGGTGACCGTGCCGGCCGGGACCAGCGCGGCGGAGGTGATCGTCGTCCTCGCGTAGCTGAAGCCGACCAGCGACGCGCACTCGAGCAGCGTGCCGGGCCGCGCGGGCGCGAGGTGCCCCTTGCCCGCGGCGGAGGAGTGCGACGGCGGCGCGGCCGCCGCGGAGGTCGCCGCGGCGGTGACGCCCGTCGCGGTGATGAGCGTGGCGGCGGTGACCGCCAGCACCCGGTGGAAACGCCTGGTCATGGTGCCCCTTCCAGCTGTCGGGTGACGCCTGAGGACCGGCGTCCGTGGGGTGGTGCCGGCCGCTAGCTCGCGACCGGGTGTGCGCCGGACGCAGGCTCGCCGGCGGGCTCCTTCGGCCGGTGGATCTGTGAGTAGACCTGCGCGCGCAGCTCGGCGAAGCGGGGCGAGGACCGGGTGGTGAGCTGGTCCCGCGCGTCCGGCAGGTCGATGGCCAGGTCCTGCCGGACGACGGTCGGCGAGCTGGACAGGATGAGCACCCGCTGCCCGAGGTAGACCGCCTCGTCGATGTCGTGGGTGACGAACAGCGTCGTCACCTGGAACCGGTGCCAGATGTCGCGGATGAGGTCCTCCAGGTCCGCGCGGGTCTGTGCGTCCACCGCGGCGAACGGCTCGTCCATCAGCAGCACCTGCGGCTCGTAGGCGACGGCGCGGGCGATCGCCACGCGCTGCTGCATGCCCCCGGAGAGCTGCCACGGGTAGGCGCCGTGGGCCTCGGCGAGGCCGACCGCGGCCAGCGACTCGTCGATCAGCTCCGTGCGCCGCGCCGCGGGCAGCTTCTTCTGCTTGAGCGGGAGCTCGACGTTCTCCCGCACGGTCATCCAGGGGAACAGGCTGCGCCCGTACTCCTGGAACACCACGGCCATGCCCGGGGGCGGCCCGTCGACCCTCTTGCCCTCGACGAGCACCTCACCGGCGGTCGGCTGCAGCAGCCCGGACATGATCTTGAGCAGGGTCGTCTTCCCCGAGCCCGAGGGGCCGACGATGCACACCAGCTCGCCGGAGCCGACCGAGAAGGTCAGGTCCCGCACGGCCTCGACCGTGCGCCCCTTCCCCTCGTAGATCTTCTGGATGCCGCGGACGTCGAGCATGTGGAACCTTCCGGAGGGCGGACGAGGTCAGTTCGAGCGCTGCGCGCGGCGCAGGCCGTGGTACCAGGCGAGCTGGCGGTTCTCGACGATGCGGAACAGCAGCGCCAGCAGGAAGCCGAGCAGCCCGAGCATCAACATCCCGGCCCAGGTCTCGGGGACGGCGAAGCTGCGCTGCGCCTGGACGACGGCGAAGCCGAGCCCGTTGTCCGCGGCGAACAGCTCGCTGATGACCATGAGGATGATCGCGACGGACAGCCCCTGCCGGAGGCCGGCGAAGATCTGCGGGCTGGCGCTGGGCAGCACGAGGTGCCGCAGCCGGGGCCAGCCGCTCAGGCCGTAGACCCGCCCGGTGTCGCTGAGGACGGAGTCGACGGCGCGGACGCCCTCGACGGTGTTGAGCAGGATCGGCCACATGCAGCCGAAGGCGATGACGAGGATCTTCATGCCGTCGCCGAGGCCGAAGAACAGGATGAAGATCGGCACCAGCACCGGCGGCGGGATGGCGCGGAAGAACTCCAGCACCGGCTCCAGCAGACCGCGGGCGATCCGCGAGGTCCCGATGAGCACGCCCAGGGCCACCGCGACGACGATCGCCACGGCGTAGCCCGCGGCGAGGCGGTAGAGGCTCGGCCACACGTCCTCGGTCAGGCGGGGGCCGAACCACTCCTCCCGCAGGCTCTCGAGGATCCGCGACAGCGGTGGGAAGAAGAAGTCGGTGCTGTTCGCGCTGAGGAACCACCAGGACACGAGCAGCACGACCGGGAGGCCCAGGACGTACCCGGTGCGGCGCAGGACGCTCATGCCGGCAGCTCCCCTCGCTGGGACGGGTGCCAGGACAGCGCCCGCCGCTCGACGGCACGGAACACGACGTTGACCAGCACGCCGAGGATCCCGGTGACGACGACCAGTGCGTAGGTCGTCGGGTAGGCGGCGCTGCTCTGGGCGGCGGCGATGGACTTCCCCAGCCCGGGGTTGCCGATGACCAGCTCGGAGGTGACGGCGAGGATCAAAGCCACCGCCGCGGCCAGCCGCAGCCCGGTCATCACGTACGGCAGCGCGGTCGGCCAGGTGAGGTACCGGACCCGCGCCCACCGGCCCAGGCCGTAGGCCCGCGCGGTGTCCTGCGCCACGGGGTCGACGTCCTGCACGCCGTAGAGCACCTGGACGAGGACCTGCCAGAACGACGCGTAGACGACCAGGAGCAGCTTGCTCTCCAGCTGCGAGCCGTAGAGCAGCACGGCGATCGGGATCAGCGCCACCGAGGGGATCGGCCGGAGGAACTCGATCGTGGAGGCCGTGGCCTCGCGGGCGAACCGGGAGCTCCCGATGAGGATGCCGAGGACGATGCCGGCGGCCGCGGCGATCGCCAGCCCCAGCGCCCAGCCTGCAGGGTGTCCCCGACCGCCGTCCAGAAGGTCGGCTGCGTCACCAGGTCGGCCAGCGCCGAGCCGATCTCCGAGGACGCCGGGAAGTACTCGCGGGGCAGGACGCCGACGCGCGGCAGGACCTCCACCAGCAGCACCAGGGCGGCCAGGCCGACCAGCCCCAGCACCACCTGCGGCACGCCGCGCCGGCGCCGGGGCCGGGGGCTCCCGGCGATCCCGGAGGCCGGGGCGCTCGGGCCGCCCGCGGAGGACACCACCGCCGGGGACCCGGTCACGGACGGACCGCCACGACGTCGGCGTGCGGCGCGCCCGCGGTGGCGCGGGCGGGGAACGGCAGGGGGGCGGCCGTCGGCGCCGGCATCCGTCTCATGGTCTTCCCTCTGGTCGATGCATGACATGTGCCCGGACGTCGGTGCCGCTCGCGCTGCCCCCCTGCCGCCGTCACTCCTCCGGCAGCAGCCCGTCGACGTCGGCGTCCTCCTCGAGGAGGCCGTACTCCTTCATGAGCCCGCCCAGCTCCTCGAGCTGCTCGCGACGGAGGTCGGTGCCGAACTCCTCGAGGGTCACGTTCTCCGCGGCCTCCGGGGGCAGCTGCGGCAGCACCGTCTTGATCTGCGCCTTGACCGCGTCGGGGTTCGCGTCGGCGAACTCCAGGGTCTCCTCGAGCGCCGCGGTCATGTCCTCCACGAGCTGCGGGTCGGACTGCAGCAGCTGGGCGGAGGTGAAGAACAGCTGGGTCGGGTGCCCCGGCACCGAGTCCTTGCTCGCGTAGGTCACCACGGTGTTGCCCGCGGCCTGCAGGCTGCCCAGGAAGGGCTCGGGCACCCAGACGGCGTCGACGTTGCCCTGGCCCAGGGCCGCCGGCATGTCCGGGAAGGGCAGCTCGACGAACTGCACGGCGTCGGGGTCCCCGCCGTCCTTCTCGACCGCCGCGCGGATCGTGAGGTCGCCCATCCCGTTCAGGGTGTTGATGGCGACGCGCTTGCCCGCGAGGTCGGCGGCGGACTCGATGCCCGAGCCGGCCTGGGCGACCACGCCGTTGATGTCCGTGTCGCCCTCGGAGAGCGCGGACGTCCAGTGCGACACGACGCGGACGTCGAGGCCCTTCTCCTTGGCCTGGAGCAGCGAGACCGGGTTGCTGGTGGCGAAGTCGATCTGGCCGGCCATGACGCCGGGGATCAGCGCGGCGCCACCCTGCCCGGTCTCCACCGTCACCTCGATCCCGCGGTCCTCGAAGAAGCCCTCCTCGATCCCGGCGTACAGGGCCGCGGTCGGGAGGATCGGGAGCGCCCCGACGGTGACCTGGCGGACCTCGCCCTCGGCCGAGCCGCCACCGGAGCCCCCGCCGGAGCCGCCCTCGTCGCCTCCCCCGCAGGCTGCGAGGGCCAGCATCGAGACGGCGAGGACCGGGACCAGTCTGCGCACCATGGGGGGCTCCGTTCGGTGGGTCGGGTGGGTTTCCGCCGCTGCGCGCCCGGGGGCGGCGCCGACGTCCCCGCGGCGCCTGGCCGCAGGATCCTGATAGTCAGGATTCCTGACGATTGTGGTGACGCGGCGCACACTCTGTCAATAGGCTGCGGAGCGGTCTCGGAGGTCGCTGCGCAGGCGCCCTCCAGATGGCGCGGGAGGCGGTGCGGGGGCGGTCAGCCGAGGCCGAGGACGCCGATCGCGTTGTCCTTGAGGATGCCCGGGAGGACCTCCTCCTTGAGGCCGAGACCGCGGAAGTCCTCGATCCAGCGCTCGGGCGCGATGAGCGGGTAGTCGCTGCCGAAGAGCACCTTCCGGCGGAGCATGCCGCCGGCCGCCCTGACCAGCTCCGGGGGGAAGTACTTCGGGGACCAGCCCGACAGGGCGATGAAGACGTTGGCCTTGTGCGTCGCCATCGAGATGGCCTCGGCCTGCCACGGCACCGACGGGTGGGCCAGGACCACCGTGAGGCCCGGGAAGTCGGCCGCGACGTCGTCGAGCAGGAGGGGGTTGGAGTACTTCAGCTTGATCCCCCGCCCGCCCGGCAGCCCCGCGCCGATGCCGTTCTGGCCGGTGTGGAACAGGGCGGGGACGCCGAGCTCCTCCAGCGCGGCCCACAGGGGGCGGAAGGCCTCGTCGTCGGGCGAGAACGCCTGCAGGCTGGGGTGGAACTTGAACCCGCGCACGCCGTGCTCCTTCACCAGCCGCCGGGCCTGGTCGACCGCCGCGGCACCCCGGTGGGGGTCCACGGAGCCGAACGGGATCAGCACGTCGGCGTGCTCGGCGGCCTGCGCGGCGATCTCCTCGCTGGACAGCGCCGGGTGCCCGGTCGCGGTGGCGGCGTCCACGGTGAACACCACCGCGGCCATGCCGGCCGCCCGGTAGCGCTCGGCCAGGTCGGCCACCGTCGGCGTCCGGTTGTCCGAGGAGCGGAAGTACGCCGCCGAGGCGTCCATGAGCTCCTGGTCGAGGGAGAGGCAGCCGTGGTCGTCCTGCTCGACGTGCACGTGCATGTCGATCGCGCGCACCGCAGCCGTGTCGATGCGGGGGACGTAGCGGGTCATGAGTCGGCCTCCTGCCGGGGGGTGGAACCGTGCAGCTCACGGACGCGCGCCTTCACGAGCTTGCCCGAGGCGTTGTGCGGCAGCTGGTCGGTGAGGACGACGCTGCGCGGGTGCTTGTAGCGGGCCAGCCGGCCCTCCAGGTGGGCCAGCAGCTCGTCGGCGGTCAGCGAGTGCCCGGGACGGGTCACGACCACCGCCCGGCCGACCTCGCCCCACTTCTCGTCGGGCACGCCGATGACCGCGCACTCGGCGACGGCCGGGTGGGTGTAGATCGCGTCCTCGACCTCGACCGGGTACACGTTCTCGCCGCCGGAGATGTACATGTCCTTGAGCCGGCCGACGATGGAGAGGTAGCCCTCCTCGTCGGCGACGGCGAGGTCCCCGGTGCGCAGCCACCCGCCGTCGAGCAGCGCCTCCGCGGTGGACTGCGGGTCGCGCCAGTACCCGGGGGTGACGTTCGGCCCCTGCACCAGCACCTCCCCCGGCTCGCCGGCGGGCGCCGGGTCGAGGGCCGGGGTCACCACGCGCACGTCGCTGAAGAAGCAGGACGTCCCGGCCGAGCCGAGCTTGCGCAGCCCGTCCTCCGCCCGGAGCATCGTCGCGCCCGGCGAGGACTCGGTCAGGCCGTAGCCCTGGATGATCATCAGCCCGCGGTCGACCCAGGTGCGGAGCAGGCTCTCCGGGATCGGCGCACCCCCGCTGAGCGCGCTGCGCAGCGAGGTGAGGTCCGCGGGTCGCCCAGCGGCTGCTCTGGGACAGCGCCAGGTACATCGACGTGACGCCGAAGAGCAGCGTGACCCGGTGCTGCTCGACCAGGTCGAGCGCCCGGTCGGGGTCGAAGCGGGCCTCGACCAGCGCGGTGCCGCCCTTGAGCAGGGTCGGGAACAGCACCTGGTTCAGGGCGGCCGTGTGGAACAGCGGCGCGGTCACCAGGGCGATCTCGTCGTTGCGGACGTCGACGTCGACGAGCAGGTTGAAGACGTTCCACACGATGTTGCCGTGGGTGAGCTGCACGCCCTTGGGGCGCCCGCTGGTGCCCGACGTGTACTGGATCATGAACAGCTCGTCGTGGCCGACGGGCAGGTCCAGCGGGGTCGTGTCGTCCGACAGCACCGCGTCCAGCCCCCGGCCGGCGTCGGACTCGACGGGCAGCTCCGCCAGGCCGAGCGCGCGCACGTCGGGCGAGCCGACGACGGCCTCGAAGCCCGCGTCCCATACCAGGAGCCGGGGCTCGCTGTCGGCGAGGATCCACGCCGTCTCCGCCGGGGCCAGGCGGGTGTTCAGCGGCAGGAAGACCGCCCCGAGCTTGGCCGTGGCGAACATGGTGACGACGAGCTCGACGGAGTTCAGCCCGAGGAAGGCCACCCGCTCCCCGCGCTGGATCCCGCGGTCGCGCAGCGCGTGCGCCAGCCGGGTGGCCCGCTCCTCGAGCTGCGCGTAGGTCGTGGGGACGCCGTCCTGGACGTAGGCCGCCTTGTGCGGGGTCATCCGGGCGCGGCGGGCCGGCCACGAGCCCAGTCCCTGGTCCTGCATGCCGTCTCCTCGTCCGTCCGCGTCAGTCCAGCCCGAGGGCTGCCTTGAGGGCCGTCAGCTCGCGCAGGGCGCGGTCGCGGCGGGCCATGACGTCGGCCTCGGGCCGCCCCTCGAACTCGGCGCGGACGCCCTCGACGAGGGTGTCCACCAGCTCGGGCGTCAGCTCCGGGGCACCGAGGTCGTGCCACCACTCGACCATCGGCGGGCCCAGGTGCTCCAGCACGTGGGCCATCCCGCCGGGCCCGCCCGAGAGGTGCTGGGTGGCGAACGGTCCCAGGAGCGCCCAGCGCAGCCCGGGGCCGTTGGCGATGGCGACGTCGATGTCCTCGACGGTCACCACCCCCTGCTCGACCAGGTGGCAGGCCTCGCGCCACAGCGCCGCCTGCAGCCGGTTGACCACGTGGCCGGGCAGCTCGCGGCGCAGGTGGATGGGGCGCTTGCCCCAGTGCCGCAGGGTGGCGACGGTCGCCTGCACCGCGGCGTCCGAGGTCTGCTCGCCGCCCACCACCTCGACCAGCGGCACCAGGTGCGGCGGGTTGAAGGGGTGGGCGACCAGGACCCGCTCGGGATGCCGCGCGCAGGCGCTCTGGAAGGAGCTGGGCAGCAGCCCCGACGAGCTGCTGGCCAGGACGACGTCCGCGCGGGCGGCGTCGTCGAGCGCGGCGAAGATGGCCTGCTTGACGTCGAGCCGCTCCGGGCCGCCCTCCAGCACGAGGTCGGCAGCGGCGGCGGCCTCCCGCGCGTCGGTGGTGAAGGTCAGCAGCGACTGGTCCAGCGGCAGGTCGAGCTCGGTCAGCCGGTCGGCGACGGTGCGGCGGAGCGCGTCCTCCGCGCCGTCGGCCGGGTCGGTGGCGACGACCCGCAGGCCGCGGCCGAGCGCGAGCGCCGTCCAGCTCGCGCCGATGGAGCCGGCTCCCACGACCGCGACCGTGCGGACGTCCTCGCCGGCGATCACCGCCGGCTCCCGCGGGTGCGCCCGAGCTCGACCAGGGCGTCGAGCGAGGTGGTCACGGCCAGCGCGTCCCGGCTCGCGACGTCCTCCAGGCGCGCGCCCTGCAGGATGCGCTTGGCCGGCAGCTCCAGCTTCTTGCCGGTGAGGTTGCGCGGGATGACCGGGAGCTCGACCACGTCGTCGGGGACGTGCCGCGGCGAGAGCGCGGTGCGCAGGGCGGTCGCGATGGTCCGCCGAAGCTCGTCGTCGAGGGTCGCGCCCGGGTCGAGGGTGACGAAGAGGAGCAGCTCCCCGTTGCCGCCCTCGGGGTCCTCCAGGTGGACGACGAGGCTGTCGGCGACGCCGTCCAGCTCCTCGACGACCCGGTAGAACTCCGCGGTACCCAGCCGGACGCCCCCGCGGTTGAGGGTGGCGTCGGACCGGCCGGTGACGTGGCAGCTGCCGTTCTCGTTGAACACGATCCAGTCCCCGTGCCGCCAGACCCCGGGGTAGCGGTCGAAGTACGTCCCGCGCAGCCGGCTGCCGTCGGGGTCGCCCCAGAAGGACACCGGCATCGACGGCATCGGCGAGGTGATGACCAGCTCGCCCAGCTCCCCCACCACCTCGGCGCCGGACTCGTCGAAGGCGTGCGCGTCGACCGCGAGGGACCGGCCGGAGATCTCCCCCGCCCACACCGGGAGCAGCGGGTTGTTCTGCACGATGCCGGAGCAGACGTCCGTGCCACCGCTGCCGACGTTGAGCTGCACGCCGGGCCCGAGCTGCTCGGCGACCCAGGCGTAGCCCTCCGGGGGGAGCGGGGCGCCGGCCGAGCCGACGACGCGGACGGCCAGGTCGTGGTCGCGGCCCAGGTCCAGGCCGGCCTTGCGGCACGCCATCACGAACCCGGGGCTGGCACCCATGATGGTCGCGCGGGTCTCGGCCGCCAGCCGCCACTGCCAGGCGACGTCGGGGTGCACCGGGTTGCCGTCGACCATCACGATCGACGAGCGGACCAGCAGCGAGCTGACCAGCGCGTTCCACATCATCCACGCGGTCGTGGAGAACCAGAGCATCCGGTCGGCCGGCCCCATGTCCCACGACAGCGCGTGGTTCTTGAGGTGCTCCAGCAGGATCCCGCCGTGCCCGTGCACGATCGCCTTGGGCTGGCCGGTGGTGCCCGACGAGAACAGCACGAACAGCGGGTGGTCGAACGGCACCTGCTCGAAGGCCGGCCGGCCGCCGGGCGCGGCGGCCAGCAGCCCGGGCCAGGACAGCGCGTCGTCCACCACCCAGGGGCCGTACCGGATGTCGACGACGGCGCGCACCGTCGGCAGGCCGGCCCGGATCTCGGCCACCTGCGGGCGGCGGTCGACGTCCTTGTCGCCGTAGCGGTAGCCGCCCGCGACCAGGAGCACGACCGGGTCCAGCTGGGCGAACCGGTCCACGACGCTGCGCACCCCGAACTCGGTGGCGCAGCTGGCCCAGATGGCGCCGATGCTGGCCGTGGCGAGGAAGGCGACCAGTGCCTCCGGCGCGTTGGGGAGGTAGCCCACCACCCGGTCGCCGCGGCGGACCCCGAGGTCCAGCAGCACGGCGCGGGCGCGGGCCACCTGGTCCCGGAGGTCACCGAAGGTCAGGTCGACGTCGGGGCGGGTCTGCGACCGGCCGAGCACCGCGACCCGGTCGGCGTCGTCCTCCCCGCCGAGCGCGTGCTCCGCGTAGTTGAGCCGGGCGCCGGGGAACCAGCGGGCGCCGGGCATCCGCCGCTCCTCCAGCACCGTCGTGTACGGCGCCGAGGCGGTGACGCCGAAGAACTCCCAGACGGCGGACCAGAAGCCCTCGAGGTCGGCGACCGACCAGCGCCACAGCTCGTCGTGGGTGGTCAGGTGCAGGCCCCGGTGGTCGGCGAGCCAGTGGATGAACGCGCCCACCCGGGAGGTCTCCAGGACGTCGGCCGGCGGCTCCCAGACGACGTCGCCGTGCCGCACCCCGCTCATCGGGTGACCTTGGCGGCCCGGCCGTCCAGGAAGTCGCGCATCCGGCCCTTGGCGTCGTCGGTGCCCTGGGCGATCGCGGCCATCAGCGACTCCATGAGGAAGCCGTCGCGCGGGTTCGCCTCGGCGATCCTGGGCAGCGCCTGCAGCACGGCGAAGGTCGTCTGGGGGGCGACGCCGGCCACCTTGTCGGCGAGCTCCAGCGCGGTCTCCAGGCCCGCACCCTCCGGCACGACGTACTGGGACAGCCCCACCGCCGCGCCGTCCTCGGCGCCGTAGCGGCGGCCCGTGAGCATCATGTCGGTCATCCGCGAGACGCCGATGAGCTTCGGCACGCGCACCGAGGCGCCGCCCCCGACGAAGATCCCCCGCTGGCCCTCCGGCAGGGCGTAGAACGTCGAGGTCTCGGCGACCCGGATGTGGGCGGCGCTGGCGAGCTCGAGCCCGCCGCCGACCACCGCGCCCTTGAGGACGGCGATGACGGGGACGGTGCCGTTCTCGACGACGTCGAAGACCCGGTGCCACATCTGCGAGTGCGCGACACCGGAGAGGGTGTCGCGCTCGGTCATCTCGGCGAGGTCGAGGCCGGCGCAGAAGTGGTCCCCGTCGGCGTCGATGACGACCACGCGGACGGCCGGGCCCAGGGTCTGGAAGAACCGCTCGATGCCCAGCACCGTGGAGTCGTTCAGCGCGTTGCGCTTGGCGGCGCGGGCCAGGGTCAGCACCGCGACGGGGCCTGCCGTCCTGACCCGGAGGGTGTCGGGGAGATCCCCGGCGGTGGTGCCTGCTCCATGGATCACGACGACTCCTCGACACCGCAGAACTATCAAGAATCCTGATGGTCACACGTCGGCCGGATCTCCGCAAGCATGTCGGGCGGGCCGACCCCCGGACCCGTCCCCTGCTTGTATGTCGGGGTGACAGAGCGACCGTCGGGCCCCCCCGCTCCCCCGCTGCTGCTCTACGTCGTGAAGCAGCTGGAGCTGGCCACGCGCGCCCAGCTCGACGCGCTGCTGCGGCCCTCGGGGATCACGGCGCTGCAGTACACCGCGCTCTCGGTCCTCGTCCGCCGCCCGGCGATGTCCTCGGCCGACCTGGCCCGGGCATCGTTCGTCAGCGCCCAGTCCACCTCGGACCTCGTGGGCGCGCTGGAGCGCCGCGGGATGATCGAGCGGCAGGTCGACCCGGACAGCCGCCGCCGGATGCTCATCCGGCTGACCGCGGAGGGGCGGGCGTTCCTGGCTGAGTACGACCCGCTGGTCGCCCAGCTCGAGGAGCGGATGCTCCAGGAGCTCGACCGCGGGCAGCGCGACGCGCTGCGCGGCTACCTCAACTCCTGCCGCCGGTCCCTGGCGTCCACCGAGCCCCTCGCCCGCCCCTCCTGAGCACCCGCTGCCCCCGCGCCACGTCCTGCGCCCCGCCGCCGTCGGCCATACGGTGGCGAGCGCCGCAGCCGCACGCCGATAGGGGCTCCTGATTTCCGCGTCCGAGGACCGACCCGCGACCCGGTCCGGCACGGCGGCGGCGCGTGACGACGGCGGAGGCCTCACCAGCGCCGTCGTCGTCGTGGCCCTGGTCTCGGCCATCTCCGGTCTGCTCTACGGCTACGACACCGGGATCATCTCCGGCGCCCTGCTGCAGATCACCGACGAGTTCGGCATCGGCAGCGGGTGGGAGCAGGTGATCGCCGCGTCCATCCTGGCCGGTGCGGTGGTCGGCGCCCTCGTCTGCAGCCGGCTCAGCGAGCGCCTCGGCCGGCGGACGACGCTGCTGGTCGTCGCCGCGGTGTTCGTCGTCGGCTCGCTGGCGGCCTCGCTCGCGCCGAACCCGCTGACGCTGTCGTTGGCCCGCATCGTGCTCGGCTTCGCCGTCGGCGGCGCCACCCAGACCGCTCCGGTCTACGTCGCCGAGCTGGCCCCGACGAGGTACCGCGGGCGCCTGGTGCTCTTCTTCCAGGTCGCCATCGGCGTCGGCATCCTCATCGCCACCATCGTCGGCGCCACCGAGAGCGTGGACTGGCGGGTGGCGATCGGCGCGGCCGTGGTGCCCAGCGCGCTGATGCTCGGGCTGATGCTCCGCCTGCCCGACAGCCCGCGCTGGCTGGTCAAGGCCGGACACCGGGACCAGGCGCGGGAGGCGCTCCAGCGCGTGCGCCCGCCGGGCACGGACGTCTCCGGCGAGCTGCACGAGATCGACGAGCTGGTCGAGGCCGAGCGCACCGCCAGCACCCGGGGCTGGCGGGGGCTGCGTGAGCCGTGGGTGCGGCCGGCGCTCGTCGTCGGCTGCGGCCTGGCGGTCTTCACCCAGCTCTCGGGCATCGAGATGATCGTCTACTACTCACCGACGATCCTCACCGACAACGGCTTCTCCGACAGCGCGGCGCTGCGCGTGCCGGTCGCCCTCGGCGCGACGTACCTGGTCACCCAGCTCATCGGGCTGGCGATCATCGACCGCGTCGGCCGGCGGCGGCTCACCCTGCTGACCCTGCCGGGCGCCGCGCTGGCCCTGGTCGTGCTGGGCACCTTCTTCGTCACCGGCAACGACGGCCAGGCGCAGGTCCCGTACATCATCGCGACCCTGGTCGCGTTCATGGCCTTCACCGCCGGCGGCATCCAGCTGATGGGCTGGCTCACCGGCTCGGAGATCTACCCGCTGGCCACCCGCGAGGCCGGCGCCGCGGCGCAGTCGGCGTCGCTGTGGGGCACGAACCTGCTCATCACCCTGACGCTGCTGAGCATCATCGACACGATCGGCACCGGGCAGACGTTCTGGCTGTACGCCGCGTTCAACATCGCCGGGTTCGTCTTCCTCTACCGGCGCATGCCCGAGCTCACCGGGCGGAGCCTGGAGCAGGTCGAGCACGAGCTCTCCGCGGGCCGCTTCACCCCGGCCGACTTCGCGCGCGCCCGCTAGGACGCGGCCACCGCCCTGCGCTGACGGCCGGGCGGTTCCGCACGACACCACAGCGCGCTCTCAGCCGCGGTCGTGGACGGTGATGGCGTAGCCCTCGGGGTCCACGAAGGTGAAGGTGCGGCCGAAGGGGCTGTCCGCCGGCGGCGCGAGCACGGTCACGCCTGCAACCACCAGCTCGTCGTGAAGGACCTGCGCGTCACCGGCGGCGAACCAGAGCGCCACCCCCACGCCCGGCCGGGGCTGGGCCGCCGCCAGGTCGGTGCCGGGTAGCGGCGACCTCACGGCGAAGGGGATCGGCTCGGTGGCGAACACGACGGCGCCCGGCGGAGCCGTCGGCGCTCGGCGCAGGCCCAGCCGCTCCTCGTAGAACCTGGCGGCGGCCTCGACGTCCTGCACCTGCAGAGCGATGAAGTCCGGTCCGGTCACGGTCACTGCTCCTCCTGGGGGTTATGTCAGGGTCCTGACATAACCACCGTATGTCAGGATACTGACATGCGGCAAGTAGGGGATCTGAGCGCCTCGGTCGGTTACGCGATGAAGGAGGCGGCCTCGGCGCTGCGCAGCGCGATGGACGACGCGCTCAGGCCGCTGGACCTGTCGGTGTCGCAGTACTCCTCGCTGGAGGTGCTGGGCCAGCGGCCCGGGATCTCCGCCGCCGAGCTGGCCCGGCGCACCTTCGTCACACGGCAGTCGATGCACGGGGTGCTGACGGGGCTGGCCGCCCGGGGCCTGCTCACCCGGCCGGACGCGGCGCCGCAAGGTCGCGCGCTGCCCACCGAGCTCACCGCAGCAGGACGGGACCTGCTGCGCCAGGCCAGCCGAGCCGTCGCGGAGGTGGAGAGCAGGATGGTCGAAGGGCTGTCCGCGGAGGACCTGCGCCGGCTGCACGGAGACCTCGTCCGCTGCGCCGAGACGTTGCGGGGCGGGACGACGACCGGCTGAGCGCTGGGTTCCAGCCGTCGCCCCGGCGATCCCTCGGAACCGGGTGCCCCTAGCCTGGCCCGCATGCGTGCTGTGCAGATCACCCGCTTCGGCGGGCCGGAGGTCCTGGACGTCGTCGACATCCCGGAGCCGGAGGCGGGACCGGGCCAGAAGCTCTACGACGTCTCCGCGGCCGGGATCAACTTCGCCGACACCCACCAGATCGAGAACAGCTACCTCGCCGAGCAGAAGCTCCCGCTCGTGCCGGGCGCGGAGTTCGTCGGCACCCCGGTCGGTGGCGGCCAGCGCGTCGTCGGCCTGCTCGACGGCGGCGGCTACGCCGAGAAGGTCGTCGCGCACGACTTCCTCACCTGGGCGGTGCCGGACGGCGTGACCGACGAGCAGGCGCTCGCCGTCGTCCTCCAGGGCTCGACCGCCTGGCACCTGCTGCGCACCAGCGCCCACCTGGCCGAGGGCGAGACCGTCGTCGTCATCGCCGGCGCGGGCGGCGTCGGCTCGCTGGCCGTGCAGCTGGCGCGCCGCTGGGGCGCCGGCCGGGTCATCGCCACCGCCTCCTCCCCCGAGAAGCGGCAGCTCGCCGAGCAGCTCGGTGCGCACGCCACCGTCGACCCGGCCCTGGCCGACGAGGACCCGAAGGCGTTCACCTCCGCGCTGCGCGAGGCCAACGGCGGCAAGCCGGTCGACATCGTGCTGGAGATGACCGGCGGCAACGTCTTCGCGGGCTCGCTCAGCGCGCTGGCCCCGTTCGGCCGGCTGGTCGCCTACGGCATGGCCGCGCGCCAGGAGACCCGCGCGGTCCCCCCGGGCATGCTCATGCAGAAGAGCCGCGCGGTCATCGGGTTCTGGCTGGCGCACTGCATGGCCCGCCCGCAGATGATGGACGCCGCCATGACCGACCTGCTGGCCATGGTCGACGCCGGCCGGCTGGAGCCGGTCGTCGGCGGCCGCTACCCGCTCACGAAGGTCGCCGAGGCGCACCAGGACCTGCTGGCCCGCCGCACCACCGGCAAGCTCGTCCTCGACCCGAGCAGGTAGCGGGCTCGGCGGGCCGTCGCTGGACCGGGTCAACCCTCGCCGCCGGACGTCCAGCCGCGCCACGGCGCGGCTGGACGTCAGCTCGCGCGGTCCGAGCCCGGCCCGGTCCTCACACCAGGCGGTTGGTCCAGAACAGGCTGAGGACCGCGCCGACCAGGATGACCAGCACACCGGCCCGTACGAACCACGGGCTGATGTCCTTGGGCTCGGTCGTGTAGCCGATCTGGCTGCCAAGGTCGCTGTAGACCTGCTCGAGCTCGGCCGCGCTGGCCGCCTCGCTGAAGCTGCCACCGGTCTCGTCGGCGATCTGCTCCAGCGCGGCCCGGTCGACCGGCACCGCCACGTTCTCGCCCTCGATCTCGAGGGTGCCGTAGTCGGTGCCGAAGGCGATCGTGGAGACCGGCACCCCGGCGGCGCGGGCCGCGTCGATGGCCTGCGTGTTCGCGCGTCCGACGGTGTTCGAGCCGTCGGACAGGAGCACGATCCGCGCCGGTGGCAGCTCCTCCCCCGAGCTCTCCAGCTGCGCCTGGAAGTTCTCGATCGCCGCGAGCGAGGTGAACACCGCCTCGCCGATCGCCGTCGCCTCGGCCAGGTCGAGGTTCTCGATGGCCACGGCGACCTGGCCGCGGTCGGTCGTCGGCGGCACGACCGTCGTCGCCGTCCCGGCGAAGGAGACCAGGCCGAGGTTGATCCGCTCGGGCAGCACGTCGACGAAATCCGTCGCCGCCCGCTTCATCACCGCGAACCGGGTCGGCTCGACGTCCTTGGCCTCCATCGAGAGGGAGACGTCGACGGCCATGACCACCGTCGCCTTCTCGCGCGGCACCCGCACCTCGGTGCTGGGCACCGCGAGCGACACCACCAGGGTCGCCAGGCCGGCCGCCACGATGCCGAAGGCGAGGTGCCGCTTCCAGCCCGGGCGCTTGGGCACGAGCGTGCCGAGCAGCGCGACGTTGGTGAACCGCGCGGCGTAAGCCTTCCGGCGCAGCTGCATCAGCACGTAGACGGCGACGAGCGCGGCGACCACCAGCAGCGCCAGCAGCCACCACGGGGACTGGAAGGTCATCGGGAGGCCCCTCCGTTTCCGGCACGCCGGCGTTCGGCGACGAATCGGACGACGTCCATGAGCCAGTCACGGTCGGTCCGCAGCTGCAGGTGCCCCGCCCCGGCCCGCCGGAGCGCCGCCGCGACCCGCTCGCGCTGGGCGGCCGCCCCCTCGGCGTAGCGGGCGCGGAACTCGGGGTTGCCCGTGGGCACCTCGAGGGTCTGGCCGGTCTCCGGGTCGACGACGGTCAGCAGGCCGACGTCGGGCAGCTCCAGCTCCCGCGGGTCCACGACCTCGACCGCCAGCAGGTCGTGCCGGGTGCCGAGGCCGCGCAGCGGCCGCTCCCAGTCGCTGTCCCCGAGGAAGTCGGAGATCACCACGACCAGGCCGCGGCGCCGCTGCGGTCGGCGCAGGGTCTCCAGCGCCTGGGCGAGGTCACCTCGGCGGCCGCTCGCCGCGCGGGGTGTGGCCACGACCGAGCGCAGCAGACGCTCGGCGGCCAGTCGGCCGGGGCGGGCCGGGTAGCGGTCCACCCGCTCCCCCGTGGTCACCACCGCGCCCAGCCGGTTGCCGCCGTGCACGGTCAGGTGGCCCACGGCGGCCAGCCCGGCGATGGCCAGGTCGCGCTTCTGGCAGTTGGCCGTGCCGAAGTCCAGGCTCGCCGACAGGTCGACGACGGCCCAGGTCTCCAGCTCACGGTCGGCGATGGTCTCCCGCACGTGCGGCACCTGGGTGCGCGCGGTGACCGGCCAGTCCATCCGGCGGACGTCGTCGCCCGGGTGGTAGGTGCGGGCGTCGCCCGCCTCGCTCCCCGACCCGGGCACCAGGCCCAGGTGGTCGCCCTGCAGCAGCCCGTCCAGCCGCCGCCGCACGGTGAGCTCCAGGCGGCGCAGCAGCACGTCTGCCGGGCCGTCGGTGAACCGCGGCGGAGCACCGTCGCTGCCCTCGGTCGCGGCACCCGACCCGGGCGTCGCGGGGTGCAGCAGCAGCCCCGGGTGGGCGGGCGCGTCCGGGAGCGCCTCCTCCCGGCGACGGCGACCGATCACGCCGACTGCGGCCCGGGTGAGGAGCCGTTGCCGTTGCCCTGCTGGCCGGCGGCCGTGCTGCCACCCGGGCCGGGCACGCCGTTGCCCTGCGGGCCGGGCCCGTAGCCGGGGGGCGGGCCGGGCTGGTGCTGGCCGCCCTGGGGCTGGCCGGGCTGCTGCGGGGGCCACGACGCGCCGTTCGGCATGCCCTGCGGCGGGCCGTAGAACGGCGGGGGCACCGAGGGGCCGCCCGGGGCGCCGGGGCCGCCGCCGGTGGCCTGCTGCCGTGGCGCCACCTGGGGCAGCGGCACGGTCTGCACGATCCGCTTCACGATGTGGTCCGCGGGCACGCCGTCGGCCAGCGCGTCGTAGGAGAGCACGAGCCGGTGCCGCAGCACGTCGGCGGTGACGTCGAGGACGTCCTGCGGGAGGACGTAGTCACGGCCGCGGACCAGCGCCAGCGCGCGGGCGGCGGCGATCAGGCCGAGGGAGGCACGCGGGCTGGCGCCGTAGGAGACCCAGTTCGCGACGTCGTCCATCCCGTGCTCGCGCGGAGCGCGGGTGGCCACGACGAGCCGCACGACGTAGTCCACCAGCGCGTGGTGCACGAACACCTGCGACGCGGTCCTCTGCAGCCGCCGGAGCTCGTCGGGGTCCAGCACGGTCTCGGCCACCGGCGGCTGGGAGCCCATCCGGTAGATGATCTCCCGCTCCTCCTCGGCGCTCGGGTAGTCGACGAGCACCTTCATGAGGAAACGGTCGCGCTGGGCCTCGGGCAGCGGGTAGACGCCCTCGGACTCGATGGGGTTCTGGGTGGCGAGGACCAGGAACGGGTCGGGCAGCGGGTAGGTGACGCCGCCGATGGACACCTGCCGCTCGGCCATGACCTCCAGCAGCGCCGACTGCACCTTGGCCGGCGCGCGGTTGATCTCGTCGGTGAGGACGAAGTTGGCGAAGACCGGGCCGAGCTCGGTGTCGAAGGCGTCCTGGCCGGCCTTGTAGATGCGGGTGCCGATGATGTCGGCCGGCACCAGGTCGGGGGTGAACTGCAGGCGGGCGAACTTGCCGCCCACGACCGTCGCCAGCGTCTCCACCGCGAGGGTCTTGGCCACACCGGGGACGCCCTCGAGGAGGACGTGGCCGCGGGCCAGCAGCGCGACGAGCATCCGCTCGACGAGGCGGTCCTGCCCGACGATGACGCGCTTGATCTCGAAGAGCACCCGCTCCAGCCGGGCCGCGTCGGTCGACGGCGGCGTCGGGGCGGGAGCGCTGCCGACCGGGGTACCGGCGGTCACGCGAGGTCCCCGGCGGGGGTCGACGTCGACGTTCCCGACGGTGCGGTGCTGAACGGCTCGCGCGCGGACTCGCTCACGGGGCTCCCTGGTCGTCCCGGGCCGCGGCCGCCCGGGCACGGGAAGGCCGTCGACAGGGCGGTCTCGTCCCGGCCCCTCGCCCAGTGTCCTACACCATCGGGGACCGGCGCTCCGCTGCCGCGGGACGAGTCGCCGGCTAGGCACGACGAGCCGAGCAGGTCCACAGCCGCGGTGCCGTACCCCTGCCCCGAGGGCACAGGTGCTGCTAGCCTTTCGTGTGCGTCGGGCAGCTCCCCCCGTGGCTGCCCGACGCCTTTTCCCGAGCCCCGCCCCGTGCCCGCAGGCACTGGACGGGGCTCGCGCCGTTCAGGCGGTGGGGCGGACGGCGCCGACGTAGCCGCGCCACCACATCGGCGACACCTTCACCACGTCACCGCTCTGCGGCGCCTGCACGACGCGGCTGCCACCGAGGTAGATGGCCACGTGCGTGATCGACGCCGGGTTGCGCGGGTCGGTGCCCCAGAACACGAGGTCGCCCGGGCGCAGGTCGTCGTCGGCCACCTTGGGCATCGAGGCGTACTGCGCGCGGCTGTTGCGCGGCAGCGAGATGCCCGCCTGCGCGTAGGCGTACTGGGTCAGGCCGCTGCAGTCGAAGCCGACGGTGCCCAGGTCGGGGTCCTGGCCGGGGCCCGGGCCGCGCTTGCCGCCGCCGCCCCAGGCGTAGGGGGTGCCGAGGTAGCGCATGGCCGCGTCGATGGCGCGCTGCGCCTGCGACGCGTCACCGCCACCGGTGCTGGGCGGCGGGGTGACCGGCGCCGGGGCCGGTGCCGGGGCCGGTGCCGGGGCCGGAGCGGGGAGATC